>NZ_CP060040.1:0-714478 GCF_014211915.1 Burkholderia cenocepacia | reverse complement strand
TCGCTGACGCGGCTCACGATGCAGGCCGAGCTGACCGCGCTGTGGCAACGCGACGGTTTCTCCGCGCTGCTCGTCACGCACGACGTGGAAGAAGCGCTGTTCCTCGCGCAGCGCGTGATCGTGTTCGGGCCGCGCCCGGCAACGATCGTCGCCGAACTGCGCGTCGACCTGCCCTACCCGCGCCATCGCGGCGACCCGCGCCTCGCCGAATTGCGGCACGACGCGCTGCGGCATCTCGGGCTCGATGCGAGCTGGTAGATGCCGGATGCCGTTCGACGTTTGACCGCGATCCGCCGGGGACGCGCGCGATGAACGCGCCGCCGTTCGCCGACTGGGCCATCGCGTTCCTGCAACTGCTGTATCGCGCGCAAATCGCGTTGGCGCGTGGGCTGCACGCGATCGGCCTGACCGGCGACGCCGAGGGACAGGCCGCGTGGCCGTGGGCGCATCGCATCGCGCTCGAGACGCTGCGCATCGACGCGGGGCTCACGCGGCAGCTCGCGCTCGCCTGTGGCGCGACGGCGCTGGCCGTCGTGCTCGCGTGCACCGCGCTGGCTTCGCGCAAGTGGCATATCGCGTCGGCCATCGCCGCGCTGGCCGTCGCGTGGTTCGCGCCGTGGCCACCTGCGTCGCTGTGGCTCGCGCCGGCCGTGCCGACCAGCTTTCAGCGCGATCCCGCGCCGTTTTCCGTAGCGAACGTGATGCGCGGCGCGCACCTGTACACGCAACATTGCGCGGCCTGCCACGGCACGGACGGACGCGGCGAAGGGCCGCTCGCGGCCACGCTCGCGCACTGGCCGCCGACCTTCGCCGGCGCGCTGCTCGCGCGTCGCCTCGACGGCGAACTGTTCTGGCGCGTGCGCCACGGCACGCAGAACGAGCACGGCGCGCCGACGATGCCCGGCTTTGCGGCGACCCTCGGCCCGCAGGACACTTGGGCCGTGCTCGACTACCTGAAAGCGCTGGCTGCCGGCAGCGGCGCGCAGGCAGAAGGCGCGTGGCCGGTGCCGGTCCCGCTGCCGGCCCTCGACGTGCGGTGCGGCGACGCCGCGCCTCAAGCGCTCGAGCGCTGGCGCGAAGGCCAGCGCGTGCGCGTCGTCGCGCTTGCGCCGGGCGCGACGCCACCGCAGGAAGACGCGCGCTGGCAGACCTTGCTGGTCACCGAAAACGGGGTGTCGGTGCCATCGTCGACCGGCTCGCGTGCGAACTGCGTCGCGACGACCGTCGATGCGTGGCGCGCGTTCGCGACGATTGCCGGCGTCGCGCCCGATGCGCTCGGCGGCACGCAACTGCTTGCGGATCGACGCGGCTGGCTGCGCGCGCGTGCGTTGCCGGGCAGCGCCGGCTGGTCGGACGCCGACCTGCTGTGCCGCTCGGATACGGCGGCTGTCCGGCCGTCCACGCCGGCCACCCGCGGCGACGCGCTGACCGCACTGCTGCTGCGCGTCGATCGGGAACCCGTGCGCGACGTACAAGCCGGGCTCCCGCATTGAATTCATGAACCCTTCCCTCAACCGAACTTCACGATGAATCCGACCCGACGCCACTTCCTCGCCCAGGCGAGCGCCCTTGCCACGATCGCCGCCGCCCCCGCCGTCGTGCGCGCGCAATCGGGCGCACGCCCGCTGCTGCGCGCCGGCGACCAGAAAGGCGGGCTGCGCGCACTGCTCGAAGCGGCCGGCGAACTGAACGGCCTCGCGTACGACATCGCGTGGACCGAATTTCCTGCCGCCGCGCCGCTCGCCGAAGCGCTGAACGCGGCCGCCGTCGACTGCGGGCCGATCGGCGACGCGCCGGTGATCTTCGCGCTGGCATCGGGCGCCCGCATCAAGGTGATCGGCGCGAACCGTTCCGATCCGTACGGCACGGCCGTGCTCGTGCAGCCCGACGCCGCGCTGAAAGGCGCGGCCGACCTGAAAGGCAAGCGCATCGGCACCACGCGCGGCTCGATCGGCCATTTCGTCACGCTGAAGGCGCTCGACGCGGCCGGCCTGCCGCCCGATGCCGTGTCGTTCCGCTTCCTGCCGCCGGCCGACACGATGCTGGCGCTCGCCACCGGTTCGATCGACGCGTGGGCAACCTGGGAGCCCTATACCGCGCTCGCCGAAACGAGCGGCCGCGCGCGCGTGCTGGTCAACGGCCGCGGGCTGTGGTCGGGCCTCAGCTATCTGGCGGCGACCGACGCGGCGATCGCATCGAAACGCGACGTACTGCACGATTTCCTGCGGCGCGTCGTGCGCGCGCAGGCCTGGTCGTACCGGCACGTCGACGCGTATTCGGCGGCGCTCGCGCGCATCATCGGCATTCCGCCGGCCGCCGCGAAGCTGCAATTCGAGCGCCGCGGCACGCGCTGGCTGCCGATCGACGCGCCGGTGATCGCCGGGCAGCAGCGCACGGCCGACTTCTACCTGAAGGCCGGGCTGCTGCGCCAGCCGCTCGACGTACGCACGACCTTCGACACGGGCTTCCCGCTCGCGTGACGAGCGCGGGCGGCGCGCAGCCGCCCAAACGGCTGCGGCACGATCTGGCACAATCGCGCTTCGATCAGCCCGCCTTCAGCCAGCGTCATGCCAGCCATCACCGAACTCTTCGTCTATCCGATCAAATCCTGCGCCGGCATCGCGCTGACACGCGCGCAACTGCTGGAAACGGGCCTCGCGTACGACCGCCACTGGCTGATCACCGATCCGCACGGGCAGATGCTCACGCAGCGCACGCACCCGCGCCTCGCGCTGATCCGCCCGACGCTCGACGGCGATGCACTCGTGCTGAACGCGCCGGGCATGCCGGAAATCCGCACGCCGCTCGATGGCGACGCGACGCCCGCCACGCCGAAGATGGCCGCGACCGTGTGGCGCGACACCGTCGACGCGATCGACACCGGCGCCGACACGGCCGCATGGCTCACCGAATTCCTCGGCGTGCCGACGAAGCTCGCACGCTTCGGCCCCGACGCGCGCCGCGGCTGCAACCGCAAATGGACCGGCGAGATCGATACGCATACGCAGTTCGCGGACGGCTATCCGCTGCTGGTGATCGGCCAGTCGTCGCTCGACGACCTGAACGCGCGGCTCGCCGCGAAAGGCGCGCCGGCCATTCCGATGAACCGCTTCCGGCCGAACATCGTCGTGTCGGATCTCGATGCGTACGAAGAGGATTTCGTCGAGCATCTCGACGTCGACGGCGATACGCCGGTGCGGCTGCGGCTCGTGAAGCTGTGCACGCGCTGCCCGATGCCGACGATCGACCAGGCCACCGGCGCACCCGATCCGGCATGGCCGCACGAGCCGACCGACACGATGCAGACCTATCGCGCGAACCCGAACTACGACGGCGCGCTGACGTTCGGCATCAACGCGATCGTCATCGCAGGCGCGGGCGCGTGGCTCGAAGTCGGGCAGCCGGTCGAAGCGGAGATCGGCTTCGGCGATTGAGCCGGAGCCGGACAGCGCCCCGCATTCCCTTCACGCGCCGTCTCGTCGCGTCCGATCACGCGGCGCGCGCCATCGCGTCGCTCGCCGCCGCCGGCAGCCGGATCGTCACGACGAGGCCGCCGCCGGCCGCATCGGCCAGCGTCACGCTGCCCTGATGCACGCGCGCGATTTCCCGCACGATCGACAGCCCAAGCCCGGTGCCTTCGACCGTCTGCGTCTTGCTGCCGCGATGGAAGCGCTCGAACACCGCGTCGCGTTCGTCGGCCGGAATGCCCGGCCCGTTGTCGATCACGTCGAGCCGCGCCTGTTCGCCGTCGCGCGAGATACGCACCGTGATCACCGCATGGTCGCCCGCATAACGGATCGCGTTGTCGATCAGGTTGCCGATCATCTCGCCGAGCAAGTCGGATTGGCCGAGCACGTCGACGTCGGCCTCGTGTTCGAAGCCGAGATCGATGTCGCGCGCGCGGGCGACGGGCGACCAGTCGAGCGTCACGCTGCGGGCAAGCCGGTGCAGCGCGACCGGCTTGTGCGCGACCGCATGGCCGCTGTCCGAATCGAGCCGCGACAGCGACAGCAGTTGCTGGACGATCTTCGCGGCCTGCCGCACCGCGCCGTTCGCGCGCCGCAGATGCACGTTCGCGCGCGGCTGCTCGTCCGGCCGCAGCGCGAGTTCGACGCCCGCCTGCACGGCCGCGAGCGGCGTCTTCAACTGATGGGCCGCATCGGCGAAGAAGCGCCGCCGCGCCACCTGCATCCGCTGCGTGCGGCCGATGTACTGGTTGATCGAATCGACGAGCGGCGCGAGTTCGCTCGGCATCGCGCCCGTGTCGAGCGGCGTCGTGTCGTCCTCGCTGCGCGCGGCGACGGTGGCCGACAGCCGGTTCAGCGGCCGCAGCCCGCGGCCGACGCCGAGCCACACGATCCCGAGCGCCAGCACGACGAGCAGCCCTTCCTGCAACAGCGACCCGATCAGGATCTCGCGCGCGAGCGCCTGGCGCGCCTCGATCGTCTCGCCGACCATTACCCACACGATGCGCGACTGCGCGGTCGGCACGTCGTGCACCGGGATGCGCAGTGCGGCCATCCGCAACTGTTCGCCGCGATACACGACGTCGTAGTACCGCGTGACGAACAACGCGCCGTCGCCCGCGTCGCGGCCCTGCGGCAGCGGCAGGTCCGGATAGCCGGTGATCGTGTGGCCGTTGTCCTCGCGGATCAGGTAGTAGATCTTGCCGCCGTCGCTCGATTCGAGCATTTCGAGCGCGAGATACGGCAGGTCGACCTCGATCTCGCCGTCGTTGAGCCGCACGCCTTCGCGGATCGACTTCAGCGACGACGACAGCGTGCGGTCGAACGCGACGTGCGCGGCGCTCATCGCACGCTGGTACGTGAGCCACGAGTCGAGCGCGAGCAGGCCCAGCAGCGGCAGCAGCAGCCACAGCGCGACCTGCGCGCGCAGGTTCGGGCGGGTCATCCTTTCGCCTTCGCTTCGAGCAGATAGCCCAACCCGCGCAGCGTGACGATCGCGACGCCCGTGTTCTCCAGCTTCTTGCGCAACCGGTACACGTAGATCTCGATCGCATCGGCGTTGACCGATTCGTCGAGCCCGAAGATCTTCTCCGACAGCGTGTCCTTGTTGATCGCGCGGCCGTTGCGCAGGATCAGCACCTCGAGCACCGAGCGCTCGCGCGGCGTGAGCGACAGCGGCTCGCCCGCGAGATGGAAGCTGCGGTCGATACTGTCGTACGAAAGCGGCCCGCACTCGACGCGCGAATGCTCGTGCCCAAGACTGCGCCGGATCAGCGCGCGGGCGCGCGCCTCGAGTTCGGTCAGCTCGAACGGCTTCGCGAGATAGTCGTCGGCGCCGAGATCGAGCCCCTTCACGCGGTCCTCGACCGATCCGTGCGCGGTGAGGATCAGCACCGGCACCGGGTTGCGGCGCGCGCGCAGTCGTCGCAGCACCTCGAGCCCGTCCAGTTTCGGCAGCCCGAGGTCCAGAATCACCAGCGCGTAATCCTGCGTGCGCAGCACGTGGTCCGCCGCCTCGCCGTCGGCCATGTGATCGACCGCGAAGCGCGCGGCGCTCAGCGCATCGTTCAGCGACTGGGCCAGGTTCGGGTTGTCTTCGACGAGCAGCACACGCATGGGGATTCCGGTAAGGTCAGCGACAGCCCGCTACATTACATGATCCTTTCCGTCTCCACGCCTCGCGCAAACACGGGTTGCGCGGGTGTCGCGAAGCCGCCGCGCGCGATGCCGGCCGCAGCGACTCAGCGGTCGGCAGCAGGCTGGTTGCGCGCCACGATGCGCGCGTCGCCGGTCACGCGCCGCTCGCGGAAACCGGCCACCACCGCGACGAACGCGACGCTCGCGCCGACCGTGACGACGATCATCGGATGCACGGTGCCGTCCGATAGCCACGCCAGCACGCCGCCGCACGCGGCCGTGATCGCCATCTGGATAAAGAAGAACAGCCCCGACGCCGTGCCGGCGATCTTCGTGTACGGCTGCATCACCGCGAACTGGCAGGCCGGAATCGCGATCCCGACCGCGATCATCACGACGAACATCGGCGCGACGAGCGCCGTCACCGAAGCCGGCGCGAGCGCGCCGCCGACCCACAGCACGGCGGTGCCGACCAGATTGACGGCCGCCGCCGCCGCGATGACCGAATCGGCCGTCCGGCGCGTGCTGGTCCGCGCGAACGCACTCGAACCGATCAGGTAGCCGAGCACGGTCACGCCGAAGATCGCCGCATAGACCGGGCCGGACACGCCGATGTGCCGCTGGAACAGCGTCGACGATTCCGCAATGAACGGATAGTAGGTGCAGTAAGCAAAGCTGATCGCGAGCGAATAGCGCAGGAACCGCCGCTCGCGCAGCAGGCCGGCGTAGGTCCGCAGCAGCCCCGCGCCGGCGGCCGGCCGCGCGTCGCGCTCGCGGGTCTCGGGCAGGTAGCGCAGCACCATCGCGGTCGCGACCAGCCCGCCCGCCGCCAGCCAGCCGAACACGCCGCGCCAGCCGAGCCACTCGGCAATCGCGCTGCCGGCCAGCGGCGCGACCACCGGCGACAGCGCCATGCCCGCCGAAATATGGCCGAGCATCGTGGCCTGCGTCGCGGCCGGAAAGCGCTCGCGCACGATCACGCGGCCGATCACGGTGCCGCTGCAGCCGCCCAGCGCCTGGAACATGCGCGCGGCGATCAGCGCCGGGATGCTGGTCGACCATGCGCAGGCGACGCTCGCGACGACGTACACGCACAGGCCGCCGAGCAGCACCGGCCGTCGGCCGTAGCGGTCGGACAGCGGCCCCGACACCAGCATCGACAGCGCATAGCCGACCATGTAGAGGGTCAGCGTGAGTTGCAGCTGCGCGTCGGTGCCGTGCAGCGCATCCGCCATCGCGGGCAGCGACGGCAGGTACGCGTCGATCGTGACGCGCGGCAGGCACACGACGAGCATCAACAGGAACAGCCAGCCCCGGCGGGGTAATGAACGCGTCTTCATGCGGTAAGTCCGGATCGGACGGATGAGTGGGTCGACAGCAATCTAAGGCGAAAGTGATATAAGCTGAAGGACCATTAAATCGACTGTCGACTGGACCACTATGCCGCGAGGCAAAGCCGCGATTCCGCTGGACCTGCCGCGCCCTGCGGGGCTGTCGGGCGGCAGCCCGCACTCGAAGCAGGAATGCATCGCCGACACGATCCGCGACGCGATCCTGAAACGCCTGCTGCCCGGCGACAGTCCGCTGCCATCCAGCCGGACGCTGGCCGCGCGCTGGGACATCGCGCGCGGCACCGTCGAAGCGGCGTACGACATCCTGTGCGCCGAGGGCTACATCGCCCGCACGCAAGGCTCCGGCACACACGTGTGCGCGGTGGTGCCGGACAGCTATCTGCGCGCGGCCGCGCGGTCGCGAGACGGCAACCCGCTCCCCGCCGCCATCGCGTCCCCCGCACCCACCGCCCCGGCCGAGCCCGAGCACGGCGTGCGTCCGGGCGTCCCGTTCGTCGCGCGGCTCGCCGATCCCGGCCTGCTGCCGATGCAGCAATGGAAGAAGGCGCTCGGCGCCAGCCTGCTCGCCGCAACGGCGGACGATCTCGGTGCGACACCGGCACAGGGCGTCGAAAGCCTGCGCGCCGAGATCGCCGCGTACCTGCGGGAATACCGCGGCATCCCGTGCGAGGCCGGCGACATCGTCATCACGACCGGCATCCGCCACGCGATTGACCTCGTCGCACGCACGCTGCTCGCGCCCGGCTCGGCGGTGCTGATGGAGGACCCCGGCTATGCGTCGGCGTGGCAGATCTTCACGATCGCGGGCGCGAACGTGATCGACGTGCCGGTCGATCGGGAAGGCATCGACACCGCATCGCTGAATCGCCATCCCGATGCGCGCGCCGCCTACGTGACGCCGGCCCATCAGGCGCCGCTCGGCGTCACGATGTCGGTCTCGCGCCGGCTCGAACTGCTCGACTGGGCGCAGCGCAACCGCACGTGGATCATCGAGGACGACTACGACGGCGAATTCAGCTACCAGACCGCCCCGCTGCCCGCGCTGAAATCGCTCGACGCGTGCGACCGCGTGATCTATTGCGGATCGTTCAACAAGACGCTGTTTTCCGGGCTGCGCATCGGCTTCATGATCGTGCCGTCGGCACTGCGGCCGGCGCTGTCCGCCGTGTGGCACGCGACCGCGCGCTCGGTCGGCGTCGCGCCCCAACTGGCGCTGGCCCGCTTCATCGGTCAAGGCGATTTCGCGAAGCACCTGCGCGCCGCCCGCCACGCGTACCGCCAGCGGCGCGACATCGTGCTCGACCAGCTCGAGAAACATGCCCGCGGCCGCTACTCGGTGACCGGCGAGCACGCGGGCTTTCATTTCGTGCTGTGGCTGCCGCCCGGCATCGACGATGCCACGTATGTCGCGCAAGCCCGCGCGGCCGGCGTCGAGCTGCAACCGATCCGCGGCTTCTGTCGAAGCGCCCGCCGCGAAGCGGGCGTCGTCGTGGGCTATGCCGCGCTGACGGCCGCCCACGCGCGGCATGGCGGCCGCCTCCTCGGCCAACTGCTGGCCACTTCCGCGTAACCCGCGCCCCCGCGTCGCCCACCTTTCAAGCCCTGCCGCGCGCCGCGAAACCCGCGGCCGGCGCCGCGTCGACCTCGGGAAATCCATGACACGAACGGCGCGATTGCGCACCGGAATGAAAGCAGGCTGAAAGTGCCCCGCAATTAACATCCGCGTCACTCGAACAAAACCCACGCATCACTGGAGGAAGACATGCCGTTTGCACCGAAGCAACTCGCCGTCGCGCTGGCGATCGTTCTGGGCACTGCCGCCGGCAGCGCCGCCGCGCAGGTTCCGGCCGGCTACCCGGGGAACTACCAGGGCGTGATCGACGCCGCGAAGAAGGAAGGCAAGCTGATCGTCTACTCGACCACCGACACGGGCCTCGTGCGTCCGCTGATCAAGGACTTCGAAAGCCTGTACGGCGTGAAGGTCGAGTACAACGACATGAACAGCACCGAGCTGTACAACCGCTACATCAGCGAGAACGCGGCGAGCAGCACCAGCGCCGACGTGCTGTGGAGCTCGGCGATGGACCTGCAGGTCAAGCTCGTCAACGACGGCCTGATGGCGTCCTACGATTCGCCCGAAAGCCCGAACGTGCCGCAATGGGCGCAGTACCAGAAGCAGGCGTACGGCACGACGTTCGAGCCGCTCGCGATCGTCTACAACAAGCGGCTGATCCCCGAGAACGAAGTGCCGACGACGCGCGCCGACCTGATCAAGCTGCTCACCACGCAGGCCGACAAGTTCAAGGGCAAGGTCACGACCTACGACATCGAGAAATCGGGCGTCGGCTTCAACTATCTGACCCAGGACGCGCACGTGAACGAGAAGGTCACGTGGGAACTGGTGAAGGCGATCGGCGCGACCGGCCCGAAGCTGCAGTCGAGCACGGGCGCGATGATGGAGCGCATCTCGTCGGGCGAGAACCTGATCGGCTACAACATCATCGGTTCGTATGCCTATGCAAAGGCGAAGAAGGACAAGTCGATCGGCTACGTGTTTCCGAAGGACTACACGCAGGTCGTGAGCCGTCTCGCCACGGTGTCGAAGAAGGCGAAGAACCCGAACGCCGCGAAGCTGTGGGTCGACTACCTGCTGTCGAAACGCGGCCAGACGCTGATCGCGAACCAGGCGAACCTGTACGCGATCCGCGCGGACGTGACCGGCGAAACGTCGGCCGCGAGCCTCACGAAGGAACTCGGCGATTCGCTGAAGCCGATCCAGATCGGCACCGGCCTGCTGGTCTATCTCGACCAGTCGAAGCGCCTCGCGTTCCTGAAGCAATGGCAGCAGGCGATCAAGCGCTGATGCGCTGAGCCGCTGACCTCGAGCCGCCCGCCGCACCGCGCGCGCGCGGCTCCTTCCCCTTACCAACTTCCTTGAGGCGGCCATCCGGATGGCCGCAGGGGCGAACTCATGCTTTCAACCAGCACACGCGGCACGGCACCGGCCGTTCCGCCCGCCACCGGCCCGCGCGACGCGATTCCCGCGCTGCCGGTCAGCAGCCTGCAGCCGCTCGCCGGCATGCTGCGCTGGATCGTCGTCGCGGTCCTGACCGTCGCGGTCGCGCTGCCGCTCGGCTTCATCCTGTTCCAGAGCCTGCTGTCCGCACCGTTCTTCGAGGCGAACAAGACGCTCGGCGTCGAAGGCTTCCGCTTCATCTTCAGCGATCCCGACTTCTGGTCGGCCGTGAAGAACTCGTTCATCATCGCCGGCGGGATGCTGTTCATCTCGATCCCGCTCGGCGGCATCCTCGCGTTCCTGATGGTGCGCACCGACCTGCCCGGCCGCCGCTGGCTCGAACCGCTGCTGCTCACGCCGGTGTTCGTGTCGCCGATGGTGCTCGCGTTCGGCTACGTGGTCGCGGTCGGCCCGGTCGGCTTCTACTCGGTGTGGTTCAAGGAACTCTTCGGGGTACAGAACGTGCCCTGGAACGTGTATTCGATCTTCGCGATCACGGTGATCGTCGGCCTCACGCACGTGCCGCACGTGTACCTGTATTCGTCGGCCGCGCTGCGCAACCTCGGCTCGGACGTCGAGGAAGCCGCGCGCGTGACGGGCGCCCGCCCGTTCCGCGTCGCGCTCGACGTGAGCCTGCCGATGACGATGCCCGCGCTGCTGTTCGCCGGCGTGCTGGTGTTCTTCCTCGGCTTCGAGGTGTTCGGGCTGCCGCTCGTGCTCGGCGATCCGGAAGGCCACCTCGTGCTCGCGACCTACCTGTACAAGCTGACCAACAAGCTCGGCGTGCCGTCGTATCACCTGATGGCCGCGGTCGCCGTGTGCATCGTCGCGATCACGTTCCCGCTCGTGCTGCTGCAGCGCCGCCTGCTGAAGACCGCGAGCCGCTTCGTCACCGTGAAGGGCAAGGCCGGCCGCGCGACCGTGCTGCCGCTCGGCGTGTGGCGCTGGGTCGCGCTCGCGATCGTCGCGCTGTGGCTGATGCTGACCGTGATCGTGCCGATCTCGGGCATCGTGCTGCGGGCGTTCGTGACCAACTGGGGCGAAGGCGTCGCGCTCGCCGAAGTGCTGACGTTATCGAACTTCATCGAACTGTTCGAGCAGGACAACCTGGTGCGCGCGATCGTCAACACGCTCGGCATCGGCGTGATCGGCGGCGCGCTCGCGATCGGCTTCTACTCGCTCGTCGCGTTCGCCGGCCACCGCCGCGCCGACTGGGCGACCAAGCTGCTCGACTACCTCGTGCTGCTGCCGCGCGCGGTGCCGGGTCTCCTCGCCGGTCTCGCGTTCCTGTGGATCTTCCTGTTCGTGCCCGGCCTTCGTGAGCTGAAGAACTCGATGTGGAGCATCTGGATCGCGTACACGGTCGTGTGGCTCGCGTACGGGATGCGGCTCATCCAGAGCGCGCTGCTGCAGGTCGGCCCGGAACTCGAGGAAGCCGGCCGCAGCGTCGGCGCGACGCGCAGCCGCGTGTCGCTCGACGTGACGCTGCCGCTCGTGCGCTTCGGCCTGCTCGCCGCGTGGCTGCTGATCTTCATGATCTTCGAGCGCGAATACTCGACGGCCGTCTACCTGCTGTCGCCCGGCACCGAAGTGATCGGCGCGCTGCTCGTGTCGCTGTGGGCGACCGGCGCCGTCGACCAGGTCGCGGCGCTCTCTGTCATCAACATCGCGATGGTCGGCGCCGGTCTCGGCGTGGCCCTGCGCTTCGGAGTGAAACTTCATGGATAAGCTCATCGTCGACGATCTGCACCTCAGCTACGGCGCCAACCCGATCCTCAAGGGCGTGTCGTTCGAACTGAAGGCCGGCGAAGTCGTGTGCCTGCTCGGCGCGTCGGGCAGCGGCAAGACCACGCTGCTGCGTGCGGTGGCCGGCCTCGAACAGCCGTCGGACGGCCGCATCCAGCTCGACGACCGCGTGTTCTTCGACGGCGCGCGGCGCGTCGACCTGCCGGTCGAACAGCGCTCGCTCGGCCTCGTGTTCCAGTCGTACGCGCTGTGGCCGCACCGCACCGTCGCCGACAACGTCGGCTACGGCCTCAAGCTGCGCCGTGTCGCCCCGGCCGAACAGAAGCGCCGCGTGCAGACCGCGCTCGACCAGCTCGGCCTCGGCCATCTCGCGGAACGCTTTCCGCATCAGCTGTCGGGCGGCCAGCAGCAGCGCGTCGCGATCGCCCGCGCGCTCGTCTACAACCCGCCGGTGATCCTGCTCGACGAGCCGCTGTCGAACCTCGACGCGAAGCTGCGCGAGGAAGCGCGTGCGTGGCTGCGCGAGCTGATCGTGTCGCTCGGGCTGTCGGCTCTGTGCGTGACGCACGACCAGACCGAGGCGATGGCGATGTCCGACCGCATCCTGCTGCTGCGCAACGGCCGCATCGAGCAGGAAGGCACGCCGGCCGAGCTGTACGGCGCGCCGCGCTCGCTGTACACCGCCGAATTCATGGGCAGCAACAACCGGATCGATGCGCGCGTCGCCGCGATCGACGGCGAATGCGTGACGCTCGCCGGCGACGGCTGGCAACTGCAGGCGCTTGCCCGCGACACGCTCGCGCCGGGCCAGGACGCGCAGGCCGTGATCCGTCTCGAACGCGTGCAGGTCACCGACGGCCCGGGCGCGAACCGCCTGCAGGCCGACCTCGTCACGTCGATGTATCTCGGCGATCGCTGGGAGTACCTGTTCCATTGCGGCGAGATGCGCCTGCGTGCGTTCGGCCATGTACCGCGCGCGGCCGGCAAGCACTGGATCGAATTCCCGACCAACGACTGCTGGGCGTTCGCGAAAGCGGGCTGACCCGATCGTGGCGGTCAGCGTGCCGCCGCCTGTCACTCCACGCAGCCGCCTTCCTGCCCGGCGGACGCTTCCCGGCGTCCGCCGCGGGCAATTGCGCGGTTGCGTGCCGTATCCGTTTCACCCAACCCACAAGAACCAAGGAGACACCGTCAATGAAGTCACGCGCAGAACGTTCGATTCGAACAGTAGTCCTCACCGGTTCAGCCGCGGCCGCCTGCCTCGCCGCGCCGGCCGCGCACGCGCAGTCGTCGGTCACGATGTACGGGATCATGGACGCCGGTATCGAATTCACGAACCATGCGGCGCCACAAGGCGGCAATTCGGTCAAGCTGAAGTCGGGCAACAAGAACACGTCGCGCTGGGGCCTGCGCGGCGTCGAGGATCTCGGCGGCGGGCTGAAGGCCGTGTTCCGGCTCGAAAGCGGAATCGACCTCGCGAACGGCGCCTCGGACGACGGCCCCGACTCGATCTTCGCGCGCCGCGCGACGGTCGGCCTGAAAGGCAAATGGGGTGAGCTGTCGCTCGGCCGCAACTTCACCGTCACTTACGATTACATGCTGCCGTTCGATCCGATGGGTTACGCGCAGAACTACTCGTGGGCGACCTCGTCGATGGCGACCGGCGGCCGCAAGGACGGCCTGTTCACGCGCTCGTCGAACGCGGTGCGCTACGACGGCGAATTCAGCGGCTTCAAGTTCGGCGCGCTGTACGGGTTCGGCAACGTGCCGGGCAGCATGAAGACCAGCTCGAAATACGATTTCGCGGTGGGCTACGAGACGGGGCCGTTCGCGGCGGTCGTCACGTTCGACCGGCAGAACGGCGCGGCCGACAGCGTCACGCCGGCCGATACCGTCAACTACATTCAAGGCATCCACGCGGGCCTCAGCTACGACTTCGGCAACCTGAAGACGATGGCCGGCTATCGCAACTATCGGCGCACGTTCCACACCACGGCCGCGAACCAGTTGAGCGACATGTACTGGCTCGGCGGGTCGTACCAGTTCACACCGACGTTCTCGCTGATCGCGGCCGTCTATCACCAGAACATCAAGGGCGGTACGGATGCCGACCCGACGCTGGTGTCGGTGCGTGCGCAGTACGCGCTGTCGAAGCGCACGGTGCTGTATGCGGCCGGGGCGTTCGCGATCGCGAAACATGACCAGAAGGTCGGCGTGTCGCGCGATTTCAACGGGTATGGCACCACGCAGGTCGGGGTGACGGCGGGGATTCAGCAGCGGTTTTGAAGCCGACGTGACGAGCGGCAGCGGTTGATCAGCCGCCCCGCCTGCTTTCCACGCTACGCGCGGCGGCATGACGGCGACCGGCCGAACGCTGCCGCGCAACTCGACGCTCACGCCGCATCCGGCCCGCTGCCTGGCGATGCGCTGCTCACTCGCCACGCATCGTGAACACCGGACGCACGACGCTGCTCGCATCGCCCCAGTGTTCACCGACCGCCGACAGCGGCACCGTGCGCGTGTCGATCGTGAGGCCCGCATCCCCGGCCGCCTCGAACACGCCGTGCACCGACGCCAGCAGGCGCGGCAACGGCACGCTGCCCAGGCCGCTGCCCATCAGCTCGATCGCGGTCGCCCGCAGCACGGCGCCCGGCAGCAGCACGTCCGCGCCGCTGATCGAGCCGATCTCCACGAAGCGCACCCGCCGTCCGCCGGGGTCGCCTTCGCGGCGGCAACCAGCAGCGTCTGCGCGCTGGCGCCCCACAGATAATCGAGCACGACGTCCACGCCCGCGCGGAAATGCGGCTCGAGCGCCCGCGCCAGATGCACGTCGTCCTGCTGCAGCGACACCACCGCGTCCGCGCCGGCACTCAGCAACGCCTGCAGCGCGGCCGCGTTGCGGCCTGTCGCGATCACCTTCGCCGCGCCGAGATGCTTCGCGATCCGCACCGCGAGCCGCCCCGACGTCCCCGTTGCGCCGTTGACGAGCACCGTCTCGCCCGCAACGAACCTCGCGCGTTCGGTCAGCGCCGCCCACGACGACATCCCGGGAATCGCGATCGCCGCCGCCGTGACATCGTCGAGCGCGTCCGGCAGCGGCACGCACTGCGTATCGGGCGCGATCGTACGTTCGGCCATCGCGCCGAACGGCGCGGGCGCACCGAAGAAATAGACGCGCCGGCCGTCGTCGAGACGCCCCACGCCGTCGACACCCACGACGAACGGATAACCGCCAACGGACGAATAATGCGTTCCCGCCGCACGCCCCTGCGCGATGCGGCTCAGCGCGGACGCCGTCACGTCGATCAGGCTGTGGCCCGGCATTGCGCCCGGCGGTTCGAGCTCCGTATAAACCGGACGTTGTCCAGCGCCTTCAACGACTGCTGCTTTCATGGTGATTCCTTCAATTCTGGAGGGGTGGGCCTTTATCGGGCATCGAGCCATGCGCGCAGCGCGGGATCGCGTACTTCGAGCACGTCGAACAGGCCGAGCGCACGCAGCGCGGGCAATGCGTCGATCGCATCGGCCTCCGCACGCGCCCTCTCGGCCGGCGCGGCGTTCGGATCGGTCAATACACGCGCATTGACCAGAAACGCGCCGACGGTCCCCTTGCGGATCGTCGTTCCGCCGGCATCGACTTGGTTGGCATGGTCGGGAAGCATCTGTTCGGCTCGCATCGCGTCTTGCTCCGGTTGTCATCGATGGACGCAGTGTAGGCGTGCGAAACCGGCCGATCTCCGGTATAACAGCCATTCGATACCGATATCCGGCCATGTCCGATCCGCTCCTGCCCGCCCGCTTCGTCACGTCCGACGACGGCCCGTTCGTGGTCGCCGCCGTCCTGTCGCAACGCGACCCGCGTATCACCGCGCCGCATTCGCATGCGCGCGGCCAGCTCGTCGGCGCGCTGAGCGGGCTGGTGACGATCGGCCTCGACGATCAGGAGTGGGTCGTGCCGGCGATCCATGCGATCTGGATTCCGCCGCATTGCCGGCATTCGCTGCGCTCGTTCGGGCCGATCGCCGGCTGGTCGGCGTTCGTCGCGGAAGCCCGCTGCGCGACGCTGCCGGCCACGCCGCGCGCGATCCGCACGACGCCGCTGCTGCGCGAAGCCGTGCAGCGTGCAGCGAGCTGGGGCGATGCCGATCTGGATGCCGCGCAGACCCGGATCGCCGACGTGATCCTCGATGAAATCGCGGCATCGGAAGCCGAGGCGCTGGGGCTGGTCCGGCCGCGAGACCCTCGGCTCGTGAAGATCACCGATGCGCTGGCCGCGGATCTCGCGAACGAGCGGCGGCTCGAGGAATGGGCCGAATGGGCCGGCATCGGCGCGCGGACGATGAGCCGCCGCTTCGTCGCAGAAACGGGGCTGACGTTCGCGCAGTGGCGTCAGCAGGCCAGGCTGCTGCGGGCGCTGGAGCGCATTGCCGACGGCGTGCCGGTGACGACGATCGCGCTCGATCTCGGATACGACAACGTGAGCGCGTTCATCGACATGTTCCGGCGCGCGCTGGGGACGACGCCGGGGAAATACATGGAAACGGGAAGCCAAGCGCAGCGATAGGTGCGGCCATGCGCATGCATGAAGCCGCGCGGCGAAAAGCCGGCGGTCGACACGGGAAAACCGCCCGCCGCCGCATCAATACGTGCCGTCGCCCTGCTTCACGGCGTCGTCGCCGTTTCGTTTGAACTGCGCGGCGAGCCGCTCCGCGCTCCGTGCCAGCAACGTCGTATCGACACCGACCGCGACGAACAACGCGCCCGCTTCCAGATAGCGCCGCGCGGCCGCTTCATCCGCGCTCAGGATGCCCGGCGCCTTGCCGGCCGCCTTGATCGCGCGGATCGCACCGTCGATCGCGGCCTGCACGTCCGGGTGCCCCGGATGGCCGAGATGGCCGAGATCGGCAGCAAGATCAGCCGGCCCGATGAACACGCCATCGACGCCGTCGACCCGCGCAATCGCATCGATCGCATCGAGCCCCGCGCGCGTCTCGACCTGCACGAGCACGGCCATCTCGTCGTTCGCGCGATGCAGGTACTCGCCGACGCGATTCCACCGCGACGCGCGCGCCAGCGCGCTGCCGACACCGCGCATCCCGTGCGGCGGATAACGCGTCGCGGCCACCGCCGCACGCGCCTCGTCCGCGCTCTGGACCATCGGCACGAGCAACGTCTGCGCGCCGAGATCGAGCACCTGCTTGACGATCACCGGATCGTTCCACGGCACGCGCACGACCGGATGCGACGGATACGGCGCGATCGCCTGCAGTTGCGCGAGGATCGTCGGGATCGTGTTCGGCGCATGTTCGCCGTCGATCAGCAACCAGTCGAAACCGGCGCCCGCGACCACTTCGGCGCTGTACGGATTCGCGAGGCCGAGCCACAGGCCGACCTGCGCGTCACCGCGCGCGAGCGCGGCCTTGAAGACATTCGACGGAATCTGCATCGTTCGCTCACCTCACTCGAAGTAGCACTGGATCGTCCCGAGCGGACCGTAGTCGACGCTGAACGTGTCGCCCGATCGCGCCGCGCAGGGCCGCGTAAACGACCCGCCGAGCACGATCTGCCCCGGCTCCAGCGCGACGTCGAAACGCGACAGCCGGTTCGCGAGCCACGCGACGCCGTTCGCCGGATGGTTCAGCACGCCGGCCGCGACGCCGGTTTCCTCGACCACGCCGTTGCGCGACATGATCGCCGCGACCCAGCGCAAATCGACGTCCTGCGGGCGCACCGGCCGGCCGCCGATCACGACGCCCGCGTTCGCCGCGTTGTCGGCGATCGTGTCGAACACCTTGCGCGGCCGCTTCGTATCGGGGTCGATCGACTGGCTGCGCGCGTCGATGATCTCGAGCGCCGGCACGACGTAATCGACGGCGT
Organism: Burkholderia cenocepacia; assembly: GCF_014211915.1. Lineage (NCBI taxonomy): Bacteria > Pseudomonadati > Pseudomonadota > Betaproteobacteria > Burkholderiales > Burkholderiaceae > Burkholderia > Burkholderia cenocepacia. The sequence goes on along the minus strand of NZ_CP060040.1, from coordinate 696,884 downwards.
CGTACACGTCGAAGATCGTGCAGTTCGGCCCCGTGAGCCGCTTGCCGAGCACGAACGCGAGTTCGACCTCGACGCGCGGCACGATGAAGCGGCCGGTCGGGATCGTGCCGCCGTCGTCGAAGAACATGTCGTCGAGCAGCGCGCCGTAGTCGGGCTCGTCGATCTGCGACGTGTTCTGCATCGCCTTCGACGTGAGGCCGATCTTGTGCCCTTTCAGCGTGCGGCCTTCCGCGAGCTTGAGGGTCACCCACGCGCGCTGGATCGCATACGCGTCGTCGATCGTGATGTCGGGATGGTCGAGCGAGATCTGGCGGATCTGCGTGCGGGCGCGCTCGGCGTCGTGCAGACGGTGCGCGAGCTGGTCGATGAGGGCGGGTTCGAGCATGGTCGGATCGGGAATGGGGTTCAGCCGGCCCGCTTGTAGCGGGCGTGGATGTTGTTGTGCTTGTACGAGCCGCTTTCGCTGAACTCGGTCAGCTCCATCGACAACGCGAGATAGCGTTTCGCGTACAGCTCGGCGAAATGCGTCTTGATCGCGTCGAACAGCGCGTCGCACGCGGCTTGCTTCGTTTCGTCGCTGCGACCCGCGCCGATCTTCAGCGTCACGTGGACGAATGCGTCGTCCTCCGTGCCGTCCGCGACGCAATAATCGTGCAGCTCGATCGCGCGCGAGCGGATGCCGCCGGTCGGAAACACGCCGCCCTGCGCGATCAGCGTCGCGTTGATCGTGCGCAGCAGCGCGGGAATGCGGGCGTCGTCGCGGATGTTCGCGGTGTATTCGACGACGATGTGTGGCATGGCAACTCTCCAGTCGGATTCGAAGGCGTGGCGGGCGGCAGCGCTCAGGGCAGCGGGAAGATCGCGTTGATCTGCCCGGTGCCGGAGCTCGCGAAATAGTCGGTGACGATCTCGACCGGCCGGTCGTAGCGATCCCAGCCGAGCAGCCCGAGCAGCATCGCCGTGTCGTGCATGCCGCCTTCACCGTGGCAATGCACGTTGTATTCGGGCAGCATCGCGCAGAAGGTCTTGAAATCGCCCTGCTTCCACAGCTCGACCACGCGCAGGTCGACCTGCCGGAAGAATTCGCGGCTGATCTGGTGAATCGATTCCTCGGGGCTGCCGTTGTCGTTGAAGCGGTGCGACAGCGAGCCGCTCGCGAGGAACGCAACGTTCGAATCGCTCTTCTCGATCGCCTCGAGCAGCGCCTCGCCGAAGCGCCGGCTTTCGTCGAGTTGATGCCACATGCACCAGCCGGCGATCGACACGACCTTGAAGTGCTGGTCGCCGTTCATGTAGCGCATCGGCACGAGCGTGCCGTATTCGAGTTCGAGGCTGTCGATTTCGTGCGCCCGCGTCGCCACGCCGCGCTCGGTGGCCGTTTCCGCGATCAGCCGGCCGAGCGCCGGGTTGCCCGGATACGCGTACTGCATGTCGCGGATGAAATGCGGCAGCTCGTTGCTCGTATAGGTGCCCGCGAACCGCGCATTGCAGTTCACGTGATAGCCCGCGTTGACGAGCCAGTGCACGTCCGACACGACGATCGTGTCGACGCCGAGCGCGCGGCAGCGCTCGCCGATCAACTGGTGGCCGCGGATCGCCGCTTCACGGCAGCCGTGATGCTTGCCGGGCAGTTCCGACAGGTACATCGACGGCACGTGCGTGATCTTCGCGGCGAGGGACAGTTTGCCCATCGTTCAAGTCTCCCTATCGTTCTTGCGACAACACGGCCGGCGCCCGTCACACGCCCCAGCGCGGAACATGATGCGAACCCATCGAGATGCACACGTTCTTGATCTCCGCGAACACCTCGAAACTGTACTCGCCGCCCTCGCGCCCGGTGCCCGATTCCTTCACGCCGCCGAACGGCTGGCGCAGGTCGCGCACGTTCTGGCTGTTCACGAATACCATCCCGGCCTCGATGCCGCGCGCGAGCCGATGCACCTTGCCCACATCCTGCGTCCAGATGTACGACGCCAGGCCGTACGCCGTGTCGTTCGCGAGCCGCAGCCCTTCGTCTTCGTCGTCGAACGGGATGATGCACGCGACCGGCCCGAAGATCTCTTCCTGCGCGATGCGCATCCGGTTGTCGACGTCGGCGAACACGGTCGGCCGCACGAAGTTGCCGTTGCGCAGATACTCGGGCAGCGCGGCCGGCTTGTCCGCGCCGCCCGCGACCACGCGCGCGCCTTCCTGCTCGCCGATGCGGATATAGCCCGTCACCTTCTCCCAGTGCTGGCGCGTGATCATCGCGCCGAGATTCGTGCCCGGATCGGTCGGATCGCCGACCACCAGGTTGTTCGCGCGGCGCGCGAATTCCTGCACGAAGCGGTCGTAGATCGTGCGCTGCACGAAGATCCGCGAGCCCGCGGTGCAGCGTTCGCCGTTGATCGAGAAGATCGTGAACAGCGACGCGTCGAGCGCGCGGTCGAAATCGGCGTCGTCGAAGATCAGCACCGGCGACTTGCCGCCGAGTTCCATCGAATACTTCTTGAGGCCCGCGCGCTCCATGATCCGCTTGCCGGTGACCGTGCCGCCGGTAAACGACACCGCGCGCACGTCCGGATGCCGCACGAGCGCATCGCCGGCCGTCGCGCCGTAACCCTGCACGACGTTCAGCACGCCCGGCGGGATGCCCGCTTCGAGCGCGAGCCGGCCGAGCTGGTCGGCCGTCAGCGGCGACAGCTCCGACATCTTCAGCACGGCCGTGTTGCCGAGCGCGAGGCACGGCGCCGTCTTCCACGTGGCGGTCATGAACGGCACGTTCCACGGCGACACCAGCGCGCACACGCCGACCGGCTGGTACAGCGTGTAGTTCAGCATCTGGTCGTCGACCGGATAGGTGCGGCCGTTCATCTGCACGCACACTTCGGCGAAGAAGTTGAAGTTCTCGGACGCGCGCGGAATCAGCTGCTTGCTCGTCTGCGCGATCGGCAGGCCGGTATCCTGCGTTTCCAGCGCGGCGAGCATCGGCACGTTCTTCTCGATCAGCTCGCCGAGCTTGCGCATCAGCTTCGCGCGCTCCTTCGCCGGCGTGTTCGCCCATTTGGGGAACGCTTCCTTCGCCGCGCGCACGGCCGCATCGACCTCGGCCTCGCCGCCCGACGCGACGTCGGTGATGACGTCGCCCGTCGCCGGGTTCAGCGTCGTGAAGGTTTCGCGGCTCTCCACTTCGCGGCCGCCGATCCAGTGCTTGATGGTCATGTGCTCTCCTTCCTTGGGCGACGGGCTCAGCCGGCGCGATAGTAGTCTGCCTCGCCGACGATCGTGTTCACGAGCCGGCCGATTCCTTCGATTTCGGTCACGACCTCGTCGCCCGGCTGCGTGTCCGCCAGCCCCTCGGGCGTGCCGGTCAGGATCAGGTCGCCCGGCGAGAGCGTCATGAAGCTGCTGATGTGCTCGATCAGCGCCGGCACGTCGAACACCATGTCGCGCGTGCTGCCGCGCTGCGTCTCCCGGCCGTTCACCGTCGTGCGCAGCGTCAGGTCGCCCGCGTCGCCGATCTCGTCGCGGCTGACGAACCACGGCCCGAGCGGCGTGCAGGTGTCGCGGTTCTTCACGCGCAGGTTCGGGCGGTAGTAGTTCTCGAGATAGTCGCGGATCGCGTAGTCGTTCGCGACCGTATAGCCGGCCACGTAGTCGATGGCCTGCGCGCGGCTCACGTGGCGCGCGGGCCGGCCGATCACGACGGCCAGTTCGCACTCGTAGTGCATGTGCGTGGCGTCCGCGGGGCGCACGGTCAGCGACCGGTGACCGACGAACGTATTCGGCCCCTTCAGGAAAATCAGCGGCTCGCTCGGCGCGTTGAACGCGAGCTCCTTCGCATGGTCGGCGTAGTTCAGGCCGAGCGCGAACGTCGTGCGCGGCGCGACGGGCGGCAGCCACGCCACCGCGTCCTCGGCCACCACGCGGCCCGTATCGAGGCGGATCGCGCCGTCGCCGGCCGGTTCGGCCGCATGCAGTGCGCCGTTGTAGATCACGCGCGCCGTCTTCATCGCGCTTCCTCCGCGATCAGCGTATGCCGCAACGTGCCGATGCCGGCCGCGGCGATCTCGATCGTGCTGCCCGCACGGGCATGCGGTGCGCCGCCCGCGACGCCGAGCAACAGCACGTCGCCCGCGTCGAACGACATGAAGGCCGTCACGTCGGCGATCAGCGCGCGCACCGGGCGAATCAGCGTCGCGGTCGACGCGGATGCCGCCACTTCGCCGTCGATCCGCACTGTCAGGCCGATCGCGTCGACATCGGCGAGCGCGGCGGCCGGCACGATCGTGGGCCCGAGCGGGCAGAAGCCGTCGCGGCACTTGAAGCGCACGGCCGGACGGTAGTAATCGGGATGCGGCACCGACACGTCGCTCGCGAGCGTGAAGCCGTGCACGTAGTCGAGCGCCCGCGCGGCCGTCACGCGCGTCGCGCGCCGCGCGAACACGACGGCCACCGACGCGCCGATCTCCAGCGCGTCGACACCGGCCGGCACGACCACGGCGGCGCCGTCGGCTGCATGCGTGTTGGCGGATTTGATGTACAGGATCGGCGCCTGCGGCGGGCGGCCGTAAGGCGGTGCATTCACCGCATCGCCGAGCGCGTCGAGCGCCGCGCGCTCGTTGAGCAGCGCGCCGTAGACGGTACCGATGGCGACCGGCAACGGCGGCGCCGCGGCGGTCGTGCAAGACAGCTCCATGCGTCATTCCCCTGCCGCGCGTCGCGGCGCATCGTCAATAGTTAATATCTTAAGTAAACAATCGAGTGGTGGCAACCTCGATTACCCTGAGATGCGAAATTCATCAGCTTCGGCTGTTAAGATTGATGCGTCCCCGTCCTCTGCTCATCCCGATGAACCGTACGCTCGACCATCGCAACCTGGCCATGCTGCTGCTCGAGGCCCGCGAAACGCTGATGGGTCTGTTTCGCCCCATTCTCAAGGAATTTTCGCTGACCGAACAGCAATGGCGGATCATCCGCGTGCTCGACGGCGAACCGACGGAGGCGCTCGAAGCCGGACAGATCGCGAAACGCTGCTGCATCCTGAGCCCGAGCCTGACTGGCGTGCTGGAGCGGATGGAGCGCGACGGCCTGATCACGCGCACGCGCGCGCAGGAGGATCAGCGCCGGCTGCTGGTCAGCCTGACGCCGCAAAGCAGGAAACTGGTGACGGAGATCGGGCCGCGCATCGACGAGCAATATCGTCAGCTCGAGTCGCGCTTCGGCCAGGACGGCCTGGAAGACATCTACCGCGCGCTCGACCGGCTCATCGAGCTCGGCAGCCAGGCGTAAAGACGGCGACCGCGCCCGCCACATGCGGGCGCGGTCGCCGGTGCGACGCGGGCGGTCAGCGGGCGATCAGTATCAGTGGATCGCGCCGCGCATCAGCTCGGTCACGGCCACGCCGCGCGACGTGCGCATGCACTCCTCGACGTAATCGATGAACGGCAACGGCTCGAAGTCGATTTCGTCGCGCACGCGGCGATTGTCGAACACGCGATCGACCGTCGCGAATTCCCCGCAGCGCTGCAGTGCCCGGCCGATCACGCGCTCGAGTGCCGGATCGGGGCGCCCCAGCACATCACGCACGACGAGCGGCAGTTCCGCCGGCGCGCACGCCGCGTAGCGCGGCGCCCCGGTCATTCCCGCCGCCTCGTCCATCGCGCGCACGATCTGCGCGACCTGCGGCGCCTCGTCGCCGGCCGACACGTGATAGACGTCGTGCGCGAGCGTCGGCTTGACGGCCAGCAGCATCGTCGCGCGCGCCACGTCGTCCACCGACACGATGTCGATGCGCGTCATCGGTCGCGCGGTGAAGCGGCGCGCCGCATGCGCGAGCCGGAACATCCAGAACGAATTCGGCGCGGGACGCGTCCCGAGCACCGTATGGCCGACCACGTGCGACGGCCGCACGACGACGAGCGGCAGCCCGAGCGCGCGCAGACGCTGCTCCGTCCGGGCCTTCGCATGCAGGTAGTCGGCCGCCAGCACCGCGCCGGGCAGGCCTTCGTCGGCCTGCGGCGCGACGTCGTTCTCCGCGTCGCGCTCCGCCTCTTCCTGCACGATCCCGCCACGGCCCGCATGCGCGTAGGCCGTGCCGACGTACACGAAGCGCTGCAGGCGCGGCGCGCGGGCAAAGCGTTCGGCGAAGTGCACCGCGTCGGCGATGTCGGCCTGCAGATGCGCGCCGTCGGCCGGCGACGCATGGCCCGCGCAGTGAATCACGTGCGTCGCGCCGGTCAGGCGCGGCGCATCGGCGCCGTGCCACACGTCGCCGAGCGCGCCGACGATCACGTTCGCATCGGTCAGGCGCGACGCCCAGTACGGCGCGAGCCCCGCGCGCAACGCCGCTTCCCGCAGCCGCGCGACCGCATGGCCGCGGTCCTGCGCGCGCACGACGCAGACGATGCGTTCGAGCAGCCCCGCATTGACGAGCGCCGTCAGCACGGTACTGCCGATGAAGCCGGTTGCGCCGGTCAGCACCAGCCGGCCCACGTTCGCCGCCGCGACCGGTGCGCTGGCCGGCGACACGAGGCTCGTCCGCCAGTTGAGCGACAACGCGGTTTTCCAGATCAGCACGATAGTCTCCTTCGAAGAGTCGGCCGGGCGGCGCGGTGCCCGCGGTTGCGGGCGGCGCACGGCTCACCGGCCGGGCCGGGGCTGACGCGCGCCCCGGCGCCTCCCGATCCGGCGTGCGGCCTGCGATCGCGTCGATCGCGCTCTGGCACGAGGCGGCGGCAGCCGGCGCGGACGGGCGTCCGCGGCACAGGATCGGGAAGTTCCCAGTGTGGGGCCCGACCGCATGCAAGTCTGTCCCGAAAGTTTCGTGAAAGTGTGCCGATTTGTACGCGATTGTCGGAGTGTGTCGTACCGGCCGCCGCGTCGACACGCTGAGAGGTTCGGTCCGGCAGCATCCGAGGGCGCCAGAGCGTGTCCTTCGCCCCGCTTTCCGTCGAGCGGTCGGCGCGCGACCGATCGACGCGGCCGGCGGCCCTGTCATCCCATGTCTGGACCGCCACGCGCGCCGGCCGGACACCGCTGGTCGCCGCTATCGCCCGCGTGGGCTGACGCCTCGGGAACGACCATGAATCGTCAGACATCGTTTCATCTGAAACGGAAATAGACTCGATCCGGGTTTATTGCGGATTATCACTTGCGTTTCACACCAGTCTATCTAGACTGTTCAAGTCAAAACGGTCGAATGTGTCATCTTTTTCAGGAGACGATCCAATGCGCCTCACCATTCGGATTAATGGCAGCGAATCGGCAACCCGGCATTCGTTCGCGGTCTTGTGGGTCGATACCGACGAAGGGCTGTGGTCGCGCGAGGCACATCAGGGCATCGACCTTCCGACCTGGGGCAAGGTCCGCGACGTCGAAGGCGCGATGGCGCTGTGCGCGGCCGACAGCGGCAATGCCGTCTGTCAGTTAAAGGGGCTGTCGTTCGACGCGATGCGGCGCGAACAGGGCCCCGCGGTGCTCGCCGGCGAGCACCCCGACGGCGCGTGGCGCCTGCAGGCGGTCGATACCTGCACGACCCCGCCCGAATACCGGGAATTTATTTCCGTTGCACGATAGGTATTATTGACATCAATCGTCTGCGGTTTTCGGGTTTATTCCGGTAGCAGTGATATTCATTTCGATATTCAGCAATAATGGCGCCTCGGTTCGAGGCGCTTTTCATTTTCCGGATTAAAGAAATAACCGGCGTGCGGGCAATTGATCGCGCGCCGCGGGCGATCGGGAGCGAGCGATATCCCGAACCGCCTGCCCGAATCGGCATGCGATGATCGCGCAGGTTTCGTCGTCATCCGCCGCCGCCGAATCCCGCGTTGGCCCCACCTTTCCTGTCGGTTCCCTTCCCCTGTTCCAGATGGCCTGACCTTCGCCTTTTTGAAGGGCCGGAACATACTTTCCCCACACGATGTTTACTCCTTTATTACAATCGCATTATTCAGACTGACCCGCCGCCGCCCGGCGGCCCGACCCGGCCATTGCATGAGCGTGAAAAAGAAGACCCACCCTGCCGATCCATACGCGGCGGCGACCAAGAATCCGATGCTCGCGTCGCGCCTGCCGATGTGGCGCTCGAGGCTGATCGTGGTCGTCGTGTTCCTCGCGTTCGCCGCGCTGATCGCGCGCGCTTTCTGGGTGCAGGTCGCGAACCAGGATTTCTACGTCGGTCAGGGCCAGAAGCGCTACCAGCGCACGATCGAACTCGATGCGATGCGCGGGCGCATCGTCGACCGCAACGGCGCGATGCTCGCAGTCAGCCTGTCGACCTATGAAATCTGGGCGAACCCGAAACAGGTCGCCGACACCGATTACCCGCAGATCGCGAAGCTGCTCGACCTGCCGCTCGTCGAGGTGAAGCGGCGTCTCGGCAACGACAAGACGTTCGTGCTGCTCAAGCGGCAGGTCGACGCCGACACCGCGAGCCGGCTCGACAAGCTCGCGATCGACGGCATCACGCAGATCGCCGATTCGAAGCGCTTCTACCCGGAAGGCGAATCGGCCGCGCACGTGGTCGGCTTCACGAACGTCGAGGACAAGGGCCAGGAAGGCGTCGAGCTCGCGGCGAATGCGCGCCTGCAAGGCACCTCCGGCCAGCGCGAGGTGATCCGCGACCGGCTCGGCCGCATCGTGTCGGACACGCGGCCGCTCGTCCCCGCGCAGCACGGCGCGACGATCGAACTGACGATCGACCGCCGCATCCAGCAGCTCGCCTTCAGCCAGCTCAAGGCGGCCGTGATCGAGAACAACGCGGTGGCCGGCAGCGTCGTCGTGCTCGACGCGCAGAACGGCGAGATCCTCGCGCTCGCGAACTATCCGACCTTCGACCCGAACGACCGCGCCCGCCTCACCGGCCAGCAATTGCGCAACCGCGCCGTGATCGACACGTTCGAACCGGGCTCGACGATCAAGCCGCTCGTCGTCGCGCTGTCGATCGACGAGCGCAAGGTCACGCCGAACACGATCATCAACACGTCGCCGGGCACCTACAAGATCGGCCCGGCGGTGATCCACGATACGTCCAACCACGGCTCGCTGACGGTATCGCAGGCGCTGCAGAAGTCGAGCAACGTCGCGCTCGCGAAACTGGCGCTGAACCTGCCCGCCGAAACGATCTGGAACAAATACCAGGAATACGGGATCGGCCGCGCGCCGGAACTGACGTTCCCGGGCGTCGCGTCGGGGCGGCTGCGCGGCTACAAGCGCTGGCGGCCGATCGAGCAGGCGACGATGGCGTACGGCTACGGACTGTCGATGTCGCTGCTGCAGATCGCGCAGACCTACACCGCGTATGCGGGCGACGGCACGCTGCACCCGGTGTCGCTGCTGAAGAACGGCACCGATCAGCAGACGATCGACGCGCACCGCGGCCACCGCGTGACGTCGCCGCAAACGGCCGCCGCGATCCGCTCGATGCTCGAGATGGCGGTCGGCGAAGGCGGCACGGGGCGCCGCGCGCGCGTCGACGGCTACCGGATCGGCGGCAAGACGGGTACCGCGCGCAAGCAGGTCGGCGCGAGCTATGCGAAGGGCAAGTACCGCGCGCTGTTCGCGGGGATGGCGCCGATGAGCAACCCGCGCCTGATCGTCGCGGTGATGATCGACGAGCCGCGCGGCAAGGGTTACTACGGCGGCACGGTGGCCGGCCCGGTGTTCGCGTCGGTCACGAGCGGCTCGCTGCAGTTGCTCGGCGTGCCGCCCGATGCACCGGTCGAACCGGAAAAGAATGCGCCGACGAAGGCCGCCGCGCCGCAAAAGACGGTCGCGGCGCCGCAAGCGGGGGCGCCGGCCACGGCGACCGTCGCGCAGAAACCGTCGGCCCAACTCAAGACGGCTGCGCAATCCAGTCGCCCCGCGCCCGCGAAGATGGCCGCAGCGGGCTGACGACGCCAGGCGCGCCGCCGCGTGCCGTCAATGCGCGGCCGCGACCGGCTTCGCCATCCGGCCGAGCACGTGCTCGGTCATCCCGCGCGCGAGTTCGGTCTCGCCCATGAACACGGTGCCGATACCCTCGCTCGACAGCAGCGCGGCCTCGTCGCCGCTGTTCGTGCACAGCACGACCTCGAGCGCCGGGTTGAGCGTGCGCGAGATCTCGACGATCTGCCGCACGTCGAACACGTCGGGCAGCGTGACGACCAGCATCCCGGCGCGGGCGATATGCGCCTGCACGAGCACGATCGGCTCGATCGCGTCGCCCGACACGGCCGCGATGCCGTCCGTGCGCAGCTTCTCGACGAGCTCGCGATTCTGCTCGACGACGACGTATGCGATCCCGCGCTCGTCCAGTGCATGCGCGATCCGGGTGCCGACCTTGCCGTAGCCGACGATCACGACCTGCCCGGTCAGGTGCGTCTGCGGCGTCGACATCGGCAGCGCGGCGAGCGGATCGTCGCGCGCCTCGAGCTTGCGCGCGAACGCCGAATGCTTGCGGATCCACGCGAGCGCCGGATCGATCATCGCGAACAGCAGCGTGTTCATCGCGATCGAGATCAGCGCGACCGCGAGAATCAGGCTCTGCCCTTCGGCCGACAGCAGCCCGAGCGCACGGCCGAGCCCCGCGAGGATGAACGAGAATTCGCCGATCTGCGCGAGGCCGGCGCCGACCGTCAACGCGGTGTTCAGCGGATAGCGGAACGCGATCACGAGCGCGACGGCCGCGACCGTCTTGCCGATCAGCACGATCGCCGCGACCTCGATTACGTGCAGCGGCTCGTCGAGCAGCACCTTCGGGTCGAACAGCATGCCGACCGAGATGAAGAACAGCACCGAGAACGCGTCGCGCAGCGGCAGCGTCTCGTCGGCCGCGCGCCGGCTGAATTCCGACTCGCGCATCATCATCCCGGCGAAGAACGCGCCGAGCGCGAACGACACGTCGAACAGCTTCGCCGCGCCGAACGCGATGCCGACCGCGGCCGCGATCATGCACAGCGTGAACAGCTCGCGCGAGCCCGTGCGCGCGACGAGCCACAGAATGCGCGGGAACACGCGCTTGCCGACCACCAGCATCAGCGCGATGAACGCGGCGACCTTCAGCATCGTGACGCCGAGCGTGCCCCACACGCTGCCGCCGGCCGCATGCGCGTCGCCGGGCGGCGTGCCGCCGAGCAGCCCCGCCACCGGCGGCAGCAGCACCAGCACGAGCACCATCACGAGATCCTCGACCACCAGCCAGCCCACCGCGATGCGTCCGTTGACCGTCTCGACGAGCCCGCGCCCTTCGAGCGCGCGCAGCAGCACGACGGTACTCGCGACCGACAGCGCCAGCCCGAACACGAGCGCCGCACCGAGGCTCCAGCCCCAAGTGAGCGCGAGCCCGCCGCCGAGCAGCGTCGCGACGGTGATCTGGACGACGGCGCCCGGCAACGCGATCTTGCGCACCGCGAGGAGATCGCCGAGCGAGAAATGCAGGCCGACGCCGAACATCAGCAGCATCACGCCGACTTCCGCGAGCTGCTGCGCGAGCGACAGGTCGCCGACGAAACCGGGCGTGCCGGGGCCGATCACGATCCCGGCGAGCAGATAGCCGACGAGCGGCGGCATTTTCAGCAGCGACGCGAGGTAACCGAAGATCATCGCGAGACCGAAACCGGCCGCGAGCAACGCAATCAGGCTGACGTCATGAGGCATCCCCCCTCCCAAGCTCTTGTAACTATTTAGTAAGGTTCAAGAGTGAAAGGATAAGGGATGAGGCGGAAAAATGGCGCGCAGCCGCGAAAATTTCACGCGGCGGCGCGGGTTGCGGGGCGTGACCCCGGCGAAGGGAAAGGCGTTGCGCGCCCGGCCGCACGTCGACGTGGGCCGGGCGGCAGGCGGGGCGGAAGCCCCGCCGCTCCCGTCAACGCGACGCTTGCGGAAAGCGCGCGCCCGGCGGCGGCTCGGGCCGCGTCGACGGCACGCTCTTGCGCACCTTCGCGACCTGCGCGGCCGTCACCGGCGCGCCCGTGTTGCCCCAGCTCGTGCGCACGAAGTTCGACACGTCCGCGACTTCCTGGTCCGACAGGCGCCAGCCGAACGGCGGCATCGTGAAGGTCGACGGCGCGGTGCGCGTGCCCTGCAGCGCGCTGCCTTCGAGCACGACGTGGATCAGCGAGGTCGGATCGTCGCCCTGCACGACCGGGTTGCCGGCGAGCGCCGGGAACACGCGCGTGTAGCCGTGGCCGTCGCTGCGGTGGCAGGCCATGCAGTTGTCGCGATAGACGGCCGCGCCCGGCTTGCTCGCGTCGCCGGTCTGCAGCGCCTTCGCCGCGGCCGCGTCGTACACGTGCGGCTGCTCGCCCTGCACGCGCGGCGGCAACGTCTTCAGGTAGCGCGCGATCGCGTTCAGGTCGTCGTCGGTCATGTGCTGCATGCTGTGGCCGACCACGTCCGTCATCCCGCCGAACGCGGCCGTGCGCAGCGTGCGGCCGGTTTTCAGGAACTGCACGATCTCGGTTTCGCTCCACGTGCCGAGGCCCGTGCGCGGCTCGCCGCGCAGGCTCGTCGGCACCCAGCCGTCGATCGCCGCGCCGCCGGCCAGGAAGTCTAGGCCGTCCGCGTCGGTCAGCCCGCGCTCCTGCATCGTCGGCGCGCGCGGTGTATGGCACGCGCCGCAGTGGCCGAGCCCCTGCACCAGATACGCGCCGCGCGCGATCACCGGGTCGGTGTACGACGCCGCGTCGAACGGCTTCGGCGACGGCGCGAACATCTTGCGCCAGATGCCGAGCGGCCAGCGCATCGACAGCGGCCACACGATGTCCACCTTGCGGTTCTCGTGCTCGACCGGCGCGACGCCGTGCATGAAGTACGCGTACAGCGCCTTCATGTCGTCGTCGCTCAGGCGCGCGTACGACGGGAACGGCATCGCCGGATACATCGTGTCGCCGTTCTTGCGCACGCCTTCGCGCACCGCGCGGGTGAAGTCCTCGTAAGTCCAGCCGCCGAGGCCCGTCTTCGGGTCCGGCGTGATGTTCGTCGAGTAGATGCCGCCGATCGGCGTGTCGAACTTCAGGCCGCCCGCGAACGGCTTGCCGCCGATCGCGGTGTGGCAGGCGATGCAGTCGCCTGCGCGGGCGAGGTACTCGCCGCGCTTGACGAGCGCCGCGTCGGCGGACTGGGCGACGGGCGCAGCCGCCGCGCCCGAAGCCGCGGCCGGCGTGGACGCCGGCTGCGCGAATGCGGCGCCGCCCGCCAGACCGAATGCCGCCCATGCCGTGCCGATCGCCAGCGCGCGCCGCAGCGGGGACACCGGACGCGCGGCGTTGTGGTGGTTCATCGTCCTCTTCATACGGTCACCAGCGGGGCGGGATTTTTCAGGTATTGCTCGCGGATCGCGCGTGCCGACCAGTAGGCCAGCGCCGCGATGATCCCGGTCGGGTTGTAGCCGATGCCCTGCGGCAGCGCGGACGCGCCCATCACGAACACGTTGTGCACGTCCCAGCACTGCAGGTAACGGTTCAGCACGCTCGTCTTCGGGTCCGTGCCCATGATCGCGCCGCCGACGAGGTGGGTCGTCTGGTACTGGCGCGAGTCGAAGTGCTTGCCGAATTCGCGCGTCGACACGCCGATCGCCTTCGGCCCCATCGCTTCCGCGATCTTCTTCATCTGCCCGGTCACGTACTGCGCCATCTTGATGTCGTTGTCCTTCCAGTCGAACGTCATCCGCAACAGCGGCTGGCCGTACGAATCGCGATAGGTCGGATCGAGGTCGAGATACACGTCGCGGTACGACATGTTGGTGCCGTGCGCGTCCATCGAGATCGTGTGCGCGTAGTTGTCCTTGACCGCCTTCTTCCACGCCGAGCCCCACTGCGGCGTGCCGGGCGGCGTGGCGATGCCGCTGATCGGCTTCACGCCGGCCTGGTTCACCCACAGCGGCGAGCCGCCGACGAAGCCGAGCGGGCCGTGGTCGAAGTTGTCCGCGTTGAAGTCGTCCACCGCGACGCCGTTGCCGCCCGCGCCGATGAACGGGTTCGTGTAGGTGTCCTTGTCGAAGAACGCCTTGATCGTCGACAGGTTCTGGTACGCGAAATTGCGGCCGACCACGCCTTCGCCCGAGATCGGGTCGTACGGCTTGCCGATGCCCGACAGCAGCAGCAGGTGCACGTTGTGATACTGGAACGCGGCCACGATCACGAGATCGGCCGGCTGGTGCACTTCACGCCCGGCCGGATCGACGTAGGTGACGCCCGTCGCGCGCTTCTTCGTGTCGTCGAGGTCGACGCGCAGCACGTGGCACTTCGAGCGCAGCTCGAAGTTCGGCGCCTGCTTCAGCGCGGGCAGGATGTTCAGGTTCGGCGACGCCTTCGAATACATGTAGCACGCGTAGCCGCTGCAGTAGCCGCAGAAGTTGCACGGGCCCATCTGCACGCCGTACGGGTTCGTGTACGGGCCCGACGTGTTCGCCGACGGCAGCCGGTACGGATGCAGGCCGAGCGAATGCGCCGCATCGAAGAAGCGCTGCGCCGAATAGGTGTTGAGCTGCGCGGGCAGCGGGAAGTTGTCGCTACGGTTCGCCTCGAACACGTTGCCGTCGCCGACCACCTTGCCGCCGACCTTGTACGCCTGCCCCGACGTGCCGAACACCTTCTCCGCGAAATCGAAATGCGGCTCGAGCTCGTCGTAGGTCACGCCCGTATCCTGGATCGTCATCCCCTCGGGGATGAACTTCTTGCCGTAGCGCTCTTCATAGTGGCTGCGCAGGCGCAGCTCTTCCGGCGTGATCCGGAAGTGCACGCCCGACCAGTGCAGCCCCGCGCCGCCGACGCCTTCGCCCGGCAGGAACGCGGCGAGCTGCCGGTACGGCAGCGCGGTGTCCTGCAGGCCGTGACGAATCGACACGGTCGTCTTCGACAGGTCGAGGAACAGCTTCTTGCGAATGTTGTAGGTCAGCTCGTCGATCGTGTTCGGGTACGCGCCGTCAGGATAGGTGTCGCGATATTCGCCGCGCTCGAGCGCGACGACGTTCAATCCCGCTTCGGTCAGTTCCTTCGCGAGAATCGCGCCGGTCCAGCCGAAGCCGACGATCACCGCATCGACGTGCGGCTTCTTGTCTGCGGCCATCAGCTGCGCTCCCCGTTGATCGAGACGGGGCCGTACGGATAGGGCTTGCCGCTCTGGTTGACGAAATCCATGAAATCCGCACGTGCGCCCGGGAAACCGATCATCTTCCACGCGGCCATGTCGCGATTGCCGCCATGCACCGGATCGCAGAAGTAGCCTTCGCGCGTGTTCTGCAGCAACTGGCCGAGGAATACGCCGGGCGGGACGTCGTCGATCTGCGCGCCGCCCTTCTCCAGCGCGCCGAGCACCGTGTCGCGCGTCGGCGCGTCGAGATCCGCGAACGCCTTGCCGTGCGTCTTCTCGCAATAGCGGTTGACGGCCGCGATGCCGAGCCGGTAGATGTCGCGCGGCACCAGCTTCAACTGGTAGCCGAGCTCGGGCACGCCCTGCTGGAACGGCCCCTGCATGTACCACGTCGCGCCGTGCGCATACGGCGTCTCCATCTGGCGATCGATGAATTCGGGCACGCCCGCCTCGAGCGCGCCGGGGCCTTCGGCGTCGGCCGGAATCAGCCGGTCGACGGCGGCCTGGACGAACGCCCATTCCTTCGCGTCGAAAAAGGTCGGCTTGTACGGCGCGCGTTCGGCGCTGGCCGATGCAGTGGACGCGTTGCCGGCGGTCGTCGCGGACGGCGACGACGAGTGCAGGTCGCAGCCGGCGACCGACGCGATCGGCACGAGCGCGACCGATGTGCGCAGGAAACGGCGACGCGAATTGGGTTTGTCAGGTGGCGTGGACATGGTCGGATGTTGATCGTTGGGGATCGGGGTTCGGACGCGCGCATTCCGCATGCCGCGTGCCCGGCACGGCAGCCGTGCCGCAGGCGGCCGGTCGCCCTGTTCTTTCGTGTGTTGCGCACAACCTCGATGCAGGCGCCCGGCCGCGATTCGCGGTGGCGCCGTCATTGCAGCCGCGCTCGCCCCGGTGCCGGCGGCGTTGCGTGGATCGACCTCTTTGCGGGCCCTATCGTCGGACAAATACCGGCATTGGCCGGCATCTACCCGTCATCGCCCATGACCCTTGTTCAACTTAGACGTCGCGTCCGCCGACGGCAAGCGCAACGTGCACGACCCTCTTTCGGGCCCGGCGACGAGTGCGGCGAATTATATATGGAACCGGTTCCATTACTAGAGGGTTCAATGCAATTCAGTGCATCGAAATCAGCAACAATGGGAAAACCGGATGCCGGAATGTGCAAGGATGAGGGGATGGCGGACAGCGAGGATCGGCGGCGGCGGAACCGGGCGCCCGCCATCACGTGCATCTGTCGGCGGAAATCCGGACGGCGCGGGCCGTCGGCGCATCACGGCGTGCCCGCGATCCTCGCAGTGGAGGCGCAGCGGATGCACCGGCAGGGCCATACGTTCTTCGTCGCCGAAAACGGTGTCCGGCTGACCGATGCCGTGCCCGCCGAATGCCTGCCGCCGATCGATACGCGCGCGGACTGAATCGCGCGCCGCGCCCCGCTCACCACGGCCAGAACATCGACGCGATCGACAGCGCCAGCGCCGCACACAGCGGCGAGTAATACAGCGTGTCCATCCGCGCGAAACGCGACCCGCGAATCCGTTTGAAGAAGCCGACGTAGCGAAAATCGCCGACGGCGCGCACCGCGAAGATCAATGCGAGCGCAACGACCGCGAACGCGATCGTGCAGGGATACGCGTTGCGCCCCAGCCAGCCGGCACGCGCGGCGACCACGCCTGCCCCGCCCAGCAGCGCGAGCGCGACGGCCAGCGTGCCGAGCGCCGTCGGCCGCAACAGCGGTACGCCATCCTGCTCCGGAATGGCCGCGCGCTTGCCCAATCGCCCGCCGAACGCCCAGTAGACGTGCACGAGCGCGATGGCGCAAAGCGTCGGCACGCTGAAATACGCACCGGTCATGTCGATCAAGGTCCTCGTCTCGTTGTCTCGTCGTTTTGCCGAAAGGTGTTCGGCTCGCGGCCCACGCCACGCATGACGATACCGAAACCGCGTCACGCGCGCATTGCGACGTCCGGTCGCAACCGACGGCGACGCATGCTGCGTTGCAGTGCGCATGCGTCGTCGCACAGCCCGGTCGCTTGACTTCCCTCCGCGCACTACTACCCTGTTATTCCAGTACTGCGGTCGGCAAGGCGCTGCGCAACGGGCTGCCCGCACGACGACGATAACGAAGGCCATGGAGGCGACTCATGCTGATCGGTGTGCCGAAGGAGATCAAGAACCACGAATACCGCGTCGGCCTCACGCCGGCCGGCGCGCGCGAACTCACGCGGCACGGCCATCGCGTGCTGGTGCAGCGCGGCGCGGGCACGGCGATCGGCCTGCTCGACGACGACTACACGGCCGCGGGCGCGTCGCTCAGCGACGGCGCCGAAGAAATCTTCGCGCGCGCCGACATGATCATCAAGGTCAAGGAGCCGCAGCCCACCGAATGCGCGATGCTGCGGCGCGGCCAGATCCTCTACACGTACCTGCATCTCGCGCCCGATCCCGACCAGGCCGCCGCGCTCGTGAAATCCGGCGCGGTCTGCATCGCGTACGAAACCGTGACGGGCCCCGGCGGCGGCCTGCCGTTGCTCGCGCCGATGAGCGAAGTCGCCGGCCGCATGTCGATCCAGGTCGCGGCGACCCACCTCGAAAGCCCGCGCGGCGGCCGCGGCCTGCTGATGGCCGGCGTGCCGGGCGTGCCGGCCGCGCACGTCGTCGTGCTCGGCGCGGGCGTCGTGGGCACCGGCGCGCTGCAGATGGCGGTGGGCCTCGGCGCGCGCGTCACCGTGCTCGACAACAACGTGAACCGGTTGCGCCAGCTCGATCTCGTGTTCGCCAACCGGATCGCGACCGTCTGCTCGAATGCGCAGACGGTCGACGAAGCCGTGCGCGATGCCGACGTCGTGATCGGCGCCGTGCTCGTGCCGGGCGCATCGGCGCCGCGGCTCGTCACACGCGACATGATCGCGACGATGCGCAAGGGAGCAGTCGTCGTCGATGTCGCGATCGACCAGGGCGGCTGCTTCGAGACCTCGCATGCGACCACGCACGCGGCGCCGACCTTCGTGGTCGACGGGGTGGTCCACTACTGCGTCGCGAACATGCCCGGCGCGGTCGCGCGCACGTCGACCTTTGCGCTGAACAATGCAACGCTCGGCCATGCGCTCGCGCTCGCCGACAAGGGCTGGAAGCAGGCGATGCTCGACGATCCGCATCTGCGCGCGGGCCTGAACGTGTGCGACGGCCACATCACGTACGAAGCGGTCGCGCTGGCGCTCGGCCTGCCCTACGTCCCGGCGACCGGCGTACTCGCATGACCCTGCCGGCATGAGCTGAACGCAATACGGCCGGGCCGCGTGGCGTTCACGCGCCCTTCGACCGGCTCCGCTGCGCGCCGCCGCCCGCGCTGCCCGCACCGCCCATCGTGCGTGCCAGCAGCGGCCGCAGTTGCGCGAGCGTGCGCGTGTTCAGCACGTCCTGCCGCGTCAGCCAGCCGCGCCGCGCCTGATCGACGCCGAACGCGAGATGGTCGAGCTCGTTGGCGCCGTACGCATCCGAACCGATCGCGACCGGCACGCCGGCCTTCGCGGCCTCGCGGCACCAGACGTCCGGCAGGTCGAAGCGCCGCGGCTGCGCATCGAGTTCGACGAAGCAGCCGCGCGCGGCGGCCTGCGCGAGCACGCGCGGCACGTCCAGTTCGCACGCGTCGCGCTCGCCGAGCACGCGGCCGGTCGGGTGCGCGAGAATCGTGAAATGCGGATGCTCCATCGCACGCAGCATGCGATCGGTCTGCGCGCCGCGCGGCAGATCGAAGCCGTCGCGTACCGCGCCGACGACGAGATCGAGCCGGCCGAGCATCGCGTCGGGCACGTCCAGGCTGCCATCCTCGCGAATGCCGGCTTCCACGCCCTTGAGCAGCACGAAATCGTCGAACGTCGCGTTGATGCGGTCGATCTCGTCGAGCTGCCGCGCGAGCCAGTCGAAACCGTCGCGATCGCCGCCAGGCGGCACGCGGTCGGTGACGGCAAGGTAGGCGAGCCCGCGTGCACGCGCGGCGGCGGCCATCGCGCGCAGGCCGTCGCGACCGGCCGACGCATCGGTATGCGCGTGCAGGTCGCCATGCAGATGCTTGCGCTCGATGAGCGCCGGCAGCGTGCCGGCGCGCGACGCATCGATCTCGCCGCGATCCTCGCGCAACTCGGGCGGCACCTCGCGCAGCCCGATGGCCGCGTAGACCGATGCCTCCGTCGCGCCGGCAATCCGCTCGTCGCCGCGAAACACGCCGTATTCGTTGATCTTCAGGCCGCCGGCCTGCGCGATCCGGCGCAGCGCGATGTTCTGCGCCTTCGACCCCGTGAAGTAGACGAGCGCCGCGCCGAACGCATCGGCATCGACGACGCGCAGGTCGACCTGCAAGCCGTTGGCCAGCATCACGCTCGAGCGGCTCTTGCCGTGCGCGAGCACGCGCGCCACCTCGCCGTAGCCGACGAACGCTTCGGTGACCGCGACCGGATCACGTGCGGTGACGAGGATGTCGAGATCGCCGACCGTCTCGCGGCGGCGGCGGAAACTGCCGGCCGGCACGGCCTGGCCGACACCGGCCACCGCACGCAGGCGTTCGAGCAACGGCATCAGCGCGTGCGCGGCCTCGGGCAGCAGGAAGCGTTGCGGCTCGCGCTGCAGGCGATCGTCGATCGCTTCGAGCAGATGCGCTTCGGTTTTCGCGCCGAAGCCCGGCAGCTCACGCACATGCCCGTTCTTCGCTTCCGCGCGCAGTTGTTCGAGCGAATCGACGTGCAATGCGTCATGCAGCGCCTTCACGCGTTTCGCGCCGAGCCCGGGCACGTCGAGCAGCTCGACGATCGCGCCCGGCAGCGCATGACGCAAGGTTTGCTGCAGGTCGCAGGTGCCGGTCGCGGTGATCTCGCGCAGCTTCGACGCGAGATCGGCCCCGATCGACGGAATCTTCCCGAGATCGTCGCCGTTCTCGATCATCGTCGGGATGTCGCGACCGTAGTCGGCGATCGTCCGCGCGGCGTTGCGGTACGCACGTACGCGAAACGGATTGGCGCCCTGGATCTCGAGCATGTCGGCGATCTCGGCGAACACGGCCGCGCACTCGGCATTGTGGATCGGCATGATTGGCGTGGCTCCCTTCCACGTGGATGGCGCCGCGCGCGGGCGCGACGGCGTCTGCCCGCCCGGCGCCGCATGTCGACGCCGCCGGGCGCCCGTTGGTCATCCTGCGCCGGCCGCGCCGTACGTGCGGCGCGGTGGGAACCGCGACGTCAGAGCGACGCGCGCGGCGTCGTGGCGTAGCGCCGCTCGTAGAGCGATTGGCAATGCGTGCAGCGTTCGGCGGTCGGGCGCGCCAGCAGGCGTTCGTAGCCGACCGAGCCGTCGCAGTCGATGCATTCGCCGTAACTGCCGTCGCGCATCCGCTGCTGGGCGCGGCCAATCGCGCGCAGTTCGGTCAGCTTCATGCCGATCAATGCATGATCGACGTCGACGAACAGGTCGGCGTTCGCCTCGTCGCCCTCGTCCGGCGCCGCGCCGGCAAGCTCCGCATAGGATTCGGACGCGCGCTGGTCTTCGCTGGTGCGGATCTCCGCACGCAGCGTCTGCTCGCTCTCGTTCAGCCGCTGCTTCAGCGTCTGCCGTTGTTGTGGGTCGAGCGACATGGCCGTCTCTCCTGTTCCGGGTCCGCGCGAAAAAGAGCGGCGCGCGGTATCGCGCGGGTGCGCGGCACGCAGGCATGCCCCGTGCCGTCGCATCCGGATCAGCGGCCGGACACGCAAAACGCCGGACGCATGCGACGCAGGATAAACCCATTGAACACGCGTGTGTTGACCGGAATCAGCGTGCCGGTCATGCCGCGGCAAAGGCGGGGAAACTGGGGACGGACGAGGAATTCCGCCCCGCCGCGCGCACCCCGAAGCCTGCCGGCACAACCGCAGCGCAGCAATTCCGGCGCGGCCACGGCGCTGCTTCCGCGCGCCCGAACCGGCCTCACTGCGTCGGGACGATCGCTCGCGCGGCGCCGCTTCGATCATTCGTCCTCCTCAGAACGCATTGCGCCCGATGAAGCCGCGCACCACCGTCAGCAGGATGATCTTGATGTCGAACCAGAAGCTCCAGTTCTGCATGTAGAACAGATCGAACTTCACGCGTGCCTCCATCGCCTCGACCTTGCGCGTTTCACCGCGATAGCCGTTCACCTGGGCCCATCCGGTGATGCCGGGCCGCACGCGATAGCGGTACATGTAGCAGTCGATCAGTTGCCGGTAGAAGTCGTCGTGTTCGATCGCGTGCGGACGCGGGCCGACCACCGACATCTGCCCGAACAGCACGTTGAAGAACTGCGGCAGCTCGTCGAGCGACGTGCGGCGCAGGAACGCGCCGACGCGCGTGATGCGCGAATCGTTGCGCGACGCCTGCCGCACGACGCCCGGCTGCGCGCGATGCACGCGCATGGTCCGGAACTTGAGGATATCGAACTCGCGGCCGTCGACCCCCTTGCGGCGCTGCCTGAACAGCACGGGCCCCGGCGACGACAGCTTGACCGCGATCGCCAGCAGCGCCAGCAGCGGCAGCAACGGAATCAGCACGCCGAACGCGAACAGCCGGTCGAACGCGAACTTGGCCCACAGCTCCGGCGCGGAGCGCGGCGTGGTCGCGAGATTGATCGCCGGCATGCCGAGCACGTCGGTCGCGGAGCGATCGACGACCGACATCTGCCGCACGTCGGGCAACAACCGCAACTCGACGAACTCGTCGCGCAGCTCGCGCACGATGCGCTGGATCCGCCACTCGTGCGACATCGGCAGCGTGAGCCAGACCTCATCGATGCCGCCGCCGCGAATCAGTTCACGCAACCCGTTCCAGTCGCCGATCACCGGCACGCCGCCGATACCGCCCGCGACGGCCTGGGCATCGTCGTCGAATACGCATGCGGCGACGAACGGGCCATTCGGCGCCAGTTGCATCCGCTCGATCGCCACGCGCCCGTACGCCGTTGCCCCGACGACGGCGACGCGGCGCTGCCGCGCCCGCGAGTCGCCGCGCGTCAGCGCGAGCGCCAGCAGCGCCGCGCGCCCGAGCAGCAGTGCCGCGTCGCCGGCCAGCACCGTGCGCACGATCCAGCGGGTCGTCACCGTGCCGCCGCGATTCATGATCCACATCGTGCCGGCCACCGTCAGCACGCTCGCGCAAACGACCGCCACCAGCGTGTGCGTCAGCACGTGCGCGCCACCCTGCACCGCCACGCCGCCGCGCACGGTGCGCAGGTAACGCGGCAGCAGCGCCACCGTCAGCACGCACAGCAGCGCGATCGCACCGCGCTGCGCGTCGGACAGCGCATGCCAGCCGAGACCCGACGCCGCCTGCGCGACGAGCGCGCCGGCCATCACGAGCACGACGTCGGCCGCCGCGATCGCGGCACGCCGCATCGCATTCGTTCCACCGGACATCGACTGCATCGTCACGCACCGTGTGCGGGGAATCCGCGGTGCCCTTCCGGCATGCGCGGGCGAACCGTCGCCGGCATCGCATTCCCGCGCGTCCCGAGCAACCGGCGATAGTCCGCGCGAATCAGGTCGTAGCATTCGCAGGCGTGATGTTCGAGGCCGTCGCGGTCGAGCACCGTGATGCGGCCGCGGCGCTGCCGGATCAGCCCGGCTTCCTGCAGGTTCCCGGCCGCTTCCGTCACGCCCTCGCGCCGCACGCCGAGCATGTTCGCGATCGTCTGCTGCGTGACCGCCAGCTCGTCGCCGTCGATCCGGTCGTGCGCGAGCAGCAGCCAGCGGCTGAGCTGCTCGCTGACCGAGTGGTGCCGGTTGCACAGCGCGCTGCGCGAGATCTGCGCCATCGTCGCCTGGCAGGTGTTGAGCAGCAGCCGATAGGTCTGCGGCGACCGCTCGAATTCGGCGCGCATCACGCAACTCGGCACGCGATAAGCCATCCCGCCGATCCGCACCTCGACCCGGTTCGACGCCGCGATGCCGCCGACCAGCGTCCCCAGCCCGACCACGCCCTCGCGGCCCACCACCGCCACCTCGACCATCGCACCATCCTCCATCAGGTGCTGGACCGACATCATCGCCGTCGTCGGAAAATGCAGATGACGCATCGGCTCGCCGACCCGGTTGAGCATCCCGGCCTTGATCCTGACCAGTTCGAGATGCGGTGCGATGGTGCGGATGCTGTCCTCCGGGAGGGCAGCAAGAATGGCATTCGCCGAATAGCTCGAGTGAAGATGAAGCATGTCTGTATCCCTTTTATCGTCCGCGCCGCCTGCAACCGCATGCACGGAATTCGTTATCGCGATGCGCACCAGGACATTGACAGCGGTTGCGGCCCACAACCCTGAATCCGACTGACCATCGGTTTGTCATTGCCCGATTGAGTCGACTGTCCCGTTCTCTACACGCCAGCCCGAATAAGCGATTTACGTGCCAATAGCCGCCCGTCCTTAATATATGAATCACATCCGATTTAGCGCCCCCGAATAACCGACCCCAAAAGCAAAAAAACGTCTCATTTCCGGACACTCTTCCATCCGCTGGACACAGCGCGCATTCGACTGATCAATTCCCGACTATCGGATCACGGCGGCTACGCGGCGGCCACGACGCTTATCGTTCAAATACTTACGACCGATTTTCAATTGTTTCCATGATGTGCAGCGCAGCATTTACCGGCGCCACAGCACCTCACACGCTCGTTTCAAACTGTCTCAAATTTGAATCGGCACACTCATCCGGCACTCTGTGCGCTGCCGCACACATCCCCCACAAGCCTTTGATTCAAATGAAAAATCAGGCGATCCCCATTTATTTGTCAAATAATGTTCAATGCCTTTCCGACACTTTCGCTGTACGATGCGCACGTCGTTCGATTGATTCCCTATCGACATCGAATGACAAGCGAGCACACGATTCCATTTCAGGATGATTAATTCTGGCGAAATGAATTATTAAATCGGCATAACGTTTGCGCGCAATCGCAACCGTCAAACTTTGTAAAATTACAGAATGCGGAATTGGACGATTTCAATTGCGTGCTAGCCTTTTTCGCGAGTATCGTCATTCCGTTTTTGATCCACAAAAGTCCGCACGATCGTGCGAAATCCCGTTCCGGGATTCGCCGAAACGACGCGCGACCGCCAACCTGCGAGGATGCGCCCGTGACTCACCAGGCCGCCGACGCCGTCGCGCATGCGAACGGCATGATCGAGCTTTCCCACAGCTTCGATGCCAACCGGTTTCTCGCGGCCATCGACCGCGACGAACTCCTCACACTGACGCCCCACCTGCAACTCGTTCACCTGAAATCCGGGCAAGTGCTCTGCGAACCCGGCGAGATGCTCGCCGCGGTCTACCTGCCGGTCACGACCGCGATTTCGCTGCAGTACGTGTCGTCCGGCGGCATGACGCTGGAAGTCGCGGAGATCGGCAGCGAAAGCGTGGTCTGCGACGACGTGATCGGCGGCAGCGGCCGGATGCCGTGCCGTGCGCTCGCGTGCCGCGACGGCTTCGTCTACCGGCTCGACCGGCGTGTGTTCGCCGCCGCGTTCGATGCGTCGCCGGTGATTCGCCACCTCGTGTTCGTCTGCGTGCGGCTGCTGATGGCGCAGGTGTCGCAGATCACATTCTGCAGCCGTCATCACGTGCTCAAACATCAGTTATGCAGATGGTTCCTGCTGGCGTTCGACCGCACGCGCAGCATCGAGATCCAGGTGACGCACAGCATGCTCGCGCAAATGCTCGGCGTACGGCGCGAAACGGTCACGGACGCCGCCGGCGAAATCCAGAAGCTCGGCCTGATTCGCCAATACCGCAGCTCGATCGAGCTCGCGGACCTCGACGGCCTCGAAAAAATGTCGTGCGGCTGCCGCGCGATCGTGCGCGACGAGATGAAGCGCATCCTGTCGGCCGACTCGGGCGTGCCGGCCGCGTCGCGCGCATGATCGGCGCACCGGCCGGAGCGGCGCTTCGGCGCCGCCCGCGTGCCGGGTCAGCCGTTTGTAGGGTGGCGAACAGAACGTCGTGTCTGCCAATGGTCTACTGATGCCGGACTGCCGGGGGGATGTCAGCGCTTATCGCGCGTCTGCCCGAGCGGACGACACCACGCACGCCGGAGCAGCACGTGAAAAACGAAATCAGAACCATCCTGAAGCACGTCGCCCACCTCGAAGCCGCGATCGATTCGATCGGTGACGGGGACGACCTCTACGAAGCGGGCCTTTCCTCGCTCGATACGATCCAGCTGATGCTCGCGATCGAAAAGCAGTTCAACATCGAGATTCCCGACGAGATGCTGAACCGCAACCTGTTCCGCAGCATCGACGCGCTCGCGGACACGATCGCCACGCTGCAACGCACCGAGCACTCCGCATGAGCGCGCTGCTTCCCGAACTCGCGTCCGACAGCGATTCGCATCGGCTCGACGAGGCCGCGCATGCCGTCGCGCAGATCGCCGCCCAGCATGCCGATGCGGTCGATCGCGACGCGCGCTGCCCCGTAGAGGCGATCGAGGCGATGCGCGCGCGCCGCCTGCTCGGCGCAATGGTGCCGACCCATCTCGGCGGCGCTGGCGCGTCGCTGGAAGACATCGCGTCGGCCTGCTCGATCCTCGGCCAGGCTTGCGCGTCGTCGGCGATGGTGTTCGCGATGCACCAGATCCAGGTCGCCTGCATCGTCGACCACGCCGCCGACCAGGGCTGGCACCGGCTGTTCCTGCAACAGCTCGTGCGCCACCAATGGCTGCTCGCATCGGCCACGTCGGAAGACGGCGTCGGCGGCAACCTGCGCGCGAGCCAGTGCGCACTCGAGATCGACGGCGGCGGATTCCGGCTGCACAAATCCGCGCCGACGATCTCGTACGGCGACTACGCGGACGGCATTCTCGCCACCGCGCGACGCGATGCGGATGCGCCGGCTTCCGAGCAGGTGCTCGTCACGCTGCTGCGCGACGGCTATACGCTCACGCGCCGCGGCGAATGGGACACGCTCGGCATGCGCGGCACGTGCAGCAACGGCTTCGTGCTGGACGCGCAAGGCGCCGCCGTGCAATGCCTGCCGGTGCCGTTCGCGAAGATCGCCGAGGAAACGATGGTGCCGGTCTCGCACATCCTGTGGGCCGCGGTGTGGATCGGCGTGGCCGGCGACGCGTTTCATCGCGCGCACCAGTTCTTCCGTGCACAGGCGCGCCAGACCGACGGCGCGCCGTCGCCCGCCGCGCGGCGCATCGCCGAATCGCTTGCGCTGATGCAGGCGATGCAGGCCCGCGTCGACAACGTGCTGCGCCTCCACGCGAACGCGTCGGCCCGCTCGTGGTCGGCCGGCATGGCCTGGGCCGCCGAGATCAATACGCTGAAGACCTACGTGTCGGCGACCGCGCTCGAAGTCGCGCAGCAGGCGATGATGATCTGCGGCATGGCCGGCTACAAGCAAGGCACGCCGTTCAGCATCGGCCGCCACATTCGCGACCTGCACGCGGCGCCGCTGATGATCAGCAACGACCGCATTGCCGCCAACACTGCGAGCCTGTTGCTCGCGCTGCGTCCTGCGACGCTGGAGAAACATACGTGAACGATCGCCTCGCCGTGCCCTCCGCCGCCTCCGTTCCCGCCGACGCACCGCTCGACCGCGCGGGCGTCAATCCGCTGCGCGACGCGCTGATCGACGCGGGCCTGCTGGTTTCGACCGGTATCCAGGGCCTGTTCGGCCGCAGCGAACGATTCGAGCGCGTGGTCGAAGCGCTCGACGCGTTCGTCACGCGCATCGGCGCCGACCAGCAGGCCGAAGTGCTGCGCTTTCCGCCGGCGATGAGCCGCATGGAGTTCGAGCGCAGCGAATACATGAAGAGCTTCCCGCAACTGGCGGGCAGCGTGCATGCGTTCTGCGGCGACGAGCGCCAGCATCAGCGCGTGCTGCAATGCCTCGATCGCGGCGACGACTGGACCGAGAACCAGAAGCCGACCTACGTCGTGATGACGCCGGCCGCGTGCTACCCCGTCTATCCCGTCGTCGCCCGCGCGGGCGCACTGCCTGCCGACGGCCGCATCGTCGACGTGTTCTCGTACTGCTTCCGTCACGAACCGTCGCTCGACCCGACCCGCATGCAGTTGTTCCGGATGCGCGAGTACGTGCGGATCGGCACGCCCGAGCAGATCGTCTCGTTCCGCGAGACGTGGATCGAACGCGGCACGCGGATGATCGAGTCGCTGGGCCTGCCGAATGCGATCGATCTCGCGAACGACCCGTTCTTCGGACGCGGCGGCAAGATCGTCGCGGACAGCCAGCGCGAGCAGAACCTGAAGTTCGAGCTGCTGATCCCGATCGAGCACGACGATCGCCAGACCGCGTGCCTGAGCTTCAACTACCACATGGACCATTTCGGGCTGCTGTGGGACATCCGCACCGCGACGGGCGACGTCGCGCACACGGGCTGCGTCGGCTTCGGCCTCGAGCGGCTCACGCTCGCGCTGTTCCGTCATCACGGCTTCGACATCGACGCATGGCCGCAAGCAGTCCGCGACGTGCTGTGGGGCACGCGATGAGGTTCGTTTCCCGCGACGGCGAAGACGCGTCGTTCGAGAGCGTGCGCCATCGCGCGCGCCACTACCGGCCGCACCCGCTGCACAGTCAGGAGATGGTCTGGAAACAGACCAACTGCTACGTCGACATGTGGCTCGAGGTGCTCCGGTGGTGGGGCCTCAATCCGTACGCGGCGCTGCCGTTTACGATCGCGCTCGATTTCGAGGGCGACCAGTTCACGTTCTTCAAGTTTCCGCACGACGAGCTGGAGCGGCTCTACGGGATCGTCGTGCAGGAACATTCGATCTACGAGCCGCTCGACCAGCACATCGAGACGCAGGTCGCGCGCGGCCACCTGATGATCGTCGAGGTCGATGCGTGGTTCCTGCCCGATACGCGCGGCAGCAGCTACCGCACCCAGCACACGAAGACGACGATCGGCATCGATGCAATCGACCGCGCGAAGCACCAGATCGGCTACTTCCACAACAGCGGCTATTACGTCGCCGAGGATTTCGACTACACCGGGCTCGTCGGCAGCAGTTCGCCGATGACGCTGCCGCCGTACGTCGAATGCGCGAAGCGACGCTTTGCGCCGCTCGACGAGCGCGCGCTGTGCGAAGCGTCGCTCGCCGCGTTGCAGCGCCACCTGCGGCGCCTGCCGGTCGTCGATCCGATCGCGGCGTTCCGTCGGCAGTTGCAGGCCGACGCGCCCATCCTCGCGGAGGCCCCGCTCGAGCGCTTCCATGCGTATTCGTTCAATTCGGTGCGGCAGCTCGGCGCGAATTTCGAACTGTTCGGCCACTATGCGCGCTGGCTGCAGGCGAGCGGCTGCACCGGGCCGTTCGCCGAGATCCGCGCCGCGTGCGATCGCATCGCGTCGGAAGCGATGGTGCTCGAATTCCGGCTCGCGCGCGCGTGCGCACGCGGCAAGGAAGAACGCGGCGATTCGACGCTCGAAGCGATCGAGGCCGCGTACGGCGACCTCGTCGCGTGCGCGCGGCAGATCGGTGCGCCGCTGCGGCACGTGACGCCCGTGCGCTACGACACGGAGCCCGTGTCGGCCATGCGGTGACGCGCGCGCGCCCCCTGCCGGCGTGGGCGATGCTGGCGACGGCCGCGGGCGCCGTGCGGGACCCGCGCGACCTCCCTGCCGACCACGGCGGCTGGATCGCGGCGCCGGTGCCCGGCACGGTCGCGCAGGCGCTCGCGCTGGCCGGCCGGCTCGACGAAGCCGCGTCGCTCGACGAGCGCGACCACTGGTACCGCCTCGAGCTGCGCGGGCGCGGGCCGCGCATCCTGCGCTTTCACGGCCTCGCGACGCTCGCGCAGGCCTGGCTCGACGACACGCCGATCCTCCATTCCGACAGCATGTTCGTCGCGCACGACGTGCCCGTGTCGCTCGACGGCACGCATCGGCTGACGATCTGTTTCCGCGCACTCGCGCCGCACCTGCGCGACGCACGCGCACCGCGCCGGGCGCGCTGGCGCACACGGCTGGCCGAGCCGGCCGGGCTGCGCACGATCCGCACGTCGCTGTTCGGGCACATGCCGGGCTGGTTTCCGCCGTACGTGCCGACCGGCCCGTGGCGGCCCGTCGACGTACTCGATCCGGCCGACGGGCACGTTCTCACCGATTACAAACTGCAGGCCCGCGTCGAAGGCGACACGGGCTGGCTCGATGCGGAACTGACGTTCGCCGCGCCGTTGCCCGACACGTTCGCGGCGCGGCTGTCGTGCGGCGAACATCACGCGACGCTCGAACGGGCCGGCGCCGACCGGCTGCGCACGAGCGTCGCGATCCCCAACGTGCGCCGCTGGTGGCCGCATACCCACGGCGAACCGGCGCTCTACGAGATCGCGCTGCATATCGGCGCTACGCGCCGGCCGCTCGGCTCGACGGGTTTTCGCACGATCGAGATCGATTCCGGCGCCGACGGCAAGGGGTTCGGACTGCGCATCAACGGCGTGCCCGTGTTCGCGCGCGGCGCATGCTGGAGCAGCGCCGCGCCGCTCGCGCTGCACGCGGACGACGCGACCTACGGCCACCTGCTCGGGCTCGCCCGCGACGCCGGTTTCAACATGATCCGCGTCGGCGGCACGATGACCTACGAGGCCGACACGTTCCACGCGGCGTGCGACCGGCTCGGGCTGCTGGTCTGGCAGGACTTCGGTTTCGCGAACTTCGATTACGCGCTCGACGATCCCGCGTTCGCGGCCAACGTCGATCGCGAAGCGAGCCAGTTTCTCTCGCGTCACGGCGCCTCGCCGTCGCTCGCGGTGCTGTGCGGCGGCAGCGAGATCGCGCAGCAAGCCGCGATGTCGGGGCTCGGGCCGAAGCAGCGCTTCCTCGAATTGACGGCCGACCGGCTGGCCGACCACGCGGCCGCGCACCGCCCCGATGTCCCCTACGTGCCTGATTCGCCCGACGGCGGCGTGCTGCCGTTCACGCCGCGCGAACGCGTGTCGCACTACTACGGCGTCGGCGCGTACCTGCGTCCGCTCGACGACGCGCGCCGCGCGGACGTACGCTTCGCGAGCGAATGCCTCGCGTTCGCGAACGTGCCTTGCGACGCGACGCTCACCGAACTCGGCTGGCCCGGCGTGCACGAGCCGCGCTGGAAGGCGGCCGTGCCGCGCGACCCCGGCACGTCGTGGGATTTCGACGATATCCGCGACCACTATCTGCAGACGCTCTACGACGTCGCGCCCGACCGGCTGCGGCGCGAGGACCCGGCGCGCTATGTCGAGCTGTCGCGTGCGGTGATCGCGGACGTGATGCGCGAGACGTTTTCCGAATGGCGCCGCGCCGGCTCGCGCTGCGCCGGCGCGCTCGTGTGGCAGTTCCAGGACGTGATGCCAGGCGCCGGATGGGGCGTGATCGACGCCGCGCACCGGCCGAAATCGGCCTGGTATGCGCTGCGCCAGGTGCTGCAGCCGATCCAGGTGCTGCTCGTCGACGAAGGGCTGAACGGGCTCGACGTGCACGTCGTCAACGAGCGCCCGGCGCCGCTGTCGGCGGCGATCGAGCTGGTCGCGCTGCGCGACGGCCGCACGCCGGTCGCGCGGGCCGGCTGCCCGGTGCGGATCGCCGCGTACGACACGGTGCGGCTCGGCTCGGCCGAGTTGCTCGGCCGCTTCTTCGACTGGACCTACGCGTACCGTTTCGGCCCTTGCGAACACGATACGGTCGTCGCGACCTTGCGCGCCGACGACGGCACGCTGCTGTCGCAGGCGTTCCATTTCCCCTCCCGCACGCATCCGGCCGTGCTGGCGCGCCGCGAACCGGGGATCGAGGCATGCGTGTCGCGCACCGGCGAGACCTGGCACGTCGACATCGACACCCGGCACGTCGCCCGCCACGTGCAGATCGACGCGCCGGGTTTCATGCCGGGCGACGACTGGTTCCATCTCGCGCCCGGCACGCCGGCGCGCATCGCGCTGATTCCATTGCGAATCGACGGGAAGCCCGCGGCGGCTGACGACAACGCGCCGCCCGCGGTGGAAATCCGTGCCGTGAACGCCTCACGCGCGGTGCGGGCCACGCAGGCCGGCTGACGCGACGCTCGCGGCGACCGCGAGCGTCGTGCCGCCATGTATCAATCGGACGAGCCCGTCCCGCGCGGCCGCTCGATACCGTACGCCTCCATCCAGCGATACAGCGTCGCGCGCGACACGCCGAGTTCGCGCGCCGAAGCGGCAACGCGCCCGCGCGTCCGCAGCAACGCGGTTTCGATCGCCTCGCGTTCGATCGACTTGCGGATGTCGGCCACCGACGGCGACGCCGCGTCGAGACAGTATTCGAGCTCGAGGTCCTGCGCGGTGATCAGGCGCCCTTCCGTCATCACGACCGCACGGCGCACGCGGTTGATGAGCTCGCGGACGTTGCCCGGCCAGTCGTGCTTGTAGAGCGCCGTGATCGCATCGGTCGAGAACCCGCGCACGCGATGGCGCGCGTCACCGCGAAAGCGTTCGAGCATGTGGTGCGCGAGCAGTTCGATGTCCTTGCCGCGGGCGCGCAGCGGCGGCTGGTCGATGCGCATGACGCAGAGACGGTGGAACAGGTCGGCGCGAAAACGCCCTTCTTCCATTGCCTCGCGCAGATCGACGTGCGTTGCCGACACGATCCGGACGTCGACCGGCACCGGATCACTTCCGCCAAGACGGTGAATCGAACGCTCCTGCAGAAATCGCAGCAGGCTCGCCTGGCTTTCGTGCGGCAGGTCGCCGATTTCGTCGAGCAGCAGCGTGCCGCCGTTCGCGGCTTCGACGTAGCCGATCTTGCGCGCGTTCGCACCGGTAAACGCACCGCGTTCATAGCCGAACAGTTCCGATTGCAGCAGATGCGGCGGGATCGCGCCGCAGTTGACGGCAACGAACGGGCCGTTGCGCCGTTCCGAATGACGATGGATCGCGACGGCCGTGAGTTCCTTGCCGGTTCCCGTTTCGCCGAACACGAATACCGGTGCGTCGGTGCGCGCGAAACGCCGCACCGTATCGAACAGCCGCAGCATCGCGCTGCAGGTGCCGACGATGCCCTTTTCTTCCGATTCGAGCTGTTCGCGATCGCGCGCGAACAGGCATTCCATGCCGTAGGCATGGCCGACCGTATCGGCGATCCGCTGGTGCGACGCCGGCAACGTCACGTAGTCGAAGCAGTAGTCGCGCAACAGCGCCCGCACGTTCGGCGAGGCGGTCTGGCCGACATCCACGAGCGCCACCCAGACGACGTCGCGCATCGACGCGCAGGTCGACGCGATGCTGCCGATCGCATCGGCGTGGCCGCCGCTCAAGTCGAGAATGCCGCAGGTAATTTCGCCGGACGTGTCGCGCAGCTCGTTCGCATGCGCGACGACCGATACTTTCCAGTCGCGGCGCGACAATTCCTTTCGCAGCATCACGGACGGCGACTGCGTCCAGTAAATCAACGGACGCTGCCCGTTACCGCTCCCCACGCCGGCGCTCTTATCGCGCGTTATTGGCATATTCATAACGAACCATCATTTTCTGCACTCCGCGAACCGTACGCGTGCGCTGCGGCCGGCGGCGCATGGCCGCCTTTCCGCGCTGCGTTTCCGCAGCCTTGGCGAAGATAGAAACTGCACACGGCGAGAACCCCCGGAGGTCGAGCCGAATGTCATCCGGCCTCGTTGTCATCGAACTCGAACGGAATGCGCGGCTACGGGAGCCACGACATTCCGGCTTTGAAGCGACCCGCCGTCAGGCGGGGCACGTCGGCAACGGAAATTCCGTCCACATGTGCGTCGCGTCGTACACGACAGTCGCGCCCGATGCTGAACCGGAGGGCTGCCAAACCGCGCCCGGATTGACCGCCCCATTTCATCCGCACCTGAATCTACACCCCGTTTCGCGTTGGTCTTGTTACCAAACGATAAACCTGAATCAGTCGGTTACGCTGCCCGCGGCGCGGCGCCGTGCGCTTTTGACCACTGAGATTTGATTATCTATGACCATTCCCGTCAATCAGTGGCAAATACTACTTTTCCGCAACATTGATCCTGGCGATTGCCCGTGATTTCCATCGAAATCTCCCAAAAATCGCGGCGCCGTGTTCGCCGGACCGCATAATCCCGCCCGCGGCCGGGTAGCCGGATCGCATCGCGGCGGCGCGCGGGCCGCCCGGCCGTTACACGTCGTAATCACCGCGTAATCCTCGACATCGCGCCTCACCGGCTCTTTTCGGCGGATTCGCGCCGGCCCGCGTGAGTCGGCGTGAATACCGGGCGTTGGCGCGCGTGTCGTGCGATGCAGCATGATCGCCCCCTTGCGCGGCCGCACCAGCCGCACGGCTCCAACGCCAGCCGACGGCTGACAGATCGCGGCGGTCGGGCATGCGCGCGAGCGGCAGCGTACCGACGCCGGACGGGTGCACCGCGCAGGTGCGCGCCATTCCGCTGGAACGCGGCGAGATCGCATGAATCCGCCGACGCCCCGCAATCGGCGGCGATCCTGTGTCACGCACTGTCGCGCACGATCAGCCGAGGATCGCAATTTCCGGTCCCGCCTCCGTCCGTCGTTTGCGTGCGATGTCGTCCGGCCATGCTTCATTGCAGGCCACCACGATGAATCAATTATGAAAAGGCGCCGGCCCGGACGTTGTGTGCTACCGCACCTTGCGACGCTCGCGCGTCATGTGCATCGCCCCGTATCCGGCGCCGGCGTGCGAATCCCGAGGGTGAGTACGCTTTCGAACAGACCGCCGTACCGCGCATCCGGATGATGAGGATCGCCGCGCTGCACGGAACGATCGCGTCCGTGCGGCGCGGCATGCCGAAGGCATCACGCGAGGACAGCATCATGGAATGGCATTGTTGTGAATTCGAACATCTGAGCGCCGTCGATCTCTATGCAATCCTGCGCGCACGCAACGCCGTGCTGGTGGTCGAGGACGCGCACACGCATCTCGACATCGACGGCAAGGACGCGGGCGCGCTGCACGTCTACGCGAGCGTGCGCGACGGCGACACGACGGAAGTCGCCGCCTACGCGCGCATCCTGCCCGGCGACGACATCGATCCGGACGTCGTGATCGACAAGGTGCTGACGAGCGAAAGCTGCCGAGACGACGACACGCTCGAACGCCTGATCGAGCGCGCGCTCACCGCCGCGCAGGCCGCGTGGCCGGACACCGCGGTGCGCACGCACGTGCCTGCGCCGCGTCAGGCGTTCTACAAACAGTTCGGATTCCGCAAGGCCTACGGCCCGTATCTCGAACAGGGCGCG
This sequence comes from Burkholderia cenocepacia, assembly GCF_014211915.1. Lineage (NCBI taxonomy): Bacteria > Pseudomonadati > Pseudomonadota > Betaproteobacteria > Burkholderiales > Burkholderiaceae > Burkholderia > Burkholderia cenocepacia. Next base: position 662,598 of record NZ_CP060040.1, on the reverse strand, counting down.
CCGTTCGTGGGCCTGGTCCGGTCGGCCGACCGCGCGGCCGGCGCGCTGCGTCAGCTGCTGTCGCGAGCCGTTTCGGTCTCGCGCAACGACGACGCACGCGCCGACGGCCGCGCTCACCCCCGACTACCCGCCGATACCGGAGCGAACCGATGACCCGCACCCTTCGCCCGGTTCCCGAACCCGATCTGCCGAGCATCTTGCCGGTGATTCTCGCCGGCGGCTCCGGCACGCGGCTGTGGCCGCTGTCGCGCGAGCAGTATCCGAAGCAACTGATCGAGCTGGTTTCGAACGAGTCGCCGCTGTCGGCGACGGCGCGCCGCCTGAACGGCATCGCGAACGCGTCGCTCGGCGACACGCTGCTGCTCGTGTGCGGCGAACAGCATCGCTTCATGAGCGCCGAGCAGGTACACGGCCGCTCGGCGCCTGCCCGCATCCTGCTGGAGCCGGCCGCGCGCAACACCGCGCCCGCGCTGACGCTTGCGGCGCTCGATGCGAGCGCGCTCGCGGACGATCCCGTGCTCGCCGTGATGCCGGCCGATCACGTGATCGTCGACGTCGGCGCGTTCCAGGACGCGATCGCGCGCGCGGCGCGTTATGCGCAGGAAGGCGCGATCGTCACGCTCGGCGTGCTGCCGCGCCGCGCGGAGACCGGCTACGGCTACATCCAGGTCGGCGAACCGCGCTCGGGCCGCCACGGCAGCCAGGGCGGCTACGCGATCGGGCGTTTCGTCGAAAAGCCCGATGCAACGCTCGCCGAGCGCTACCTGCAATCGGGCGATTACTGGTGGAACAGCGGAATCTTCGTCACGCGCGCATCGGTCTGGCTGAAGGCGATCGGCGCGCTCGCGCCGGGCATCCACGCAGCCTGCGACAGCGCATGGCGCGCGGGCGTCGCCGACGATCCGTTCTTCCGGATCGATGCGGCGGCCTTCGACGCGTGTCCGGCGGATTCGATCGACTATGCGGTGATGGAGCGCCTCGCGGAACACCCCGAACTCGGCATCGAAGGCATCGTGGTGCCGCTCGCGGCCGGCTGGTCGGACGTCGGCACGTGGGACGCGATCTGGGAAATCATGCCGAAGGACGACCAGGGCAACGTCGCGCGCGGGCCGATCGTCTTCGAGGATACGCAGGACAGCCTCGTGCGTTCGGAAGGCCGTCTCGTCGCGTGCGTCGGGATGAAGGACGTCGTCGTGATCGAGACAGCCGATGCGGTGCTGGTCGCGAACAAGCACGACGTGCAGCGCGTGAAGAACATCGTCGCGCGCCTGAAGACCGACCAGCGCCCGCAGGCGAGCGAGCACCGCAAAGTGCAGCGGCCGTGGGGCCACTACGATTCGATCGATCTCGGCGAGCGCTTCCAGGTGAAGCGAATCGTCGTCGAACCCGGCAAGCGGCTGTCGCTGCAGATGCACTATCACCGCGCCGAGCACTGGATCGTCGTGCGCGGCACCGCGAAGGTGACGCGCGGCGCCGACACGTTCCTGCTGTGCGAGAACGAATCGACGTACATCGCCGTCGGCGAAGTGCATCGACTCGAGAATCCCGGCCGGATTCCGCTCGAGATCATCGAGGTGCAGTCGGGCAACTATCTCGGCGAGGACGATATCGTGCGGTTCGAGGATCAGTATGGGCGGGCGACTTGCGTACCGCCCGAACCGGCGACGCAGAAGACTGCCGTGCTTGCTGTGCCGGCGGCCGACGACGCACGCTGACCGAACGGGCTTGGCGCCCGCGCGTCAGTGCACGACGACGGCCGTCGACACGACGTTCTGGATGAACGGCTTGCCGACCGCCTTGATGAAGTAGGTGCCTGCCCGGCCGTCCGGCAGCGGCATGCTGGTGGTATCGGCCGGATAGCGGCCGGCCAGGCTGAACGTTCCGTCGCCGAGTTGCTCGTACAGCTCGAGATGGTCGACGGTTTCCGCATGGGTGATCCGCACGGTCACGCTCGCGCCCACGGGCTGCGCGTCGATTGCGGTGCAACTCGCGATGCCGGTTTCGAGTGCGCTGCCTTCCTCGTAGTCGTTCCATGTGATCAGCTGAACGAACGGCAGTTGCCGCTGCACGCTGTAGCGTTCGTTGATGCTCCTGAACGTGTCCAGCCAGGTCCGGCCGCACGACGGCGCAAGAAAGCGCGGCGCCGCGGCGCCCCACGATGCCTTCGTATCGTCGAAGCCGCTCCACACGCCGCCGACCGTGATCGCCCCCGGCGGCTGGTTCCGCGCGATGTCGTAGAAGCGCTCGCGATACAGCAGGTCGCGCCGCGTACCGATCGCTTGCGGCGTGGCCCGCGGCGACGGCTGCGCCCACACATACGCGCCCTTGCTGTACGGAAGATCGAAGCCCTGCGCCAACGTATGAATCCAGTAGATGTCGGGGTATGCGGCGTGAATCCGTGCCCAGTCGGCCTTCCCGACCGCATCCATCCCGAACTCGGACACGACCGGATGACCGTCGTAGCGCAGGTATTGGCTCGACGTGAAGTATTCGCGGCTGATGTACGCGAGGTTGTGCAGGATCGTCTCGGTCAGGTCGCAGCCGCGGCACGCATTGAACTTGAAGGAACCGCTGTCGATCATGATCGAGAACGTCATCCCGGGAAACTTCGCCAGTTCGGGCAGCGATGCCTGCCACGCGGTGTCGACGAAATGGCCCGCGCCGTACCAGTCGACGATCACGCCGTCGATGCCTCTCGAACGCATGTCGGCGAAGGTGCGAAACGCCTGGTGGGGATCGTCGGACCGATAGCCGACGTTCACGCCGCGCGGGTCGGGGCCCCACCACGGCAGATAGTGCGCGAGCACCTGCGTGGTGCTGCCCGAATACAGCAGCGTGTGCACATCGATTTTCGATATCGACGACGTGCCGGCGAGCAGCCCGTTCGACGATCCCTTGAAATCGCGGCTGCCGGACGTATTGGCCGGCGCGAGCGCTGCCACCCGCTCGCCGCCATGGCTGGAGCCGGAACCGGCCGACAGCGCCAGCGCACCCAGCGCGACCGCCGCAATACGTCGCAATGCCCGCATGACCTTTCTCCCGCGTGAGTGTCGCGGCGGCACGCCCTAACCGCCGTGCTGCCCGCCGAGCCCCATCCACGACGCAAGCTGGGCCGCGTAGCGCGACGGCGTGTAAGCCGAACAATCGTAGTGTCGATCGGCGGTGTGCAGGTGGCGCCCCAGTTCATCGAGCGCCCCCGTCAGGCCCGCCGGCGAATTCCGGTACAGGATCTTGTTGCCGATCTCGCTGCCGAACGTCGACAGGCTGCCGATCTCGTGCGCCAGCACCGGTAGCCCCAGCGTGGCGGCCTCGACGAGCACGAGCGGCGCGTTTTCGGCCCAGACGGACGGCAGGACCAGTGCATCGTGGGCGCGCAGCGCATGAAACAGCTCGCCGTGCCCGAGTCGCCCGGCGAAACGCAGCCGGCCGGCCTCGACCAGATCGTGGTGGCGCGTTTCGAGCTGCGCGCGCAAGGTCCCGTCGCCGTAGAGCGTCAGGGTACCGATACGGTGAAACGCCGTCTGCCGCGCCAGTTCGATGAACTCGTGAATGCCCTTCTCCGCGTCGAGCCGCCCCACATAGGCGAGATCGAACTGCTCGCGATCGCCCACGCGCGGCGGGAACGGCTCCGCCAGCGTGCTCACCGGATTCGGCAGCAATGCGGTTCGCGTGATGCCTCGCTGCGCCAGCGCCGTACGCATGTACGGGCTCGGGCACAGGAACAGGTCGAATACGTCCCGCGGATTGCAATACGCGTACACCGCGTGCCAGTGCAGTTTCTTCACCGTGTCGTGCAGCCGCCCGCGCGGGCTCGCCAGTGCGAGCAAGCGCGCCGGATTCGACAGCGCATCGACCGGAACCGGCACCGGACGCCCGTCGCGATAGGCGAGCAGGTTCGGGTTGTAGAACACCAGATGGTAGTCGTGGCACGTCAGATACGTGCGGAATCCCTGCTCGCGGCGCCGCCGCGCGAGCACCGGCAGGATCGATTGCGTCAGCAGATTGTGATAGTTGTGCACCAGCACGCGATGCGGACGCACGTCGTCGAGCAACGCCGCCAGCGCGTTCGCCGCGGCGCGATTCCAGCCGCGCGTGAGCGCGCCTGCGCCCGCCGGGAAATTGGTCTCGTCGAACGAGGTCACCTCCACGTCCGGGATGTTTCGCAGCACCTCGATGGAGGTCTGGTAGACCTCCTCCGCGCCACCCTTGCGCGCGTAGTCGTTGACGACGACGATGCGCGTCGCTTCCTCCCGGGAGCCGATTGACGACAAACCGTTCAATTCGATATCCCAAACGTGTGTTGAACCATCCGGTATCGCGACATGCCGCCGCAATCGTCGTGCACCACCGTACTCGCCAGCATCATCGCCGCTCCATACCGTTCATTCCATTCGTATCGGCAACGCGGGATCGCCGCGCCGCGTCGTTTCGTCCGTCCGCGCGTGTCATCCGTTCCCGACCGGGTCCTGCGTCGCATTGACCGGCCGATTGCCGAGCGGCAGATCATCGCGCGGCCGCGACGCGGTCAGGTGATGCGCGAGCCGCACGCAGGGCGCCTCGCAATACCGGTAGCTCAGGTACGACAACGCAATCAAAGGCACGACCGGAACGATCATGTAGACGCCCAGCGGCCATCCGGTCCATCGGTAGTGTTCGCACAGCCAGTAGAAGCCGAACAGCGGGATCGCGTGAAACAGGTAAATCGAGTAGCTGACCTCGCCCAGCTTCGCCATCCCGCGCGCGCGGACTTTCAATACCGTCGCCATCGCCACGAAGATCGCGATGCCGGCCACGTAAGCCAGCGACGACGGCAGATGGTCGACGTTGTGATGCCGCCAGTCGTTGGCCGCCCCGACGAGCGCCACGCCGACGATCATCGCCGTCAGCAGGCCCGCCACGGACCGGTACGTCAGCGTGATGCCGCCACGCCCTCGGCTCACCCGCACCGTGCCGAGCGGTTGGTCGTAAGCCTGACGAAAGCATGCACCCCAGAACATGATCGCGAGGTGGTACGGCATGGCCTTGTACTGGCCCAGTGTGTCATCGGGAAAGACGTGCAGCGCGACGGTGATCACGAACACCGCACACAGCCCAATGCAGGCGAACGACAGGTCACGCATCCGGTGCAGCCCGCCCCACCAGAACAGCACGAGGCAAAGCCAGTAGAAATACAGTTCCGTTTCGAGCGTCCAGTAATGCCCCATGACCGGTTCCTGCCCGAACGCGGTCGGGATCATCGTCGCATTGGCGATCAGCAGCGCCGCACTCACCGGTTTGCCGAACAACGTCCAGAAGACGACGCAGCCGATCGGAATGGACAACCAGAATGCCGGATACAGCCGCAGGAAACGGCGGATCAGGAAGCGCCGCGTGCCCGGTCCCGCCTGGCCGCGCAAACTGACCGGGATCAGCAGACCGCTGATGCCGAAAAAGACCACCACGCCGATCCGTCCGAAATTGACCGAGCGCTGCAGCGTGTCGAGCCACTGCTGAGCGCCCGCCAGCGCGACGAACCGCTCGGCGTAGTGTGTCCAGATGACGAGCAGGACCGCGACGGCGCGCATCGCATCGATATGGTCCAGACGTCCGGAGTGTTCGGAATGCATCGTCAGGGTCGCGTAGAAGCCGGGCGGTATCGCCAGAGAACGGATGCGTTACCGTAGCACCGCCTCCGTGCGCCGACTGTTCGACATGTGACACAGCCCGGCCCGGATCGAATCACGCCGGCGACTCCGCGTTGATGATCGTCGCCGCCGTCGCGCGGCGCGATTCGAGCCCCTTGACGAATTCGCTGCACAGCCCGACCACCGCGTCGGCGGCATGCGAACCGAATACGCTGTGATCGAGATCGTCGAGCACGACGGCACGCGCGCCGGCAAATCGCGACAGCCGCTTGCCGCGCGGCCCGAAATACATCGTCACCAGATCGAGGCTGCTGTCGTATGCACCGCAGACGAACAACGCGCTCACCTCCTTGCGCTGCAGCGTACGCAGGATCTCGTGCGGATCGACCGGCATCGTCTCCGCGCACGACCAGCCGGCGATCCGGCGTCGCCACGCGCCGATCCGCACCGCCAGCGCCGTGGTCGAGCGCTTCAGCACGAGCCGGACGAACGGCATGATCTTTCGATCGCCGCTCAGCACCTGCTTCCACTTCTTCAGCTCGAAGAACGAGGAGCGGTAACCGGCCATCGAATTGGGGCGATGCTGGCGCAGCGCATCGGTCGAGATGCCGTCGGGCACGTGGAAGCGCTGCAGGTTCACCGATATGACGCCAGACAGCGCGCGTCCCGCGAGCGCCGCACGCAATGCGCTGTATGCGCCCGAGCAGATGCCGAACGACACGACCTGTCGATACCCCTGCTCCTTCAACCAGTGCGCGGCCGTCGCGACGTCCTCGACGACGGCGCTCGAATAGACCGGCTGGCGCTCATCTTGCGGCGAACCGGCGCCGTGCACCGGCGAGCTGTCGCCGATCCCACGTCCGTCGAAGCGCAGCGACGCGATGCCGCGACGCGCCAGCTCACGGGCAATCCGCACCGACAGCCGGCTGTCGCCGACGTGCGGACTGGCCGACGTGTTCGTGATCAGCAGCACCGGCCCACGGTCGTGCATCTCGTGCGGCGTGCACAGGATGCCGAACAGGCGGCCGGCCACGCCGAATCTGACCGGCCGCTCGCATGCTTCGGGCGTGCGCAGCATCAGGTCGGGTTCCCAGTCCGTTTTCAACACGGCGCGCGACGACGGCCCCTGCCGGCCATCGGTGGCCGCGATCCAGTCGACGACGGCATCGAATACGCGCATCGGCAAGCTGGAGAACGTCGTCTCCTGCATGAACGCCGCATAGCCTTCGAACGGCCTTTGCTCGACTTTGCCGCCCAGCGCTTCGAGCCGCGTCTGCAGCGCGTCGGTGCCGCCGGCGCTCATGTCGACGATCAGCGTTCTCGATGCCGGCGCACCGGTGCGGTCCTTCAACGCGTCGATCGCGTCGAATGCATTGAGCCGCGTACGGAACGCCGCACTGTAGACCTGCCCGAGCACGTTGAGCGGCGCGTCTTTCGGCTGGGCCGCGCGCAACGGCGCCGGCAACTGGTCGAGCCAGATATTGCGCATGATCGACAGTTCGCGCACGTAGCTGCGTCCGCTTGCCACCGGCGCCAGCAACACGAGCTGGTCGACTTCGCATCGGTCCGCCGCCAGCAACGCGAATGCCGCGCCCAGCCGCAGGCCGCACAGCGTCACCCGTGCGACGCCGGTTTCCTCGCGCAATCGCGCGATGGCCGCGCACACGTCGTCGACGGCCGTTTCGAACTGGTCGTTCGCGCCATCGGCCCCTGCGGAATCGCCGGTGCCGCGGTAATCGAAACGCAACACCGGCATTCCGCTCGCCGACAGGCGATCCGCCAGATTCCGCATGCCGCCGTGACTCCAGACGGATTCGTGTCCGTAAGCGTTGCACAGGACGACGCCCCGCGTCCCGTTGCCCGGATGCAGCCATCCGAACCGTCCGCCAAATATGATCGGTCTCATTTTCTATTAGGTATCGGTGAAGAATGGGTACGGCGTCCGACGGCCCGACTGCTGAATCGATCGGCCGCCGGACGGCAAATCGCTCGCGGAAGCCTTTCCCCTTTCCGGTATCCATGCCGCACATGCAAGGTCCGGAAGCCGGCCGGCCGCGAGCCGTTCGAATCACACCATCGAGGCCCTCCTCTTCGTTGCGGCGCCCGTCACGACGGGCTACCGGCCGGCGGCGCGATCAGCTCGCGCCACCGACGATCGAATACCGGCATGCTGAAATGCTGCTCGCAGTAGGCGGCGAAGCGTGTGGCCGCCGCCACGACGCGATCCAGATCCGCGGCCGGATCGGCGACGAACCGCTCCAGTCGCGCGTCGCTCATCGCAAGCGCCTCGTCGTGGAATCCCAGCCCCTCGAAGGCGGCTTCGTTGCCGACCGGCACGCAACCGTACGAAACCGCCTCCAGCACCTTCGACTTGATGCCGCCGCGCAGAAACGCAGGACACAACGCGATCGAGCACCCGGTGTAGACATCCGCCTGGGTCGGCGCGAATCCGGCGAATTCGACGTTCGGAACGGGCGCGTACCGGCCGGCCATGCGCCCGTAGATCACGAGCGGCGTAGCCGGCCGGATACGCGCCCACAACGCCACCAGGTATTCGATCGCGAGGCGGTTCTGCAACTGCCGGTCCGAACCGATGAAGACGAACCGGAACGGCGCCGTCGGACGCCGCATCGGCACCAGCGCATGCATCGGCGGCGCGATCACGTGCGTCTTCACGGCCTCGTCGTTCGTGAGGGAGCGCCGCAGCGACTGCGCGTCCTCGGTCGAAACCAGCGTAACGGCATGCGACGAGTCGATCGCCGCGCGCTCCTGCCGTTTCAGCGCGAACGCTTCATAGCCGAGGAATGCGTTGCGGACCAGCCTCGCGTTGGCGAGCCTGACGAACGGCCCCGGAATCGACTTCTCCAGATACCCGGCCGACAACGGAAAATCCTGTTCGCGCAGGATGTTCGCGCGGCGCGACATGAGGTCGTCGAAATCCACGACGATCCGGCAGCCCGGCACGCTGCGCCGCACCAGGATCGCGTAATCGACGAGCCGGATGCCGTCGAAATAGATCACGTCCGGCTTGATCGTCTCGACGGCGCGCAGCAGCGCCGTGCGCTTGCGCGGATGCGAGAACATCGCCACCTGAAGCGCACACGGCGCGCCGCGCAACACGCTCCATCCGACCCGCACCGCGGCCCCGATCTTCGCGCGCCAGCCGCCGTCCTCGAACACCGACCGGATCTTGAATTCGGTCACGTCCATGTGGTCGCCGATCGCCTTCCGGATGAAGCTCAGCGTGCGCTCCCGCCCGTTCGATACGTCATGCGGAATGTCCCGCGTCATCACCATCAGCACCCGGTTTTTCACGAGCGACCTCCCCAACGATTCGAAACCTTCCCGATTCCTTGCCCCGCCGGCGCATGCCGGCGCACGCGCGCGGCCCGTTGCCGGCACGGCGAACGACCGCCCGCGCACCCGCTCATGGCCGCTCCCGGTTGAACGCGAGATTGCCGAGCACCACGCACCAGAACACGACAAGCGATACCGCAATGCCCGTCGACGGCGCATACATCACCAGCGCGCGCGGCATGACGAACGGCGCGGCGACGATCGCCGCGACGATCAGCACCTGCTTGATCATGATGAGCCGGTAGCGGCGCACGGCCAGGAGCCACGTGCTCAGCCCCGCATCGACGAACGTGGCGATCGCGCAGCCGGTCGCGTAGATCATGATCGGCACGCCCTGCACGAACGCGGGCCCGTAGATCATCAGGAACACCTTGCGGCCGACGAAGTAGCTGCCGACCCACGCGATACAGCCGACGAGGCCGAGATACAGGCCGAGCTTCAACGCCTTGGCGCGCACGAGCGGTTCGGTCCGCGCCGAAAAGACCATGCTGGGCGCCAATGCCAGCGCCAGCGTCGTGCCGACCGAATTCCATTGTTCGACCAGCGACGCCGCCGACGCATAGATGCCGAGATCGGCCTTGGACACCAGCACGCCGAGCAGCAGCCGGTCCATGCGCAGTACCAGCACGCTGGCCGCGATGGCCGGCCAGATCCGCAGCCCGCGCACGACCAGCGCTTTCGTGACGGCCGCGCTGCCGCGAAACGATTTCGGCGACTTCAACGCCAGTTCCCGATAGCGGCTGAACGGTGCCGCGGCCGCCACGCAGGCTTCGAGCGGCCACGCGAACGCGGCGACGATCACGCCCAGCGACGCGTGTGCCGCGATGTACAGCCACAGCACGCGCACACAGCTGGCGTACGCCCTCGCCCGCGTGATCACCCATGGTTTCGATTCGGCATAGGCCATCAGCGAACCGAGCGCGATCGGCTCCACGATCAACGCGAAGGCCGCGATCAACGTGAGCTCGGATACGCTCGACGGCCGCATGACGATCACCACGATCCCCATGAACAGCAGCATGACGGCCAGCGTGAGCGTGAGCCGCAGGCGGAATGCGCGGTAGACGACCATGTGCCGCAGACGCGGGTGCTTGCCGAGGATCGGCTGGATCACCTGTGCGCCGAAAATCAGCGCGACGCTGCCGATCACGTAGGCCAGCGACAACGCGAACTGCAGCTCGCCGAACAGCCGCGCGCCGTAGATGTTCGCGAACAGGTGATTGCTTGCGATCGCCGCGAGCGCCCCGATGATCTTTTCGCACACCACGCCCGCGAACGACGAAAACAGGAGCCTGATGAACGCGTTCAAGATGTCCCCGTCCGCATCGCATCGGCGTGCATGCGCCGCGCGTCGATGCAATGCCACCAGATCAGCGCGATCGCCAGGTAGAACAGCGTGCGCGCACCGAACAGCGTCCAGTAATCACCCTGCTGCATCGCATAGGTCGCGTAGGCAAAGATCTTCGTGGCGAGCCACAGCATCACGACCCCGCCGCGCATCGCGACCAGGATCAGCATCGCGCTCGCCACGCCGTAGATCGCGCCCGTCAGCGCAATGAAGAGCGCGCCGCCCGCATAGCCGAACCAGTAGACCGGCACTGCCATGTTGCCCATCGTGAACGTCACGTCGTCGAACACGTAGGCCTTCAGGATCTCGGGCGTGCCGTACGACAGCATCAGGTCGCGCAACCCGCTCACCGGCGCGTCGCTGAAGAACGTCGGCTCGGTGAACGAGCCCAGCGAATCGATGAAGCGGCCGAATGCCGCCATGCCACCGAACGTCGGCGCGCCGAACAGGTGTGCGTCGCCGTCCACCACGTACCACGCCTGCCCCTGCTCGAGAAACCGCGACACCACCGTTTCCGCGATGTCGAGCCCTTGCCCCGGTATGCGTAGAACACCGACACGCTGCCGATCACGAGCGCGATGACCGAGCCGATTCCCAGGTAACGCATGACCGGCTTGCCGTTCATCGCGTGGATCGCGATGAACGGGATCAGGATCGTCAGGCAAACGTGCAGCACGGCCATGAACTGTTCGCCATGCAACGCCTCGAGCACCAGATCGACGACGATCAGGCACACGGACGTCCAGCGCAAGACCCGGTTCGAACTCGTGCAGAAGGTGCCGAGCAGCACCGCGACGAACGTCTGGTTGTTCAGGAACAGGTTGAACAGCGTGCTGTTCGACGCGTCGTTGCGCAGCGCGTAGCGGTTCACGCCGCTCAGCACCGCGAAGCCGCCGGTCAGGCCGGCCAGCACGCCCGTCGCGAGGATCGCGCCGACCAGCCCCAGCCCGAGCGCCACGCTGACCGGCTGAAGCGTCATCCGCGCACGGATCGGCGAGTGGACGGCGCGCGCGTTCAGAAGCCGGTCGAACGTGAACAGTGCGCACGCGACGAAAATGACATAGAACGACAGCAGCCGGCTGAACGCACCGTTCGCGACACCGAAGATGTCCGTTTCCCGCAGGAAACCGCCGGATTCGATCCCCACGCCGGCTACGAATGCGGTCAGGCCGATCACGAGCGTGTACAGGATCGACACGGCGAATACCGGACGTGCGACGATCAGCGCGATCAACCCCGCGACCGCCACCAGCAATGTGCAGGTCGCGCTCGGCTCCATCTCGCCGAGCGCCGGCAGCATCGCATTGACGCTCAACGCAAGCACGAGCAGCGTCGACACGGCCATACCCGTGAGCGCCGCGGTCCGGCCGTCGGCCCGAATCGTTCGCATCGGCGCCTCTTTCACGCTGGTGCCCGGCCGGCGCGCGGCCGGTCGTGCACGGCTCGCTCCAGCGCATCGTGCAGTTGAGCGCTGACCGCGCCGGACGAAAAGCGCCGTGCGTTCGCCCGCCCGGCGCTCACCAGCGCAGCGCGCAGCGACGGGTCGCCGGCGACGCGTTCGATCTGTCGACCCCATTCGGCGGCATCCATCGCATTGGCGACGGCCACGAACGAGTCGCCCATCGTATAGCGGTACACCGGCAAATCGGTCGCGACCACCGGCACGCCGACGAACTGCGCTTCGATTACGGTGCGACCGAATCCTTCGTGCAACGTCGGCGATACGTACAGATCCGATGCCTGGAAAAAGTAGCCGAGATCCTCGTCGCCGACGTTCTCGACGAAATGAGCGGAAATGCCCGCCTGGGCGGCGATGCCGCGGCATTCCTCGCGGTTCGCCTGGTTTTGCGCGCTCCCTACCCGCAGCATCATCACGTCCTTGCGTCCGAGCGACGCGAGCGCGCGAAACAGCGTCGCATTGTTCTTGCGCGTTTCGTCCGAGCCGACGTTCAGCACGACCCACGCTTCACCGGTGTCGATGCCGAAGCGCGCGAGCAGCATCGCGCGCGCCCGTGCACGCACCTCGGCGTCGATCGGCGCATAGCGGTCGTCGAATGCATTGGGCACGACCTGGATCCGGTCGGCACGAATGCGCAGATCGGCCAGCGCTTCCTGCGCGGTCACGTCGGACGGCGCGAGCACCACGTCCGCGGTCGCAATCAGCGATTGCGTCAGCCGCATGTACGCATTCTTCAACTGCTCGACGACGCCGCGCACCTGCCCCGGACGCTGCACGTGATGCAGCACGATGCCGACGCGGCCGCCCGCCCAGCGAATCAGCGGAATCATGAAGGCCAGGTCCTCCTGGTACAGCATCACGAAGTGCCCCGCGCGCGCCGCCGCGATCGCACGCAGCGGATACAGCACGAATTGTGTCCAGTAGCGCCTCAACGAACGCGGTTCGGCCGGAATGTCGACCGGCTCCACGTCGAATCCTGCCAATGCCGGGATGAAGTCGATACATTTGAGGCTGTATCGCATGACGCCGTTCCAGCTCACCGGCCGCGGCCCGAGAAACCACACGACCCGCACCGCGGGCGCTTCGCGCCGCAGCCCGTCATTGCCTGCCATCGAATCACTCATGCGTTGCGCTCCTCGCCCGGTTGCATCGCGTTCCCCGTGCGATCACGCGCGCGCCGCGGCGAAGCCGGCGCCCATCCGGCGAACGCCGCGCAACGGCGACGGCTCGAAACCGTTGAACACCAGCCCGTCGATGCGCACCCCGATCTTGCCGAGGTTGTCGAGCGCGTCCGTCATGCCGGCCGAGTTCGCCGAACCCTGGCGCACCACCAGCAGCGTCATGTCGGCCACCCGCGACAAGGCCTCGATGTCGGCCACCGGCAGCGCGGCCGGCGCATCCACGATGACCATGTCGTAGCCGCTGCGCAGCGACACGACCAGCTTGTCGAGACGCGCGATGTCGAACCGGTTGCGCACCGACGTGCGCTGGGTTCCGGCGGGCAGTGCATCGAGCTGCCCGGCCACGCGGGTAATCGCCTGGTCGGCCGGCAGCGTGCCCTTGAGTACGTCGGACAGCCCCTGCGTCGCGGTGACCGGCAAATAGCGATGCAACGCCGGCGCACGCAGGTTGGCATCCACGATCACCGTCTTGAGCCCCCTCTCGGCGAACAGGTACGCGAGATTGGCGGCAATCATCGACTTGCCTTGCGCGGGCGCCGCGGACGACACCAGCACGACCTTCGCGTCGCCGCCATAGGCCGCCAGCCGGTGCCGCAACGTCAGCGCCAGGCTGTCCATCGCGTCAGCGAGCGGCTCGTCGGCCGGCGCCTGCGTCGCGAAGAACGCCGGCGTTCCGTGCGCATCCGCGTCGGCCTGGCGGCGCGAATTCGGCAGAATGCCGAGCATCGGGATACCGAGCGCCGCTTCCAGCTCATGCGGATCGCGAATGCGGCCGGCCAGCAGTGCACGGCCCTGCGCCGCGAGAAACCCGAGCATCAGCCCGATCACCGCGCCCGCCAGGATCGCCATCAGGCGTTTCGGCCGGATCGGCTTGTCGCTGACGACCGCCTTGTCGACGACCGATGCGTTGCCGACCGTGCCGGCTTCCGCGATCTGCAACTGCTGCGCATTGTTCAGCAAGCCGACATAGAGCTGGTTGTTGACCTCGACGTCACGCGCGAGACGCAAGTACGTCTGCTGCTGCGACGGCAGGCGTGCGGCCTTGTCCTTCAACACGGCGGCCTGCTTGTCGAGTTCCTTCAGCTTGTTGGCCGCCGCAACGACCTGCGGTTGCCCCGGCACGTATTTCGACAGCAGATCCTGATACTCGAGCCGCGTTTCGAGCCGCGACTTGTCGACGAACGCCAGTTGCTCGACCAACAGCCGGATATCGCCCTGCGCGTCGATCGAACCCTGCTGATTGCGGAACGCGTTCAGCGCCTGCTCGGCCTGTTGCAGCCTGGCCTTGACGATCGGCATCTGCGCGTTGAGGAACGTGAGGGTGCGCTCGGCATCGTCGGCGCGGCGTCTCGCGTTGAAGTTCAGGTAGGCCGCGGCGATCGCATTGAGCATGCGCGCGGCAAAAACGGGATCGGCATCCTCGAAGCTCAATTGCATGATGCCCGACTGACGCTTCGTCTCGGTCACGCCGAGTTTCTTCAGGATTGCTTCGAGACGCACGTCGGTGGCGACGCGTCGCACCCGGAATTCCGCGCCCGGGTGCGCGACGATCCGTGCCACGTCCACGCGATAGCCATTGCTCGCGCTCGGCACGCCGACCACCCCGCTCAGCAGCACCTGGCCGCTGCGGTCCGTCAGCTGGAATCGATTGCCGTCGAGATAATCGAACGTCAGCGCCTTGCCGACCTGCGCGGCCGGCACCTCGAACGCATTGAACTCCAGACGCTCGCCGCCCCATGCCCACGACGACATCCCGAACGGCGCGTCGACGAGGCCGTTCGCATCCTTCGGCAGGAACGACCCGATCAGCCCGCCGACGATCGGAAACCGGTTCTCGACCGACACCTCCGCCTGGGCGGCCGTCGCGTTCATCGCTTCCATGACGACCGAGCGCGAACGGACGATGTCGATTTCGCCGACCACCGCCGAATTCTGGATATCGAGCGCCTTGGAGATCGACGACAGCGATCCCAGCGCGCTGGCCTTGTTCTCCTCGATCTGGATCAGCGTATCGGCCGAATACACGGGCGTGGCCGCCATCGCATAGACGATCGCCAGCAGCAGGCACGCCGCGAACACGGCCGCAAACAGGCGCCCGTTGTCGAGCACGTTCTCCAGCAAATCGATCGGCGACAACCGCGTCGCATGTCCGGCAGCCTGTTTCGGTTCGTTCTGATGCCCGGTCAATGCAGGTCGGTCCATCTTCATGCTGAACTCCAGAATGGAAGATCCGGCTGGCTTCGCCGCTTTACGCGTGTTGTGATTCACGTTCATGTCTTTGAAAATCCGGCTGGAAACCCTTCAGTGCCGCCCGGGAGCGCGTTGCGTCGGGAACCTGGATGCCCCGCGCTTCCCGACCGGCGCAACGGCCGGCCAGCCGTCGTCGAGTCCTCGTTGGTTTCATTCCGGCGTGCCGTCGTCGATACTGCCGCCCGCTACACGCCCGCCGCGGCGATTCCCGTGCGTTGCAGCGCCGCGCCGACGTCCGACAGCCGCGCGACCACCTCGGCCGCCGGATCGGCTTGCGCATGTCCGGGCCGGTCGCCCACGAACAGGAACCGACGCCCGACACCCGCGCGCGCACCGGCGTCGAGATCGGACGGCTTGTCGCCGACCAGGATCGACGCGGACAGGTCGAGGTCCAGATCGCGCCGCGCGTCGTGCAGCATGCCGGGCTGCGGCTTCCGGCAGGCGCATGCTTGCCGGTAGCGGCCCATTCCGGCCACCGGGTGATGCGGGCAAAAATAGACGCGGTCGATTCTCGCGCCACGCTCGTCGAACCTGCGTCGCATCCAGTCCATGAATGCGACGAATTGCGACTCCGAAAAATATCCGCGGCCGATCCCGGCCTGATTCGTCACGACGACCACCTGATACCCGGTCGCATTGGCCAGCCGCACGAGATCGAAGATGCCGTCGACGAACACGCAGTCTTGCTGGCGGTGCACGTAGCCGTAGTCGACGTTGATCACGCCGTCGCGATCCAGGAACAGGGCTTTAGGCTTCACTGGTCCCGGTCTCCAGCATCGACGGAATCACCGTCTGCGCGCGCAGATAGTCCGCCGGCACGCCGATGTCGATGAACGCCGTGACCTCGGGGAATACGCGGATGTCGAGCGCGTCGACCCGTTCGGCCAGGAAATCCTGCTCGAACGAGAATTTCACCGGCAGCGCGAAGCCGAGCAGCTTGCGCGCGTTGACGACATACGTACCTGCATTGATGTAGCCCGGCGCCGGCCGCTTCTCGCGGAATGCCGACAGCCGGCGCGACGTCGCATCGAATTCGAGCGTACCGTAGCGCGACGCATCGTCGACGCGCGTCGCCGCCACGACAAGATCGGGGCGCATTGCGTGATGGAATGCCGCCAACGCGCGCAGATCCAGATTCGACAACGTATCGCCGTTCATCACGATCATGTCGCGCGCACCGTGAGCATTCAGCGCATGAACGATCGCGCCGCCGGTGCCGAGCGGCTCGTCTTCCTCGATCACGGAAACCGCGATGCCGAAGTCGCGCGACGTCACGAACGACTTGATCGGGTCGCTGCCGTAACCGAGCGACAGCACGACCTCCGTCACGCCCTGCTGCTGGAGCCCGCGCAGCATCCAGGCCAGGAACGGCTCGCCGCCGATCGACGCGAGCGCCTTCGGCAGCGCGTCGCCCAGCACCGGGCGCAGCCGCGTGCCGAGTCCGCCGGCAAGGATCAGGCAGGGCAGCATCGCGCTCATGCAAAGATCCGCTCTTCGACGATGCCGCAAATGATGTGGCCGCACACGAGGTGCCCCTCCTGGATCTTCGGCGTCGACGCGGACGGAATCTCGATGCAGATGTCGGCACGCCTGCGCATCTCGGCGGCGCCGGGTCCGTTGCCGGTGAAGCCGACGGAAAACATGCCGGCTGTCCGCGCCACTTCCAGCGCGCGGAGAATGTTCGGCGACCGCCCCGACGTCGAGTACGCCCAGAAGATGTCGCCGGGGCGTCCGGTCGCCTGAATCTGGCGCTCGAACAGCTTCTCGTAACCGTAGTCGTTGCCGATCGCGGTCATCACCGAGCTGTCCACGGTCAGCGCAAACGCCGCGAGCCCGGGTCGGTCGAAGTTGAAACGGCTGACGAATTCGCCGGCGATATGCTGCGCATCCGCCGCGCTGCCGCCGTTGCCCGCGAGCAGGACCTTGTTGCCCGTCCGCAGCGCTTCCGTCACGCGTTCGGCCACCTGCTCGACCCGCGCCAGTTGCTCACGGTCGGATACGAGCGCCGTCAGCACCGCGAGCGTCTGGCGAATTTCGCTCTCTGCCCCGATCGTCATTGATTCTTTCTCCACGACTGCGCACCGATGTCGGTGAACGTACAGTTGAGCACCTGGCCGTTGATTCCGTTGTATGCGTCCAGCGCGCGCATCACGGTCGACCGGTCGACCGGGTCCACGAAGAACATCATGAAACCGCCACCGCCCGCGCCGGACACCTTGCCGGCCTTCGCACCGGCCCGGACCGCGACCCGGTACAGGTCGTCGATCATCGAGTTCGAGATGTTCTTCGCCATCCGTTTCTTCGATTCCCACGCGTCGCGCATCGACGCGGCGAACGCATCGAAATCGGCGCGCAGCACGGCCTCTTTCATGCGTACGGCTTCGTCCTTGACTTCGTGCAACGCAGCGAGCGAATCGACGACGCCTTCCGTCACGTTGCTGCTCTGTTCCTTGATGATGTTGGCCGACTCGCGCGATACGCCGGTGTAATACAGCACGAGCGACGCCTCCATCTCGGCCTTGATTTCCTGCTTGATCCGCAGCGGATTGACGATCACGCGATCGCCATAAAACTCCATGAAGTTCAACCCGCCGAACGTCGCCGCGTATTGATCCTGCTTGCCGCCGGCAAGCCCGAGATCCTCTCGCTCGATGTCGTGCGCGAGATGCGCGATGTCGTATTCGCCGAGCGGCAACGACAGCAGTTCGCAGAACGCCCTGACCAGCGCGACGACGATCGTCGACGACGAGCCGAGCCCGGACCCCGGCGGCGCCTCGGAACACGTCGTGATCGTGACGGCCAGCGGATGACCGCCATGAAAATCCCGCACGATCCGGTTGTAGACGCCGACATGCAGCCCGAGCCCGTTCTGCACTTCGAGCACCGGCGACACCGGGCCGATCCAGCGCGTATCCGTATCCGCCGCCACCAGTTCGATCTTCGCGTCGTCGCGCGGCGCGATCGACGCATACGCAAATTTCTCGATCGTCACATTGAGCGCCAGACCGCCGAACCGGTCCGAATAAGGCGGCACGTCGGTTCCGCCGCCGCCCAGACCCAACCGCAAAGGCGCCCTCGAACGGGCAATGAAGCGTGTCATGAAATCTCTCGCAGACAGTGAGTCGGCCGTCGGCACGATGCCGTTCGCGCTCCCGCACATTCGGCCGGGAATGCACGACCATGTTCGTTGGCGCCACTATGCGATAGATGTCCGGCACGCTGCGTGCGATGGCTTACATTAAGCCGCCAGCGCTCAATCGAAGCGTCCAACCTGCGTTACGCTCTGTTCGCGACCGGCACGGCGACGTGCGAACCGGCATCGAAATCGCCGTCACGTCCCCGCCCCCGCATGACGACTTCCTTCCGTCATTGGCAATGTTTGACAATCGATGCCGGAAGCAGCGTCGCCGCGAACGACGCGCGGATTGCCGTGCGCCTGAACGCCGCCCGCGAGCGTCGTCACGATGTGCAGAACGAATCGAGGGTGCGACAAGCGCTTTCGATTCGATCCGGATAACGTATCAATCGATTCAACGATGCTGGATAAAAAAATGAAAATTGCTCAACCGCTGGATTCCGTGGCGCCGGGCCACCCTCGCACAGCCATGCGCCGCATGGCCATGGCATTCTCGTTCGCGACCATCGCGACGTTGTCCGCATGCACGGTGCCAGGGCAGCACATGAGTTCGACCGCGTTGCCGGTCACGACCGCCGACAACGGCGACGTCACCAGCGACATGCAGGTTCCGGTCAAGCAGATCGACCTGACGCAGATCGAACAGATCCGGGCCGAGCAGAAACGCGCACCCGGTACGTCCATTCCGCCGAACCTGTTCGCGAAGTCCGACATGTACCGGATTGGTGCCGGCGACGTGCTGCAGATCACGGTGTGGGATCACCCGGAATTCGCGACGGCCGCCGGGCAGCCGGTGCAGAACACGAAGGCCGCGGACGCCGCGCCCGGCTTCGTCGTCGACAGCAACGGCAACGTGCAGTTTCCGTATGTGCCGCATCCGATCCATGCGGTCGGAAAGACCGTCGCGCAGCTCCAGCACGAGGTCAGGGCCGAGCTCGCCAAGGTGTTCGTCAAGCCGCAGGTCACGGTTCGCGTCGCGTCGTTTCGCGCCACGCAGGTCTATATCGACGGCGAGGTCCGCAATCCGGGCGCACAGCCGATCAACGACATCCCGATGACGCTGATCGAAGCCGTCAGCCGCGCGGGCGGCTTTGCGCCGACGGCGGACCAGAGCCGCGTCACGATCACCCGCAACGGCACGATCTACCCGCTGAACGTCGCGCAGATGATGAAGACGGGGAAAAACCCGGCGGACATCATGCTGAGACCCGGCGACATGCTGCATGTGAGCGCGCGCGACGACAATCCCGTGTACGTGATGGGCGAAGTGGTCAGGCCGCAAGCCGTCGCACCGCTGCGCGACGGCTCGCTCACGCTCAGCGAAGCGCTCACGCAGGCCGGCCAGCTCAACCAGCAGACGTCGAATGCGAAACAGGTGTTCGTGCTGCGCAAGGCCGCCGATAGCGCGCCCGTCATCTATCATCTCGACATGCAGTCGCCGGTATCGATGCTGCTCGCGAACCAGTTCCCGCTCGCGTCGAAGGACGTCGTGTATGTCGACAACACCGGGCTCGTCCGCGCAAGCCGCGTGCTGAACCTGCTGCTGCCGGCGATCAGCGCGGGGTTGACGGGCGCACTCGTCACGAAGTAATCGCACTTTCCGCACGCGGGGAGCGGATTCGCCCGATGCGCCCTCCCCGCATTCGATGCGCACGCAACGAGCCGGTCTCCGCCCGACGCATTCCCATGCAAAACCGCTTGCACCCAGGTACTTCTTACCCGACCAAACACGCCTCGTCGGGAACGATGACCGCCTTTCCACCCCACCCAGCGCGACTACGAAATAAAGATCACACGGATCGGTAGAAACACCGATGCTGTAGTCAAACTACATTCATACCATTGGTCGCAGCAGAGAATCGCTACACCCGATTCGACAGTGCGGGACGGGCTGCGTCGCCGCCCGCATTGACTGGTCGAGCCCAACCGGCCGTAACGATTCCCCGCCTGGCCTGGCATGCCGACGCGCAACCACCCTGCACCGCCAGCCGAATCCGTCCGGTGCGAATCCACCGGACGTGCGCAGCTCCGGACATCATTCGAACAACCGGCAATACGATCAGGAGAGCAACATGCGGGACAAACTCTGGCCGGCCGTCGTGCTGGCAGCGACCCTCTGCACCACTGCCTACGCCGGCGACGCCGATTTCAATGCGCAGGGCGACGCGACCGACGCGTTCGCATCGGCCGCCGCGCAACGGCGCGCCGACCTGCTCGTGCGCAAGATGACGCTCGACGAGAAGCTTCAATTCATTCATTCGCAATACGAAATGTCCAAGGTGCCGGGCGGCGGCGCCGGCTACATCCAGGGCGTGCCGCGGCTCGGCATTCCCGATCTCAACATGGTCGATTCGGCGACCGGCTCCGGCAGCACGTCGCAGGCCAGCACGACGTTCCCGGCCACGATCGCGGTCGCCGCGAGCTGGGATCGGCGGCTTTCGTACGACTACGGCAAGCAGGTCGCGATCCAGTTGCGCGCGCAAGGATTCGGGATGGGCCTCGCCGGCGGCACCAACCTCGCACGCGAGCCGCGCGGCGGCCGCCTGTTCGAGTATCTCGGCGAGGATCCGCTGCTCGCCGGCGACCTGCTCGCCGAACGCACGCTCGCCACGCAGCGGCAGAAAGTCATCGCCACGATCAAGCACTACGCGGGCAACGAGCAGGAGCACGGCCGGATGGGCGGCAATACGCAGATCGACGAACGCACGCTGCGCGAGCTGTATCTGCTGCCGTTCGAGATCGCCGCGAAACGCGGGCGGCCCGGTAGCGTGATGTGCAGCTACAACCGCCTGAACGGCACCTATGCATGCGAGAACCCTCATCTGCTGAACGACGTGTTGAAAAACGAATGGGGCTTCCAGGGCCAGGTGCAGTCCGACTGGGGCGCCACGCACAGCACCGCCGCCGCGATCAATGCCGGGCTCGACGAGGAAGAAGACGTCGGGCCGAGCGTGTACCTGACGCCGGCGGCCGTCAAGCAGGCGATCGCGAACGGCTCGGTGTCGACCGCGCGCCTCGACGACATGGTGCGCCGCAAGCTCGCCGTGATGATCCGCGTGGGCGTGATGGACGATCCGGCCCAAGGCGGCGGCACGATCGATTTCGCGGCCGGGAACCGGTTCGCGCAAGCGGCTTCCGAGCAATCGATCGTTCTGCTGAAGAACGACGGCAACCAGTTGCCGCTGGTCGCGTCGGCACTGTCGCGGATCGCCGTGATCGGCGGCCATGCGGATGCAGCCGTGCTGTCCGGCGGCGGCTCGGGCAACACGCGCGACCCCGTATCCGGTTCGTTCGCCGGCTGCGGCGGCCTGACGTTCGGATCGTCGACCGGCTGCAGCTGGTGGCGCAATCCGTGGCTCAAGGTCGACGTGCCGATCGTCGCGGCGATCCGAGCGCTGGCGCCGGCCGCGCAGGTCACGTATGCGGGCAACAGCGACCAGCAGTCGCCGTTCCGCGCGTACACGCAGCAGGAGATCGACCAGGCCGCGGCGCTCGCGGGCCGCTCGGACGTCGCGATCGTCGTGGTCGCGCAGCCGGCCGGCGAGGATTTCGGCGATCTGCAGAGCCTGAGCCTCGCGAACCCGTCGAACCAGGATGCGCTCGTCGAGGCCGTCGCGCGCGCGAATCCACATACGGTCGTGGTCGTCCAGAGCGGCAATCCGGTGCTGATGCCGTGGAAGGACAACGTGTCGGCCATCGTCGAGGCGTGGTATCCGGGCGAAGCCGGCGGCAAGGCGATCGCGAACGTGCTGTTCGGTGCGGTCAATCCGTCGGGCAAACTGCCCGTGACTTTCCCGGCGCGCGATCAGGACTCGCCGACGTGGGGGCAAAACGGCGCGTTCGACACCGACCCGGTGTACGCAGAAAAGCTGAACATGGGCTACCGCTGGTATGACGCGCGCAACATCAAGCCGATGTTCGAGTTCGGCTACGGCCTGTCGTATACGCACTTCGCGTATTCGGGTCTGTCGGTGTCGAAGCAATGGGACGGCTCGCTGAGCGTCGCGTTCACCGTACGCAACGACGGGCGCGTGGCCGGCGCGGAAACGCCGCAGGTCTATCTCGGCGTGCCGTACAAGGACGAGCCGCCGAAGCGGCTGGTCGGCTGGGAAAAGATCCGGCTGAATCCGGGCGAGGCACGGCGGGTGCGCGTGACCGTGTCGCCACGGATGCAGAGCGTCTGGGATACGTCGCGCAACGGCTGGCGGGTCGTCTCGGGCGGGACCGTGTACGTCGGCGCGTCGTCGCGCGATATCCGCTTGCAAGGCCATTGAGCGAGCGGCGATGAAGCGACCGGGGGCGCCGCGCACCGCATGCGCGGCGCCCCCGCGCCCACCACCACTGTGCTGAAGCGCGTTACCTGAACAGCAGCGCCAGCACCGTCACGAGCGCCGCGATCGTGACGATGACCGCCGCCACACCCGCCAGATGCGCGGCAATCACCACGCCGGCCGGCAATCGCGATGCGATGCCGGCCATCACGCGCGACCCGCGTCCAGCGTGTCGAGCAACGGCCTCGCCAGATGCAGGACCTGGTACACGGTGCCCGCGCCGCCGTCGTCCGGCTCATGTTCGGTCACGAGCGCACGCGTCAAGCGCCAACGCAGCGGATCGAGACTGACGGCCGCCGCGACCACACCCTGCCGAGCCGCCGCTTCGCGATTGCGTGCGATCTCCCGCGCCAGTGCCGCATCGAGATCGGCGTCCGCCGGAATCTCGATCGTTTCAAGACGCGCGAAACGTCCCGTCGACGCACTGCCCTTGCGCGCGTCGAGCGCAACCTGCGTGTCGATCGGCGCGCGACCGAAGCTGTCCGTCACGACCCGATAGCGGCCGTCCGTCACGAACCGCGCGAACGCCTGTTCGTTGCGCCACAGGTAGAACGACGCATAGCCGTTTTCCGTTGCGCCGTGGCGGCCGGCCTCGCGCAGCAGGAATCCCTTGAACAGCAGGTCGGGCGTGTCGTCCCACAGCCGGCCACGCTCGCGCACGCGATTACGGATGATGTCGAGGTCGTAGTCCGCCGGCAGGCGGTGCACGTAGTACGCGGTCAGCATGATCGACTCCTGGCGAAAGAAACGGACGGCATTCCGGACGGCATGAACGCAGCGTAGAAGACCTTGAATCATTTGAAAAGACGATGGCAGAATATTTCAATGATTCGATTCTGAAATGAACGAGGGTGGGATGAAAACGCTCGACATCGAAGCCGTGCAGGCCTTCGTGCTGACCGCCGACCTCAAGAGCTTCACGCGGGCCGCGGAAGCGCTGGACACGACGCAGTCCGCGGTGAGCCTGAAGATCAAGCGGCTGGAAGACGGGCTCGGCCGCCGCCTGCTGGAACGCACGCCGCGGCAGGTTCGCCTGTCGGCCGACGGCACCGCGTTCCTGGAACCGGCGCGCGAACTGGTGGCCGCTCATCATGGTGCGCTCGGCGCCTTCGGCACGACCCAGCGACGGCTCGTGATCGGCGTCAGCCACCATGTCGTCGGCGCCGATCTGCCGATGCTGCTGCGGCGGATGAGCGAAGCGGAGCCGGCGCTGGTGCTGGAGATCCGCGTCGCCGCGTCACGCGACGTGCTCGATGCGTTCGATCGCGGCCGGCTCGATGCGGCCGTCGCGTTGCAGCACGACAGCCGGCGGCTCGACGGCGAAACCATTCTGTCGGAGTCGTTCGGCTGGATGGCGGCGGCCGATTTCGAATACCATCCGCCGCAACCGCTGCGGCTCGCCACGCAGGCCGAACCGTGCAGCGTGCGCCGCATGGCGGTCGACGCGCTGGACGAAGCCGGTGTCGCGTGGATGGAAGTCTTCGTCGGCGGCGGCGTGGCGACGATCGGCGCGGCGGTATCCGCGGGGCTGGCCGTCGCGGCGCTCGGGCATCGCGTGGCGCCCGCCGGCACCGTCGACGTGGGGATGCGCTACGGGCTGCCGCCGTTGCCGGCGCGCGACGTGGTGCTCTACTCGAACCTGACCGATGCGCACGCCCGGCAGGCGCTGCGCACGCTGGGCGCGGCGCTGCGGTCGTCGGTCGGCGTGCGTTGATGCCGTGCGCGGCATCGATGAATCGACTTGACCCACGCGCAGGAACGAAAGCAGCGCATGTCGCGCGCAGGTACCGTGCCCGATTCAAGCCATGCGCGCCATCCGGACCGCGGTCGCCGGCCAAACTGGATACCCTCGACCTGCGCCACGGTAAAATTCCGTCTTCGCCCCGCGCTCATGCAGACGACATCCATCGGTCCGCGGGCCCACACCACGAGCATCGACCGGCCATCATCACCTTGATTTCCCTACGCTTTCCGCGTCGCGACGCATGAGTTATTCGCTCGCCACCTCCTACCTCCGCGAACTCGAAATCCGCAAGAGCCGTTTCATCGCGTACGCGGTTCCCGTCGAGGACCGCGATGCCGCGATGCAGGTGCTGCAGCGCCTGCGCGACGAGCATCCGGCGGCCACCCACGTGTGCTGGGCGCTGCTGGCGGGCGGCCAGTCGGGTATGTCGGACGACGGCGAGCCGTCGGGCACGGCGGGCCGGCCGATCCTCGAAGTGCTGCGTCATCACGACCTCGACGGCGTGCTCGGCGCGGTCGTGCGTTACTACGGCGGCGTGAAACTCGGCGCGGGCGGGCTGGTGCGCGCGTACACGGATGCGATCGCGTCGGCGCTGCTCGATGCCGAGCGCGTCGAGCGCATTCGGCACACGCGGCTCGCGATCGAGATCGGCTACCCGGAAGAGGCACGCGTGCGCCGCTGGATCGAACAGGCGGGTTACGCGCTAGTGGACAGCGCGTACGGGATGACGGTAAAGCTCGTGATCAAGCTGCCCGAAGCCGCCGAAGCCGCGGCAAGAGCCGAACTGTTCGACCTGACGCAAGGACGCTCCGGCTTCCCCGACCTGTGATTGGATTCGCTCGATAGAAGACCGCGCGCCGCGTTGCACGGCGCGCCTCGGTGGCCGATCCAGCCGGCCCGAACCGCTCAATACACGTCCGGCACGATCATGTTGTCGGGCACCGGCCGGCGAATGTAATCCTCGTGATGCTCGCGCTGCGGCAGGTCGATCGTCGGGCGCGGCACCTCGTGATACGGCACCTGGCCGAGCAGATGGTGAATGCAGTTCAGCCGCGCGCGCTTCTTGTCGACGGCCTGCACGACCCACCACGGCGCCTCCGGAATATGCGTGCGCTGCAGCATCTCTTCCTTCGCGGCCGTATAAGCCTCCCAGCGGCGGCGGCTTTCGAGGTCCATCGGGCTCAGCTTCCACTGCTTCAGCGGGTCCTCGATCCGGCTCTGGAAGCGCAGTTCCTGCTCGTGGTCGGTGATCGAGAACCAGTACTTGACGATCTGGATGCCGCTGCGCACGAGCATCTTCTCGAACTCGGGCACCGACCGGAAAAATTCCTCGTACTCGTCGTCGGTACAGAAATTCATCACGCGCTCGACCCCCGCACGGTTGTACCAGCTGCGGTCGAACAGCACGATCTCGCCGCCTGCCGGCAGATGCGCGACATAGCGCTGGAAATACCATTGCGTGCGCTCGCGGTTGTTCGGCGCCGGCAGCGCGGCCACCCGGCACACGCGCGGGTTCAGGCGCTGCGTGATGCGCTTGATCGCACCGCCCTTGCCGGCCGCATCGCGCCCCTCGAACAGGACGACGAGCCGGTGCCCGGTGTTCACGACCCAGTCCTGCAGCTTCACGAGTTCGCCCTGCAAGCGGAACAACTCGCGGAAATACGCCTTGCGCGCCTCGCGACGCTCGGGCGAGAACAGCACGTCCTCACCATTGTCGAAGCGGCGGTCGTCGAGTTCCATCTCGAGCTCTTCGTCGTAGGCGTCGACGAGATCTTCCTCGAAACGGCGCTGGCGCTCCTCCATCGAGCGCGTCTCGGTGCGGTTGTCGGTCTCGGTGCGGGTATCGTTGTCGCCCATGGGGCCTCCTTCCATCATTGACGCAGCCAAACTCGACCATTATCCCAGCGTCGCGCGTCAAATTCATGAAAATGGCCGGCTGCGCCGTCAGAAGCGGAAGTTCAGCAGCACGGTGGCCAGCACCGGGTTCGCCGAAATATCGAACGTATTCGACGCCAGCAGGCGGTTCGGCTGGTTGATGTCGAGCGTGATCCGGGTGCGCAGCGGGATGTAGGTCACCATCCCGGTGAGCCAGAACCGGCGCGTGATCTGGTAGCTCGCGCCAACGGTGAACACCGGCTCCCAGACGCTCTTCACCTTCGCCGACACATTGGTCCGCCCCGACAGCAGCAGATCGCCGCCGGCGTCCCAGATCCGCTGGAACAGCGCCGGATCGAGCAGCAGCGACTGCAGGCTGCCGATGTCCGCGCCGGCCGCGAGCAGCCCGCCGAGCGATGCGAGCTTGCGCTGGAACACGGGGTTCAGGTTCGTGTTCGTGAAACGCGTGTAGCTGACGCCGATGCCCGCGAACGGACGGAAACGGTCGTCGCGCTCGCCGAGGTAGTACTTGAACACGACCGAGCCGAGCCAGGCCCGCGTGGTCGCGAGCGGGTTGCTTTGCGTGTTGCCGAGATCGATCAGCGGAAAGCGCCCGTGGACGCCGGCAAAGATGCGGTCGAGCGGCAGCGCGATGCTGCCGTGCCCGCGCAGCGTCAGCACCGGCGGAATGCCGGCGCCCAGTTCGGCCGCCCAGTGCTCCGAGACAAAATGCGTGAACGTGAACGCCAGCGTGTTCGTATTGCTGAGCGACAGGCTCGAACCCGCGTTCTGGAAACTGTTCAGGCCGAGCGCGTCGGTGCGCGTCGTCACGGGCGTCGAGCGGCCGGTCGTCCCGACGAAGTGCCAACCGAGGCCGACCATGTTGCGGTCGTCGCCCATCAGTTGCTCGAGCAAGGGCGGCGCCTGCGCAGCCGGCAGATCGGGCAGCCGCGACGGATCGACCGGATGCAGTTCGTACGGCATCCGGTCGGCATGGACGACGCCGCGCGCCGCTGCGTCGTCGGCCGGTGCATCGTGCGTGGCGGCCGGATCGCAGCCGCCGCCGGTACGGCCGTCGTCGAAGCCGATGCCGTCCGCGCCCGCGTCGCCGACGGCCTCCCAGGCGCGCGCTGCCGCGCCGGTTCGCTGCCCGAGCGTGATCTTCCGGGCGGTCAACGGGATGGTATCGGGTTGCCGCTCGTCGCGCGAAGCTTCGTTGCGTGCGCCGCGCGCCGGCCCCGCATCGGTCATCCATGCGCTCGCATCGAAGCCAGCCGCATCGCCGCCCGGCCAGAAGCCGATCCCGTCGGCGCCGGCCTGCCAGCGCGGCGCGGCGTCGCCGTCGGGCTGCGGCGCGGCGTGCGCGGCCGCCGCGCATGCGAACAGCGTCGCGCCGAGCCAGCGCGACAGCGGACGCACGGTGACCGGCCGCGCGCGGGGGCGGCGAGTGTCGCGATTGCCCATCGGCTCAGGCCGGCACGCCGAACAGGCGCTGGCGAATCCGGTACAACGGCTCGAACAGCCATTCGAGCAGGCTGCGCCGCTCGAGCACGATGTCCGCCTTCAGCATCATCCCGGCCCGCAGCGACAACGGCCGCCCGTCGAACGACGGCGTGCGGTCGGCGAGTTCGACCCAGGTCTTGAAGTAGGTCTGCGGCGCGGCCGCATCGCCGGGCAGGTTCAGTTCCTTCGCCGAGAACGCGACGGGCGAGATCGACAGCACCTTGCCGCGATAGGTGCCGAATTTCTCCACCGGATAGCTTGCGTACGCAACCTTCACCTCCTGCCCCTTCTTCACGAAGCCGGCCTTCGACGACGGAATGTAGACCTCGGCGATCAGTCCGTCCGCCTTCGCGGGCAGGATCTCGACGACACGCGTGCCGGGCGGATCGATCACGCCGCCCTGCACGACGTCGAGCCGCACGATCTGCCCGTCGGCCGGCGCGTACAGCACCTGGTTCACGTTCTCGTCGATGTTGTATTCCTTCGCGTTCAGCTCCTCCTGCTTGATCTTCAGTTCCGCGTTCGCGCCGTCGTACTTGCTCTGCATCGTGTCGAGATCGCCGCGCAGCTTCATCGCGTTCTTCGCGAGTTCGGCGCGGCGCAGCAGCAGGTCCTGGTACGCCTGCCCGGCCTGCAGGTATTGCGTGTTGACCTGGTTGTACTGTTCGAGCGTCACGACCTGTTCGTCGAGCAACTGCTTCACGCGCGCGCGCCGTTCGCCATACTCGTCGACGATGCGCTTCTGGTCCTGGATCTGCCGGTCGATCAGCCCGCGGCTCTCGCCCTGCGCGGCGATCTGCTGATTGATCTGCTGCACCGACGACCGGTATTCGAGCCGCGCCGCATCGATCTGCTGCGTCACCTCGACGCGCTGCCGGTCGAGCGCCGCGCGCATTCCCTGCACGTTGTTCGCCTGGCTGACGAAGCTCGTGTCGCGCGTCACCGCGAGCAGGCGCTGGCCGGCCTTCACGTGCTGGTCCTTGCCGACGTAGATGTCGCGCACCGCCCAGCCCGGCGGCGCACCGACGCCGATCAGCCCCGAGCGCGGCGTCAGCATCCCCGACACGCTCTCGGTGTTCGCGTAGCTCAGCTCGACGAGCGCGGTCACGAACATCGCGAACATCGCCAGCGACAGGTAGCAGAAGAACCGCATCGACACCGGCACGTCGACGACGCCGTGAATCACGGTGCCGAAGGTCGTGCCGCGCGCGAGCTTGCGCGACGGCTTCTGTTCTCGGAAGGCGGAATTCCAGGTCGGCATGGGGCGGGCTCGTCAGGAGCGACGCCGCGCGGCCGCATCGAGCAGCGGCGTCGGCATCAGGTAAGGCGTGAAGTGTTCCCAGAAATGCCACTGCTCGGGCTGGCGCACGAGCGCCTGCTCGAGACGGTCGACGATGCGCTGGTGCGTCGCGCGCACGGGCGACGCGTCGTCGTCGGTACCGAGCATCGGCGCGAGCGGGCTGGCCGCGAGTTCGGTGAAATGCACCGCGCAGCGATCGCGAAACGGCACGCCGGTCGCATACGCGACGAGCAGCGGAATGCCCTGCTCGACCGCGAGCTTCACGCCGCCGCCGGCCATCCGCACCCAGCGCCCGCCGAGCCGGCAGCGATTGGTCTTGCCGAACTTGCCGTGCAGGTCGGAGAACAGCAGGAACACGGGCGCCTCGCGCCGCAGGCTCGTGATCAGCCGCCGCAGGTGCACGCGCTCCTCGATGTCGATGAATTCGACTTCGCCGGCACCGTACTCGGCGACGAGCCGCAGCGCATCGTCGAAGAACGCGCCCGGCGCATCGCGGTGCAGGATCACCATCAGCTTGCGGTCGTCGGGAATCATGAAGCGCAGCTTCGTGACGAACAGCATCAGGTTGCCGAAGTGCAGCCCGCGAGCATCAGCGGGCCGCCGCGTGCGAGTGCCGCGCGCAACTGGTCGTCGCCTTCGCACGCCATCCCGTCGATCATCGTCTTCATCGATGCGAGGCTGTGCGTGCGCAGCTTGAGCCCCGCGAATTCGGCCTCGAACAGCTCGCGCACGATCGCGGCCGACACTTCGCGCACGCGCCGCGGATCGTCGTTCAGGTGCGCGCTCAACATGTAAGCGACCGCGCGTTCGATCGACTCGCGGATGCACGGAAAGCAGCGCAGGCACGCGCCCGAGCACCAGCGCATCAGCCAGAGCCCACGCGCGGGCGACGTACGCAGCGCGATCGCCCGCACCGCGCGGCGTAGCAGGAACACGTACGAGAACGGATTGAGCAGGAAGAGCCGCCCGAGCATCACCGCGCCTCCTCATGCGTGCGCCAGGCCTCGGTCGCATCGGTCAGCACGCCGTCATCCATTCGGTAGATCCGGTCGACCATCGACAGGATCGACGCATCGTGCGTGACGAGCACGATCGTGCACGGCAGCGTCAGCACGTTGCGGCAGATCTCGTGCGTGGTCGCCTGGTCGAGGTTCGACGAAAATTCATCGAGGATCAGCAGGCGCGGCTCGCAATACAGCGCCCGCGCGATCAGCAGTCTCTGCATCTGGCCGGCCGACAGGAATTTCTGCGTATCGCCGAGCGGCGTGTCGTAGCGATGGTCGAGCCGCTCGATCTCGTCGTGGATGCACGCGAGCTTCGCCGCGTCAAACATCGCGCCGATCCGCGGCGCGGGCGCGAAGTTCGTGATGTTGTCGCGGATCGTCCCGCGAAACAGCTGGTCGGACTGCGTGACGGCCGCGAGATGCTTGCGGTATTGCCGCAGGTTCACTTCCGCGAGATCGACGCCGCCGACGAACAGCGTGCCGGGCTCGGGCCGCACGAGCCCGCAGATCAGGTTCAGCAGCGTCGTCTTGCCGCTGCCGGTACGGCCGACGATCGCGATCTTGCTGCCGGCCGGCACGTCGAGCGCGACATGGCTCAGGATCGGCCGATGGCCGCCCTTCGGCGTGTACGACAGCGCGCGGATCGACAGCGCGCCGTCGAACCCGTCGACCGGCCGCACGACCGCGTCCGGCGCCGGCTCCTCGGTCTCGGTCTGCAGCACGTCCGCGACGCGATCCATGTGCACCTGCAGCACCTTGCGCCGCACGTAGAGCTGGATCGAATCGATGAACTTGTCCGCGAACAGGTTCTTGTACTGGATGAACGCGTAGATCACGCCGATCGTGCTCTGGCCGTGCATCACGAGCCATGCGCCGTACGTGACGATCACGAGCTGCTCGACGTGCACGATCCCCTTCGAGATCGCGTCGAACAGCAGTTGCAGCCGCTCCTGCTGGCGCATCGCCTGCAGTTTCTGCGTGAACGCGTTGACCCACAGGCTGCTGCGCGCGGTCTCGGCCGACAGCAGCTTGATCGAATGCGCGGACCGGATGTTCTCGATCAGCAGCGCATCGGCCTCGGCGCCGCGCGTGAGGATCTGCGACATCGCGTCCTGCAGTTGCGGCTGGATCGCGAGCCGGCTCAACGCGAACAGCACCATCCCCGCGAGGCTGATACCGGCCAGTACGGGGCTGTAATACAGCATCAGCACGAGCGTCAGCGTGCAGGTGACGAGGTTCAGCAGCCCTCCCACCAGCCCGTCGACGAGAAACCGCCCGACCTCCGACACCGACGACACGCGCGAGATCGAATCGCCGGTGTTGTGAAACAGGAAATAGCCGATCGGCAGCCGCGCGAGATGGCCGACCATGTTCGCCGACAACTGCTGCGACACGATGTTGCGCAGGTAGCTCTTGATGTTGCCGACGAGATTCGCGTAGAGCGTGTCGAACAGGAACACGATCGCGAACAGGATCGTCAGCAGGTACAGGATGTCGACGTCGGTTTTCTTCAGCGCCTCGTCGATCGTCAGTTGCACGTACGACGGGCCGAGCAGCAGCAGGAGCTGCGCGGCGACGCCGCCCGCGATGCCGATCGCGAGGCTCTTGCGGATGCCGGTCAGCCCTTCGAGGTAGTCGCGCAGCCGGATGCGGTCGGCCTGCCCCGCCCGCGTGAAACCGATGTCCGGATTCAGTTCGAGCGCATAGCCGGTGATGTGCGTGAGCGCCTGCGCGAGCGGCAGCCTCGTCTCGCCGAGCGCGGGGTCGACGATGTGCACGCTGCCGTAGCCGACCTTCGTCAGCACGACATAGTGGTTCATCCCCCAGTGCAGGATGCACGGCGTCTTGAGCGCGTCGAGCTCGCCCGCATCGAACTGCAGCCCGCGTGCGCGCAGGCCGAGATCGTTCGAGATCTCCATCAGGTCGAAGAACGACAGACCGGAGTCGATCCGCACCGGATAGCGGTTGCGCAGCGTGCGCAACGTCGTTTCGCGCCCGTGCCACGACGCGATCATCGCGAGGCAGGCCAGGCCGCACTCCGTCACTTCGTCCTGCAGGACCGGACGGACTTTACGCGTATTGAAGAGCATGGTCGGGCACCCGGGGCGCGACGACGCGCCGCCCGGGCCAGCCAGTGCGGGCCCGTGGCGGGTCGTGCGCGATACGCATGGGCACAGCCGGCGCTACCGGCTGCGACGGAAGATCGGTGTTGCCGGCCGCTCGGCGGGCCGCTCAGCGCGACGAGCCGAGCGACATCCGGAACTGTTCGACGGCGTGGGCCTGGTACTGGGTCATCAGGCCCTGCAGCGTGGTCCCGATCGACTGGTTGACGAGATCGACCGTATAGGCGGCCGAATTGGAGTAAAGCGACGCGCCGCCGCGAATCTGGCGGGCCTGTTCTTCCGTGATATCTCGCATTTGTGGTGGCCTTTATATTGTCGGAATGCCAACAGCCGTCAGCCAATTGCAAGCTCGATGGCCGTTCACTTTATTACGTGATAATCCGGCACTCCAGTCTCCTGATAATCGCCCGATTTCGAAATAATGCATTTCGAAGTCACTTTATTTGCACTGCGGCGATCGATTCTTTTCCTTCTGTTTCGCAGCATCTGACGCGGGGGGCGCCTCCCCGCGCACGGCGGTTACTTGCCGGTGTTATTGAACGTCTTCGGGTTCTGCAGGTAATTGCCGAGGCTCGGCAGGAACTGGCCGAGCGCGGTCACCACCGGCGCGGCGTCAACGGCGAGGCTACCCAGCGAGCTGATCGCACCGCCGCCATGCACATTCCTGACCTGTTCCGTCGTCATGACCTTCATCATTCTCTCCTCGTAAAAAATAAAGATGATGCAAAGAACCTTCATTGAAAGACAAACGGCTTTTAATCCCGAGCGACTCGTTAATCTAATAATCACTGCGATTACCAGCCGAAATCAGGCTATCATGCGGGCGCATCGGAATTCAATGGAGGACACACTCTTACAGCCGCATTTTCCGATGCACGGCGAGTAGCAGGCATTCATGCTGTTTGAATTTCAATTTCAAAACGTTTAAATCCCGTCGCAATGCATTGCGGCACGGACAGGAGACGGAGACGGCCATGTTTGAAACGAGGCGCACGAATCGCGAGTCGGCGACACCGGATGCGGGTATTTCCCTATCAAGATTTTCGACTAGGTGGAATCCCCGACTTGCAACCATGACATTGTTCGCTGTAACGATAGCCGGCGTGGCGGCACACGCCCGTGCGTTCTGCCTCGATACCGCCTACCAGTACGCGTCCGTGCACGATCCGCGCTACCTGCAGGCCCGCAGCGAATACGATGCGGCCCGCCAGAAATTTCCCGAGGCGCGTGCGCAGATGCTGCCGCAGGCCGCCGCGCAACTCGAGTGGGGGCGCTACGGCACGCACGCGAACCTGTTCGGCATCGACGTCAGCGGCTCGAGCAACGCGGCATACGGTTCCGCGCAGGTCACGCAGGCGCTGTTCAACGTGCCCTACCTGTACGACATGCGGCGTGCGACCGAATACGAGGAAGCGGCGAAGCAGAAGTTCGAGGTCGCGAAGCAGGACCTGATCCTGCGGGTCGCGAACGCGTGCTTCGATCTGCTGAGCGCGCGAGAGAAACTGCAATCCGCCGACGACGAAGTCAGCGCGCTCACGCGACTCGAAAGCGATACGCGGCGCATGGCGCAACTCGGGATGAAGACGATCGGCGACACCGCCGAGATCGAGGCGCGCCGCAGTCTCGCGCAATCCGACGAAGCGCTCGCGCAGACCGACGTCGATGCGCGGCGCGCCCGTTACGAGACGTTGCTCGGTTCGACGATCGATTTCTCGCGCTGGCCGCGGCTGGCGATGCGCGGGTCGTCGCCGCGCATTCCGTCCGGCGACTATGCGCCGCAGGACAACCCCGCGTACCGGCAGGCCTATCGCGACGTCCAGGTCGCGCGCCTTGCCGCGAAGCGCGTCAGCGCCGAACACTTGCCGACCGTCGACCTGTTCGCGTCGTATTCGCGTGGGCTCAACCCGAACCTGCGCGGGCTCACCGATCGTTCGGACTTCCATCAAAGCGCGGTCGGCGTGCAGGTGACGATTCCGATCTTCTCCGGCGGCAGCGTGTACTACCGGCAGGTCGAGGCCGAGCACGTGACCGAGCAGTACCGCAACCGGCTGCGCGAGGTCGAGGAGCAACTGGGCACCGATCACCGCGAGGCGTTGTCCGCGCTCGAATCGGTCGGCAAGCGCATTCGCGCGCTGCAGCAGTCGCTGCAGGCCGCGCGGCTCGCCTACGATGCGTCGATGAAGGCGCATCAGGTCGGCTACAGCACGACGTACGAGACGCTGAACCTGAGGCGCGACATCTCGGGCATCCGGCAGAAGCTGTTCGACAGCTATCTCGATGCGCTGAAGCTTCAGTTGAAGCTGAAAAGCGTGCTCGGCACGCTCGACGAACAATCGCTGATCGCGGTGGACAGTTTCCTCGAAAGCAACGCGGCGAGCGATCGAGGGTAAACGCGATATCCCATACGTCGGTATCCCGGGCAAGGTTGCGTACACAACCTTCAAGGAAAAGGTCGATGTGCCGGCTGGTCGGAGGTTCGACGACGGCGCATCGCGATTCCCGCTCGTCGCTTACCGCGCCCGTGCGCAGCCGCATGCGTGGCTGAAGCGGTGATACGCATTGATTCGAGGTACATCAGTCGGGCGGCGGCAGCACGAGCGTGTCCTCGGGGCCGAGCACGCGGCCGTCCTGCGAACGCAGTTCCAGCTTCCTGACCGGCAGCCCGGTCTTCCGGTCGACCAGCAGCACGTGCGCCTCGTCCGGTTCGAAGAAGAAATCCTCGCCCCACTGCCGCAGCGCGACCAGCAGCGGAAACAGCCCGCGCCCCTTCTCGGTCAGCACGTATTCGTGATGCGCGCCGCCGTCGGCGGCCGGCACGACGTCCATGATTCCGTGCGCGACCAGGTTGCGCAGGCGCGCAGCCAGGATGTTCTTCGCGAGGCCGAGATTCTTCTGGAATTCGCCGAAGCGGCGCAGGCCATCGAACGCGTCGCGGACGATCAGCAGCGACCACCAGTCGCCGATCGCGTCCAGCGGGCGGGCGACACCGCAAAGGGAATCTTCGTGCGTGGTGCGTCGGTTCATCGGTGCAGGGGGCGATGCCTTGGCCGGGATACGGACTCGACGGCGTTCGCTTTCGTTGAAATGAATGGTTGCAATATAAAACCCAACTCAGAAAAGATCAATGCTGAGTGCGCGACCGTTCGGGATCGATGAACGGAATGACCGTTCCAGCCGGAATTGGCATATGAATTCATACGTTACAGCCAATAAATCCATACATTGGAGGGCTTCATCACGTCGCCCCACCTCATCGGCCCCGCATTCGGCACCTGCCCTCATGATTTAATAGGTTGCAACTTGAAACCAGATCATCTACGCTCGAATCAGTTTCAACTTGAAACCATTCTGTCCAACTCCCGAAGGAGCATTCGATGATCCGGTCCGATGCCACGTTCGACGGCACCTTTCCATTCGCCCCGCATTTCGACGACGCATCCGGCTTCCGGATGCACTACGTGGACGAAGGCCCGCGCGACCGCGAAATCGTGCTGTGCCTGCATGGCGAACCCACATGGGGATATCTGTTCCGTCACCTCGTGACGGCGTTGAGCCCGACATACCGCGTCGTCGTGCCCGATCACATGGGCTTCGGCAAAAGCGCGACGCCGCAGGACCGCAGCTACTGGCTGCAGGATCACATCGACAATCTCGAGCGCTTCGTGCTCGCGCATGACCTCGATCGCATCACGCTGGTGATGCACGACTTCGGCGGCCCGGTCGGCATGGGGCTCGCCGCGCGGCATCCGGACCGGATTCGGCGCATCGTGTCGGCCAACGGACCGACGCCGTTCGGGCAGACCGATCTCGCCGAGCGCCTGACGGCGAACGGCCGCGAGGCGCCGTGGTTCCAGTGGATCATGCGCGCGGCGGCCGACGATACGCTCGAAACGGTGCTCGGGCAGCTCGGCTTCAACATCCTGAGCACGTTGAAGCTGAACGGTTTCGAGGATCACGCGATCATCACCGACACGTGGATCGCCGCATACGGCGCGCCGTTCGCGCAGCCGGCCGACTGTCTCGGCGCGATCGGATGGGCACGGGGGTTCGCGGCCGGCGCGCACCGGTTCGAGGAACCCGATGCGGCGGCGCTGCGCGCGATACGCGGCAAGCCCGCGCTCGCGATCTGGGGAGACGCCGACCGAACGCTCGGCGCCGAACACTTCCTGCCGCTCTTTACCGCGCTGTTTCCGTCCGCGCCGATCGAGCGGCTGGCGGGCGTCGGGCACTACTGCTTCGAGGACGCGCCGGATGCCATTGCCGCGCGAATCGCGGATTTCATCCGAACGACCGGCTGAAAAATTTCGGCAGCCGGCTCGAAACACCGGCTGCCGAACGGCGTGCGCGGTCGCTTCGCGCACGCGTCGCTTCACGTCAACGTCACCGAATGATCCGCGTCACCCCCGCCCGCGCGGATCGGCCATCGCTTCCGGCGTCTTGCCGTCGATCTTGATGACCTGGATGTCGCCGCTGAAGTCCTGCCCCTTCAGCGTATAGCCGCGCGCTTCGATCTGCTTCGCGAGTTCGCCTTCGATCGGATGGTACGGCTCCCAGAAGATCGTGTTCGGCGGCAGCAGTTGGTGATGGAACCGCATCGCGCCGACCGCTTCCTTCAACGGCATCTTGAAGTCGTAGATGTTGTTGATCACCTGGAAGATCGACGTGAAGATGCGCGAGCCGCCCGGCGTGCCGATCACCAGCGATACCTTGCCGTCCTTCGTCATGATCGTCGGTGACATCGACGACAGCGGGCGCTTCTTCGGTTCGATCGCGTTCGCGTCGCTGCCCACCACGCCGAACATGTTCGCGACGCCCGGCTTCGCGGAGAAGTCGTCCATCTCGTCGTTCAGCACGATGCCCGTGCCGTCGGCGATCACGCCCGAGCCGAAATAGCCGTTGATCGTGTACGTGTTCGACACCGCGTTGCCCCACTTGTCGACCACCGAGAAGTGCGTCGTTTCGGCCTTCTCCGGCATCGTCGTGCCGAGGCCCGGCTGCACGCTCTTCGTGTCCGACGGCTCCTTCGGGTTGACCTCGGCCGCACGCTTCGCGATGTACGCGTCGTCGGTCAGCTGCGCGATCGGCACCTTGTAGAAGTCGGGATCGCCGAGATACTGCGCGCGGTCGGCGAACACGCGCTTCTCGATTTCCGCGACGAGGTGGATGTACTGCGGCGAGTTGAGCTTGATGCCCTCGAAGTCCTGCTTGAGGTCGGCCTTCATCTTCAGCAACTGCACGAGGCCGATGCCGCCCGAGCTCGGGGGCGGCGCGGTGATCACGTCATAGCCGTTCCACTTCGCCTGCACCGGCTGGCGCCACACCGCGCGGTACTGCGCGAGATCCTCGGTCGTGATCAGCCCGTTGCCGTCGCCGGTCTTCATCGACGCGGCGATCAGCTCGGCCGTCTTGCCCTTGTAGAAGCCTTCCGCGCCGCCGTTTGCGATGCGCGTCAGCACGTCAGCGAGATCGGGCTGCTTGAAGTTCGCGCCGGCCTTCAGCCCGGAGAAGTACTTGTCGAAGTTGGTCTTGCCGCCGAACTCCTTCGATGCGTCGACGCCGCGCTGCGCCAGTTGCTCGTCGACGACGAAGCCGTCGCGCGCATAGTGGATCGCCGGCGCGAGCACCTGTTTCCACTTCAGCTTGCCGAAGCGCTTCTGCGCTTCCCACATGCCCGCCACCGTGCCCGGCACGCCGACCGCGCGCGGGCCGTACAGGCTCATGCCCTTGACGACGTTGCCGTCCTTGTCGAGATACATGTCCTTCGTCGCGGCGAGCGGCGCACGCTCGCGGTAATCGATGAAGTACGGCTTGCCGTCCTTGTAGATCGTCATGAAGCCGCCGCCGCCGATGTTGCCGGCTTCCGGGTACGTGACGGCGAGCGTGAACGCGATCGCGACGGCCGCGTCGATCGCGTTGCCGCCTTCCTTGAAGATCCGCTCCGCGGCATCCGCGCTGTACTTGTCGGCCACCGCCACCGCGGAGCTCGTCAGGACCGCGGGCTGCGGCCCTTTCGCGTACGCGGGCGCGTTCGGCAGGAAGCCGATGCCGGCCACCGTCGCGAGCACGGCTGCGGATGATTTGAAGCGATTCAGCGTAGTCATTGCATGTCCCCCATGTGGATCTCCTTCAGGCACGACGAGCACCTGATCCGTGGAAGGCCGCGGGCGCGCCGACGGCCCTGTGCCGGCTACGTAGTATAGGGGGACAAAAAGGGTCGAACACGCGGGGCGCGACGAAAGCGTGGCGATTGTGTGCGCGCGGTCACGTTGCGCTGCCGCGACGTGCGCGCGGATCGTTCGACATCGCCTGCGGCGCGCGCTTCGCGCACCGCACAAAACCCGAAAGTTGCGAACCGCGCGGCAAGCCTCGCCGCGCGTGCAAAAAAATCCGCGAACGCCCCGCCCGCGGCACAGCCCGATCTGCGAAGATAGCGCCCCATTGCGCGCAGCATCATCGTTTCGTGCACGCGCCGCTTCACGTTGCTTCGTCTCGCTCCCTATGGCATCACACAATGCACATCACGCGTCCGGCTTCGCAGCCGGCGTCGCCGCCGCCGTCCTCGTCGCGCAAACCGGCGCAACCGGTCCGTGGCACTCGGGCATGCTCGCCGCGTTCGCGGCGGGCGTCGCGGGCGGCACCGCGCCCGACTGGCTCGAAGTCGCCTGGTGGAGCCGCAAGCGCCGCCTGTGGATCACGCATCGCACCCTCACGCACTGGGGCATCGGCTGGGTCGCGCTGCTCGCGCTCGGCTGGCACGGGCTCATCCATCATCCGCATCCGCTGTGGGCCGCGCCGCTGTTCGGCTTCGCCTGCGGCGGCGTGATGCACCTGCTCGCCGACTGGCCGAATCCGCTCGGCGTACCGTGGATCTGGCGGCGCCATTCGCTGAACCTGTGGAACAGCGGGCATTGCGACCTGATCGTGGTGGCGGCCGCCTGGGGCGGCACGCTGTGGCTCGCGCAATCGCTGTGGTCGCGTGCGCCGCTGATCGAACAGTGGCTCGGCTGGCTGCATCGCGTCTAGTTGCAATTCGACGCAATTCCGCGCGCGATCGGCGTGCCGAATCGCACGCAACTTTCCGTCCATTGAAAGTGCAGCGCAGGCCCCCACCTGAGGGTGAATCGTCGGCACGCATGCCCGGCACGCACCCGTGACGTCTGGCACACTGACGATTCGATTCGCGTGCGATGCGTCCGCGCGCTCGCACCCCGCTCGCACCCTATTTCAACGCTCCGATGGACGTCACAGCTACCCGCCCTGCCGCCCGTGCGCTCGACGTGTTCCACCCGGCCGTCGCCGCGTGGTTCACACGCACGTTCCCCGCGCCGACCGGCGCGCAGGCGCTCGCGTGGCCGCACATCAAGGCCGGCCGCTCGACGCTCGTGGCCGCGCCGACCGGCTCCGGCAAGACGCTCACCGCATTCCTGTGCGCACTCGACGATCTGGTACGCGATGCGCTCGCGCACGACGGCACGCTGCCCGATGCGACGCTGGTCGTCTACGTGTCGCCGCTGAAGGCGCTGTCGAACGACATCCACGTGAACCTCGACGCGCCGCTCGCCGGCATCGCGGAATCGCTCGCGCAGCTCGGCCTGCCGGTGCCGGCGATCCGCACCGCGGTGCGCACCGGCGATACGACGCAGGCCGAGCGCGCCGCGCTGCGCAAGCGCGCGCCGCACATCCTCGTCACGACACCCGAATCGCTGTACGTGCTGCTGTCGTCCACGTCGGGGCGGCAGATGCTGTCGAACGTGCGCTCGGTCATCGTCGACGAAATCCATGCGCTGGCGTCGTCCAAGCGCGGCAGCCATCTCGCGCTGTCGCTCGAACGCCTCGACGCGCTGACCGGGCGCACGCTGCCGCGCATCGGGCTGTCGGCCACGCAAAAGCCGATCGACGCGGTCGCGCGCTTCCTCGTCGGCGGGCCGGCCGACGCGCCGCGCGATTGCGCGATCGTCGACACCGGCCACACGCGCGAGCGCGACCTCGCGCTCGAACTGCCGAACGTGCCGCTCGAACCGGTGATGGCGACCGACGTGTGGGAACAGGTGTACGACCGCATCGCCGGGCTCGCGGCCGCGCATCGCACGACGCTGGTGTTCGTCAACACGCGGCGTACCGCCGAGCGCATGGCGCGCCATCTCGCCGACCGGCTCGGCAAGGACGCGATCGCCGCACATCACGGCAGTCTCGCGAAAGAGCACCGCTTCGACGCCGAGCAGCGCCTGAAGCGCGGCGAACTGAAGCTGCTCGTCGCCACCGCGTCGCTTGAACTCGGCATCGACATCGGCGACGTCGATCTCGTCTGCCAGGTCGGCTCGCCGCGCGGCATCGCGCCGTTCCTGCAGCGTGTCGGCCGCTCGGGGCACCACGTCGGCGGCGTGCCGAAGGGGCGGCTCTTTCCGCTGTCGCGCGACGAGCTGGTCGAATGCGCGGCGCTGCTCGATTGCGTGCAGCGCGGCGAACTCGATGCGCTGCGGATTCCCGAGGCGCCGCTCGACGTGCTCGCGCAGCAGATCGTCGCCGAAGTCGCGTGCGCGGAATGGCAGGAGGACGCGCTGTATGCGAGCTTCACGCGCGCCGCGCCGTATGCCCGGCTCGCGCGCGAGCGCTTCGACGAAGTGATGAAGATGCTCGCCGAGGGGTTCACGAGCCGACGCGGCGTGCGCGGCGCGTACCTGCACCGCGACGTGGTGGGCGGCACCGTGCGCGGCCGTCGCAACGCGATGATGACCGCAACCACTTCCGGCGGCACGATCCCCGACATGGCCGACTACGCGGTGCTGCTCGAACCGCAGGGCATTCAGGTCGGCACCGTCAACGAGGATTTCGCGATCGAGAGCCTGGCCGGCGACGTGTTCCAGCTCGGCAACCAGTCGTACCGGATCATTCGCGTGGAAACGGGCCGCGTGCGCGTCGAGGATGCGCAGGGTCAATCGCCGGGCATTCCGTTCTGGCTCGGCGAGGGGCTGGGGCGCAGCGATGAACTGTCGGCGGCGGTCGGCCGGTTGCGTGCGCGACTCGACGGGCTGTTCGCGGACGGCGACCGGCATGCGCGGCTCGATGCGGCGAAGCACGCGAACGTCACCGAGGCCGGCAAGACGACCACCCGCGGCAAATCCCGAAAAGCGGCCGCCGAAACTGACGCGCCGCCCGCCTCGCCCGACAACGCGCCCGGCGGCACCGCGCTCGCCCCCACCGAAATCCGCCTCGCGCCCGCGTTGCGCTGGCTGGTCGACGATCTGCGCCTGTCGCCTGACGCCGCGCGCCAGATCGCCGACTACCTCGCCCGCACCCGCGCCGCGCTCGGCGCATTGCCGACGCAGGACACGCTCGTGATGGAGCGGTTCTTCGACGAATCGGGCGGCACGCAGCTCGTGATCCATTCGCCGTACGGCAGCCGCATCAACCGCGCATGGGGGCTCGCGCTGCGCAAGCGCTTCTGTCGCAACTTCAACTTCGAATTGCAGGCCGCTGCAACCGACGACGCGATCATCCTGTCGCTGTCGCTCGCGCACAGCTTCGCGCTCGACGAGGTGTGGCGCTACCTGCGTTCGGCCAGTGCCGAACACGTGCTGATCCAGGCGCTGCTCGATGCGCCGATGTTCGGCGTGCGCTGGCGCTGGAACGCGACCACCGCGCTCGCGCTGCCGCGTTTCACCGGCGGCCGGCGCACCGCACCGCAACTGCAGCGGATGAAGAGCGACGATCTGCTCGCGACGGTGTTTCCCGACCAGGTCGCGTGCCTCGAGAACATCGTCGGCGAACGCGAGATTCCGCATCACCCGCTCGTCGACCAGACGCTCGACGACTGCCTGCACGACGCGATGGACACCGACGGCTGGCTCGCGCTGCTGCGCCGGATCGAAAGCGGCGCGATCGAGCTCATCACGCGCGACTTGCCCGCGCCGTCGCCGCTCGCGGCCGAGATCCTGAATGCGAAGCCCTACGCGTTCCTCGACGATGCGCCGCTCGAGGAGCGCCGCACACAAGCCGTGCAGTCGCGCCGCTGGAGCGACCCTGAAACGGCCGACGATCTCGGCGCGCTCGACGCCGACGCGATCGATGCGGTACGCGACGAAGCGTGGCCGCTCGTGCGCGACGCCGACGAAATGCACGATGCGCTGCTCACCCTCGCCTGCGTCGCCGACGACGAGGCGCACGCGCACGCAGGCTGGCCCGAGCGACTCGCGGAACTCGCGGAACGCCGCCGCGCGACGAAACTCGCGACGCCGGGCGGCGCCGCGCTGTGGGTGCCGGTCGAGCGGCTCGTCTGCGTGCGTGCGCTGCATCCGGACGCCCGCGCGACACCCGCGCTCAAGGTGCCGGCCGCGTGCGCGCAGCCGTGGGAAGCCGATGCGGCGCTCGTCGACGTGATCCGCGCGCGGCTCACCGGCTTCGGGCCGCTCACGCTCGATGCGATCGCCGCGCCGCTCGGCCTGCCGCCCGCGTCGATCGCGACGGCGCTCGCCGCGCTGGAACGCGAAGGCTACGTGATGCGCGGCCGCTTCACGCCGGGCGCGACGACCGACGAATGGTGCGAACGCCATCTGCTCGCGCGCATTCATCGCTATACGGTGAAGCGGCTGCGCCGTGAGATCGAACCGGTCGAACGCGCCGATTTCATGCGCTTCCTGTTCCACTGGCAGCACCTGACACCCGATACGCGCGGCACCGGCCGCGACGCGCTGGCAGCCGTGGTCGAACAGCTCGAAGGCTACGAGGCTGCGGCGAGCGCGTGGGAAGACGCGCTGCTGCCCGCGCGGCTCATCGACTACACGGCGGGCGGCCTCGACGAGCTGTGCCGCTCGGGCAAGCTGGTGTGGACCCGCATCGGCGCGCCGGCGCGCGCGGCCGGCACACCCGTGAAGACGACGCCGATCGTGCTGCTGCCGCGCCGCCATCTTTCCGCATGGCAGGCGCTGCGCGATCCCGATGCGCAACCGGCACTGTCCGCGCGCGCCACGCAAGTGCGCGACGCGCTCGCCGCGCACGGCGCGATGTTCTTCGATGCACTGCTCGACGATCTGCACATGCTGCCCATCGAGCTCGAACAGGCGCTCGGCGAACTCGTGTCGGCCGGCCTCGTGAATGCGGACAGCTACGCGGGCCTGCGCGCGCTGCTGAAGCCGGCCGTCAAGCGCAGCGCGACCTATGCGCCACGCACGCGACGCGGCAGCGCGCTGATCGGCGGGATGGACGACGCAGGGCGCTGGGCGCTCGTGCAACGTCAGGCCCCGCCGGACGATGACGC
The DNA here is from genome assembly GCF_014211915.1 of Burkholderia cenocepacia. NCBI lineage: Bacteria > Pseudomonadati > Pseudomonadota > Betaproteobacteria > Burkholderiales > Burkholderiaceae > Burkholderia > Burkholderia cenocepacia. The sequence continues at coordinate 619,109 of NZ_CP060040.1, read as the reverse complement.
GCCCACCCCGAAACGCGGCCCTGCCACGACCGATCCCGACGCGCTCGAACATATCGTGTGGACGCTGTTGCGCCGCTACGGCGTCGTGTTCTGGCGATTGCTCGAACGCGAAGCCGACTGGCTGCCGAGCTGGCGCGAACTCGTGCGCGTGCTGCAACGCCTCGAAGCACGCGGCGAGATTCGCGGCGGACGCTTCGTCGCCGGGCTCGCGGGCGAGCAATTCGCGCTGCCCGAGGCCATCCCGATCCTGCGCGAACTGCGGCGGCAACCGGGCGACGGACAATACGTATGCGTGACGGGCGCCGACCCATTGAATCTCGCCGGCACGCTGCTGCCCGGCGACAAGGTGCCGGCGCTGACCGGCAACCGCGTGCTGTTTCGCGATGGCGTGCCCGTCGCATCGCTGGTATCGGGTACGTTCCACTACGCGCTCGACCTGCCGCCCGCCGCGCGCGAGGAGGCACGTCTGCGGCTCGCGCGTTCCTGCTGACATCGGCTGACACGCACGCGGCACCGGACTACTGATCGCCGCGCCGCGCGAGCGTCATCGTTCGGGTAGCATCGAACAATGGACCGCGCGAACTTCCGCGTGTCGCCCACACAAAACAAGACCTTCCGGAGACTGCCGCTCATGCCTTCGCATGCCGATTCGCCCGCTGCCCATCATGCGGGTTCGCTGACCATTTTCCAGGGCGCCGCGCTCTATATCGGCGCGGTGCTCGGCACCGGCGTGATCGCGCTGCCCGCGCTCGCCGCCGACGTCGCCGGGCCCGCCTCGCTGCTCGCGTGGGCCGCGCTCGTCGTGCTGTCCGGGCCGCTCGCGGCCACCTTCGCCGCACTCGGCGCCCGCTATCCCGATGCGGGCGGCGTGTCGACCTACGCGCGGCGCGCATTCGGCCCGAAGGCCGCGGCCATCGTCGGCTGGTGCTTCTATTTCGCGGTGCCGGCCGGCGCGCCGGCCGCCGCGATGTTCGGCGGCGCCTACGTCGCGGCCGTCACGGGCGGCGGACATACGACGGTCATCGTCACCGCCGCCGCACTGATCGCGACCGTATCGGCCGCGAACGCATTCGGCGTCACCGTGTCGGGCCGCATGCAACTCGTGTTGTCGGCACTGCTCGTCGCGCTGCTGCTCGCCGCGGTGCTTGCGTCCGCGCCGCATGCGCGCGCCGCGAACCTGCATCCGTTCGCCCCGCACGGCTGGCTCGCGGTCGGCCAGGCCGCCGCGCTGCTCGTGTGGAGCTTCGCCGGCTGGGAAGCCATCACGCACCTCGCCGCCGAATTCCGCCGGCCGGCGCACGACATGCCGCGCTCGGCCGGCATCGCGGTCGTGGTCGTCGGGTTCCTGTATCTGTCGGTTGCGGCCGCGAGCGTGACGGTGCTCGGGCCTTCCGCGGGCGCATCGGGCGCGCCGCTCGCCGAACTGATCGCGGGCGGCATCGGCGGCCATGCGCAAGTGCTGGCCGCCGCCGCCGCGCTGCTGCTCACGCTCGGCACGATGAACGCGTATTTCGCCGGCGCGGCCAAGCTCGGCGCGGCGCTCGGACGCGACGGCGCGTTGCCTGCGTGGCTCGCGCAGGGCAGCCAGGTCGGCGGCGTGCCGCGTCGCAGCCTCGGCGTGATCGCGGTGCTGGCGGCCATCGCGCTGACCGCCACGGCGCTGTCGGACGTCGGGCCGAAGCCGCTCGTGCTCGTGACGTCCGGATGTTTCGTGATGGTGTACGGGCTCGGCGCGGCCGCCGCGCTGAAGCTGCTGCCGCGCGGCGGCATCGCGTACCGCTGCGCGTGGATTTCGCTGATTGCGGTCGGCGGGCTGTTCGTGACGACCGGCTGGTATTTCCTGTGCCCGCTGCTGCTTGCGGGCGGTGCGCTGCTTTATCTGCAGATCACCGGCCCGCGTCGATGACCCGGCAAGCGCCCGCGGGTCGACGCCCGCCAGCTCGCCACACCCGTCGCGCGAACCATCACGCCGATCCGGCCGCCGCGCGCCGTTCGTTCGCGCCGCTCAGGCCGGCACCAGCTCGAAGCTGAGCCGTTTGCCGAGCGCGGCGGCCGCGCTCGCGAGCGTCGCGAGCGTGAGGCTCGTGTCGGTTTCGTCGAGCAGGCGGTTGAGTGCGGCGCGGCTGGTTTTCATCCGCGCGGCCATCGCGGTTTTGGTGATGTGCTGCGCCTTCATTTCCTGCCCGATCTGCCACGCGATCACGCGCTTGATCGCGGTGGCGGTGGCCGCTTCGAGATTGCCGTCCGCTTCGAGGAAGGCGTCGAAATCGCTGCCGATATACGGATTGTTCGTGGTCGTCATGTCGTACTCCAGGTGCATGGCGTTGCCGGCCGCCCGACCGTCGGAGACGGTGCGTTCCGGCACAACCGGGGAATTCAGATGGCGCGCGTCAGCGTTTTCAGGCGCGCGACGGTCACGTCGAGATCGTCCGACGGCGTGCCCCGCGACTGCTTGAAGAAGCCGTGCAGCAGCACCATCGTGTCGCCGACGACCGTGAACAGCACGCGTGCGCTTCGCCCCGGCACCATCACGCGGATCTCCCACAGATCCTTCGCCATCTTCCGGACCAGCGGCATGCCGAGCGGCCAGCCGAGTTGAACGGTCTTGATCTCTTCGCCGATCGCCCTTCGCTCCGCTTGCCCGAGCGCATGGAGCCATTCGCGCACCGGCTCGTGGCCGCGGGCCGTCCGGAAGAACCGCACGCCGAGCGTGACCTGAATCTGCTGTCTCGCCATCGTCTTCCCGCCCATCGTATCAAAAACGGTACGATATGCCAAGCACCCCGACGACGGCTACTGACCGGATAGCCAATCCTGCGGCAACAAAAGAAATCGGCCCGGTGGATCGCCCCGGGGCCCGATGAGATCAACGCTTGCCGCGAGCAGGCTTGCGCGCCGCGCGTGACGCCCGGTGCGGGCGTGCATCGCCGAACCGCGACCGCGCGATGTCGCGCACCGCGTCGATCAGCGTCCGCGCGACCGGCGACGGCTGCGCATCGGTACGCAGCACGAGTCCGACCGGCTCGTCGGTGCCCGCCGCCGGCAGCGGCAGGCGCGCCAGCGCACCGGCCGACAGATCGTATTCGGCTGCATAGAGCGGCACGAACCAGACCGCGTCGTTCTCGAGCGCCAGCGCGCGCGCGACCGATACCGACAGCACCTCGATGAACGAATCCAGCGGCGGCGCGCCGCATGCGCCGAGCAGTTGCTCGGCGGACTGGCGGATCAGCGTGCCGAACGGCGGCAGCACGACCGGATAGCGCGCCAGCTCGGCGGCCGGCGCTGCGCTCGCGAGCAGCGGATGCCCGGCGCGCACGACCGCGACGAGCGGCTCGTTGTACAACTGCTCGAACGCGAGCCCGATCATCCGCTCCGGCTCCGACAGCCGCCCGATCGCGCATTCGATCGCCCCGGCTTTCAGACGCTCGAGCAACTCGGCGTTCGCGGCCGTCGCGATCCGCACGACGATGCGCGGCCAGCGCGCGGTCAGCGCCTTCATCAAGGCCGGCGCGAGCGAGGCCGCGACGGTCGGCAGCATGCCGATTTCCAGTGTCGCGGCCGCCGCCCCGCCCTCGCGCGCCAGCAGCCCGACGCCCTGCCGCAGCGCCAGCACGCACGCATTCGCGTGCGGCATGAACAGTTGCGCTTCGCGAGTCGGCTGCGCGCCGTGCCGGCCGCGCTCGAACAGCTTCACGCCGAGGATCGCCTCCAGCTCGGCGATCGTCTTCGACACGGCCGGTTGCGTGATCGACAGGCTTTCGGCCGCCTTCTGCACGCCGCCCAGCTGCGCGACCGCGAGAAAGCATTGCAGGTGCCGGAATTTGACGCGGCCGTCGGCGATACGGTTATTCATAACGGGTGGTTATGCGAATGACGATGAATCGCCATTTTGCATAACTTTCCGGAAAGACCCAAGCGTTCGGCGTGGCGTCATCCGTGGCGCCGCAGCGCATGGAATCCCGTCGGCTCCCAGATCCGTTTCGCGATCAGCAGGGCCGTGCCGTGCTTGTGCCCGAGCGGCGCGGACGACGACTCCGCATGCAGCGCCGCCGCCTTGCTGGCGAGCCGCCGCAGTTCCTGTTCGAGCTCCGCGGCGGCCGCGTCCGTCAGCATCCCTTGCAGGAACGTCATCGTCTCGCCGGGGCCGTCGAAGCGGCTGCCGAGAAAGTCGTCGAGCACGTGCGCGTGAAAGTAACGGCGGATCGGCCCACCCGGCAGCCAGTCGAAATCGCGCGCGACCCGCACGCGAATCCGGTCGCCGGGCAGCAGCGCGATCACGTTCATCCGGTCGAGCATCAGCAGGTATTTCACGCACTCGGCCTGCGTGAGCCGATAGGCCGCCACGATGTCCTGCACGGTCCAGTAGTTGATCGCGCAGACGGCGACCAGCAGCAGCTTCTCGTCCGACACGAGCAACGCCTCCTGCTGCTCGGTCAGCACGCGCAGGCGCGGCGCGGATGCCGACGCTTCCTGCACGAGCTCGGCGAGCGTATAGCCGAGCAGTTGCGCGATCTCCGCGACGCGTTCCAGCGTGAAGCGGCCGCTCGCGAACAGCCGCTTCACGCTCGTCTCGGAGACGTCGAGCGCACGCGCGACGTCCCGGTAAGTCATTCCCTGCGCCTTGAGCTGGCGCTTCAGCGTTTCGATGAGTTGGGCGGTCTCAGTCATGTCGGTATCAAAAAATGATGCTCGAGGTCGGATATTAGGCTACCCACGCATCCATATCAGCACTTTTGGATACTTGTCTGCATAATCCGCTCCGTCCTGTCATGCAACGACGGAGCCGAAATGACCACCCGAATCGACACAGCCGCCTGCGAACCGCACTCCACCGCACCGCGCGATGCACGCGACACCGATCGCACGATGCCGCTCGCCACCGTGCGCACACTGGCTGCCGGCGCGCATGTCGGCGATCTCGTGTTCATCCGCGTGCCGGCCGGTGCACCGGATGCCACGGCCGGGTCGGCCGGCACGTGGGCCAACCGCTTCGGCATCGTCGTCGATACGTCGGGCGACGAACCGCTGATCGCCGAGCCCACGGTATTCGCGTGGACGAAGCTCACGCCGCTGTCGCGCTTCGTTGCCCGTGCCGACGGCGGACGCATCGCGCTGGCGCGCCGCGTCGCGGCAGCGTCGGCCGACGCGCAACGCCGCATCCATGCGCTGGCCGAGCAGCGAATCGACGCGCTGCTCGGCAGCCGCTTCGACCTGCGCGCGCGGCGCGGTTTCTGCGCGCAGTACGTGACCGACGTGCTCGGTGCCGGCCACGCGGCGACACCGTCGGCCCTGCTGCGCGGCGGCACGCTGGCGCTCGAATTCGACGGGATCGTGTTCGATCCCCGCCATCCCTGACGACGGGCACGCTCGGGAAGATCGGATAACAACGAGAACGAACGACAAAAAACAGCGACGGGCTGGCTGGAGGGCCGTGCACGGGGTCGTCACCGACGACGCGAAGCCCGATCGCTTTTTCCGCCGGACAGGCTTCCTGTCCGGCGGATTTTCATTGCCCGGACGAACATAACGAATGGTTATGCGATTCGCGAGAAAAGGTCATTTTTCATAACTTTCCGGATTGGCTAAAGTCGTGCCATCCACCTCGCCCAATACTTACCAGGAGACGCCCGATGGATTCCCCCACGATCCTCACGCCGCGCGACTGGCCGTCGCATCCGGCCTATGTCCACCCCGAGTACCGTTCGTCCGTGAAGCGCGGCCCGACCCGCCCGCTGATCCCGCTGAAGGAAAAACTCCGCGACCAGTACGCGCCCGTCTACGGCGCGGAAGATCTCGGCGCGCTCGACCACGACCTGACGAAGAACGCCGTGAAGAACGGCGAGCCGCTCGGCGAGCGGATGGTCGTCACCGGCCGCGTGCTCGACGAAGGCGGCAAGCCCGTGCGCAACACGCTCGTCGAGGTGTGGCAGGCCAACGCGGCCGGCCGCTACGTGCACAAGGTCGACCAGCACGACGCGCCGCTCGACCCGAACTTCCTCGGCGCGGGCCGCTGCCTGACCGACGACGAAGGCCGCTACCGCTTCCTGACGATCAAGCCCGGCGCGTATCCGTGGGGCAACCATCCGAACGCGTGGCGCCCGAATCACATCCACTTCTCGCTGTTCGGCGATTACTTCGGCTCGCGTCTCGTCACGCAGATGTACTTCCCCGGCGATCCGCTGCTCGCGTACGACCCGATCTTCCAGGGCACGCCGGAAGCCGCGCGCGAGCGCCTGATCTCGCGCTTCTCGATGGACATCACCGAAGAAGGCTATGCGCTCGGCTACGAATTCGACATCGTGCTGCGCGGCCGCGACGCCACCCCGATGGAGCGCTGAACCATGACGACGCTGAAGCAAACCCCTTCGCAGACGGTCGGCCCGTACTTCGCGTACGGCCTGTGCCCGCAACAATACGACTACGACCTGAAAAGCCTGTTCACGCCGACGATTGCCGCGGCGCACGCCGAGGGCGAGCATGTGCTGCTGGTCGGGCAGGTGTTCGACGGCGACGGCAACGTGGTCGGCGACGCGGTGCTCGAATTCACGCAGGTGGATGGCGCGGGCCGCTACCCCGCGTCGCGCGACGACATCGCGAAATCCGGCTTCACGGGCTTTGCGCGAGTCGGCACGGGCACCGACCCGCAGCAGCGCTTCGTCGTCGAGACGGTGAAGCCGGGCCGCGTCGCCGCCGACGAAGCGCCGCACATCAACGTAACCGTGATGATGCGCGGCATTCTCACCCATGCGTTCACACGCGTGTACTTCGACGACGAAGCCGCCGCGAACGCGATCGACCCCGTGCTGAACGCGGTGCCGGCCGAGCGCCGCGCGACGCTCGTCGCGAAACGCGACGCGCAGCCGGGCCGGCCGGTCGTCTACCGCTTCGACATCCGCATGCAGGGGCCGGAAGAAACCGTGTTCTTCGACGTTTGACGCACGCACGCGCCGGCGCTTGACGGCTTCGGGCGCAACCGCTTCGCCGTGTGACGCGATACCGACGGGCATCGCGCCACACGGCGTTTTTGCGCACGGCGCCCCCATCATTCGATGGTGCACTGCATCGTGACCAACGGGGCCGCGGATGCCCGTCGTCATCGGCTTCCCGCCCCGATATCGAACTCGCCATTGAAACGCATGCTGCGACAGCACATCAATCGGCGGGTCGACACGATATCGTTTGCGCGTTATGCGGCGTATGCTTCGTTATCCGCAACGAGCTGACAGGATTAAATCAGACGAAGCAACAATGACATGCATCATGCGCGACGCTGCCCCTGAGGCGGCCCGCGCATTTTTTTCAGACAGAGTGCCTTTAAACGCGTCTGGCCGAAGTTGGCGGACGCGTATTTTTTGGCGGCGACCGGCTAGCGACGAATCTCGAGATAGCGGCTCGGCGTGTCGCCGAGAATGCGGCGAAACGCCGACGTGAACGCACTCGCGCTCGCGTAGCCGAGATCGAGCGCCACGCGCGTCACCGGCTGCCCGTCGGTCAGGCGGGCAATCGCCGCCAGCATGCAGACCTGCTGGCGCCAAGCGGCAAAACTCACGCCCGTCTGCGCGCGAAACTGCCGCGTGAACGTGCGGCGGCTCACGCCTGCGTCGGCCGCGACGCGGTCGAGATCGGCGTCGATCGACGGTGCCGCGAACAGGTGCCGGCACACCTTCGCCAGCCGCGCGTCGGCCGGCAGCGGCGCATGCAGCGACAGGCGCGGCATCGTCGCGATTTCCGCGACCAGCAGATCCATCAGCTTGCCCGCGCGACCGTCGACGTCGTACATGGCCGGCAGGTCGATCGCATCGTCGAGCAGTTGCCGCAGCAGCGACGACACGCCATACACGCCGCACTGGGCCGGCAGCCCGGCCGCCTGCGCGGCGTCGACGGACACGAACGCATTGAGCATCGTGACCGGCCCGGTCATCGTCATTTCGTGCCGCACGCCGGCCGGCACCCAGCACGCGCGCTGCGGCGGCACCAGCCAGCGCCCGTGCGGCGTCGACACGCTGATCGTGCCGCGCGACGCGAACGCGAATTGCCCGCGCACGTGCGCGTGATCCGGAAACGTCGTGCCCGCCGCAAAGTCGTTGGCGAGCACGACCACGCTCCGGGGAATGTGTTCGTAGGGATCTAGCAGCGTATTTCTCACGGCCCGAATTCCATCATCAATGACCCGATATCGAAGGCGGGTCGCCTTCGAACGATCTACGATCCGCTCCACCGTTGCGCGACCTCGCGGCCGCAACCCCCGCCGGCCTGGTCGGCCGGATGGCAACCTCATCGGAGCGGACATGCCCAATACGTTTCATCGCGTGGGGAAAGGCCCCCACCCTGTTCTCGTGCTGCACGGCTGGTTCGGCGACGCCCGCGCGTTCGAACCGCTCGAAGCCTGGCTGTCGCGCGAGCACTTCAGCTATGTATTCATGGACTACCGAGGTTACGGCGGTATGCGCGACGCACACGGCAACTACACGATCGACGAGATCGCCGCCGATACGCTCGCGCTCGCCGACGCGCTCGGCTTTCCGACCTTCAGTCTCGTCGGCCATTCGATGGGCGGCATGGCGATCGAGAAGATCGCCGCCATCGCGCCCGACCGCGTGCGCGCGCTGGTGGCGATCGCACCCGTGCCGTGCGGCGGCCTGCCGTTCGACGCCGCTCGACGCGCGCTATTCGAGCGGGCCGCCGACCACCTCGCCGATCGCCGGACCATCATCGACCGCAGCACCGGTAACCGGCTGCCCGCCGCCTGGATCGAGTGGAAAGCCGCGTATTCGGCAGCCTGTTCGTCGGCGCGGGCATTCGCCGCATACTTCCGCGCGTGGGCCGATACGGATTTCAGCGAAGAGATCACGGGCATCCATCCGGTCAAGGTACTGATCGGCGAGCACGATCCGGCGTTCGACGCGGCGCTGATGGCCCGCACCTACCTGCGGCGCTATCCGCTCGCCAGCGTCGACGTGTTGCGCAATGCCGGCCATTATCCGATGAACGAAACCCCGCTCGCGCTGGTCGCGGCGATGGAAGCATTCCTGCTCGCCCCGACGGCCCGCCCCGTCGCGATCGGCTGACCGGCCGCGCGCCGGCGGCATCGTCGCGGCACGCATCACCGCAGCATGAACGACATCGCCGACAGGCTGTTCAGCGTGCGCACCACGTGCTCGACCGACGGCCCGTCGAAGCGCAGCGTCACCGCATCGACGCGCTCGAGCGACGGCAGCACGCAGAAAAGGTCGGCGAGCGCGGCCGTCTGTACGCGCAGCGTGCAGGCGGCCGGCGCGGGCCGATGAGCGCCCGCGCGCCGGCCGGACGACAGCGCCTGCGCGACCGTCTCGCGCGCCGCGGTCGCGATCCGGGCGCACGACGCGGACGGCGTGAGCGTCTCGCCGCTCGATGTGCCGCCGGCCGTCTTGACCGTCTCGAAGCGCGCGTCCGGAAACAGCGGCTGCGTTTCCTCGGCGAATACGTCGTCGCCGGTCGCGAGCGCGACATGGGCACCGTATTCGCGCGCCAGCGCGCCACACAGCCCGGCTTCGCCGAGCTCGACGCCGTTCAGCCACACCTGCGTGAACGCAAAGCTGTTGATCGTATGTGCGAGCACGCCGCGCGTCTGCGATTTCGCGTGATAGCCGATCATGAACACGAGATCGGGCTGCTGTTCGAGGCCCGCCATCATTCCGAGCGTGCGCGGCTTGCCGAGCACGACGCGCGCCCGCGCATCGAGCCCGTCGGGCAGCAGGTTGCGATAGCCGCCATGCGAATCGTTGACCCACACGGCCTGCGCGCCGCCTGCGAACGCGCCTTCGATCGCCGCGTTCGCCTCGGCGGTCATCCAGCGGCGCGCGCGTTCGTATTCCGGATTGCCGGCGCGCGTCTGCTCGGTCGCGAATACGCCGGCGACGCCCTCGATGTCGGTCGAGATCAGAATCTTCATGACTGGGTCAGATGCCCTTCGTTGTCTTCGTTGAACAGCCGGTCGAGATCGGGCACCGCGTCGCGCAGCGCTTGCCGCACGTGGCCGTCGCGCCCGGCGACCGTCACCGCCTGCAGCAAGGCGTCGGCGATCGCGTGCTCGACGCTTTCGGCCGCGGCCATGAACAGCGGATCGAGCGCCGCATCGGCCACGAGGGCCGGCAGCGCGATCGTCGATGCGTCGTGCGCGATCGTGTAGGCGGTCGAGAAAGCGAGCGCGATGTCGCCGCTGCCATGCCCGTAGACGGAACCCGTGCGGGCCAGCCCCGCCCCCGCGCGGCGCGCGAGCCGCGACAGTTGCCGCGCGTCGAGCGGCGCATCGGTGGCCAGCAACAGGATGATCGAGCCCTGCTCGGGCGGCGCCGCGTGAACCGCTTCGGCTGCGCGCCGTTGCGCGACGATGCGCCCGAGCGGCACGCCGCCGAGCGTCAGCATCGGCAGCCGGCCGAAATTCGCGAGCACGAGCGCACCGACCGTATAGGGCCGGCCGGCCGCGACGGCCACGCGCGACGCGGAACCGATCCCGCCTTTCAGGTCGAAGCACGACATCCCGCGCCCGGCGCCCACCGCGCCCCGTGCGACGTCGCGCGACGCCGCGCGGCATGCGTCGTCGTAGTGCGCGGCGGTGACCGCGAACGCCTGGATGTCGTTCAGGTAACCGTCGTTGCACTCGAACACGAGCGGATTGACGGTCGACCAGTCGCGGCCGATCCGCGGATTCGCCGCGATCGCCGCGCGGATCTGCGCCTGTGCGACCGCGCCGACGCCGAACGTATGGGTCAGCGCGATCGGCGTATCGAGCGTGCCGAGTTCGTCGACCTGCACGAGCCCGACGCTCTTGCCGAACCCGTTGATCACGGCCGCCCCCGCCGGCACCTTGCTGCGGTACACGTCGCCCGGATGCGGCTTCACGACGGTCACGCCCGTCTGCACGTTGCCGGCATCCAGCGTGCAATGGCCGACCGTCACGCCCGGTACGTCGGCGATCGTGCCGCGCGGGCCGGCCGGCAGCGTCGCTGTCCACATCGGTGCAGGCCGCATCAACGGCGCTCCAGCTTCGGGTCGAGCGCGTCGCGCAAGCCGTCGCCGAGCAGGTTGAACGCGAGCACGGTCAGGAAGATCGCGAGGCTCGGGAACACCGCGATGTGCGGCGCCGTCACCATGTCCGCGCGCGCCTCGTTGAGCATCGCGCCCCACTCCGGCGTCGGCGGCTGCGCGCCGAGCCCGAGGAACGACAGGCTCGCGGCGGTGATGATCGATGTGCCGATCCGCATCGTGAAGTAGACGACGACCGACGACACGGTGCCCGGCAGGATGTGCCGCATGATGATCGTCCAGTCGGACGCGCCGATGCTGCGCGCGGCCTCGACGTAGGTCATGTGCTTGAGCACCAGCGTGTTGCCGCGCACGAGCCGCGCGAACGCCGGGATGCTGAAGATCGCGACCGCGCAGATCACGTTGACCATCCCGTTGCCGAGGATCGCGACCACGCCGATCGCGAGGAGGATGCCGGGGAACGCGAACAGCACGTCGGCGATGCGCATCGTGATGCGGTCCCACCAGCCTTCGTAATAGCCGGCGAGCAGCCCGAAGAACGTGCCGATCACCGCGCCGAGCGCCACCGAGAAGAAGCCGGCCGCGAGCGAGATCCGCGTGCCCGCGACGATCCGGCTGAAGATGTCGCGGCCGAGCGAATCGACGCCGAACCAGTGCACGGCCGACGGCCCCGCGTTCAGCGCGTCGTAGTCGAAATAGTTCTCCGGATCGAACGGCACGATGTGCGGGCCGACGAACGCGAGCACGACGAGCGCGAGCACGAAGCCGCCCGCGACGAGCGCGACGGTCTGCTTGCGGAACTTGCGCCAGAATTCGCGCCACGGCGTGCGGATCGCGGTCGGTGCGGCCGGCGCCGCGGGCTGGACAGTCGCGTTCATGCGCGCCTCACTTGAACCGGATGGTCGGGTTGATGACCGCGTACAGCACGTCGACGGTCAGGTTGATCAGGATGAATTCCAGCGAGAACAGCAGCACGATCGCCTGGATCACCGGGTAGTCGCGCATCGTCACCGCATCGACCAGCAGGCGGCCGAGCCCCGGCCAGTTGAACACGGCCTCGACGACGATCGAGCCGCCGAGCAGGAAGCCGAACTGCAGCCCCATCATCGTGACGACCGGAATCATCGCGTTGCGCAGGCAATGCTTGAGCACGACCATCGGCTCATGCACGCCCTTCGCGCGCGCGGTGCGCACGAAGTCCTCGTTCAGCACCTCGACGAACGACGCGCGCGTGAAGCGCGCCATCACGGCGGCGACCGCGGCGCCGAGCGTCAGCGACGGCAGCACGTAGCTCTTCCACGTGCCGTCCGGCACGACCGGCAGCCAGCCGAGCTTCACAGAGAAGATCTCCATCAGCAGCATGCCGAGCGCGAACGCGGGAAACGAAATGCCCGACACCGCGATCGTCATCCCGAGTCGGTCGGGCCAGCGATTGCGCCACACGGCCGACGCGATCCCGATCGCCATCCCGATCGCCGTCGCCCACACCATGCTGACGAGCGTGAGCAGCAGCGTCGGCATGAAGCGCTCGCCGATCTCGGTCGACACCGGCCGCTTGCTGCGCGTCGAGATGCCGAAATCGCCATGCGCGATCTTCACGAAGAAGTTCGCGAACTGGGTCGGCATCGGCTTGTCGAGCCCGAGATCGGCACGCACGAGCGCGACCGTCGCGTCATCGGCTTCGGGGCCGGCCGCGAGCCGCGCCGGGTCGCCGGGCAGCAGGTGCACGAACAGGAACACCAGCACCGCGACGATCGCGAGCGTGGGCAGCAGGCCGAACAGGCGTTTGACGAGAAAATTCAGCATGGGGCACCGATCGGGTCAACGCGCCGGCGGATTGCGCCGCCGGCGCCGCGTGGCGGGTGAACCGCCGTCATTTCAGCGAGATTTCGTCGAAGTTGAACGAGCCGTCCGGCATCACGTACATGCCCTGCAGGCGCTTGCTGCGTGCGTAGACGATCTTCTCCTGCACGAGGAAGATCCACGGCGCGTCGGCCCAGATCTGCTTCTGCGCATCGGCGTAGAGGCTGGCCTTCTTCGCGCGATCGGTCGTGGAGAGTGCCTGCGCGAGATCGTCGTCGACCAGACCGTTCTTGTAGTACGCCGTGTTGTACAGCTTCGGCGGCGCCGACTCCGACGCAAGCAGCGGCGACAGGGCCCAGTTCGCCTCTCCCGTCGACGCCGACCAGCCGCTGTAGTACATCCGCACCGGCGCCTTCGCCGCATCCTGGGCGCTCTCCACCCGGGCGACGCGCTCGCCGGCCTCGAGCGCCTGCACCTGCACCTTCACGCCGACCTGCGCGAGCTGCTGCTGGACGAACTGGATCACCTTCTGCGCCGTCGTGTGATTGTAGGCGGACCACAGCGTCGATTCGAAGCCGTTCGGATAGCCGGCCTCCTTCAGCAGCGCACGCGCCTTCGCCGGGTCATACGGCCAGGGCCCGAGTTTCGTTGCGTATTCGACGCCCGTCGGCGCCACGCCCGTCTGCGGTGTCGCGTAACCGGCGAACACGACCTTCGCGAGCGCATCCTTGTTGACCGCGTAGTTCAGCGCTTCGCGCACCTTCGGGTTATCGAACGGCTTTTGCCGCGTGTTCAGCGAAATGTAGCGCTGGATGATCGACGGCGCCTCGATCAAGTCCACCTTCGGATTGCTCTTCAGATCGGTCGCCTGCTCGAACGGAATCGTGAACGCGAAATCGGCCTCGCCGGTCTTGATCAGCGCGGCGCGCGTGTTGTTGTCGACCACCGGTTTCCAGTCGATCGCGTCGACCTTCGGATACCCCTTCTTCCAGTAGCCGGCGAATTTCTTCACCTTCATGTCGTCGGTCTGCTTCCATTCGACGAACTCGAACGGGCCGGTACCGACCGGATGCAGCGACACGTCACGCCCCCACTTCTTCAGCGCGGCCGGCGAAATCATCACCGCGGACGGGTGCGCGAGCGTGTTGATGAACGCCGAGAACGGCTCGCGCAACGTGAACCGCACGGTGTTCGGATCGACCACTTCGGTCTTCTCGATCACCCGGAACAGGCCGTACCGCTTCAGCTTGTTCGCCGGATCGGTCACGCGGTCGAAATTCGCCTTCACCGCGGCGGCATTGAAGTCGGTGCCGTCGTGGAACTTCACGCCCTGGCGCAGTTTGACCGTGTACACCTTCGCGTCCGGCGACGCCGTATAGCTGGTCGCCAGCACGTTGACGAGCTTCATGTTCCGGTCGAAACCGAACAGGCCTTCGTAGAACGACTTGACGACAGCCTGCGACACCGTGTCGTTCGCGTCGTACGGGTCCATCGTCGTAAACGTCGAGTACACGGCGACCACGACGTTCTGCTGCGCGAACGTGGGCACCGCGACCGACAACGCGAGCGCGCCGGCCCCCGCGGCGAACAGCGCGCGCGGACGGAACATCGGGAACGAATACGGCTTGTTCATCTTGCTGGGCTCCTGTGGATGATTCGGTAACGCGTGGTGGAAATCGCGGCGTGACGGCACCCTTTCGGGAAAAAGACGCCGTTGCCTTGCTCGTGCGCAGCTTCGGTCCATATGCACCCTCCCGCGCGTTCAATACGCGCCGCCGACGCGATGCGTCGCGACGTAATGATCGGGGCCGACCGCGACGAGCGGCGCGACGACCGGCTCGTCGCCGATCGCGCGGATCGGGCTCGGAATCTCGTCCGCGGCAAGCTGGCGCGGCGCATGCCGGCGCGCGGGGTCGGCCACCGGCACCGCGCTCATCAGCTTCTTCGTGTACGGATGCTGCGGCGCCTCGAACACCGCGCGGCGCGGGCCGATCTCGACGATCTGACCGAGATACATCACCGCGACGCGATGGCTGATGCGCTCGACGACGGCCATGTCGTGCGAGATGAACAGGTACGCGACGCCGAGCTCGCGCTGCAGGTCGAGCATCAGGTTGACGATCTGCGCCTGCACCGACACGTCGAGCGCCGACACCGATTCGTCGGCGATCACGACCTTCGGGTTCAGCGCGAGCGCACGCGCGATCGCGATCCGCTGGCGCTGGCCGCCCGAGAATTCGTGCGGATAGCGGCGCGCGGCCTCCGGCGGCAGGCCGACCTTGTCGAGCAGCCAGTCGACGCGCGCCTGCGCCTCGCTGCCGCTCGCGACGCCGTGCACGAGCAGCGGCTCCATGATCGAGAAGCCGACGGTCAGGCGCGGGTTCAGCGACGCGAACGGATCCTGGAAGATGAACTGGATGTTGCGGCGCAACGCCTGCAGGTCCGAACCCTTCAGCGCGCTGATGTCGCGGCCGTCGAATTCGATCGAGCCGCTTTGCGATTCGACGAGACGCAACAGCGAACGGCCGGTGGTCGACTTGCCGCAGCCCGATTCGCCGACGAGCGCGAGCGTCTCGCCCGCGCGCAGCTCGAAGCTCACGCGTTCGACCGCATGCACGTACTGCGACACGCGGCCGAACACGCCGCTCTTCACCGGAAAGCGCGTGACGAGATCGCGCACGCGCAGGATCGGCGGCGCGGCGTGATCGACGGGCGGCTGCGCGTCGTTCGCGGCGGACGTCGTGGTCGGCGCCGCGGCCGTCGCGCGCGTGCCGTCCACCTTCAGCAGCGGGAATTTCTCGGGCGCGTCGGTGCCCTGCATCGAGCCGAGCCGCGGCACGGCCGCGAGCAGCGCCCGCGTGTAGCGATGCGCGGGCGTCGCGAAGATGCGGTCCGACTCGCCCTCCTCGACCTTCTCGCCGCGATACATCACGAGCACGCGATCGGCCACTTCGGCCACCACGCCCATGTCGTGCGTGATGAAGATCACGCCCATGTTCATTTCGTCCTGCAGCCCGCGCACCAGTTGCAGGATCTGCGCCTGGATCGTCACGTCGAGCGCGGTCGTCGGCTCGTCGGCGATCAGCAGCGCGGGCCGGCACGACAGCGCCATCGCGATCATCACGCGCTGCCGCATCCCGCCCGACAGCTGGTGCGGATAGCGCGCGAACACGCGGCGCGCTTCGGGGATGCGCACGAGATCGAGCAGCCGCAGCGCTTCCGCGCGGGCTTCGGCCGCGCCCTTCGACTGGTGCAGCGCGATCGCCTCGCTGATCTGGTCGCCGACGGTGAACACCGGGTTCAGCGACGTCATCGGCTCCTGGAAGATCATCGCGATGTCCGCGCCGCGGATGCCGCGCATCGTCGCGGCGCTCGCCCGCGCGAGATCGACCAGCGCGCCGCCACGGCGCCGGAACGCGATCCGGCCGCTCGTGATCTCGCCGCCGCCGTGCTCGACCAGCCGCATCAGCGCGAGCGACGTGACCGACTTGCCCGAGCCCGATTCGCCGACGATCGCGAGCGTCTCGCCGCGATCGACGTGAAACGACACGTTGCGCACCGCGTCGAACGTCGCGCCTTCGCGGCGGAACGTGACCGACAGGTCGTCGACGGCCACCACGCGCTGCTCGGGCAGCGCCAGGGGCGACGGGTTACGGCTCGAAGTCATGGCGTATCTCCTCGTGCGATCCGGATCAGGCCGCGTCGTCGCGGTAGATGCCGACGACCGGCGCTTCACCGACGCGTGCGTAGCCGCGATACATCCCTTCGGTGTTGAACGGCATCGCGACGTTGCCGTGCGCGTCGACCGCGATGATCCCGCCGCGGCCCGCGAGGCGCGGCAGCTTGTTCATCACGACGTCGTGCGCGGCGTCGGCGAGCGACGCGCCGCGATACGCGATCTGCGCGGCAACGTCATGCGCGGTCGCGAGCCGGATGAACATCTCGCCGGTGCCTGTCGCGGAGACCGCGCAGGTCGCGTCGTCCGCATAGCAGCCGGCGCCGATGATCGGCGAATCGCCGACGCGCCCCGGCTGCTTGTTCGTGATGCCGCCCGTCGACGTCGCCGCCGCGATGTGGCCGTTCAGGTCGCACGCGACCGCGCCGACCGTGCCGTGCTTGCGGTCCGGATCGAGCGGCTCGGCGGGTTGTGCGGCAGCGCCGAATGCGAAGCTGGCCGCGTCGTGGTCGAGCATCACGCCGGCCGCCGCGCGCGCCTTCACCCACTGCGCATGCCGCGATTCGGTGTCGAAATAGCCGGGTTCCACCAGTTCGAGCCCCTGCGCGGCCGCGAACGCATCGGCGCCCGCGCCGGCGAACAGCACGTGCTCGCTCGCCTCCATCACGCGCCGCGCGGCGAGCACCGGGTTGCGCACGCGCGTCGCGCAGCAGATCGCGCCGGCGCCGAGCGTCGCGCCGTCCATGACCGCCGCATCGAGTTCGTGCTTGCCTTCGGCCGTATAGACGGCGCCGCGCCCGGCGTTGAACAGCGGGCAATCCTCGAGCATCCGCACCGCGACGGTGACGGCGTCGAGCGCGCTGCCGCCCTCGGCCAGCACCTGTTGCGCGGCCTGCAGGATCGCGGTGAGTTCGGCGCGGTACCGACGTTCGGTGTCGGTATCCATCGCTTCGCGCAGGATCGTGCCTGCGCCGCCGTGAATCGCGACGATCGCGGATGAAGTCATGATTTTTTCGGACGTGGGGAAGAAGAGTTGGCGGCCGGCAGCGCCGCTTGCGGCTGCACGAGCCACGGCAGCAGGAATTCGGTCATCTCGGCCGCGGATTTCGCGGACCGGTGGGTGCGCAGCGCGACCGCATCGATCAGCGCCTCGATCATCGTCAGCACCGCGGCTTCCGACGTGGCCGCGAAACGCCGTTCGGCCTTGACGTACAGGTTCAGCGACGCGAGCGGCGCGAGCGGCGATTGCGGGCCGTCGGTGATGCCGAGCACGCGCGCGCCGCGCGCCGCCGCGCGGCGGGCCAGTTCGATCGTGTCCTTCACGTAGCGCGGACACGCGAGCGCGATCACGAGATCGCGCGAGTCGGCCGTATACAGGCGCCGCGCCGCATGCGACGGGCCGCCCAGCAGCGCGAGTGATTGCACGTTGTCGTGGCACACCGACAGCCCGTGCTCCATCAGCCCGGCGAGAAATGCGCTCGACCCGGCGCCGAGAATCAGCACGCGCCGTGCGCCGACGATCGCCTCGACCGCCGCCTCGACGTCGGCCGCATCCAGTTGCGCACGCGTGTTCTCGATGTTGGCGGCAGCCTGGTCGAACACCGCGTCGATCCATGCGGCGCCGCGTACGCCGGACTCCTGCTCCTGCGCGGAACGCAGCCGTTCGACCGGTCCGAGCGTGGCCTCGAAGCCGCGCACGAGCGCCGCGCGCATCGCCGGATAGCCGTCGAAACCGAGCGCCTTCGCGAAGCGGTTCGCGGTCGCGATCGACGCATTCACCGCCTGCGCGAGCTCGTCGATCCGCATCGTCGCCGCGCGAAACGGGTTCGCGAGCACGAATTCGCCCATGCGCCGGTGAATCGGCGTCATCAACGGCATCGTCGACGCGATCCGCTCGGCGATCGCGGGTTCGTCGTGACTGACATCGGGCGGAACGAGAGGCGTCATGCGAAGGGTTGTTGCAAGGTTTGATGAAAATGAATTTACACAATCCGATTCCCGAAAAGAAATAAATTTTCATCAGGGTTGTCACGCCCCATCCGGCGCGCGTCGCCCTCCGGACGATCATCCGGCCCCGTCGCACGGGTCTTTGACGGGCGGCCGTCCTGCGCCGCCGCGCGAGCGATTGCCTCCGCTCATCGGGAAAACCCCGAGTACGTTCGTTCGAATGCAGATTCACGTTGACCGGATTCGCATTCGAACATAGGATGTTCGAAAATGATCAGTCGTCAGATAACATTTCAGTTCGATGACGACGAAATGTTCGCTCGAACACCGTGATTTCGATATAACCCGGTAAAACCGACGCATATCAAGATCGGACATCGTACGAATAAAACGAAACAAGCCGCCCCGAACAGGTGGCCCTCACGGACCGGGCAGGCGCCGCGCGCCCGCCCTCCCTGACAGGAGACAGCAGTGAAGACAGTCAAGGCGTTGCGCTGGTGGATCATCGTGCTCGTGTGTCTCGGCACGATCCTCAACTACCTCGCACGGAATTCCCTCGCGGTGCTCGCGCCCGAGCTCAAGCAAGTGTTCGCGATCTCGACGCAGCAGTACTCGTACATCGTCGGCGCGTTCCAGATCGGCTACACGATCATGCAGCCGGTATGCGGGTTCATCGTCGACCTGATCGGGCTGCGGCTCGGGTTCGCGCTGTTCGCGATGCTGTGGTCGGTGGTCGGCGTCGCGCATGGCTTCGCGTCGGGCTGGCTGTCGCTCGGCATCCTGCGCGGCTTGCTGGGCCTGTTCGAGGCCGCCGCGATTCCGTCGGGAATGAAGGCCGTCGCCGAATGGTTTCCCGATCGCGAGAAATCCGTCGCGGTCGGCTACTTCAACGCGGGCACGTCGCTCGGCGCCGCGATCGCGCCGCCGCTCGTCGTGTTCCTGTCGATGCGGTTCGGCTGGCAGGCCGCGTTCATGGCCACCGGCGCGCTCGGGTTCGTCTGGGCCGCCCTCTGGTACACGCAGTACCGGTCGCCGGCCGACCATCCGCGCATCACGCCGCAGGAACGCACGCTGATCCGCGACGGCCAGGCCACGATGCCGCCCGTGTCGAAGCGCCGTATCCGCGACGTCGTCACCGCCCGACGTTTCTGGGCGATCGCGCTGCCGCGCTTCTTCGCGGAACCCGCGTGGCAAACTTTCAGCTTCTGGATTCCGCTATACCTCGCGACCGAGCGCCACATGCCGCTCACGCAGATCGCGGTGTTCGCGTGGATGCCGTTTCTCGCGGCCGACCTGGGCGGCATCGCGGGCGGCTACCTGTCGCCCTACCTCGCGAATCGCTTCAAGCTGCCGCTCGTATGGTCGCGCGTCGCGGGCGTCGCGCTCGGCGCGCTGCTGATGCTTGGGCCGGCGATGATCGGGCTCGCGTCGTCGCCGTACACCGCGATCGCGCTGTTCTGCGTCGGCGGCTTCGCGCACCAGATGATCTCCGCGCTCGTCAACACGCTGTCGGCCGACGTGTTCGACCCCGAGGAGGTCGGCACCGCGAGCGGCTTCGCCGGGATGGCCGCGTGGATCGGCGGCCTCGGCTTCTCGTTGCTGGTCGGCGCGCTCGCCGACAAGATCGGCTACGCGCCGCTGTTCGCGTGCCTCGGCCTGTTCGACATCATCGGCGTCACGCTGCTCGCACTGCTGATCCGCGGCCAGTCGAAGCAGGAACGCCTGCTCGCGCAGCACGCCTGACCTCCGTTTTCACCAGGAACCGCATTCATGACTTCGCTCCTTCATCCGCCCGTGTTCCGCGTCGCCAGCCACCACGCGAACCGCGTACTGCTCGCGTCCGATACGGGCGCCACCGTCGAAATCTTCGTGCTCGAGGACGACATCGTGCGGGTACGCGTGCTGCCCGACGCGACCGCGCGCACGCCGCGCACGTGGACGATCGCGCCGGGCCTCGACGACGTGCCGCTCGACGGGCGTGACCGCCTCGACCTGGGCGGCTTCGCGCTACCCCACTACGACTTCGCCGAGGACGACGACGCCGTGCGCATCGAAACCGCGCAGATCCGGCTCGCGGTGCGCCGGCAAGGCGGCCACTGCACGTGGTCGCTGCGCGGCGCGGACGGCGCATGGCGCGTCGCGCTCGCCGACCGCGCGACGCAGGCGTACAACTTCGGCTGGTGGGACGATCGCGCGTATCACTACGTCGCCCGCGAGCGCGGCGACCAGGTGTTCGGCCTCGGCGAACGCGCGGGCGAACTCGATCGCACGGGTGCCCGCTTCGAGATGCGCAACATCGACGCGATGGGCTACAGCGCGAAGCACACCGACCCGCTGTACAAGCACATCCCGTTCTACATCACGTGGTCGCCCGATGCGGGCCAGGGCTTCGGGCTGTTCTACGACACGCTGTCCGATTGCGCGTTCGACATGGGCCGCGAGCTCGACAACTACCACGGGCTCTATCGCTATTTCGTCGCCGAGCACGGCGATCTCGACTACTACTTCATCGCGTCGCCCGCTACGCCGCTCGCGGCCGCGCGGCGCTTCACGTGGCTCACCGGGCGCCCCGCGCGCACGCCGAAATGGGGCCTCGGCTATTCGGGCTCGACGATGAGCTACACCGACGCGCCGGACGCGCAGCAGCAGATGAACCAGTTCGTCGAGCAGTGCGACACGCACGACATCCTGTGCGATTCGTTCCACTTGTCGTCGGGCTATACGTCGATCGGCGCGAAGCGCTACGTGTTCAACTGGAACCGCGACAAGTTTCCCGATGCGAAAGGCTTCGTGCAGCATTACCGCGACAACGGCATCCGCCTGTGCGCCAACATCAAGCCGTGCCTGCTGCGCGACCATCCCGCGTTCGACGACGCCGCGCGGCGCGGGCTGCTGATCCGCTCCGCATCGGGCGAGCCCGCATGGGTGCAGTTCTGGGACGAAGTCGGCGCGTACATCGATTTCACGCAGCCGGACGCGTACCGCTGGTGGCGCGAGCAGGTCACGTCGGCGCTGCTGGAATACGGGATCGAATCGACCTGGAACGACAACAACGAATACGAGATCTGGTCGCCCGACGCGATCGCGCACGGCTTCGGCCAGCCGTTCCCGGCGCGCGAGACGAAGGTGCTGCAGACGATGCTGATGATGCGCGCGTCGCGCGATGCGCAGCGCGCACATGCGCCGGCGCGGCGGCCGTTCCTCGTGTCGCGCTCGGGCGGCGCGGGCATGCAGCGCTACGTGCAGACGTGGTCGGGCGACAACTACACGTCGTGGGAAACGCTGCGCTACAACCTGAAGATGGGCCTCGGGCTCGCGCTGTCGGGCGTGTCGAACATCGGCCACGACATCGGCGGCTTCTCCGGCCCCGCGCCGTCGCCCGAATTGCTGCTGCGCTGGGTGCAGTTCGGCATCTTCATGCCGCGCTTCAGCATCCACTCATGGAACGACGACGGCACCGTCAACGAACCGTGGATGTACCCCGAGATCACCGCGCAGATCGCATCGCTGATCAAACAGCGCTACCGGCTGCTGCCGTACCTCTATCACCTGCTGTGGCTGTCCACGACGCGCTACGAGCCCGTGCTGCGGCCGACCCTCGCCGATTTCCCCGGCGATGCGCGCTGCTACGACGCGTGCGACGACATGATGCTCGGCGACGCGCTGCTGGTCGCGCCGGTCGTCGAGCCCGGCCAGACCGAACGCACGGTGTATCTGCCGTCGGGCGCACGCTGGACGTGCTGCGCGAGCGCGCGATCGTTCGACGGCGGCGCGAGCGTGACGCTCCCCGCGCCGCTCGACACGCCGGTAATGCTGCTGCGCGAAGGCCGCGTGCTGCCGCTGAACGTCGCGGAACAGCATTTCGGGGCGCGCGTCGACACGCGTGGCTTCCTCGTCGCACCGCGAATCGAGGATGGCGTCGCGTACGGCGAATGCGTGGAGGACGACGGCGAGACGGAAGCGTGGCGCGACGGCGAATACGGCCTGTGGCACATCGAGACCGGCCGCGAGGCATCTGGCGTGATCGGCGTGTCGGTCCGCTGGGACGGCCGCCCGGCGCGTCCGTCCGATCGCGTCGAGATCCTCCTGCCCGCGTCGCTGCAAGGCCCGGTTGCCGTGCGCGGCGCGCGTGTCGAGCAGGACGCGCGGGACGGCGCGTGGCGCCGCCTCGTCGTCGCGTTCGATCAATGAACCACTGAAGCCAACCCGATCAGGCGGGCCGTTCGCGCGGCCCGCCGCCTGCCACAGAGGAGGCATTCAGCCTCCCGCCCCCTTGAAAAGATGAAGAGACCTGGAGATCGAGCATGAAAGCATCCATCAACCGTTCTGCAATCCTGATTTTATCGGCCGCGTCGCTCGGCACGACCGCCGCCCATGCGCAGAGCAGCGTCACGCTGTACGGCGTGGTCGACGATTCGCTCGCGTACGTGAACAACCAGCAGGGGCACTCGAACATCTACATGCGCGATGGCAACCTGTATGCGTCGAAGTTCGGGCTGCGCGGCGACGAGGATCTCGGCGGCGGCACGCACGCGATCTTCGACCTGCAGGCCGGTTTCAACCTGAATACGGGCGCGCACGCCGCCGCCGGCACGCTATTCAATCGCCAGGCCTTCGTCGGCCTGCGCAACGCCAGCTACGGTACGGTCACGGCCGGTCGCCAGTACACGCCCTACTTCCTGTTCGTCGGCCCGTACGCGTCGAGCAGTTGGCTGACCGGCGCCACGGGCGCGCATCCGGGCGACATCGACGGCCTCGACACCACGATCCGCGTGAACAATTCGGTTACCTATACGTCGCCGACCTTCGCGGGGCTGACCGCGAGCGCGATGTACGCATTCGGCGGCATTGCGGGCGCGACCGGCAAGGGCAACACGTTCAGCGCCGCGCTGCGCTACGCGAACGGGCCGATCGGGATCGCGGCCGGCTACCTGCGGATCAACAGCTCGGGCTCGTCCGCGGGCTTCCTGAATCCGGCCACCGCATCGTCGGGCAGCTTCGCGGTGTCCGTGCTGAACCAGGGCTACCTGAGCGCGAAAGCGGTCGAACAGGTGGCGGCGGCCGGCAACTACACGCTCGGCGACCTGACGATGGGGCTCAACTATTCGAACGTGAAGTACCTGCCCGGCAACGGCTCGGCGTTCACCGACACGGCCGTGTTCAACACCTACGGCGCGCTTGCCGCATACCGCTTCACGCCGACGTTCTCGGTGGCCGGCGCATTCGCGTACACGCTCGCATCGAAGGCGAACGGTGTCGCGAGCGCGGCCCGCTATCAACAATATTCGCTGAAGGAATCGTACAGCCTGTCGAAACGCACGACGCTCTACGCGCTGCAGGCGTACACGCATTCGAGCGGGCAGACGCTCGGCGCGCAAGGCGCCGGGCACATCGTCGACGCGGCGCCGATCGTCGGCGATTCGCAGCAGCTCACGCCGTCGACGACGCATGGCCAGTTCGTCGGCATGGCCGGGATCGCCGTCACGTTCTGAACCCGCCTGGCGACGCCTTCCGCGCGCCGCCCGTTGCCCGGACGATGCGCATGCCGCGCGTGCGCCGTCCGGGCGTCCGTCGCTGCGTTTTCCCCGCCCCGCCGGCCCGCCGCGCACACCGCGCGGGTTTTCTCGATCGCCCTGATACCTTACAATTCGTCAGGTTTACCCTTCTGCATACCCCTTCTTGCAGTCCTGACACCGCGGTACACTCGACGCACGCCGTATCAGGGTCCGACGCGCAACGTGCGCGCCGGGCGGCGTCGCGCCTCGTTGCGCCCACAACTGGATGCCCGCCATGCCGGATTCCCGTCCCTCGCCCCGCACGACATTCAAGCCGCAGGTCGTCCTGCCCGCGCTCGCCGTGATCGGCGCGCTACTCGTCGTGTGCGCACTGCACCCGAGCGAAGCCGGCGCACTGTTCTCCGCCGGCCAGCAATGGGTCATCGCCCGGTTCGACTGGTTCTACGTGCTCGCCGTCACCGGCTTCCTCGTGTTTCTCGTGCTGATCGCCGCCAGCGACTTCGGCAATATCCGGCTCGGCCCCGACGATGCCGAACCGGAATTCAGCTTCGTGTCGTGGACGGCGATGCTGTTCGCGGCCGGCATGGGCATCGGCCTGATGTACTTCGGCGTCGGCGAGCCGATGCAGCATTTCCTGAAGCCGCCCACCGTCGACCCCGGCACGCCCGCCGCCGCGCGCGAGGCGATGCTGATGACCTTCTTCCACTGGGGCTTCCATGCGTGGGCGATCTACGGGCTGATGGGGCTCGTGCTCGCGTACTTCGGCTTCCGCTACAACCTGCCGCTGACGCTGCGCTCCGGGCTGTATCCGGTGCTGCGCGAGCGCATCAACGGCTGGATCGGCCACACCGTCGATGCGTTCGCGCTGGTCGGCACGGTCGCCGGGATCGCGACGACGCTCGGCTACGGCGTGATGCAGCTGAGCGCGGGCCTGCATACGGTCGCCGGATGGGACACGGGCAGCAACCTGTTCCGCATCGGGCTCGTCGCGGTGGTCGTGATCCTCGCGGGCGTATCGGCCGCGACCGGCCTCGACAAGGGCGTGCGCCGGCTGTCCGAGCTGAACCTGCTGCTCGCATTCCTGCTGCTCGCCTTCGTGGTGGTCGCGGGCCCGACGGCCTTTCTGCTGCGCGCGCTCGGCGACAACATCGGCCAGTACCTGTCGAGCCTCGTCGACCTGTCGTTCCGCACCTATGCGTACGCGCCGCCGCGCGAGGAAGGCTGGTTCGGCGGCTGGACGATTCTCTACTGGGCGTGGTGGGTGTCGTGGTCGCCGTTCGTCGGCATGTTCATCGCGCGCATCTCGCGCGGCCGCACGATCCGCCAGTTCGTGATCGGCGTGCTGCTCGTGCCGACCGCGTTCAACCTCGTGTGGATGACCGTGTTCGGCAACAGCGCGATCTGGCTCGATACGCACGGCGCGGCCGGCGCGCTCGCGCAGACGGCGACCAACGTCGATGCGCTGCTGTTCCGCTTCTTCGATTTCCTGCCGTTGCCGCAACTGCTGTCGATCGTCGCGATCGTGCTGATCGCGGTGTTCTTCGTCACGTCCGCCGATTCGGGCGCGTTCGTGATCGACCAGATCGCGACGCGTGGCAATGCGCATTCGCCGGTCTGGCAGCGGCTGTTCTGGGCCGCGCTGCTCGGCGTGACGGCCGCGGTGCTGCTCGTCGCGGGCGGGCTGGGCGCGCTGCAGGCGATGACGCTGATCGCCGCGCTGCCGGTCGCCATCATCATGCTCGCGCTGTGCTACGGGCTGTGGCGCGGGCTCGCGGCCGATCGCGCGCACTATTCGCAGGACGTCGCGCCTGCAACGAGCTTCTGGACCGGCCAGCACTGGCGCCATCGCCTGACGCACATCCTGCGGCAGACGACCGAGGCCGAGGCGCGCCAGTTCGTCGCGGAAACGGTCGAACCCGCGCTGCGCAAGGTCGCCGACGAGTTGCGCGCGAGCGGCGTCGATGCGCACGTGCAGCGCGACAGCGACGATGCGGTGCGGCTCACCGTGCCGACCGCCGAACACCGCGATTTCGTGTACGGCGTGCGCGTCACCGCGAAATCCGCGGCCGCGTTCCTGGTGCGCGAGGCGGCCGAGCCGGACGAGACGCGTGCGCATGTCCATGGCATCGTCACGTTCTTCGAGGACGGCCGGCTCGGCTACGACATCGAATACCTGCGCGGCGACGAAGTGATCGCCGACGTGCTGCGCCAATATGAACGCTACGTGTCGCTCGCGGCAGACACCCGCACGCATCTGCTGAGCCGGGCACCGGGGCACGCGACGGAGGCCGAATGAGCGGGTTGCTGCAAAGCCGCGCGGCCGACATCATCGCGCTCGGCACGCTCGCCGTGCTGTACCTCGGCGGCGCCGGCATCGCGCTGTGGCGCATCCGCGCCGCGGCACTGCCCGGCAAGATCTACTGGATCGTCTGCGCGGCGCTGCTCGCCGGCGGCGCCGTCGCGATGGCCGGCAACCTGGCGCCGGTGCCGAACGGCGGCGACATGCCGCCCGGTTTCGCGCTCGGCGCCGAGGCCGTCCTGCTCGGCCTCGTGCTGGCGGCCGGCGGCTGCGCCTGGTTGATGCTGCGCGCGCGGAAGCGCTGACGCACGCAGGTCGCATGGCCCCGCTTCGTCACGCGGGCACGGCCACGTGCGGGGCGAACGGGTCACCGCCCCGGCCTTGATCCGCTGCTTTCACGTTACGCGTCATGCGGACGGCGCGCGCGCCGTCACGAGCCAGCACGCCGCCTCGAAGCGCACTTCGGCGCCGTGCACGTACCGCTCGAACGCGGCGCGCATCGTGTCGATCACGCGCCGCCGCGTCGCTTCGTCCACCTCCAGCAATGCAACGCCGACCGGGCCCAGCCGGCCAATGTAGTCGTCCAGCGCGGATTCCGGCAGCATGCACATCCGGTCGACCGGCTCGATCGCAACGTCCGCCCAGCCGCTGTCCGACAGCACCGACGCGATCCGCTGCCGGTCGCCGAACGCGAACTGGCCCGGTGCGCCGGGCTGCCGCACGGGCAGGTTCGGCAGCAGCGGCGCGGCCGCCCGCTCGGCCGTCGTCATGAAGGGATTGTCGGCCGCGCCGCGCCACGCGACGAACCGCATCGGCGCGCCCGGCCGTGCCGCACGCCGAAGGTTCGCGAACGCCCGTACCGGATCGTCGAAGAACATCACGCCGAGACGCGACACGAGCAGGTCGACGCTCGCCGGCTCGAACGCATGTGTCTGCACGTCCGCGCACACGAACCGGGCAGGCACGCCGCCGCGTTCGGCACGCGCCCGGGCGGCATCGATCATCCGCGCCGAAATGTCGATGCCCGTGCACTGCGCGCTCGCACCGAGCCGCCGCGCGGTCGCGAGCGTGACCGCGCCGGTGCCGCAGCCGACATCGAGCACGCGCGTGGCAAACGATGCTGCCGCGGCCTCCGCCAGCAGCGTTTCGAACGGCTCGAACATCCGGTCCAGCGGCGCCTGCGCATCGACCCACGCGCGCCCTGACGGACCGTTCCAGAGCGCGGATTGCGCTTCGTTGGGCCGGTTGGCTTCCATCGTCGATCCCCTTCCGATTCATTGATGACGAATCGTACTGTGCTGCTTCAAGCCGGCTTGAAGTCAAGGGGCAGCCAGCACGCGCCCCGCTTTTCACATTTCTTACATTCGCGCTGCGTATCGTTGACGACTTTCCTACGGCGCCTCCCCCTCCCATGCGACGACTCCTCACGCGCGCGCTGCTCGTGCGCTGCGCTCCCCTTGCTGCCCTCGCCGCGCTGTCCGCGTGCTCGAATCACATCGATACGCCCGACGATCCGGCCAGCGCCTCGGCCAACGTTCAGGCCGCGTGGGTCGAGATCGGCGACGCGAACCAGGCGATCGCGCGCGTGATCACGAACTACACGCCCGCGTCGGCCACCGATCCGCTGTGCCCGCAACTGACCGTCGACGGCAAGCTGTCGCGCATGACGCTGCGCGCGGGCGCCGCGACCGTCGCCCAGCGGCCGACCGCCAGCGATCCGGCCGATTCGAAGCCGTCGAGCTTCCCGGTGTCCGTCTGCGAAGCCACGCTGCCGGCCGGCGTGCAAACAGCCAGCGTCGCGGGCCGCACGCTGCCGCTGCCGAAAGCGCAACCGCAGCGCATCGCGATCATCGCCGACACGGGCTGCCGGATGAAGAAGGCCGACAACGCTTGGCAGGCGTGCAACGATGCCGCGGTCTGGCCGCTCGACACGATCGCGGCCAGCGTCGCGAAGCTGTCGCCCGATCTCGTACTGCACGTCGGCGACTACCACTATCGCGAGAATGCGTGCCCGCCGGACATCGCCGGCTGCAAGGACAGCCCGTGGGGCTACGGCTGGGATACGTGGCAAGCCGACCTGTTCCGCCCGGCCGCGCCGTTGCTCGCGAAGGCGCCGTGGGTCGTCGTGCGCGGCAACCACGAGGAATGCGCGCGGGCGGGCCAGGGCTGGTTCCGCTTCCTCGACCCGCGCCCGTATTCGGCCGCCCGCTCGTGCGACGATCCGGCCAACGACAACAACGCGAACTATTCGGAACCCTATGCGGTGTCGCTCGGCGGCGGCTCGCAGGTGATCGTGTTCGACACCGCGAAGGTCGGCCGCACGCCGCTGAAGACGACCGACGCGCAGTTCGGCATCTACCAGAAGCAGTTCCAGACGGTCGCATCGCTCGCGTCGAAAGCCGGCATGACGACGACGATCTTCACGAACCATCATCCGATCCTCGCGTTCGCGCCGATCGCCGGCAGCACGCCGGCGCCGGGCAACCTCGCGCTGCAGTCGGTGATGTCGAGCCTCAACGCGCAGGCGTACTACCCGCCGGGCGTGCACGTCGCGCTGCATGGCCACGTGCACGATTTCCAGGCGATCAACTTCTCGTCCGGGCACCCGGCGACGATCGTGTCCGGCAACGGCGGCGACAACCTCGACGTCGCGCTGCCCGACCCGTTCCCGGCCGGCCTGACGCCCGCGCCGGGCGCCGTGATCGAGCGGCTGTCGCACAACAACAGCTTCGGCTTCCTGATCATGGAGCGCAACGCCGCACCGGCGACGGGCTGGGTGTTCCATGCGTATTCGGCG
Organism: Burkholderia cenocepacia; assembly: GCF_014211915.1. NCBI lineage: Bacteria > Pseudomonadati > Pseudomonadota > Betaproteobacteria > Burkholderiales > Burkholderiaceae > Burkholderia > Burkholderia cenocepacia. The sequence goes on along the minus strand of NZ_CP060040.1, from coordinate 590,046 downwards.
GCCGGCAAGCGACTGGCGTCGTGCAACCAGTCGGGCAGGACGCTCGCCTGCGACAAGACGGGGTTCATCGCGCCGTGAGTGAGGCAGTTCGATATGAAGGCCGCGGGGGCGCGGCCGGCAGACGTTGCGCACGCTTGTCGCACCCCTGCTCGCCGGTCTGACGCTGGCGGCCCACGCCGCGCCGGCCGAAACGGTCCTGCTTCCCGGCGCGCCGCCGTCGCGCGTCGTCGACACGATCGGCAACGGCACGCCGCAGGTGACGGGCAAGATCGACGCGGCCACCGCGCGCTTCGCGCCGGACCCGACGCTCGTCGCGCTCGGCCGCCGCATCTTCTTCGACCCGCGGCTGTCCGAGCCGCGCGGCATGTCGTGCGCGGGCTGCCACGATCCGGGCCGCGCGTTCGCGCCGACGCTGTCGGCCGCATCGCTCGCGGGGCCCGGCGTGCCGGAAGGCAGCCGGCCCGGGCGCTTCAGCCAGCGCAATGCGCCGTCGCTGCTGTATGTGCGCTACGTGCCGCGCCGCCACTTCTACCAGGACGACGATGCGCCCGCGCCGTCGCCGTTCGGCGGCCTGTTCAGCGACGGCCGCGCGGATACGCTCGCCGAGCAGATCCGCGGGCCGCTGTTCGATCCGAACGAGATGAACAACCGGTCGCCGGCCGCGCTGCTGCGCAAGGTCAACGCGACCGAACTCGCGCCCGATCTCGCCGCGCGCTTCGGCGCGCCGGTGCGCCGCGACCCCGAGCAACTGGTGCGCGCGCTGGGTTCGGCCGTCGAAGCCTATCTGCAGAGCGACGAGATGGCGCCGTTCACGTCGCGCTTCGATGCGTTCCTGCGCACGCGCAAGCCGCTCGCGCCGGCCGAGATGCGCGGCCTCGCGCTGTTCCGGAATCCCGACAAGGGCAATTGCATGACCTGCCATACGCTGTCGGACACGTCGAGCCGCCCGGAGCGCTCGCTGTTCACCGATTTCGGCTACGACGCGATCGCGGTGCCGCGCAATCGCGCGCTGCCGGCGAACCGCGATCCGCGCCATTTCGACAACGGGCTGTGCGACACCGCGCGCCGGCTGCGCTGGCCCGAACCGACGCAATGGTGCGGCTACCTGCGCACGCCGGGGCTGCGCAACGTCGCGGTCAAGCAGACGTTCATGCACAACGGGGTATTCACGACGCTGCGCGACGCGGTCGCGTTCTACAACACGCGCTCGACCGATCCCGGCTTCTGGTACCACGGCGCCAAGACGTTCGACGACGTGCCGGCCGCCTATCGGGGCAACATCAACGTCAACTCGACGCCGATGAACCGTCGGCCCGGCACGCCGCCCGCGCTCACCGACGCGGAAATCGACGACATCGTCGCGTTCCTCGGCACGCTGACCGACGCGCGCTATACCGGCCGCGCCGCCCCGGCCGCCGCCCGGATCACGCGAGCCGCCGCGCCGGTGCGCTGACCCTGGCCGAACGGCCAGCCGACGCACGCCCGCTTGCGGTCAGCACAAACACTGGTTATATTTACAGTACTGTATTTATGAACAGTGAGGTGCGCGATGGAACATCTGGTCCGTATCGTCAACGAAACCGATCGCCAAGTGCTGGCGTGGCTTCGAGCCCAAGTCGGCGATGCCCGCGTCGAGCGCGCGGCGCGTCAGCTCGGGCATACGCGCAAGCCCTTCCCGTCCGCCGTGTGCCGGTATCTGGGCATGAGCGCGCCGGCCACGCTGCGGCCGGCCGCCGCCCGGCCGCGCGCGGCACGCGATTTCTCGGTCGGCGACCGTTATCTGTCGCTGATTCGCCAGCACCTCGCCACGCACTCGGTCAGCCGATGAAATGGCGGCGGCTTGCCGCTTCGGTACCGCGTCCGGCCGGAGCACTCGCGTATTCGGAAGTCCGACCGGCCGCCGCCGTCGCGCTTACACGGCCGCCATGGCTTCCCGTACGAGGCGGGCGAGTGTGTCGAACGCTGCCTCGTGCACCGCACCGGATGCGTCGGACACATCGGATACGCGTGTGCAGGCGAGCCGGATATAGCCGGCGAAACGGTCCGAATTCGAGGAAATCGAACCGGGCGCGATCTTGAACTCCATGCGCCAGCGCGGCGTCAGAACAGCGCATCGAAGCACACGTCTGCCGGCAACGCGAGCTACGGCAGCATCCTGCCGCTTACCGAATCGGCAATCGAACCGCCCCGCCTTAGATCAGGCCTGCCTGCCCGCCATCCCGTCGGCGGCCGCCACGCATGCCGCACCGGCGCGAACCACACCGAGCGCCAGCACCGCGACCGCCGCGATCACGCATGGCGCGGCAACGACGGCGAATGCGGTCGACAGCGGCACGCCCATCGCCAGCATCGCGCCGCCCGCCATCGAGCCGACCACCGAGCCGCCACGACCGATCCCGTTCGCCCAGCTCACGCCGGTCGTCCGGCACTCGGTCGGATAGAACGCGGCCGACAGCGCGTTCGCCCCGACCTGCGAGCCCGATACGCAGAAGCCGGCGGCGAATACCGCAAGTGCCGCCCCCCACGGCGACGCGGCGAACACGCCGATCGCCGCGACGCAGGCGCCGGCCGCCGCATAGCTGCAGGCCAGCACGCGATGCGGATCGAAGCGGTCCATCAGCCAGCCCAGGACGATTGCGCCAAGCGTGCCACCGACCTGGAACATCGCGGTCACGCGTGCAGCCGTCTGCAACGTCGCGCCGGTCGTGCGCAGCAACGTCGGCAACCAGCTCGACAGCAGGTAAATGACGAGCAGGCTCATGAAGAACGTGAGCCACAGCAGCAGCGTGCCGCGCAGCAGGTCGGCGGCGAACAGCCGCCCGAGCGGCGACCCGGCCGGCTTGCCGGCGGGCGCGATGAACGACGCATGCGCGAGGTGCGGACCCGGCGCGATACGACCGAGCAGCGTCGCGATCCGCGCGGACGGCGCGCCCTGGTTGACGAGATAGCGCACCGATTCCGGCAGTCGCCACGCGAGCAGCGGCAGGAGCAGCAGCGGCGCCACGCCGCCGACGACCAGCACCGCGCGCCAGCCGTGGTGCTCGATCAGCGACGCAGCCGCGAGCCCGCCGAGCGCGGAGCCGATCGTGAAACCGCAGAACATCGTCGTCACGAGCAGCGAGCGACGGCGCGACGGACAGTATTCGGACGTCAGCGTGATCGCATTCGGCATCGCGCCGCCGAGCCCGAGCCCGGTCGCGAAGCGCCATACGATCAGCTCGGTCAGGCCGCCCGCGCTCGCCGACGCGGCGCTCGCAATGCCGAAGCACGCCACACACGCAAGCAACAGCCGCTTACGGCCGAACCGGTCGCCGAATGGCCCGAACACGAGCGCGCCGGCCATCAGCCCGGCCAACCCCGCGCCGAATACCGGCGCGAGCTGCGCGGGCGACAGGCCCCATTCCGCGCGGATGACCGGCGCGATGAACCCGATCGACGCGGTATCGAATCCGTCGATCGCGACGATCAGAAAGCACAGGACGACGATCGCGGCCTGAAACGGCGCGATGCGATGCCGGTCGATCCATTCGCTGACGTCGATGGACAGCGTATCGGCCATGATGGTGTCTCCTCCAGGAAGGCGGCGCGCGTCTTCTGTCGTTGAAATGCGCGCCGCCGGAATCGGGCTGAACGGATGCGTCATGCGACCGTCTTCAGGCAATCCTCCGCACGCCAGCCGTGCAGCCAGCCGAGCGCGTCGTAGAACTGCGCATCGGTGCGCCCGACCCACAGCCCGTTTCGTACCTGCCGCTCGACGCCCTTCGCGTGATAGATCCGCCCCATCTCGCGCGCCGAATACAGCACGCGTGCGGTGCGCGGAATCCGCACGCTTTCGTACAGCGCGAACGCGGCCTCGAAATCGCCGTCGGTCTGCGCAACGGCCGCGCCGAGCGTCACCGCGTCCTCGAGCGCCTGGCACGCGCCCTGCGCGATGTATTGCGTCATCGGATGCGCGGCGTCGCCGAGCACCGTCGCGCGGCCCGCGCTCCAGCACTCGACCGGATCGCGGTCGGCGGTCGCCCAGCGCTTCCATGACGTCGGCCTATCGAGCATCTGCTTCGGCAGCGGATGGACCCCGTCGAAGTACGACAGCACCTCTTCCTTGCTGCCCTCGCGCACGCCCCAGGTCTCCTGCTCGCGGCTGTGGAACGTGACGACGAGGTTGTACTGCCGCCCGCCGCGCAGCGGATAGTGAACCAGATGGCAATGCGGGCCGGCCCACACGACCGGCGCATTGATCCGCAGATCCTTCGGCATGTCGTCGACGTCCACCACCGCGCGATACACGACGTGGCCCGTCACGCGATGCGCGTCGCCGATCAGCGCCTGACGGATCGCGGATTTCACGCCGTCGCAGCCGATCACCGCATCGGCACGATAGCGTTCGCCGCGCTGGTCGATCACGGTCACGCCGCGGCCGTCCTGCTCGAAGCCGCACACTTGCGTGCTCGTCCGGAATTCGATCAACGGATGATCTTTGACCGTCTCAAAGATCGACAGGTGAATGTCCGCGCGATGGATCACCGCATACGGATTGCCGAAGCGCTCGCGATACGCGGCGCCGGTAGCGATGCGGGCGACCTCGCGTGCATCGATCGCGTCCATCAATTGCAGCCAGTCGGTCAATACGGCTCGACTGCGTGCCGCCTCGCCAACACCCAGCGCATCGAGCGCATTGAACGCGTTCGCGGCGAGCTGGATGCCCGCACCGATCTCGCCGATCCGTTCGGCCTGTTCGAGCAGCTTCACGCGAATGCCCCGACGCGCGAGCGCCAGCGCCGCCGCGAGCCCGCCGATACCGCCGCCGATCACGAGTACGCGCCGGCCTTTGTTGATTGTCTCGTCCATGTCTGTCTCCTGCTTCTATGACGTGATTCGTGCTACGCGACGTAATCCGGTTGCCGCTGCGGTTGCGCGGCCTCGAACGCCGGCTCGTGCCGCGTGTGCTCGACCACCGCGAGGCAGCGTGGATACGCGCTCAGGTCGCAACCCATCCGCAACGCGTTCGCGACCTGCGGCACCAGGCACACGTCGGCGAGCGTCGGCGTATCGCCGAAGCACCACGGGCCGTCGTCCGCGCGCGCCAGCAGCCGCTCGACGCCGGCCATCCCTTCCGCGACCCAGTGCCGGTACCACGCGGTCTTCTGCTGCGGCGTGACCTTCAGTTCGCTGTCGAGATAGCGCAGCACGCGCAGGTTGTTGACTGGATGGATGTCGCAGGCGATCAGCGTCGCCAGTTCCAGCACGCGCGCCCGGCGTCGCGGTTCGAGCGGGATCAGCCGAGGCGTCGGCTGGATCTGGTCGAGGTAATCGAGGATCGCGAGCGACTGGCCGAGACGGAAATCGCCGTCGGTCAGCGCCGGCACCGCGGCCGACGGGTTCACCCGCGCGACATAATCGGCGTCGCGATGCTCGCCGGTGCGGATGTTCACGGGCAGCGTGTCGTACGGCAGCCCTTTCAGTGCGAGCGCGATGCGCACCCGGTAGGAGGTCGAACTGTTGAAGAAGCTATGCAGTTGCACGATGTGACCTTTCGAGGAAATCGACGAACGCGCGTCAGACCACGCGCACGGTCAGTTCGCCGAGACGCTCGACGCCGACCTTCATTACATCGCCCTTCACCACCGCGCCAACCCCTTCGGGCGTGCCCGTAAAGATCACGTCGCCCGGTTCGAGGCGGAAGAACTTCGACAGGTCGGCCACCGTCTCCGCGACCGACCAGATCAGGTGCGACACGTCGCTCTTCTGCCTGGTTGTACCGTTGACGGTCAGCCACAGGCCGCCCTGCTCGACATGACCGACGTCGCTCGCCGGGTGCACGGGCCCGATCGGCGCCGAACGATCGAACGCCTTGCCGATTTCCCACGGCCGCCCCATCTCGCGCATCTTCATCTGCAGGTCGCGGCGCGTCATGTCGAGGCCGACCGCGTAACCCCACACGTGGTCGAGCGCGCGCTCGAGCGGAATGTCCGAGCCGCCCTTGCCGATCACCGCGACGAGTTCGGCTTCGTAGTGATAGTTCTGGGTCTGCGACGGATAGGCGAGCTCGAGCGTGTCGCCGTACGCCACCGGCACGATCGAATCGGCCGGCTTGCAGAAGAAGAACGGCGGCTCGCGATCGGGATCGAAGCCCATTTCGCGCGCATGGGCCGCGTAGTTGCGGCCGACGCAATAGACGCGGCGTACCGCGAATCGGGCGTCGCTGCCGTCGACGGGCAGCGCCACCGGCGCCTCGGGCGGGAATACGAAAGTCATGAATGGCTCCAGCGTGGGCGTGAATGAAGGGGCGCGCGCCGCGACCTCGGCGGCGCACGGGAAACGGAGTATCGAAAGCAGCCGGCGTCAGTCGCGCGCTTCGCGCAGCAGGTTCAGCGCGGACAGCACCGGCCGGTCGGAATAACTGAACAGCACGCTGTCGCGCGACGCCGACAGCCGCACCGGCGCCCACGACGGCGCGACGAAGATGTCGTGCGGCGCGAACGCGAATGCCTGGTCGCCGATCGATGCGGTGCCGCTGCCTTCGACGACGCAATAGATCGTCGCGTCGGTGCTGCGATACGTGCGGCCGTCGAAGCCCGCGGGCAGGAACTGCATGAAGGTGGCGATGGTCGGCATCGGCCAGCCGCCCGTCGCGGGGTTCATGTAGCGCAGCTTCACGCCGTCCCACGCATCGAGTTCGCCGTTCCGGTACAGCGCGTCGAGCGCCTCGCGGCTGCGCGCATACGGATAGCTGAACACCGGCGACGTCGGATCGCTCACGCGATGCCGCACCGGCACCATGTTGTGACCGAAGCGCGCGAAGCTGTCGCCTTCCGGACGATTCACCGGCTGCACGGCTTCCGGATAGTTCTCCGCGAAACCGGCGTCGAGGTTCGCGAGCAGCGGGATGTCGAGCCCGTCGAGCCACACGACCGGCTCGCCGCCGTCTTCCGCCGACGGATTGCCGTGGTCGTGCCACGCCCACGACGGCGTGATGATGAAGTCGCCCGGATGCATCGTCGTGCGCTCGCCGTTCACGGCCGTCCATGCGCCGCGCCCCTCGACGATGAAGCGCAGCGCCGACTGCGTATGACGGTGGCTCGGCGCGATTTCGCCCGGCAGGATCAGTTGCAATCCTGCATACAGGTTCGGCGTCATGCTCGACTTGCCCGGCAGCCCGGGGTTCTCCAGCACCAGCACGCGGCGCACTGCTTCCTCCGCGCTGATCACGCTGCCGGCCTGCATCACGAGGTCGCGTATCTGCGCGTACCTCCAGATCGCGGCTTGCGCCGCCGGCTGCGGCGAGGTCGGCACGAGGTTGTGCAGCGATTCCCACAGCGGCGCCAGGCGCTGCTCGGCGATCCGTGCGTAGTAAGCGGCGCGCGTCGCGTCCGGATGGGTCGTCATGATGTCTCCTTCGAGGCGGCCGATCGGCGTCGGCGCTATGTCGGGTCGGGGACCGTGCTGCAGTCCATCAGCAGATTTATATTCGACGCAGACATACCCGGTAAAATGGTTAAATCATCTGATCTATATATTTCTGGATATACCTTCTCGCGACGAGGCATGCAATGGACTGGACCCACCGGCTGCGGCTGCGGCACCTGCAAGTACTGTTGAGCCTCGCCGGCACCGGCAATCTGAGCCAGTCGGCGGTCGCGCTCGCGACCACGCAGCCGGCGCTGTCGAAATGGCTGAAGGAGCTGGAAGAAGATGTCGGGTTGCCGCTGTTCGAGCGGCATGCGCGCGGGCTGCGGCCGACGCCCTACGGCGAAGCGCTGATCGAGCATGCGCGACGCGTCGAAGCGCAGCTCGACATCGCGCGCGACGACATGGCCGCGTTGCGCGAAGGCGGCAGCGGCCTCGTGACGATCGGCACGTCGGGCGTCGCGGCGGCCGACACGGTGCCGTTCGCGGTGTCGCAGTTGCTGAAACGAATGCCGCGCGCGCAGGTGCGGCTCACCGAAAGCACGATGAACCAGCTGATGCCGCAGCTCGCGCGCAGCGAACTCGATATCGTCGTCGGGCGCTCGGGCTCGACGTCCGTCGATCCGTTGCTGCATGCCGAAGCGCTATACGTCGATCCCGTCGTGTTCGTCGCGCGGCCCGACCACGCGCTGGCCGGCGCGACGTCGCTCGGCTGGGACGACGTGCTCGCCTATCCGTGGATCGTGTGGCCGGCGGGCACGCCCGTCCACAATGCGCTGGAAGCCGCGCTGCACGCCGCCGGCCGCGTGCAGCCGCCGCACTGCGTCGAATCGAATTCGTCGATCCTGAACCTCACGCTGCTGAACAACACCGATCTGCTCGGTGTCGCGTCGCACCGCGCCGCGCGGCGCTTCGCGCAACTGAACGCGATCCGCATCCTGCCGATGGAGCTCGAGGGCCAGGGCGCGGTGTCGATGTACTGGCACCCCGACAGCGCGAACCGCGCGGCCGTGGCCGCAACGATCGAGTGTCTGCGCGCCTGTGCGGCGCCGCAGGTCGGCGGATGGGAGAAAGTGAAGGTGGAGTGAACGGCGCGGCCCGGCGCGAACCGGGCCGCTGCATACGTCACGCGCCGTCGCAGAACCCCGTACCGTCGAGCATCAGCGTGCCGACCCGCGCGGGCACCAGCGGCGTGCGCGGCGCCGGCGGTGTCCAGCCGAACAGCGCCTGCGCGGCCGCGCCGCACACGCGGCCCTGGCATGCGCCCATCCCGCAACGCGACTGCAGCTTGGCAGCCGTCCAGCCCGGTTCCCGTGCGACCGCATCGAACCGCACGTCTTCGCAACGACACAGCAGCGTGTCGGGCCGCGCAAGCCGGCGGATCGGCTCGCGGATCGCGAAGCGCTCGCGTACGGCATCCGCGAACGCCTGCCAGCGCGCACGGCGTGCGACCAGCGCGGCCAGTCGGTCGGTCTGCCCGGTCGCCGCATAGCCGGCGATTTCGCCTTCGACCATCGCCAGCTCGCTGCCGCCGACGCCCGTGCACTCGCCCGCCGCGAAATACCCGTCGCGGCTCGTGCGCTGGTGTGCGTCGACCGCCACCGCGCCGTGCTCGATCCGGCAGCCGAGATGACGCGGCAGCACGGTATTCGGCACGAGGCCGAAGCCGCACGCGAGCCGGTCGCAGTCGACGTCGAATTCGCGATCGCCCTGGCGAATCCGCACGCGTTCGAGCCGCTGGTCGCCGAATGCCTCGACGACGTACGCAGCCGGCCGATAAACAGCCGTGACGAGCTTCGCGGCCTGCGCGAGCTTCGACGGCCAGCGCCACAGCCCCGCGCCGAAGCCGGCGACGTCGCCCCATGCGGCCTGTTCGAGCACGTGCGACACGCGTGCGCCGGCCTGCCGGGCCGTCGCCGCGCTCGCCAGCAGCAGCGGCCCGCTGCCCGCGATCACCGTGCGCTGCCCGCGCACGTCGAGCCCGTACTTGATCAGCGCCTGCAAGCCGCCCGCGCCGGTCACGCCAGGCAGCATCCAGCCCGGAAACGGCAGCAGCAGCTCGCGCGCGCCGCAGCAGAGAATCAGCGTCCGGAAATCGAGCAAAAGCCCGCGTTCGTCGTCTTCGAGCAGCAGCGTGCCCGGCTGCGTTTCGGCGACGATGCGCGTCGCCGCGAGGTGCATGACGTTCGGCTGCCGCAGCACGGCGAGGCGTTCGGCGGCGGCCGGCGTCGGTGCGGCCGCTGCCGGCTGCCGCCAGATCTGTCCGCCCGCGCGCGGGTTGTCGTCGACGATCGCAACGGTCGCGCCGCTGCGCGCGGCGGCCCGCGCGGCCGACAGTCCCGCCGGGCCCGCGCCGACGATCGCGACGTCGACGCTCAGTCGTTCCTGTTTCATCGCGTGCGCTCCACCTGCATGCCGTCGCGGCACAGCGTCTGGCACGCCAGCCGGCGCCGGCCGTCGATCGTCATCCGGCATTCCTGGCAGATGCCCATCCCGCAAAGCGGCGCACGCGCCGCACCCGTGCACGACACGCGCGTCGTGTCGTCGCCGCTCGCCGCAACGGCGGCCGCGACGGTCGCACCGTCGGCCACCGTCAGCGCGCGGCCGTCCAGATGAATGATCATGTCAGCCTCCGCCGGGCCGCCCCAAGGAGGCTGACCGCCCCGCGGGGGGCAGCGAACAAAGTGAGCGTGGGGGTCGTTTCATCTCAGCCTCCGCCGGGCCGCCCCAAGGGCGTAGCAGGGAATTCGCAGAGCATCGCTCTGCGCCTGCGTAGCCGGCCGGCTTTGCAAAGCCGGCCGTGGGCGGCTGACGGCCCCCTCGGGCGGTGCCTTGCATGGGACCGGAGTAAGCGCTGAAGCGCGAACTCCGGTCGACAGTGAACGAAGTAAGCGTGGGGGTCGTTTCATGTCAGCGCTCCGGCCAAGGAGGACGCGGCGAGGAAGCGTCCCGGCAAATACGGTTCGATATCGATGGGCGGCCGCTCGCCGGCCATCAGCGCGGCGACGAGCCGCGCACTGCCCGGCGCGGTCGTCACGCCGAGTCCTTCGTGGCCGACCGCGAGCCACACGCCCGGCCGCGCCGGGTGCTCGCCGAGCAGCGGCAGGCCGTCGGGGCTCGCGGATCGGAAACCCGTCCACGCGCGGATGCCGTTCAGGTCGGCCAGATCCGGCAGGTAGCCGACCGCGCGACGCAGCATGCGCGCGAGCACGGGCGGCTCGACCCGCGCGTCCTCGGTGTCGAACTGGCGCGACGAGCCGATCAGCAACTGGCCGGTCGGCCGTGGCTGCACGTTGAACGCGACCGACGTGCCGTCGCTCGCGTGCGCGCTCGCCGCATAGCCGAGCTCGACGAGTTGATGCGATACGTGGCCCGGATAGCGGTCGGTAATCAGCAGATGGCCCTTTTTCGGGCGCAGCGGCAGTTCGGGCAGCAGCGTGCGCGCCGCGACGCCGTTCGCCACCAGCACACGCTGCGCGCGCAGCACGTCGCCGCTCGCGAGCGTCACGCTCGGGCCATCGACCGCGACGGCCCGCTCGCGGCGCAACGTGATGCGCGGCGCGCGCTGCAGCAGCCAGTTCGCGGTGACGGGCGCATAGAGAATCGCGTCGCCGGGAATCTTCAGCGCGCCGCCAAGCCCGGCGCGCAGCATCGGCTCCAGTTGCGCGAGCGCCGCCGCGTCGATCAACTCGCCGGCCACGCCGTGCGCGGCGAGCGTCGCCTGCTTCGCGCGCGCCAGATCCATTTCGTGCGCATCGGCCGCGAGCCACAGCGTGCCGCAGTTGCGGTATGCGCAGCCTTCCGGCATCTCGCCGCTCAACGCGCGCCACAGGTCGATCGAGTAATGGCTCAGCGCGAGCTCGGCCGCGTTGTCGTCCATCGCGACGAGGTGGCCCATGCCCGCGCCGGTCGCGCCGCCGCTCGCGTCGTCGACGACGAGCACGCGCAGCCCGCGCTGCGCGAGTTCGTGCGCGCAGGCCGCGCCGACGATGCCGGCGCCGATCACGACGACGTCGGTCTTCGTTTCGCTCACGACCCGATGCCCCAGCCGAACGGATCGTGTTCGTCGATCAGCAGCGTCGCTTCCGCGCTCAGATGCGCACTGCCGCGAATCGTCGGCACGATGCCGCCGTCGACCCGCTCGTAGCTCGCATGGAACACGCTGCCGATCACGCTCGCCTGCCGCCACACGGCGCCCGGCGCGAGCTTGCCGTCGGCCGCGAGGCACGCGAGCTTCGCGCTGGTGCCGGTACCGCACGGCGAACGGTCGTACGCGAGGCCCGGGCACAGCACGAAGCTGCGGCTGTCGTGCTCGGGATCGTCGGCGAACAACTCGATGTGATCGATTTCGCCGCCGTTCGCGCCGGTGATGCCCGCGCGTTCGAGCCCTTCGCGCACGGCCGACGCATACGCGGTGAGCGCCGCGACGTTGTCGCCGGCGACGCGCTGCCCGTGGTCGCTGATCAGGAAGAACCAGTTGCCGCCCCATGCGATGTCGCCCTTCACGGGGCCGTATCCCGGCACGTCGAGCGCGACGCCCTGCGCGTGACGATATGCGGGCACGTTGCGCACGCTGACCGACAGGTCGTCGTGCAACGTCGCCTCGACGGTGCCGACCGGCGTCTCGATCCGGTGCACGCCGGGCGCGATGCGCCCCATGTGATGCAGCGTGCGCACGACGCCGATCGTGCCGTGCCCGCACATCCCGAGATAGCCGCTATTGTTGAAGAAGATCACGCCGGCCGCCGCGTCGGGCGCCACCGGGTCGCACAGCAGCGCGCCGACCATCACGTCGCTGCCGCGCGGCTCGAGGATGCACGCGGTGCGGTAACGATCGTGCTCGCGCGCGAGCACGTCGCGGCGCTCGGCCATCGTGCCGCGGCCGAGCGATGGAAAGCCGGACACGACGAGCCGAGTGGGTTCGCCGCCCGTGTGCGAATCGATGATCTGGATGCGCTTCATCATGAGCCGTCCGAAGTGGGGAAAGGAGCATAGCTTCCTCCGTCGCGCGTCCGTCCGCTTGTGGCTTTTCGATGAGGACGACGACGAAATCGGCATAGTGCGACGCGCCCCTCCCGCCCCTGCCGACCGCTGTGCCGATTTCGTCATTTTGCTCCGCGATACGACTCAAGCGTGATGGGCGTTTGCGCGGCGATACTGGTTGCCACACCGACACACCCGTCGGCCGACCGATACGAACGTAGGAGATTTCAGTGAGCCGCAAAGCCATTCAATGGACCGGGGTTTTCCCGGCCGTCAGCACCCAGTTCAAGCCGGACTTTTCCCTCGACATCGACGCCACGCACCGCGTGGTCAAGAACCTGGTGAACGACGGCGTGTCGGGCCTCGTGGTCTGCGGCACGGTCGGCGAAAACACGTCGCTGTCGACGAGCGAGAAGCTCCAGGTGATCGAGGCCGCGCGCGACGCGGCCGGCGGCAAGATTCCGGTGATCGCCGGCATCGCCGAATTCACGACCGAATTCGCGCGCAACACGGTGCGCGAAGCGCAGCGCGTCGGCGTCGACGGCGTGATGGTGATGCCCGCGCTCGTCTACTCGGCGAAGCCGCACGAAACCGCCGCGCACTTCCGCGCGGTAGCAACGAGCACCGACCTGCCGGTGATGGTCTACAACAACCCGCCGATCTACAAGAACGACGTGACGCCCGACGTGCTGATCGCGCTGCAGGATTGCGAGAACATCGTCTGCTTCAAGGATTCGTCGGGCGATACGCGCCGCTTCATCGACCTGCGCAATGCGGTCGGCGATCGCTTCGTGCTGTTCGCGGGCCTCGACGACGTCGTGGTCGAGAGCATCGCGGTCGGCGCCGAAGGCTGGGTGTCGGGCATGTCGAACGCGTTCCCGAAGGAAGGCGAGACGTTGTTCCGCCTCGCGAAGCAAAAGCGCTTCGACGAAGCACTCGCGCTGTATCGCTGGTTCATGCCGCTGCTGCACCTCGACGCACGCCCCGACCTCGTGCAGTGCATCAAGCTGTGCGAGGAACTGGTCGGCCGCGGCAGCGCGATCACGCGTCCGCCGCGCCTCGCGCTGCAAGGCGACACGCTCGCCGAAGTGGAGGCCATCGTCGCGAAGGCGCTCGACACGCGCCCGGCGCTGCCCGACGTCGGTCTCTGATCGACGCCCCTGCGGCGGCGCGCGGGCATTGCGCCTGCGCGCCGCCGTCTCCGGTCCGGCATGGCCTGCTGGCCCGTTCGCCGCGGCGCCAGAGCGTGCCGCGCGTGAATGCCCCGCAGCCCGCCCCGGTCGCTCGAACCGGGCGTCGCCGGCCGACAGGCAGGCGCCGCTGCTCCGTCGGAGCGCGGCGCACCTCAAGCCTGTGCCGCTATTCCCTCCAGGAGACACGCCCATGCCAGGCCAAGGCAACGCACACCCGTCTGTCCCGCTTTCCCGTTCCGCGCACCCCGGCGCGGGTCACGGCAAGTTCAAGAAACAGCTGTCGCTGACCGATCTCACGTTCATCGGTCTCGGCGCCATTTTCGGTTCGGGGTGGCTGTTCGCCGCGAGTCACGTATCGACGATCGCGGGCCCGGCCGGCATCTTCTCGTGGCTGCTCGGCGGCTTCGCGGTGCTGCTGCTCGGCATCGTCTACTGCGAGCTCGGCGCCGCGCTGCCGCGCGCGGGCGGCGTGGTGCGCTACCCGGTGTTCTCGCACGGCCCGCTGCTCGGCTACCTGATGGGCTTCATCACGCTGATCGCTTTCTCGAGCCTGATCGCGATCGAAGTCGTCGCCGCGCGCCAGTACGCGGCCGCATGGTTTCCGGGCCTGACGGTCGAAGGATCGAGCGACCCGACCACCGTCGGCTGGCTCGTGCAGGCCGCGCTGCTCTGCTTCTTCTTTTACCTGAACTATTCGAGCGTGAAGACGTTCGCGAAGGCGAACAACATCATCAGCGTCTTCAAGTTCATCGTGCCGCTCGCGGTGATCGGCGTGCTGTTCACGTTCTTCAAGCCCGCGAACCTGACCGTGCACGGCTTCGCGCCGTTCGGCATGCCGGGCATCGAGATGGCCGTGTCGGCCGGCGGCATCATCTTCGCGTATCTCGGGCTCACGCCGATCGTGTCGGTCGCGAGCGAGGTGCGCAATCCGCAGCGCACGATCCCGATCGCGCTGATCCTGTCGATCCTGCTGTCGACGCTGATCTACGTGCTGCTGCAACTCGCGTTCATCGGCAGCATCCCGACGGCCATGCTCGCCGCCGGCTGGCACGACGTGAGCAAGGCGTTCTCGCTGCCGTACCGCGACATCGCGCTCGCGCTCGGCGTCGGCTGGCTCGCGGTGATGGTCGTCGCCGACGCGATGATCTCGCCGAGCGGCTGCGGCAACATCTACATGAACGCGACGCCGCGCGTGGTCTACGGCTGGGCCAAGACGGGCACGTTCTTCAAGGTGTTCACGCGCGTCGACGAAGCGTCGGGCATCCCGCGCGCGGGCCTGTGGCTCACGTTCGGCCTCGCGATCTTCTGGACGCTGCCGTTCCCGTCGTGGGAAGCGCTGATCAACATCGTGTCGGCCGCGCTGGTGCTCAGCTATGCGGTCGCCCCGGTGTCGGTCGCCGCGCTGCGCCGCACCGCGCCCGACCTGCCGCGGCCGTTCCGCGCCAGCGCGTTCGGCCTCACCGGCCCCGCGTCGTTCGTGATCGCCGCGCTGATCGTCTACTGGTCGGGCTGGAGCACGGTGTCCTGGCTGCTCGGCCTGCAGATCGTGATGTTCGCGATCTATCTCGCGTGCCGCCGTTGGGTGCCGACCGCGCACCTGAGCCTCGCCGAGCAGGTGCGTTCGTCCGCGTGGCTGATCGCGTTCTATGCAGCGATGATCGTGCTGTCGTATCTCGGCGGCTTCGGCGGCACCGGCCGGCTCGCGCATCCGTACGACACGGTCGTCGTCGCGGCCGTCGCGCTCGTCATCTACTACTGGGGCGCGAACACCGGCGTGCGCGCCGACAAGCTGCAACTCGACGACGACGAGAACTGACGCGCCCGCGCCCTTTTCCCGCCCTTTTCCCCTTCCATCGGCCGGGCGCAGCACGCCCGGCCCTGCTTTTTCCGAGGAAAACCATGCAACTCACAGGTCAGCTCCTGATCGGCCAGTCGGCCGTCGCCGGACAGAACGGCACCCTCCACGCGCTCGCCGCCGCGACCGGCGAACCGCTCGAACCGGCGTTCGGCGGCGCGAGCCTGCACGACCTGGAAACGGCGTGCGCACTCGCCGACGACGCGTTCGACACCTATCGCGAAACGTCGCTCGAGGCACGCGCCGCGTTCCTCGACGCGATCGGCCGCCACATCATGGCGCTCGGCGACGACCTGATCGAGCGCTGCGTCGTCGAAACGGGGCTGCCACGTGCACGCATCGAAGGCGAACGCGGCCGCACGGTCGGCCAGCTCGCGCTGTTCGCGTCGCTCGTGCGGGACGGCGGTTTTCTCGATGCGCGCATCGATCCGGCGCGCCCCGAGCGCAAGCCGCTGCCGCGCGTCGACCTGCGCCTGCGCAACGTCGCGCTCGGGCCGGTGGCCGTGTTCGGCGCGTCGAACTTCCCGCTCGCGTTCTCGGTGGCCGGCGGCGACACGGCGTCGGCGCTGGCGGCCGGCTGCCCGGTGATCGTCAAGGCGCATTCCGCGCATCCGGGCACGTCCGAACTCGTCGGCCGCGCGATCCAGCAGGCCGCGCGCGAATGCGGGATGCCGGCCGGCGTGTTCTCGCTGCTGTTCGACGCGTCGCGCGAGATCGGCCAGGCGCTCGTCGCCGATCCGCGCATCAAGGCCGTCGGCTTCACCGGGTCGCGCCGCGGCGGCGTCGCGCTGATGCATATCGCGGCCGCGCGGGCCGAGCCGATCCCCGTCTATGCGGAAATGAGCTCGATCAATCCCGTGCTGCTGTGTCCGGCCGCGCTCGAGGCCCGTCACGACACCATCGCACCGCAGTTCGTCGCGTCGCTCGCGCTCGGCGCCGGGCAGTTCTGCACGAACCCGGGCCTCGTACTCGCGGTCGACGGCCCCGCGCTGCGCGCATTCGAGGCCGCGGCGGCCGATGCCGTGCGTGCCGTCGCCGCGCAGACGATGCTGACACCGCACATCCACGCGAGCTATGCACAAGGCGTCGCGGCGCTGCGCGATCACTCGGCCGTTGAGCTGCTGGCCGAAGGCGTCGAAGGCGGCCGTCATCAGGCGCGCGCGGCGCTGTTCGCAACCTCTGCGGACGCGTTCATCGCCCACCCCGAACTGCGCGACGAAGTATTCGGCCCCGCTTCGCTGATCGTGCGCTGCCCGGACGCCGACACGCTGCATCGCGTGCTGAAATCGCTCGAAGGCCAGTTGACGATCGCCGCGCATCTGGCCGATGGCGACGCGGCGCTGTTCGCCGCGCTGCGCCCGACGCTCGAACGCAAGGCCGGCCGTATTCTCGTCAACGGCTTCGGCACGGGCGTCGAGGTCGGCCACGCGATGGTGCACGGCGGCCCGTTCCCGGCGACGTCCGACACCCGCACGACGTCGGTCGGCGCCCGCGCGATCGAGCGCTTCCTGCGCCCCGTGTCGTACCAGGACCTGCCCGACGCGCTGCTGCCGGACGCGCTACGCAACAGCAATCCGCTGCGCGTACCGCAACGCATCGACGGCGTGCTCGTTTCGCGCGAGGTGAACCATGGCTGAGCCCACCACCGAAGTCGTCCTGTCGCTCGACGAAGTCCACACGCTCGCGCTGCGCGTGCTGACGCACCACGGAATGTCCGACGCGCATGCGCGTGCCATCGCGAACGTGATCACGCAGGGCCAGCGCGACGAATGCCATTCGCACGGCGTGTACCGGCTGCTCGTCTGCGTGCGGTCGCTGAGGAAAGGCAAGGTCGATCCGCAGGCCGTGCCGACGCTGCGCCGGCTGTCGTCGTCGATCGTCGCGGTCGATGCGCATCGCGGCTTCTCGCTGCTGAGCTTCGAGACCGGGCTGCCCGTGCTGGTCGAGATGGCGAAGCAGCACGGCATCGCCGCGATGGCGATCAACCACTGCTATCACTTCTCCGCGCTGTGGCCCGAGGTCGAGGCGATCGCGGCCGAAGGGCTGGTCGGCATCGCGATGAACCCGAGCCATAGCTGGGTCGCCCCGGAAGGCGGCCGCGAGCCGGTGTTCGGCACCAACCCGATCGCGTTCGCGTGGCCGCGCCCGGGCGGCGAGCCGTTCGTGTTCGATTTCGCGACGAGCGCGATCGCGCGCGGCGACATCGAGCTGCACGCGAAGCAAGGCAAGGCGATTCCGCCGCACTGGGCGATCGACGCGAACGGGCAGCCGACCACCGACGCGAAGGCCGCGCTGCAAGGCGCGATGCGCACGTTCGGCGGCCACAAGGGTTCGGCGCTCGCGGCGATGGTCGAGCTGCTCGGCGGCGCGCTGATCGGCGACATGACGAGCCGGGAATCGATGGACTTCGACGAAGGCGTCGGCGCGACGCCGTGCCACGGCGAACTCGTGATCGCGTTCGATCCGAAGGTGTTTCTCGGCGACGATCTCGACGCGGGGCTCGCGCGCGGCGAGCGGATGTTCGAATCGATCGTCGCGCAGGGCGCGCGGCTGCCGTCGCAACGGCGCTTCGACGCCCGTGCGCGCAGCATCGCGAACGGCGTGCGGATTCCGAAGGCGCTGTACGACGAGATCCTGACGCTGCTCGACTGACGCGCGATCGAGCGGCGCGGCTTCATCGTCGGCAGAACGGGCAATGAAGCCGCCGGCGGGCCTGTGGCGATGGATTGCTTGGGGCTTGGGGCTTGGGGCTTCGGGCTTCGGGCTTCGGGCTTCGGGCCTCGTGCTTCGGGCTTCCTCGGGGCCTCGTGCTTCGTGACGTCTGTGTGCCGAGTGCACTTAACCCCTGTCCGGTGCACCACCGGCCTCACTCGCCCGCTCCGGCCGGCGCCGCCCGCCCGGCGGCTGTGGGATAATCGGGGAGTTTGCCCAGGGCGCAGCTCAAGAGGTTGTTCGCACGGGCGCGAGAGAGGCCTTTATTCCCGTGCCTCCACCCTTTTCCCGCGATATTTCTTCAGCCATCACCATGCCCACTTACCGCTCCAAAACCTCCACCGCCGGCCGCAACATGGCAGGTGCGCGCTCGCTGTGGCGCGCCACCGGCATGAAAGACGACGATTTCTCGAAGCCGATCATCGCGGTCGTCAACTCGTTCACCCAGTTCGTGCCCGGGCACGTGCACCTGAAGGATCTCGGCCAGCTCGTCGCGCGCGAGATCGAGGCTGCCGGCGGCGTCGCGAAGGAATTCAACACGATCGCGGTCGACGACGGCATCGCGATGGGCCACGACGGCATGCTGTACTCGCTGCCGAGCCGCGACATCATCGCCGATTCGGTCGAATACATGGTGAACGCGCACTGCGCGGACGCGATGGTGTGCATCTCGAACTGCGACAAGATCACGCCGGGGATGCTGATGGCCGCGATGCGCCTCAACATTCCGGTGATCTTCGTGTCGGGCGGCCCGATGGAAGCCGGCAAGACGCGCCTCGCGAACCCGGTCACCAAGACCGTCGAACTGAAGAAGCTCGACCTCGTCGACGCGATGGTGATCGCGGCCGACCAGTCGTATTCGGACGCCGACGTCGCCGAAGTCGAACGCTCGGCCTGCCCGACCTGCGGCTCGTGCTCGGGCATGTTCACCGCGAACTCGATGAACTGCCTGACCGAAGCGCTCGGCCTGTCGCTGCCCGGCAACGGTACGGTGGTCGCCACGCACGCCGATCGCGAACAGCTGTTCAAGCGCGCCGGCCGCCGCATCGTCGAGCTGACGCGCCAGCACTACGAGCAGGACGACGAACGCGTGCTGCCGCGCTCGGTCGGCTTCAAGGCGTTCGAGAACGCGATGACGCTCGACATCGCGATGGGCGGCTCGACCAACACGATCCTGCACCTGCTCGCGATCGCGCAGGAAGCCGGCATCGACTTCACGATGAAGGACATCGACCGTCTGTCGCGCACCGTGCCGCAGCTGTGCAAGGTCGCGCCGAACACGAACAAGTACCACATCGAGGACGTGCACCGCGCCGGCGGCATCATGGCGATCCTCGGCGAGCTCGAGCGCGCCGGCAAGCTGCACACCGACGTGCCGACCGTCCACGCGCCGACGCTGAAGGATGCGCTCGACCAGTGGGACATCGTCCTCACGCAGGACGAAGCGGTCCGCACGTTCTACCTGGCCGGCCCGGCCGGCATCCCGACGCAGGTCGCGTTCAGCCAGAACACGCGCTGGCCGAGCCTCGACCTCGATCGCGCCGAGGGCTGCATCCGCTCGTACGAGCATGCGTTCTCGAAGGAAGGCGGCCTCGCCGTGCTGACCGGCAACATCGCGCTCGACGGCTGCGTGGTGAAGACGGCCGGCGTCGACGAAAGCATCCTCGTGTTCGAAGGCTCGGCGCACGTGACCGAATCGCAGGACGAAGCGGTCGAGAACATCCTGAACGACAAGGTCAAGGCCGGCGACGTGGTGATCGTGCGCTACGAAGGCCCGAAGGGCGGCCCGGGCATGCAGGAAATGCTCTACCCGACCAGCTACATCAAGTCGAAAGGGCTCGGCAAGGCGTGTGCGCTGCTGACGGACGGCCGGTTCTCGGGCGGTACGTCGGGGCTGTCGATCGGCCACTGCTCGCCGGAAGCGGCGGCGGGCGGCGCGATCGGCCTCGTGCGCGACGGCGACCGGATTCGCATCGACATTCCGAACCGCACGATCGACGTGCTGGTGTCGGACGAGGAACTGGCGCGCCGCCGCGAGGAGCAGAACGCGAAGGGCTGGAAGCCCGCGCAGCCGCGCCCGCGCAAGGTGTCCGCCGCGCTGAAGGCATACGCGAAGCTGGTCATGTCGGCCGACAAGGGCGCCGTGCGCGATCTGTCGCTGCTCGACGACTGATGCGGCGGGCGGCGGGCGACCGGTAGCGCCTTACCTCGCCCCGCTTGCCCGATCCAAAAGCCGCTCTCAAAAGCCGCTCTCAAAAGCCGCTCTCCGGAGCGGCTTTTTTTGTCTGGTGCCCGGAGAACCCGCGGCACCGACGCCGTCAGTGGCGGAGTTCGTCGGGACCGCCGCCTCCACCGCCGCCATGGTTGCCGCCGCCGTTTCCGCCGCCTTGCGGCCGCGCATAACCGCCGCCGCCCCAACCTCCCTGGCGCGCGGGCTGAGGCATCGTGCGGGCTTCGCCGCCCGGCGCGGGCGGCGGGCTGGCCGGGCGCGTATTACCCGCGCCGCCCGGCATCGGCGTCGGCGCCGCCGGGCTGGCCGGACGCACATTACCCATCCCGCCCGGCATCGGCGTCGGCGCCGCCGGGCTGGCCGGACGCACATTACCCATCCCGCCCGGCATCGGCGTCGGCGGGCTGGCCGGACGCGCATTACCCACTCCACCCGGCGCCGGTGCCGGTGCCGGTGCAGCCGGCGGCGGCACGCGGTTCGCGCCGTTCCAGCCGCCGCGCGTCGCCGACGGCCGCGTGTCATGCACGGGCGGCGGGCCGCCCGGCGTGACTTGCATCGGCGCACCCGGTTGCGGACGCCCTTGCGCGGGCGGCATGCCGCCGGGGCCGAGCCTCGGCTCCGCACGATGCGCCCAGCGATCACGGTCGGGATACCACGGGCGGTGCCGGTAATAGCGATCCCAGTACGCGCCGATCGCAAAGCCGGTCACCGGCACGCCGATGATCGCGCCGTATTGGAGCAACGGCACGTAGCTGCCCTGGTACGGATAGTCGAGCAACTGCGCATCGATCCAGCCGCGCACGCCCGGCAGCGCGACATCGCACCACGTGTAGTCGCTCAGGCAGCCGAACACATCCAGCGCGGTGCCGGGCGGGATCTGCGCGACCACCGGATAATCGGGCGCCGGCCCGGCAAACAGCTCGGCCGGCGAGTTCGTGTAAGCGCTGCTCTGCGCATCGGCGACGCCCGGTGCGGCCGCGAGGCCGGCCAGGACGACGCACAGACTTCGGACAATCGTGTTCCTCATGATGCTCTCCCGCGCCGCGCCGCCGCGCGCCGGTCAGTGCCGATGGCCGCCGCCCCAGTGGCCGCCACCCCAATGCCCGCCGCCCCACGGACGATGCCAGTACCCGCCGCGGCCGCCCCAGTATCCGCCGCCGCCCCAGCGGCCCCAGAAGCCGATCGTCACGGGCGGCCCGTACCAGCCGGAGTAGTACGCCGGGTAGTAATACGGGTACGGCGGCGGCACGTAGGCCGGGGCGACATACACCGGCACCGCCGGGCCGGCGTCGACCTGCGCCTGGGGTACGGTCGACGGCGCCGGACCGGACGCGGTCGGTGCGGCTGGAATCTCGCGCTGCGTCACCGTGGCGGGCACCGGCGCGTAATAAGGTGCATAACCATACGGGCTCGTGTAGTAGCAGCCGCCAAGCATCAGTGCGGCCAGCCCGACGACGGCGGGCCTCGCGGCGGAAATCGGGTTCATCTCGTACTCCGGCAGAATCCGCGCGTCGCCGCCGGGCGCGCGCCTGACTCTAGCTTACGTCCCCTGCAGATTTCCGCGCGTATGATCGGTTACTTTTTGTTTCCTGCCCGCACGGCGGGGCAGGAACGCCGCGTGCTGGCCCGTCCGCGGCGCCGGCGTTGAAGTTGGCGCAAATGCCCTCAACTTGAACGATGTCGGGCTGACCGGCGCGGACGGGCGTCCGCGACCCACCGGCAACCGCAAACCGGCGAGCTTCGGCCCGCCCAGACAGGAACGCGGCTCGCGCCGCCATCGACATGACTACGCCACGCCCCACTCCCCGGGCGGACACACCGCTCGATCCGATCATCCAGCTGCTGGCGCTCGCCGGCGAGCAGGGTTATCTGACGCACGCCGACCTCGTCGACGCGCTGCCGCCCGAAAGCGACAGCCCCGACGCGCTCGACGTCGTGCGCGCCGCGCTGGCCGACATCGGCATCGCGGTACTCGACGAGCCGGCCGTGCCTGCACCGTTTGCCGGCGCGGCGCCGGTCGAGGTCGATCGCGACGCGCTCGACGAAGGCCGGGCCATGCTCGGCGACCTCGCGCGCGGTACCAGCGCGTCGACCGATCCGCTCGCGCTCTACATGCGGCGCATGCATGCGGTGCCGCTGCTCACGCGCGAAGGCGAAATCGTGCTCGCCCGCGAGATCGAGACGGGCCGTCATCAGGTGCTGCATGCGATCGCCGGCTATCCGCCCGCCGTCGACGTACTGCTCGAGCGTCATCGCGCGACGGGCGCAACCGGCGCAACAGGCACAACCGGATCGCCCGATGAAGAGGATGGCGAAACGCCCGCGCCCGCCCGCTACGATGCGCTGCAGGCAGCGGTGTCGGCACTGCGTGATGCATTGCATGCGCATGGCAGCCGTTCGGCCGACTACCGCGACGCGCGCAACCACGTGGCCGCCCTGCTCGGCTCGCTCGCCTGGGTCGCACCGGCCGTCGACGACGCAAGCCGTACCGTGCGCGCGCTCGCGGCCGCCTCCGATGATCCGTCGGCGGCTGACGCCGCATGCTTCGACGCGGTCGCGCGGCGCGCACTCGCAGCCGCGTTGAGCGACGGCCAGCAAAAAGTGCGCGACGCGACGCGTGCGATGCTCGAGGCGAACCTGCGGCTCGTGCTGTCGATCGCGCGCAAGTACGTGAACCGCGGCGTCGATCTGTCCGACCTCGTGCAGGACGGCTGTCTCGGCCTGATGCGCGCGATCGAGAAATTCGAATACCGGCGCGGGTTCAAGTTCTCGACCTATGCGACCTGGTGGATTCGCCAGGCGATCGCACGCGCGGTCGCGGATCGCTCGCGTACGATCCGCGTGCCGGTGCACGTCGGCGATCAGTACCAGCGCGTGCAGCGGCATGCACTGCGCTTTCGCCAGCGCACGGGCCGCCGCGCCACGCCGGCCGAGCTCGTGGCTGAAACCGGCCTCGCCGAAGACAAGCTGCGCGCGGTGCTCGCGCTGCCCGCCGAGCCGGTCTCGCTCGATACGCCGCTGCCGGACGCGGACACCGGCCTCGTGGAACTGATCGAGGACCAGGCGTCGGCCAGCCCGTTCGAGCAACTGGCCGACACGCGCATGCGCGACTGCGTGCGCTCGCTGCTGCGGTCGGTCACGCCGACCGAGGCCGACGTGCTGCGCCGGCGGTTCGGCCTCGGCGGCGCCGAGCCCGACACCTACGACGCGATCGCGCAGGATGCGGGGATGTCGCGCGAGCGCGTGCGGCAGATCGAGAAACGGGCGCTCGCCGCGCTGCGTACGGCCGCCGAGGCCGAGAACGCGCAGTCGTTTCTCGACGCGTAAGCGCATCGCGCAACGCGCACGGTCGTGCCGCGTTCCGGCACGACCGTGCGCCGCGCGCCTGTGTTACGTTTGCCATTGACGCGCATCAAGTTTTCTTCATCGCGCGTCGCGACAATGGTTGACAGCCGACCGGCGCACCGCTCGCCGCGTCCATTCCGTTTGTGCTTTCCGGGTCCCTTGCCATGCAGTCGACCGTCAGCCAGACGTACGAGGAAAACCGGCCTGTCGCGGCCTGCCTGCGCGAGGCCGCGCAGTGGCTCGTCGACCAGGGCGCGAACCCGTACCGGGTGGCCGCATACCGCGCCGCGGCCGATACGGTCGACGCGCTCGACCGCGACATCCGCGGCGTGTTCGACACCGGCGGCGTCGAGGCGCTCGGCGCGCTGCCCGACATCGGCGCGGGCGTCGCGCAGGCGATCGCCGAGCTGCTGGTGACGGGCCGCTGGCGCCAGCTCGACCGCTTGCGCGGTGACGCGGAACGCGCGTCGGCATTCGAAGCGGTGCCGGGCATCGGCCACGCGCTCGCACTGCGCATTCATGACGCGCTGCACATCGACACGCTGGAGGAGCTCGAACGCGCGGCGCGCAACGGCCAGCTCGAAATGATCGCGGGCGTCGGCCCGCGGCGCGCGGCCGGCATCCGCGCCGCGCTCGACGACGTACTGAGCCGCCGCCGGCGCTGGCAAGGCCACATGCAAAGCGCCGGCCCCGGCACGGAACCGCCCGTCGAGCTGCTGCTGTACATCGATCGCCAGTACCGCAACAAGGCGGCCGCGGGTGTGCTGCCGACGCTCGCGCACCGGCGCCTGAACGCGGACGGCTACGTGCCGCCGCCGGTGATGCACATGACCAAGGGCGGCTGGCATTTCACGGCGCTGAGCCAGCATGCGGCCATGCGCACGCCGGAAGCCGGCCGGCCGACCGACTGGGTCTCGCTCTACTTCTACGACGCCGTGCAGTGCGAGCACCAGCGCACCGTCTTCACCGAAACGTACGGCGCGCTCGTCGGCAAGCGGATCGTGCGCGGGCGCGAGATGGAATGCCGCGTGTATTACGCGGGGTGAGTCCGGCGTAGGCGGCTTCGCTGACGTCGAAGGCCCCACTGACGGCATCGCCTTTTCTCGACCCGGCACGTCAAGCCGACTACATCGCCACGTCGCCGCCTTCCTGTCGACCCGCTACCGCGCCGCCCGCTTCGCGCCGGCTCGCCGCCTACGCCCCTTCCCCCTTCGCACGGCGCGCCGGATGACGATGCGCGGCAATACGCAGCAGCTTCTGGAACGACGGGCACTCGAGATGGTTCGCCGCCGGGCACACGGCCGCATGCCGCAGCGCATCGCGCACGGCGCCGAGACGGCGGATCGTGCGGTCGAGCTCGTCGGCCTTGCCGTCGAGCTTGGCGCGATCGATCGCGGGTCGGCCCTCCGCGCCGACCATCGCGAGGATGTCGTCGAGCGAGAAACCGGCCTCGCGGCCGAGCGCGATCAACGCCAGGCGCTCCAGCACCGCCTCGTCGTATTGCCGCCGCAGCCCATGCCGGCCGATCGGAACGATCAGCCCTTTTTCCTCGTAGTAACGCAGCGTCGAGGCGGGCAGCCCCGTGCGCCGCGCCACGTCCGCAATGTCCAGTCGGCTCATGCTTGACCTCAAGTGAACTTGAAGTTGCAAGATAGTCGCTCGACTCCATGAAGACAAGCCCGGACCGCCATGAAACCGTTGAACCCGCGTCGTATTCCGCCATACCGCATCGCTACTCGCTGCGGAGGTGCGCGATGAGCCCGTCCGACATCCTGCTCAAACTGCTGTTGATCGGCGCGGGCGCCACGCTGTTGATGGACCTATGGACGCTGTTCCGGCGGCATGCGTTCGGGATTCCGTCGCTCGACTACGCGCTGGTCGGCCGCTGGCTCGGCCACATGATGCACGGCCGGTTCCGGCATGCGTCGATCGTCGCCGCCGCACCCGTGGCCGGCGAACGCGCGCTCGGCTGGGTCGCGCATTACGCGATCGGCATCGCGTTCGCGGCACTACCCGTGCTGATTGCCGGCCCGGCATGGATCGATGCGCCGACGCCGCTTCCCGCAGTCGTCGCCGGGCTCGCGAGCGTGGTCGCGCCATTCTTCGTGATGCAGCCGGCGTTCGGCTTCGGCATCGCGGCGTCGCGCACGCCGCAGCCGGGTGTCGCGCGCCGGCGCAGCCTCGTCACGCATCTGTCGTACGGGGTGGGGCTCTATCTTGCGGCGTACATGCTGGCGGCGCTGTCCCGTTAAGCAGCGCGCCGGCATCTCCTCGGCCGCCTTCTTGCGGCGCGCCTTCATCGTGCTCGTACGCGGGCCGGGATTCACGACGCCTTCCCGTTGCCCGGTGCACCCGGCCGGACGCCCGCGTCACTCGCCGCCACAGTCGATCAGGTTGCGGCGCACTCGCCCGAGCAGCCGCACCAGCGTATCGCGCTCGTCGGGCGTGAAGCCGCGCAGCCCGTCGTCGGCGACGGTATCGCCCACCTCCAGCATCTGCGGAAAGATCTCGCGCGACTTGTCGGTCAGCCGGATTACGAACGCGCGGCGATCGTCGTCGTTCGCGATGCGTTCAATCCAGCCATAGCTTTCCATCCGGTCGAGCAGCCGCGTGAGCGAGATCGGCGTGATCTCGAGCCATTCGGCGAGCCGCGCCTGGTTCATCTCGCCCTTCCACGTCAGGTACGCGAGCACGCGGCTTTGCGCCCGCGTCAGCCCGATGCGCTTCGCGCGCCGGTCGAACAGGCGTCCATTGAGGCGGGCCACGTCGGCGATCAGGTAACCGATCCGGTTCTCGTAGGTCTTGTCCATGCGGCGATTATAGGGTCAAGCCGGAACCGGCCCGTGGCTCGCGACCCGGCGATAAGCGGCTATATAATAAGCATGCTTATAATTCACGCCATACCGGATCGCCGACCACGGCGGCCGCCCCACGGAGACACCGCTTGAACCCCGCCGCCGACGCCGCCGATACTCCCGCCTCGCCCGCCCTGAACCGGCCGATGCTGACCCTGTCGATCATGCTCGCGACGCTGATCCAGACCCTCGACAGCACGATCGCGAACGTCGCGCTGCCGCACATGCAGGGCACGCTGTCCGCGTCGCAGGACGAAATCACGTGGGTGCTGACCTCCTACATCGTCGCCGCGGCGATCGCGACGCCGCTCACCGGCTGGCTGTCCGACCGGCTCAGCGTGAAGCGGCTGCTGATCGTGTCGATCGCGGGCTTCACGGTCGCGTCGGCGCTGTGCGGGCTGTCCGAGACGCTCGTGCAGATCGTCGGCGCGCGGCTGCTGCAGGGCGTGTTCGGCGCCGCGCTGGTGCCGCTGTCGCAATCGATCCTGCTCGACATCAATCCTCGCGAGAAACAGGGCCAGGCAATGGCGATCTGGGGAATGGGCGTGATGGTCGGCCCCATTCTCGGCCCGACGCTCGGCGGCTGGCTCACCGACAGCTACAACTGGCGCTGGGTGTTCTTCATCAACGTGCCGATCGGCGCGTTCGCGCTCGCCGGCGTGATGACCTTCCTGCCGGCACGCGCGCCGCGTCCGCACGTGAAATTCGACGCGTTCGGCTTCGCGACGCTCGCGCTCGCGATCGGCGCGTTCCAGGCGATGCTCGATCGCGGCGAGCAGCTCGACTGGTTCGGTTCGTACGAGATCCGCATCGAGGCGCTCGTCGCGGCCCTGAGCTTCGCGTTCTTCCTCGCACACACGGCGACCGTCGGCAAGGCGTCGTTCTTCAAGTCGGAATTGCTGCGCGATCCGAATTTCGCGACGGGCACGCTGTTCATCTTCGTGGTCGGCGCGGTGCTGTATGCCACTCGCGCGCTGCTGCCGCCGATGCTGCAGAACCTGATGGGCTACCCGGTCGCGACGACGGGCCTCGTCACCGCGCCGAGCGGCGCCGGCACGATGATCGCGATGCTGTTCGTCGGGAGGCTGCTGAAATACGTGGATGCGCGGATGCTGCTGCTCGCCGGGCTGGCGATTTCCGCGCTCGCGCTGTGGCAGATGATGCAGTACACGATCGTGCTGTCCGAAGCGGACATCGTATGGCCCGGCGTGATCCAGGGCTTCGGCCTCGGGCTCGTGTTCGTGCCGCTGAGCGCGCTGTCGTTCTCGACGCTGCCGCCCGAGCTGCGCGCGGACGGCACGGCCACCTACAGCCTGATGCGCAACATCGGCAGCAGTATCGGCATCTCGATCGTGCAGACGCTGATGACGCGCAACACGCAGGTCGCGCATGCCGACCTCGCGACCCACATCACGCCGTTCGACCCGGCCGTGCAGGCGCTGGCCGGCAGCCGTGTCGACCTCGCGCTGCTCGACCGCACGATCAACCAGCAGGCCGCGATGATCGCGTACCTGAACGATTTCAAGCTGATGTTCGTCGCGACGCTGCTGATGATCCCGCTGTTGCTGCTGATCCGCCCGCCGCAGAAGACGGCGAGCGTCGACGTCGCGCATGCGGCGCTGGATTGACGGGCACGCATGCGCCCGTCCGAGGCCGCGTCAGGCCTTCATCGTCCCGGTGCGCACGTAGCGCTCGTGCCACGACAGCGCCTCGGCGAGCAGGTGCGGCGTGTGCTTGCCGAAGCTGTCGCGCGACGCCCGCTCGAAGTAGTCCTCGAGCATCGGGCGGTAGTCCGGGTGCGCGCAGGTCGCGATGATCTTGCGCGCGCGCTGCTTCGGCGACAGGCCCCGCAGGTCGGCCAGCCCCTGCTCGGTGACGACCACCGCGACATCGTGCTCGGTATGGTCGACGTGGCTCGCCATCGGCACGATCCGCGAGATCGCCCCGCCCTTCGCGGTGCTCGCCGACATGAAGCACGACAGGTAGCCGTTGCGCGCGAAGTCGCCCGAGCCGCCGATGCCGTTCTGGATCTTCGTGCCCATCACGTGGGTCGAGTTCACGTTGCCGTAGATGTCGGCTTCGATCATCCCGTTCATCGCGATGCAGCCGAGCCGGCGCACGAGCTCCGGATGGTTGCTGATCTCCTGCGGGCGCAGCACGATCTTCTCGCGGAACGTCGCGATTTCGTCGGCGAAACGCTGCACGGCGGCCGGGCTCAGCGACAGCGCGGTGGCCGACGCGAAGCTCAGCGTGCCGTCGTCGAGCAAGTCGAGCATGCCGTCCTGGATCACCTCGGTGTAGGCCGTCAGGTTCGAGAAGCCGGCCGAGCTGAGCTCCGCGAGCACCGCGTTCGTGATGTTGCCGACGCCCGACTGCAGCGGCAGCAGGTTTTCCGGCAGGCGGCCGCGCTTTACTTCGTGGCGCAGGAAGTCGATCAGCTGCAGCGCGATCTGCTTGGACGTCGCATCCGGCGCGCTGAACGCATTGCTGCGATCGGGCGCGTCGGTCTCGACGATCGCGACGATCTTGTCGGCCGGGCAGCGCAGGTACGGCTCGCCGATCCGGTCGTCGCTCTTCGTCAGCGGAATCGGCTTGCGGTGCGGCGGCAGCGCGGTGCCGTAATAGATGTCGTGCATCCCGTCGAGGCCGAGCGGCTGCCGCGCATTCACTTCGAGGATCACGTGCTTCGCGCGCTCCAGCCAGGTCTTGTTGTTGCCGATCGACGCGGACGGGATCAGCAGCCCGTCCTCGCGGATGCCCGCGACCTCGACGATCGCGACGTCGAGATCGCCGTACAGCCCGAACCACGCGTATTGCGCGACGTGGCTCAGGTGGACGTCCTGGTAATCGACTTCGCCGCCGTTGATCTTGTCGCGCAACGTCGGGTCGGACTGGTACGGCAGCCGCATCGAGATGCCGTTGGTGCGGGCGAGCGCGCCGTCGAGTTCCGGTGCGGTCGACGCGCCCGTCAGCACGTTGATCCGGAAGTCCTCGCCGCGCGCGTGCGCCGCGTCGATGTGGGCGGCCAGCGCGGTCGGCACGGCCTTCGGATAGCCCGACCCGGTGAAGCCGCTCATGGCGACGGTCATGCCGGGGCGGATCAGCGCGGCGGCTTCGTCGGCGGTGCGGACGAGCGAACGCAGGGCGGGAGCGAGGATGCGTGAAGAAGACATGGCTGGTTATCTGACGCTTGGGTCTGTCGTTGACGTCGCGGGGGGTGTCTCCTGAGCGACGCGAAGCCCTTGGGGCCGCGAGGGGCGGCCCGGCACCACGGGCACGGTCCGGAGTATCGCAGAGGCCATCGCTGCGAAATGTCCGCTGGATGCAAAAGATCCTTGCCGGATTTGCCGGGTATCGAACGACCGTTCTGTGACAGGCGATCCGCCCGCGCCGGGTGCACGCGAAAGGTACATGAAAGCATCGGGCGAATCGCCGGTTCGCGATCGCCGACCGGCGCGCGTCAATCGACCGATTTGCATCGACATTGGCCGCCTTTGGCCCGGCAATCGCCGATACCAGTCCGGCGCGGCCGATTGTCGCCCGATGCGGCTTTTCCGGGCCTGACGGAGATCAAGGTCGCGTGCGCTGCGCGACACCAGCCGACCGGCGCGAAAACCCCGGTCGGATCGGCCTGCGAGGCCCGTCCGGCCTTGACAGCGGCGCGATGAGGACCACACTGGAAGACGGGTCCGGCGGCCCGGTTGGCCGCTCCGTTCGCACGTGCGTTTTTGAACCGGCCGATGCCTGCAAGACGCGGTAACACTCCCGTATGTCAGGACATTGATCGAATAAAAAGCACCAAATTACAATTCCGTATATATTTCGCCGATGGACCAAAGAAAAACCGCCACACGACCCGAGCCGCCCCCGCCACGCACCTGGGATGCGCGGCTCGCGCGCTCGCTTGTCCGACCGCTCGTCGACACGCCGGTCACCCCGAATCACCTCACTACCCTTCGTCTGCTGATCGGCCTCGCCGGCGCCTGGTGCCTCGCGCACGGCGGCTTCGGCTGGAGCAATGCCGGCGCGTTCCTGATCGTGCTGTCGAACTTCGTCGACCACACCGATGGCGAGCTCGCGCGCATCAGCGGCAAGTCCAGCAAGATCGGTCATTTTTACGACCTCGCGGCGGATGCGCTCGTCACGGTCGCGCTGTTCGTCAGCATGGGCGTCGGCATCGTCGCGCAGGGCGGCCAGATGGCCGCGTCGCCGGTGCTGCTCGGCGCGGTGGCCGGCGCGGCCGTCGCCCTGATTTTCTTCCTTCGCATGCGGATCGAGTCGATCGCCGGCAAGGCCGGCACCAAGCAGGCGTTCGCCGGCGGCTTCGAGACCGAAGACGTGCTGTACCTGCTGCCGATCGTGACGCTCGTGGACGGCGTCGAGCCGTTCCTGCTCGCGGCGTCGATCGGCGCCCCGCTGTTCGCCGCCTGGGTCGTGATCGACTGGTGGCGCATCGTGCGGCGCGGCAACCTTCCGCAGAACCCGGCCGCGCAGAACCCAACCGAAATCCAGGCTTCCAAATGACTCCTAGCACGCGCGACGATTCCGTGCTGAGCCCGGCACGCCCCGCGCCCGTGCGCGCGGCCGCGGCTGATCCCGATCGCACCGTGGCCGACTGCGTCGGCCAGCTCGACCTCGACCGCCTGCGCGGCGACTACACGCGCCAGGGCTCGTTCCTCTATCTCGACGCCTTCCTGCCGGCCGACGCGCACGCGAAGCTGGCGAACGCTGCCCGCGCGATGCAGGCCGGCCTGAACCGCAATTACCTGCCCGGCCACAAGCAGGGCGGCAGCGTCAGCCGCCATACGATCGACGAGCAGGCACCCTACATCGCCGAGCTGTATCGCTCGAAGGCACTCATCTCCTTCCTCGAGAAGATCACCGGCGACAAGCTGATGCTGTCGCCGGCCGACGATCCGCACGCGTACGCGCTGTATTACTACACGAAGCCCGGCGACCACATCGGCTGGCACTACGACACGTCGTACTACGACGGCCGGCGCTACACGCTGCTGATCGGCGTGATCGACGAATCGTCGTGCCGGCTCGACTACGAGCTGCATACGCGCAACCCGGACGTCGCCGACGAACCGGGCTCCGTGCAGATCGCCGACGGCGGCATCGTGCTGTTCGACGGCGACAAGCTGCGCCACCGCATCACGCCGCTCGGCCAGAACGAGATGCGCGTATCGCTCACGTTCGAATACGTGACGAACCCCGGCATGCGGCCGTGGAAGCGCTTCATCTCGAACATGAAGGACGCGATCGCGTATTTCGGTTTCCGCCAGGTGTTCAAGCAACTGGCGACGCGACGCACGAGCGGGTCATGACACGCGCGGGCCTCATCCTGCTGTCCCTCGGGACCGCACTCTTCATCGCACTGCTGGCCTGGCAGGGCGTCGGCGCGGTCGCATCCACGTTCCTCGCGGCCGGCTGGGGCCTCGCGCTCGTCGCGGCGTTCCACGTCGTGCCGCTCGCGATCGATGCGGTCGCGATCTCCGTGATGTTCCGCCGCGGGCAGCCGGGCGCCGAACTCGGCAACGCGCTGCGCGCCCGCTGGGTCGGCGAATCGGTGAACAGCCTGCTGCCCGCCGGGCAGATCGGCGGCCCGGTGCTGATGGTACGCCACCTCGCGCAGCGCGGCACGCGGATGGCCGACGCGGCCGCCGCCGTGACCGTCAGCACGACGATGCAGGCGCTCTCGCAGATGGCATTCGCGCTGATCGGCATCGCCGCGTTCAGCCTGTATGCGACGCACGAATCGGTCGCGTATCTGCGCACGCCCGCGCTGATCGCCACCGGCGTGCTCGGCGCGCTCGCCGTCGCGTTCTACGCGGCGCAGCGGCGCGGGCTGTTCGGCCGCGGCCTGCGCCTCGCGTCGAAGCTGCTCGGCCCGCGCGACTGGTCGTCGCTGGCCACGCGCGCCGATGCGATCGACGACGCGGTCGGCGCGCTGTACCGCGATCGCGCGAAGGTCGCGAAGACCTTCGCGTTGAGTCTCGCCGGCTGGATCGTCGGCACCGCGGAAGTGTGGCTCGCGCTGCACTTCCTCGGGCATCCGGTGAGCTGGCTCGACGCGCTGCTGCTCGAAAGCGTCGGCCAGGCGATTCGCGGCGCGGCCTTCGCGATCCCGGGCTCGCTCGGTGCGCAGGAAGGCGGCTACCTGCTGCTCGCGCCGCTGGTCGGCTTGCCGCCCGACGCGGCGCTCGCGCTGTCGCTCGCGAAGCGCGCGCGCGAACTCGCGCTCGGCCTGCCCGGCCTGCTCTATCTGCATTTCAGTGAAAGAAACTGGCAGCGGCGCCGTGCGCCGCAGCCGCTCGCCGACTGATCGTTCAGATCGCCGGCTTTTTGGTTGGAGAACCCATGCGAGCCATCATTCTTGCGGCAGGCCTCGGCTTGCGCCTGCAACAACCGCCCGAGGCGCAGTTCCCGAAGTGCCTGCTG
The DNA here is from genome assembly GCF_014211915.1 of Burkholderia cenocepacia. Taxonomy (NCBI): domain Bacteria; kingdom Pseudomonadati; phylum Pseudomonadota; class Betaproteobacteria; order Burkholderiales; family Burkholderiaceae; genus Burkholderia; species Burkholderia cenocepacia. The sequence continues at coordinate 557,022 of NZ_CP060040.1, read as the reverse complement.
CGCTTCGACGACGTGTCGCTGCTCGAGCGCCATCTGCGCGTGCTCGACGCCGCGGGCGTCGATGAAATCGTGCTCGGGCTCGGCTTCCAGCACGAGAAGGTCGAGCAGGAACTGAAGCGCCTCGGCCGCACCGCCGAGATCGTGATCAACGACCGCTACGACCTCGGCAGCGTGCTGACCGTGCATACCGTCGCCGATGCGATGACACGCGGCGGCGACGTGCTGCTGATGGACGCGGACGTGCTGTACGACGAGAACATCCTGCACGCGCTGGTGGCCGACGCCGACAAGTCGGTCGACCGCCTGCTGATCGACCGCGACTTCGAGGCCGGCGACGAACCCGTCAAGCTGTGCCTGAAGAACGGCGTGCCGGTCGAGCTGCGCAAGCAGCTCGCGATCGACCTCGACTACGACACGATCGGCGAATCGGTCGGCTTCTTCCGCTTCACCGAAGGCACCGCGCGCCGCCTCGCGACCCTCGTCGCGGGCTACGTCGACAGCGGCCGCGCGAACATGCCGCACGAGGAAGCCGTGCGCGACCTGCTGCTCGAAGGCGGCCATTCGTTCGACGTCGCCGACGTCACCGGCTTGCCGTGGATCGAGATCGATTTCCCGAACGACGTCGCACGCGCGACGCAAGACATTCTTCCCCTGATTCAACGCACCACCGCCGGAGCCGCACGATGAACGCACGCGAACCCAACTTCACCGAATCACGCAGCGCGCGCCTACGCCGCATGCTCGTCAGCAGCGATCTCGAATTCCTGATGGAAGCGCACAACGGCCTGTCCGCGCGGATCGTCCGCGAGGCCGGCTTCAAGGGCATCTGGGCCTCGGGCCTCGCGATCTCCGCGCAGTTCGGCGTGCGCGACAACAACGAAGCGAGCTGGACCCAGGTCGTCGACGTGCTCGAATTCATGGCCGACGCGAGCGACCTGCCGATCCTGCTCGACGGCGACACCGGCTACGGCAACTTCAACAACGTGCGCCGCCTCGTGAAGAAGCTCGAACAGCGCGGCATCGCGGGCGTGTGCATCGAGGACAAGCAGTTCCCGAAGACGAACAGCTTCATCGGCGGCGAGCGCCAGCCGCTCGCGGAAATCGACGAGTTCTGCGGCAAGATCAAGGCCGGCAAGGATTCGCAGACCGATCCCGACTTCTCGATCGTCGCGCGCGTCGAGGCGCTGATCGCAGGCTGGGGGATGGACGAGGCGCTGCGCCGCGCGAACGCGTATGCGGAAGCGGGCGCCGACGCGATCCTGATTCACAGCAAGCTGTCGCGCCCCGACGAGATCCTGCAGTTCGCACGTGAATGGAGCGGCAAGGCACCGCTCGTGATCGTGCCGACCAAGTACTACAGCACGCCGACCGACGTGTTCCGCCAGGCCGGCATCAGCACCGTGATCTGGGCGAACCACCTGATCCGCGCGTCGGCATCCGCGATGCAGGCGACCGCGCGCGAGATCCACGAGAGCGAAACGCTGATCAACGTCGAGGACCGCGTGGCATCGGTCAACGAGATCTTCCGCCTGCAGGACGCCGACGAGTACTCGGCCGCCGAGCGGATCTACCTGTCGTCGTCGTCGCGCGCGTCGAATGCCGCGATCGTGCTCGCCGCGAGCCGCGGCAAGGGCCTCGAAGCCGTGACCGAAGACAAGCCGAAGGTCATGCTGCCGGTCGCCGGCAAGCCGCTGCTGCGCTGGCTCGTCGACGGCTTCAAGACGCACGGCGTGAACGACATCACCGTGGTCGGCGGCTATCGCGCCGACGCGATCGACACGTCGGGCATCAAGCTCGTCGTCAACGAACGCCACGCGGAAACGGGCGAGCTCGCGTCGCTCGCCTGCGCGGCCGAACGCCTGACCGGCGACACCGTGATCTCGTACGGCGACCTGCTGTTCCGCAGCTACATCGTGCGCGACCTCGCGGAGAGCGAGGCCGAGTTCAGCGTGGTGGTCGATTCGTCGCTCACCGAGACCAACCAGAGCGTGCGCGACTTCGCCCTCTGCTCGGCGGCCGACGATCGCGGCCTGTTCGGCCAGAAGACCTACCTGCAACGCGTGTCGAGCGACGTCGCCACGGGCACGCCGCACGGCCGCTGGATCGGCCTGCTGAACGTGCGCGGCGCGGGCGTCGATCGCCTGAAGGCGATGCTCGCGACGCTGCAGGCGCGTCCTGATTTCGACACGCTCGACATTCCGTCGCTGCTGAACGAACTGATCGCCGCCGGCGAGAAGATCGAGGTGCAGTACGTGCACGGCCACTGGCGCGGCGTCAACGATCTGGAAGACTTCCGCCGCGCGGGCGACTTCGCGCACGGCCAGACGCCGCTGTCGGAACCGGGCACCGGCAACGGGGGCGCGCAATGATCGAAGCGGCCCAGTTCGTCGAAGCCGCGCGCGAACGCGGCTTCGACTGGTACGCGGGCGTGCCCTGCTCGTACCTGACGCCGTTCATCAATTACGTGTTGCAGGACCCGACGCTGCACTATGTGTCGGCCGCGAACGAAGGCGACGCGGTCGCGCTGATCGCGGGCGCGACGCTCGGCGGCAAGCGCGGGATCGCGATGATGCAGAACTCGGGCCTCGGCAACGCGGTGAGCCCGCTCACGTCGCTCACGTGGACGTTCCGCCTGCCGCAACTGCTGATCGTCACGTGGCGCGGCCAGCCGGGCGTGGCCGACGAGCCGCAGCACGCACTGATGGGCCCGATCACGCCCGCGATGCTCGACACGATGGAGATCCCGTGGGAGACGTTCCCGACCGACCCCGAACAGGTCGGCCCGGCACTCGACCGCGCGATCGCGCACATGGACGAAACGGGCCGCCCGTACGCGCTCGTGATGCAGAAAGGCAGCGTCGCGCCGTATGAGCTGAAGGCGAACCCGGCCGCGAAGCCGCGTGCGCACGTCGCCGCGCAATCGGCGTCGCACGCCGCATCGACCGACGCGTGGCCGACCCGTCACGACGCGCTGCAGCGCGTGATCGCGCATACGCCGGTCGATTCGACCGTCGTGCTCGCGTCGACCGGTTTCTGCGGTCGCGAGCTCTACGCACTCGACGATCGCCCGAACCAGCTGTACATGGTCGGCTCGATGGGCTGCGTGACGCCGCTCGCGCTCGGCCTCGCGCTCGCGCGCCCCGACCTGCACGTGGTGGCCGTCGACGGCGACGGCGCCGCGCTGATGCGCATGGGCGTGTTCGCGACGCTCGGCACCTACGGCCCGGCCAATCTCACGCACGTGCTGCTCGACAACGGCGCGCACGAATCGACGGGCGGCCAGGCGACGGTGTCGCAGCACGTGTCGTTCGCGGGTGTCGCGGCCGCGTGCGGCTACGCGTCGGCGGTCGAAGGCGATACGCTCGACGTGCTCGATGCGACGCTCGCCGCAACGAGTGACGGTGCGCAATTCGTTCGCGTGGCGATCCGCACGGGCGTACCCGACGGCCTGCCCCGCCCGACCGTCACGCCGGTCGAGGTCAAGACCCGTCTGATGCGGCACATCGGCGCCGCGCAGACCGAAGCCCACGTTGAAGGAGCCCATTGATGCTGCTGCTGAACCCCGGCCCGGTCACGCTCTCCGAACGCGTGCGCCGCAGCCTGCTGCAACCCGATCTGTGCCATCGCGAAAGCGAATTCTTCGACCTGCAGGACGAAGCGCGCGCGCGCCTCGTCGCCGCGTACGAACTCGATCCGGCCGAATGGGCCGCCGTGCTGATGACGGGCTCGGGCACGGCTGCCGTCGAAAGCATGATCGCGGCGCTCGTGCCGCAGGACGGCAAGCTGCTCGTGATCGAGAACGGCGTGTACGGCGAGCGGATCACGCAGATCGCCACGCAGTACGGCATCGCGCATGACGTGTTGAAGCATGAATGGATGCAGGCGCCCGATCTCGCGCAGATCGGGGCGAAGCTCGATGCGGGTGGGTATTCGCACGTCGCGGTGATCCATCATGAAACGACGACGGGCCGGCTGAACGATCTCGGCGCGATTGCAGAAGTGTGCCGTGCGCGCGGCGTGAAGATGCTCGTGGACGGCGTCAGCAGCTTCGGCGCGGAAGCGATCGATTTTGCAGGCGGCGTCATCGATGCGGTTGCCGCGACCGCGAACAAGTGCCTGCACGGCGTGCCGGGCGCGGCGTTCGTGATCGTGCGCCGCAGCGCGCTCGCGAAAGCGGCGAGCCGTACGTATTACCTCGATCTCGGTCGTCTCGCGAAGCTGCAGGATCAGCGAAATACGCCGTTTACGCCGTCCGTACATGCGTATTACGCGCTCGTCGAGGCGCTGCGTGAGTTTGATGAGGCCGGCGGTTGGCGTGCGCGGCATGCGCATTACAAGGGGCTTGCCGATCAGGCTCAAGCCGGGCTTGCCGCGCGCGGGATGCCGCTGGTGCTGCCGGAAGGTGCGTCGTCGGTCGTGCTGCGTGCGTATCGGCTGCCGCAGGGTGTGACGTATGAAGCGCTGCACGACGGACTGAAGGCGCGTGGCTTCGTGATTTACGCGGGGCAAGGCGGGCTGTCGAAGGAACTGTTCCGGATCTCGACGATGGGCGCGATTCAGGCGGCTGATGTCGAGCGGTTGCTGGAAGGGTTTACGGCGCTGACGCGGTAAGCGTTGTCTGTAACTTCGTCGACGAAAGGCCCGCAAGGGCCTTTTTCATTTGTGCGGGGTTCCCGGCGGATGTGAGACAGCGCGTTCGGGTTCGGTCAAATGGGACATCGTGTGTAGAATTTGCCCGCGGTCGCACCTCCATCACGCATCCTCGAATTTTTAATTCACCGCACAACGTGTAGGGCAATGCAAATTCCCACAATGAACGACTGGAAGTCCATGATCAGGAATCGTGTCGCCTTCTCCCGAGCGGGAGTCATCGCGGCATCGCTGTTCGTCGTCTTTCCGAGTGGGCACGCTCACGCCGCGCAGAGCGACGCCGCGACCGAGGCCCTGATCGATCAAGCGGTCGCGCTGACCGAGCGTGGAGATCCTGCCAGCATGGAAAAGACCATGGCCGGTTATCTGATCGATGCGTCCAAGCGATTCAATGCAGATGTTCCGGCCAATACTTGGCAATCCGTCCGCGCCGACGTCGATGAAATCATCTCGAACAAAATCCGATCCGGATACGGCGAGCAGGCGCTTCTGGCAAGACGTTTCATCAAGAACGCAAGATTCTCGGACGATGAACTCCGGCATCTCATCGCAATGCTTCAGGATCCGGTCATGCAAAGGTGGACGATCGCGATGCGAGACAGCGATACGACGCACTATATGGCCACGCTATCTCAGCAAGTCAACAATCAGATGTGGTCGATCGTTTCCATCGTCCTTCGGCGGCATGGACTACAGACGAGCGATACACCTGTCGCAGCGAAGCAGAAGCAATGAGCGCATCACGCGATGTCCGTCCCTCGCCGAAAAGCGACGAGCGATCGTCGCGGCTCGGAAAGCGGGCTTCAGGCCGGCGAGCGCCCTCCCTTGAAACCCGCGACACTGTTTCAATGATGCCCATGGCCGCACGCCTTCGCCTCGTCCCACTGCTCGCGCTGGCCGCCGCTCCTACTGTTCACGCCGCCGACAATCCTCCTTGCGACGACGAAACCGTCACGGCCGTCGCCCGCTGGGCCGGCATCGCGAGCGCACGCATCGCCACGCGCGACGCGGACCGGCTCGTCGTCGCGTCGGCGTGCAAGGCCATGCCGAACGCCCCTGACACAACGATCGCGGCCGTCGCGTTCGATTCGTTGCCGATGAGCAAGAACCCGGACGAAAGCAAAAAGCTGCAGGTCGTCGCGCTCGTCGAAGGCGGCAAGGTCGTGGCGGCCGATCGGTCGGTGGTCGAAGAAGATGCGGCGACGGAGATCGGCGAGAACAGCTATCGCATCGACACGGCGCCCTACCGTCTGTCGCCCGACGTGCGCGCGTTCGGCGTTGTGTTTACGAGCAGCGCGCGCGGGCCGAGTTGCCCGGATGCCAGCACCAGTGAAGAGTTGACACTGTGGGTGCGTGAAGGCGGCCGTATCCGCTCGGTGTTCGGCACGAATCTGTACGGCTGGGTCAGCGTCGAAGGCGACGCCTGCGGCCCAGGTACAGGCGATGCGCGCAGCGAAGAGGCCCGCATGACGATCGCCGTCGAGAAAACGTCGAGCCACGGCTTCGCCGACCTGTCGATCACCGCGCACATCACGAAGACGCAGCGCAAGAACGGCGATTACTCGGATACGGGCAAGCGCACGGCGCGCACGATCGTCCACTACGACGGCAAGTCCTATGGAATCGACATGTTCCGGAACTTCTGGTATTCGCAGGCCGCGATGCAACGCTTCAAGTAATGCCGCGGGCGCGACGCCGCCCCGCCCGCCTACTCCACCACCTTCGGCCCGATCGCCTCGGTCGGCGCCGGCATCCGCAACGCGTCGTCCCGCACGCGTCGCGCCTCGCGCGCCGTATAGCGATCCTTCAGCCGCAGGAACGGTTTCTCGACGACGAAATAGCTGGCGGTCGCGGCCATCAGCGCCCACACGATGCCGAGCGGAAACCCATGCGGCACGGGCAGGCCCGGGTTCGCAAAAGGCTGCTGCCACAGATAGAGACTGAACGAAATCGTGCCGACGAACACCACCGGCCCGGCGCGCAGCCAGCGCGCGCACCAGAACTCGCCGCGAAAATTCAGCACGACGATCACGATCGCGATCAGCGCGGCTTCAAGCGTCACGCCGTACGTCGCATTCCAGAAGCCGCCGAGCCGGTGTTCGGCGAGCGGCATGCCGAGCAGCACGACGAAGACGAGCGCCGTCACGATGCGCGCCTCGCCGCGCCACGAACCGATCCACGCTTCGAGCCGTTCGCGGTTGAGCGACGCATAGCAGCCGATCAGGATCGGATCGACACCCGTGTGCAGCATCATCCCGAGCTGGCCGCGCAGCGTCGGCGCAACGAAATACGTGATGGCGCGCACCAGCGGCACGGTCAGGATCAACGCGGCCAGCCAGCGCGTGCCGGCGCGCCGGATGCCGAACACGAACAGCAGCGGCCAGAACCAGTAGAACTGCTCCTCGAGCGCGAGCGACCAGAAATGGCCGAGGTACCACGCGCCGTCCGGATGCAGCGCGTTGTCGCCAGTCAGCCCGAACCATGCCGAGTAATTCCAGAGATGCAGCGCCGCATAGAGCCACTGCCGGCGATCGACGTCGAACCCGCCGGCGAACGCCATGATCGCGACGGCCGCGAGATACACGTAGCAAGCCGGCCAGATCCGCAGTGCGCGGCGCACGTAGAACGACGTCAACGCGATACCGCCCGTGCGCGCGAACTCGGCGCGCAGCACGTTGGTGATCAGGAAACCGCTCAGCACGAAGAAGATCAGCACGCCGAGCCGGCCGTCGGCGATCAGCCGCAACGGCGCATACCAGCCCGTATAGCCGCCGGGCAGCACATGCTCGGCATGACCGGCAACGACCATCGCGACCGCGACGGCGCGCAACCCGGTCAACTGCGTGACGCGATGGTTCATCGGCTGGTTTCCGTTGGCACGGTGGAGAAACAGGGGTTGGCGGGCGGCCCGATCGACCTGCCGCCGGGATTTTGTATGAAAAATATCGGAATGAAATTGCTTCAAAAATCCGCGGAGCACATACCGCCAGCGACGAACGCCCTGCCACAACGTGCCGACGTCCGGCGCGGTGAATGGGCATAATGACAAGCCTTGTCCGGCGGCGGCCGGTCCGATGCCCACGCAACGAATTTTGCGGCGCAGCACGCTTCGCAGTACCTTGCCGCCCGCACACCGGCCCGCGCGTCGTCCGCCCCCTCTCGCCCCTCACCCGGAGCCTGCCTGTGTACCCACCGATCGAACCTTACGCCCACGGCCACCTCGACACCGGCGACGGCCACCGCATCTACTGGGAGCGCTGCGGCAACCCGGCCGGCAAGCCCGCCGTGTTCCTGCACGGCGGCCCCGGCGCCGGCTGCGGCCCCGACCATCGCCGCCTGTTCGATCCCGAGCGCTACGACATCCTGCTGTTCGACCAGCGCGGCTGCGGGCGCTCGATGCCGCACGCGAGCCTCGAGAACAACACGACATGGGATCTGGTCGCCGATATCGAACGCCTGCGCGAGATGGTCGGCGCCGAGCAATGGCTGGTGTTCGGCGGCTCGTGGGGCAGCGCGCTGGCGATCGCGTACGCCGAGACGCACCCCGAACGCGTGAGCGCGCTGATCGTGCGCGGCATCTTCACGATGCGTCGCGCGGAATTGCTGTGGTACTACCAGGAAGGCGCGTCGTGGCTGTTCCCCGATCACTGGGAAGACTTCCTTGCACCGATTCCGGAAGCCGAGCGCGGCGACCTGATGGCCGCCTACCATCGTCGGCTGACCGGCGACGACGAAGCCGCGAAGCTCGAAGCCGCGCGCGCGTGGAGCATCTGGGAAGGCCGCACGATCACGCTGCTGCCCGACCCCGCGCTCGCCGCGCACTTCGCGGACGGCCATTACGCACTCGCGTTCGCGCGGATCGAAAACCATTACTTCGTGAACAAGGGCTTCGTCGAGGAAGGCCAGTTGCTGCGCGACGCGCATCGGCTCGCCGGCATTCCGGGCGTGATCGTGCAGGGCCGCTACGACATCGCGACACCTGCACGCACGGCGTGGGAGCTATCGAAGGCGTGGCCGGAGGCGACGTTCGAAATCGTGCCCGGTGCCGGACACGCGTACAACGAACCGGGAATTCTCGAAGCGCTGATCGCGGCGACGGACCGGTTCGCCGCCTGAGCAACGGAACAACGCGGCATGTGCAGCCGTGCCTGCCGGCACGCTCACGCGCCGCGCGATCACAAAGCGGCTTCGACGATCGTCCGGCCGCTGATTGCCTGCTCGACGAGCTGTTCGTCGCCGACCTTGCGGATCGCGTCGTCGAGCAGCCCTTCCGGTTCCTCGGTCGCGACCTTCAGCAAGCCTGACAGCCCGCGCGCGTCGAGCACCACGAGCGTCTCCATCGAATCCGCGCGGCTCACGAGCACGCGGCGGAATGCCGGGCCCGCGCCGAAGCTCGCACAAAGCGCGATCGTCTCGTTGCCGAGCGTGTAGTCGAAGTGCTTGATCATGGTCTGCCGCCGTTGCATGGAAATGGCGACGCGCGACGGCGCGGCGCCGTGACGTCGACGCACCCGCGCGTGCCGCCGGCGCGTCGGACCGGGGTCCGAATCGTTCGCCGGCATCACCATGCTAGGCGTGCAGAATTAACGAAGACTTAAAGCGTGTAAGCGCGACCCGCGGCGCCCTCAAGCCGCATCGAGCGGCTCGACCGTCACGCCGACCTTCAGCTCCTGATCCGCGCCGCCGCCGCGGATCACGCCGCGCAGCGGCGTCACGTCCGCGTAGTCGCGCCCGATCGACAGCATCACGTAGTCGTCGCCCGGCGCACGATCGTTGGTCGGATCGAGTTGCAGCCAGCCGCCATCCTCGGGCCACGCCGGGTCGTACACCTCGACCCACGCATGCGACGCATCGGCGCCGATCAACCGCGGCTGGCCGGGTGGCGGCTGCGTCAGCAGGTAGCCGCTGACGTAGCGCGCGGCCAGCCCGAGCGAGCGCAGCGCACCGATCATCACGTGCGCGAAATCCTGGCAGACGCCCTTGCGCAGCCGCAGTGCGTCGAGCGCCGACGTCGTGATGTCGGTGCTGTTCGGCGTGTACGCGAAATCGGCATGCACGCGCCGCATCAAATCCCACGCCGCCTGCACCAGCGGCCGTTGCGGCGTGAAGCTCGCGGCCGCGTACGCAGCGAGTTCGGGGTCGCACGCCACGTGCGGCGATGCGAACAAGAATTCGCTCGCCGGGTCGTAAGGCTGCCCCGCGCGGAACCGCAAGCGGTCGCGCACGGCCTCCCACGCGGTGGCCTGCGCGGCGTCCGGGTTCGCGATCGCGGGCGGCGGCTCGCCGCGGGCACCGAGCGACCACGCGGGCGGCGTCACGCGCACGGTGCTGCGGCTGCGTACCAGCAGCGTGTCGTGCGGCAGGTTCAGCGCGAACGACGCACGTGCATTGCCGAACGCGTCGAGTTCGGTGCAGACCGATTCCGGTGCGGGCTCGATGTCGAGCGAGAACGACAGCACCTGCTGGCGCGGCGTCGCGAGCGGTTGCAGGCGTGCCTGGTGCTGCGCCGATTCGACGCGTGCCGCGTAACGGTATTCGGTGTCGTGCGTGACGCGCAGCAACCGGCCCGGTGCGACGGCGGCCGGTGCGTTCGTTGCGGCCTGGCCTTGGCTCTGGGCCTGGGCTGGAGCCGGAACGGGAGCCGAGGCCGGCGCCTGCCGTGCGCTTCCGGCACCGGCCGGCGTTTTCGGCGCGCCTTTCGTCGTCACCATAGCGTCCTGCCCGCCTCGCGCACGTGGCTGAAATAGCGCTCGCCGATCCGGTTCGACAGCTCCCAGACCGCCTTCACCGTCGTGTCGAGCGCGGCCAGCAGCTTGTCGTGCCGACCGCCTTCGGTGGTCTCGCACAGCTCGTGCAGCGACCACGCGGGGATGTCCGGCACCGTCTCGGCCAGTTCGGACAGCGCATAGCCTTCGCTGCGCTCCACTTTGGTCAGCCGGCCGCGCAGCGCCTGCACGACCCAGCCGAGCGAACGCGGGTTGTCGGTATCGAGCACGACGAGCGACAGCAGCGGCGCGACGTCGAAGCCGCGCTGGAAGCGCGAGCGGAACGTGATCGTGCTGTCGAACAGTTCCAGCACGAGTTCGAAGCCGTCCTGCCGATGCACGGCGCCTTCGTCGAACGCGAACTTCAGCACGCTGCACAGGAAGTCGAGCCGGTCGATCTGCCGGCCGATCGACAGCAGGCGCCAGCCGTCGTCGCGCGTCATGTTGTCGGTCTGCGCGCCGGTGATCGCGCCGAGCAGCAGGCCGAGACGTTCCAGCAGCTGCAGAGCCTCGTTGCCGATCTGCTCCTCCGCCTCCGGCTGCCCTGCGCTGTCCGCGAACAGTTGCGTCGCGTCGTCGATCAGCCGCCACTGATCGCTCGACAGCCGCTCGCGGATCGCGGCCGCCGCGCCGCGCATGCCGAACAGGCACGACGCGATCCCCGACGTGCGGTCGGCACCGCGCGTCAGCGACGTCGCCAGCTCATGCTGGAACGCGCGCGGCGCATCGACGGCGTTCGGCGCGTCGGCCGCGATCAGCCCGGTGTCGCGGCACAGCGTGTCGATCAGCTCCAGATGCGCGGGGCTGTCGACGTCGTCCTCGCCGCGCAGCCGTTCGAGCGCGGCACGCGCCAGGCGCATCAGGTTGGTCGCGCGCTCGGTGTAGCGGCCGAGCCAGAACAGGTTCTCGGCCGCGCGGCTCGCGATCGCGCGCGGCCGCTCGACGAGATCGTCGGGGCCGAGGTGCGTCTGCAGCAGCGTCGTCGAATCGACGATGCCCTCGGTCATCACCCACGTATCGACGGTACTGCCGCCATGCGGCATCGGCGCATTGAACAGCGTGTCGCGCGTGCCGACCCGCGACAGCCCGCCCGGCAACAGCCGCCAGCGCTGCGCGCCGTCGGCGAGCGCGAACACGCGCAGCAGCAGCGGCTTCGGCACGATCCGCGCGCTGTCGTTGCCGTCGGGCGCATCGGGCCGCGGCCAGGTCGGCGCCTGCGACAGCGGCAGATCCGCCTGCACCGTGTAATGTTCGGGCCGCGCGAGAATCCGCGCGCGCCATTCCGCCAGTTGCGCCTGCGTGAGCCGTGCGCCGATCACCGGTTCGAATGCGCCGTTCTCCTGCACGTCGGGCGGATAGGATGCCTTGACGATGCTGCGCGCGAGCCGCGGCAGCGCGTCGTCGCACGCGGCCGCCTCGCCGCACCACCACGAATGCACGGCCGGCAACGTCAGCGTTTCGCCGAGCAGGCCTTCCGCGAGACGCGGCATGAAGCCGAGCATCGCCGGCGATTCGAGGAAGCCCGAGCCCGGCGCATTCGCGAGCAGCACGTTACCCGCGCGCACGGCCTGCAACAGCCCCGGTACGCCGAGCATCGAATCGGGCCGCAGTTCGAGCGGATCGAGCCACGCGTCGTCGACGCGCCGCAGGATGCCATGCACCGGTTCGAGCCCGCTCAGCGTCTTCAGGAATACGCGGTTGTCGCGCGCGGTCAGGTCGCCGCCTTCGACGAGCGTGAGGCCGAGATAGCGTGCGAGATACGCATGCTCGAAATAGGTCGCGCTGTGCGGCCCCGGCGTCAGCAGCACGATCCGCGAATTCTTCGCGGCGGGGCTCAGCGACTGCATGCTTTGCAGCAGCGCGCGGTACGCGGAGGCGAGACGCTGCACGCGCAGTCCGCGGAAGCCGCGCGGAAAGAGCCGCGACACGATCAGCCGGTTCTCGAGCAGGTAGCCGAGCCCGGCCGCGCCCTGCGTGTGTTGCGCGACGATCCGCCACTGGCCGTCCGGGCCGCGCGCGAGATCGAACGCGACGACGTGCAGCCACGTATCGCCCGGCACGTGTGCGCCGCGCATCGCACGCAGGTAGCCGGGGTGGCCAGTGACGAGCGCGGGCGGCAGCAGCCCGCGCTCCAGGATCGTCTGCGGCCCGTACAGGTCGGCCAGCGTCGCATTGAGCAGCCGCACGCGCTGCAGCACGCCGCGCTCGATCGCGACCCAGTCGTCGGGCGTGACGATCAGCGGCAGCAGGTCGAGCGACCACGGGCCGACCGCGCCGTCGCCGGCGCGCTGCTCGTGCAACTGGTAGAACAGGCCGTTCTCGCGCATGCGCCGGTGCAGCGCGTCGGCGCGGCGATCGAGGTCGGCCACGCCGTCGCTGCCGATCGACGTGAAGAAGCTGCGCCACGCGGGCGCAAGCGCGGGCGCGTTCAGGCCGGCCGCGCTGCCGCGCAGTTCGTCGTAGCGGCCGGCAGCGGCCGGCGCCGCGAGCGCGGCGGCCAGTTCGGCGGCGTCCGGCTGCGCGCCGGTATCGAAAAGCGTGGGCATCGCGTCGAAGGCGGCGGGATGGTCGAGGTCAATGGGCGGCACGATATCGTTCCGTCGTCAGGGTGCGGCCGCGCATGCACGCCGCCATTCGGGCGGCAAGCCGCGGTGCGGAGCCGCAATCTGCCCGCATCCTAGCATTCCGGCGGCGCCGCGACCGGCCGGTGGGCCCGGAGGTCGCGAACCGCGCATCGTCGTCCGCCCCGTCATCGATCGTTCACGGCCGCCGCAAGTCGAGCGTGAACGGGAATTCGCGGCTCGGTGAGGCAGCCGCGACGTCCATCCGGCCCGGCGTGTGCCCGATCTCGACGAAGCGCGCGAGCCGGCGGCTCTCGGCCTCGTACGCATTGACCGGGAACGTCGCGTAGTTGCGCCCGCCCGGATGCGCGACGTGATACCTGCAGCCGCCGAGCGAGCGCTGCAGCCACGTATCGACGATGTCGAACGTGAGCGGCGCGTGCACGCCGATGGTCGGATGCAGCGCCGACGGCGGCGACCACGCCTTGTAGCGCACGCCCGCGACGTATTCGCCGACGGTGCCGGTCGGTTGCAGCGGCAGCGCGCGGCCGTTGACGGTCACGACGTGCCGGTTGTCGTTCAGCCCCGTCACGCGCACTTCGAGCCGTTCGACCGACGAATCGACGTAGCGTACCGTGCCGCCGGCCGCGCCCTCCTCGCCCATCACGTGCCACGGTTCCAGCGCGCCGCGCAGCGACAGTTCCATCCCGTTCACCGCGATCTGCCCGAACAGCGGGAAACGGAATTCGAAGTGCGGCGCGAACCACGCCGGATCGAACGCGAAACCGGCGTCGCGCAGCTCGGCCAGCACGTCGTCGAAATCCATCTGAAGAAATTCCGGCAGCATGAACCGGTCGTGCAGCGCGGTGCCCCAGCGCGTGAGCGGCGTCGTGTACGGCGCGGCCCAGAAGCGCGCGACCAGCGCGCGCAGCAGCAGTTGCTGCACGATGCTCATCCGCGCATGCGGCGGCATCTCGAACGCGCGCAGTTCGAGCAGGCCGAGCCGGCCGGTGGACGAATCGGGCGAATACAGCTTGTCGATGCAGAACTCGCTGCGGTGCGTATTGCCCGTCACGTCGATCAGCAGGTTGCGCAGCACGCGGTCGACGAGCCACGGCGGCATGTCCTGCCCGAACAGCAGCTTGTTGCGCTGGATCTCCGCGAACGCGATGTCGAGCTCGTAGAGCTGGTCGTTGCGGGCCTCGTCGACACGCGGCGCCTGGCTCGTCGGCCCGATGAACAGCCCCGAGAACAGGTACGACAGCGACGGATGGTTGTGCCAGTACGCGATCAGGCTCGCGAGCAGATCGGGGCGGCGCAGGAACGGGCTGTCGGCCGGTGTCGCGCCGCCGAGCACGAAGTGGTTGCCGCCGCCCGTGCCCACGTGCCGTCCGTCGACCATGAACTTCTCGCTGCACAGCCGCGACTGCCACGCGGCGTCGTACAGGAATTCGGTATGGTCGACGAGTTCGTCGAAGCTCGCGGCCGGATGGATGTTCACCTCGATCACGCCAGGATCGGGCGTCACCTGCAGCAGCTTCAGCCGTGCGTCGCGCGGCGGCGGATAGCCTTCGAGCACGAGCTTCACGCCGAGCGCCTGCGCGGTCAGCTCGATCGCGCCGAGCAGTTCCAGATAATCCTCGAGCGCGGCAAGCGGCGGCATGAACAGGTACAGGATGCCGTTGCGCACTTCGACGCACAGCGCGGTGCGCGTGATCCACGCGGCCGATTCGAAGCGCTCGGGGCGGCGATGCGGGTCCGCGGCGCCCGGTCGGCCGCGCGTGGCGGTGCCATCGTCGCGCCACTGCATCACCGTCTGCGCGGATGCTTCGCGATGCACGCCGGCCAGATAGCGCGGCGCGTCGGCCGGGCCCGCGTAGCGGGCGCGCATGGCGGCGGCGTCCGGCAACGCGTCGCGCGGCGCGAACGGATCGCGCTCGACGAGATACGGATGGTCGGCGCGGGCCGCCCACGGCAGCGAATCGAGCGGCAGCCGATAGCCCATCGGCGAATCGCCGGGCACGAGGTACATCCGCTCGTCGCGGAAGAACCACGGGCCCGTCTGCCAGCGCGGCCCGTCGAGGCCGGGCGTGTCGTCCGTGCGCTTGACCGGCAGCACGTAGCCGACCACGCTGTCGAGCTGCTGCTCGAACACCTTGCGCAGCCGCGCGCGTTCGAGCTCGTCGTCGAGGCGCGCGTCGAACGGATCGACGTTGACGGGCAGCCGGCGCTCGCGCCACAGGTAGTACCAGACATCCTCGTAGCCGGGCTGGATGAATTCGCCGGTCAGGTTCAGCCGCGCGGCGAGCGCATCGATGAAGCGCTTCGCGTCGCCGGTCGTGTACGCGGACGGCTCGCGCTCGTCGGCGAACAGCGACGGATCACGCCACACCGGCTGGCCGTCCGCGCGCCAGAAGATCGACAGCGCCCAACGCGGCAGTTGCTCGCCCGGGTACCACTTGCCCTGCCCGAAATGCAGGAAGCCGCCTTCGCCGTATTCGGCGCGCAGCCGCTGCACGAGTTCGGTCGCATAGCCGCGCTTGGTCGGGCCGAGCGCATCGGTGTTCCACTCGGCGCCGTCGCGATCGTCGATCGACACGAAGGTCGGCTCGCCGCCCTGCGTGAGCCGCACGTCGCCGGCGGCCAGCGCGCCGTCGACCTGCGTGCCGAGCGCCAGCACGGCGTCCCACTGCGATTCCGTATATGGCTTCGTCACGCGCGGCGATTCGTACACGCGCGTCACGCTCATCTCGTGCTCGAACGACACCTCGCACTCGTCGATCAGCCCCTCGACCGGCGCGGCGCTGGTCGGCTGCGGCGTGCACGCAAGCGGAATATGCCCTTCGCCGGCGAGCAGGCCGGACGTCGGGTCGAAGCCGATCCAGCCGGCGCCCGGCAGGTAGACCTCGCACCACGCGTGCAGGTCGGTGAAATCGACCGACGTGCCGCTCGGGCCGTCGAGCGATTTGACGTCGGGCGTGAGCTGGATCAGGTAACCCGACACGAAGCGCGCAGCGATGCCGAGATGGCGGCACAGCTGCACCAGCAGCCACGCGCTGTCGCGGCACGAGCCGGACGCAAGCTCGAGCGTCTGCGCGGGCGTCTGCACGCCGGGCTCCATCCGCACGAGATAGCCGATGTCGCGCTGGAGCTGCTGGTTCAACGCGACGAGGAAGTTCGTGGTGCCCGCCGGCGTGCGGTCCACGCCGTCGAGATACGCGCGAAACAGCGGCGCGGCGCTCGTCTGCGGGTCGCATGCGAGATACGGCGCGAGCTCGGTCTTCAGCGCGTCGTCATAGCTGAACGGGTATTGCTCCGCGCTCGCTTCGAGGAAGAAGTCGAACGGGTTGTACACCGACATCTCGGCGACGAGATCGATCGTGATCTCGAAGTGCTCGGTGCGCTCCGGAAACACGAGCCGCGCGAGATAGTTCGAGAACGGGTCCTGCTGCCAGTTGATGAAGTGCTGCGCGGGCTCGACCGTCATCGAATACGCGAGGATCGGCGTCCGGCAATGCGGCGCGGGCCGCAGCCGCACGACCTGCGGGCCGAGGTTGACGAGCCGGTCGTAGCGATAGCGGGTGGTGTGATGCAGCGCGACGTGGATGGACATGGGAGCTCGAGTCGGGTTGGGCCGGCCGCGCACGCCGCGTCGCTGTCGACGCGGCGGCCCGGCATGGCGGATGCGGCGAAGGCGTGCCGCGGGTCAGACGAGTTCCGGCGTCTGCACGACGCTGATCTCGACGCCGACGGCCGTCGCGCCGAGCCCCGTCACCGGCTGCGCGTCGCGATGGTCGAGGCCGACCGCGATGCGCACGTAGCGTTCGTCCGGGCAACGGTTCATGAACGGGTCGAAGCCGACCCAGCCGAGCCCTTCGACATAGGCCTCGGCCCATGCGTGGCCGGCCGGCTGCTGCGACAGCGCCGTGGCTTGCGGCTGCGCGCCGAGCGCCGTCGGCGACTGCCCCTGGGATTGCGACTGCGACTGCCCTTGCGATTGCGACTGCGATTGCGATTGCGCGGCATGCGACGCGCCGAGCACCTGCTGCATGCCGTCGCCGCTCTGCAGCGCGAGCGCTTCCTCCTCCTCGACGTCGCCCGCGTTCTGCTTCGCGTCGGCGATGCGCTGCATCGCGCTGTCGGCCAGCACGTAGCCCGAGATGTAGCGCGCGGGGATCTTCAGCACGCGGGCGGCCGCGATGAACGCGTGCGCATGGTCGCGGCTCGTGCCCTCGCCGCTTTGCAGCGCGGTTTCCGCATCGACGGCGGCGTCGGCCGCCACGTTCGGCGCGTACGCGATGCGGCCGTGCACTTCCGTCATCAGCCAGTGCAATGCGTCGAGGCCGTGCGGCTCGATCGGCAGCGCCTGAGCGAGCTCGCGCACGGTCTCGCCCGCCTTCGTGAGCGCGGTCTCGCGCTCGAAGATCCACGGTGGCGCATAGCCTTCGGGATTCCCGATGATGCCCGCGCGGTCCTGCGTTTCGACGACGCCGGCCGCCACGACGACGATCTCGGCCTTCGCGCCGCGATCATGACGCACGAGATCGATCCGGTTGCCGAGCCCGTCGGCGTAAGACAGCGTCGGCTCGACGCCGTCGATCGTGACCTGCCACGCGCGCACCGTCTGACCGGGGCCCGACTGCGGGCGCAGGCGCAGCCGTTGCAGCGCATGGCTGGCTTGATCGTCGAACTGATAACGCGAAATGTGTCGAATGGCGAGTCGCATGGCAAGTCTCAGTCGAAGTTGTAAGCCTGGGCGATTTCGAGCCCGAGGCTGTTGTTGCGGCCGATGAAGTCGGTCAGGAACTCGTGCAGGCCGCTCTTGAAGATCCGCTCGACCGAGGTATCGGACAGCAGTTGCAGAATCTTCGTGGCCGTGTCGTGACACGGGTGTGTCACGCCGTAATCCTTCGCGAGCAGGTTCAGGCTCGACACGACGCGTCCGTAGCAATAGCGCAGCGAACGCGGCATGCGGCCGTTCAGGATCAGGTAGTCGGCGATGTTCAGCGGCTTGTACTGCACGTCGTACACCCAGCGATACGAACGGTGCGCGGCGACGCAGCGCAGGATCGTCTCCCATTGGTAGTTGTCGAGGATCGTGCCGACGTGCGACACCGACGGCAGCAGCAGGTGATACTTCACGTCGATGATCCGCGCGGTGTTGTCCGCGCGTTCGATGAAGGCGCCGATCTGCGCGAAATCGAAGATCTCGTTGCGCAGCATCGTGCTGTAGAAGCTGCCGAGGATCAGCGCGGTTTCGCGCTTCACTTCGTCGAGCACGGCCGGCAGCTCGCTTTCCGGCACCGGCTGCGCCAACGCGCGCCGCAACGCGAGCCACGCGCCGTTCACGCTTTCCCACGCCTCGCGCGTGAGCGCCGTGCGCACCATCCGCGCGTTCGAGCGCGCGGCCTCGATGCACGACAGCACACTCGACGGGTTGTCGCGGTCGCGCAGCAGGTAGTCGGTCACGGTGTCGGCCGCATACGCGTCGTATTTCTCCCGATAGCCGTCGTCGGCGCCCGAGCTGACGAGCACCGACGACCATTCGGCCGGCGCGTCGGCCGTGCGCGTGAGCGCCATCCGCAGCCCGGCATCCACGATCCGCGCGATGTTCTCCGCGCGCTCGATATAGCGGTACATCCAGTAGAGGCCGCTTGCAGTACGTCCCAGAAGCATCTCGTGTCCACTCCGTCTTCGTTCGGTTCGCGCGCCGGCTCCGGCGCGCGCGGTCGTGCCCGGCTCAGTCGGCCAGCACCCAGGTGTCCTTGGTGCCGCCGCCCTGGCTCGAGTTGACGACGAGCGATCCTTCCTGCAGCGCGACGCGCGTGAGCCCGCCCGGCGTGATGCGGATCCGGTCCGACACCAGCACGAACGGCCGCAGGTCGACGTGGCGCGGCGCGAGGCCGGCGTCGGTCAGGATCGGCGTCGTGGACAGCGCGAGCGTCGGTTGCGCGATGTAATTCGCGGGACGCGCGCGCAGCTTCGCGGAAAATGCCTCGAGTTCGGCCTTCGACGCGCACGGCCCGACCAGCATCCCGTAGCCGCCCGAGCCGTGCACTTCCTTCACGACCAGTTCGTCGAGATGCGCGAGCACGTACTTCAGGCTGTCGGCCTCGCCGCAGCGCCAGGTCGGCACGTTCTCCAGCAGCGCCTTGCGGCCCGTGTAGAACTCGACGATCTCCGGCATGTACGAGTAGATCGCCTTGTCGTCGGCGATGCCGGTGCCGGGCGCGTTCGCGATCGTGATGTTGCCCGCGCGGTACACGTCCATGATGCCGGCCACGCCGAGCACCGAATCCGGGCGGAACGTGAGCGGGTCGAGGAACGCGTCGTCGACGCGGCGGTACAGCACGTCGATCGGCTGGAAGCCTTCGGTCGTGCGCATCGCGACGCGCCCGTCGATCACCTGCAGGTCGCTGCCTTCGACGAGGTGCACGCCCATCTGGTCGGCGAGGAACGAATGCTCGTAGTACGCGGAATTGTGGATGCCGGGCGTGAGCACCGCGATGGTCGGGTTGTCGGCATTGCCGCCCGGCGGGCACACGGCCGCGAGCGACTGGCGCAGCATCTGCGGATAGGTTTCGACCGGGCGCACCTTCACCTGCTGGAACAGCTCGGGAAAGAGCTGCATCATCGTTTCGCGGTTTTCCAGCATGTACGACACGCCGGACGGCGTGCGCGCGTTGTCCTCCAGCACGTAGAACGCGTTCTCGCCGGTGCGCACGATGTCGACACCGATGATGTGCGTGTAAACGTTGCCGGGCGGCCGGAAATCGATCATCTCGGGGATGAACGCGTCGTTGTGCGCGATCAGGTGCTTCGGCACGATGCCCGCGCGCACGATTTCCTGACGGTGGTAAATGTCGTCGAGGAACGCGTTCAGCGCCATCACGCGCTGCTCGATGCCGAGCGACAGGCGGCTCCATTCCGCCCCCGAGATGATGCGCGGGACGATGTCGAACGGAATCAGCCGCTCGGCGGCCTCCGCGTCGCCGTAGACGGCGAACGTGATGCCCGTCTTGCGGAACACGCCTTCCGCGTCGTGGGCCTTCTGGGCGAGGCTCGCAGGATTCTGCGTGTCGAGCCATTGCTTCAGGCGCGCGTAAGGCGCCCTTACCATGTCGCCGGATTGCAGCATTTCATCGAATGGCTTCATCGATCTTCTCTCCATCGATCGTTTTCCCCGGCATTGCGCATGCCGGACCGGCGTACTGAATGCTTTGCAAGGAACGTGCCTTGCTCGATCTGCTCGATATCCCCCTGTTTTTCGCGCCGCGTCAGGCATGCCTGCGCGGCATTACGCACCACAACGGTGCAACCTCGGACGCGCCGGGCGCTTGCGGTGCGCCGCGAACGTGCACGATCGATGCTGCGCCGCGTCCGACGAACATAGTTCTCCCACGTGTCACGGATGTGCAATCTGCACTGCACCAAAAGCGGCGAGCCGACGCCCCCGAAACGACCATGAACGGGCGGGCCGGCACGCACACGGCGCAGCCGGCCCGGGGGAAGTGCCGTCCAGGCGGGCCCGGACAGTCCGACGCGATGAACTGTCCGGTTAACCGGTCCGGCCCCTCAACGCTATGCAGCCGTAATCCCGCCGACAACGCCCATGCATATTTCGACTGACACCGATCGAAAAAAAACATCGGCCCGACCGGCGCGATGCGCGGTACGCTAGAACGTTGGTGCAGCAGACGGCGCCGCCTTTCAGGCGCCCGACTATAAAAAGCGAAGATCGAAATGGAAGCAAAGTGGCTGGAAGATTTCCTGAGCCTTGCGGATACCAAGAGCTTTTCCCGGGCCGCGCGTCATCGGCACCTGACGCAGTCGGCGTTCAGCAGGCGAATCGCCGCGCTTGAAACCTGGATGGATGCGAAGCTGGTGGACCGGAGCATCAATCCGGTCGCGCTGACGCCGGCCGGCCAGATGTTCCGCGGGCTCGCCGCGGACATCCTGCGCAGCATGTATGCGGCGCGCAATCTCGTGAACGGCTACGACCAGTTCGCGGCGAGCGACCAGGTCGTGCGCTTCGCCGTCGCGCATACGCTGGTGTTCACGCTGTTTCCCGAATGGCTCAAGCAGCTCAATAGCGAGGTCGGCCACGTCACTGCCCGCGTCAATGCGGTGAACGTGCCGGAAGGCGTGCAGCAGCTGGTCGAAGGCGAATGCGACCTGCTGCTCGGCTATCACCATCCGCAGTTGCCGATCGTGCTCGACCCGAACCACTTCCCGTTCGTCAGCCTCGGCGTCGAGCGGATCCTGCCCGTGTCGTCGCCCGACGCGCGCGGCAAGCCGGTGTTCCAGCTGCCCGGCACGCCGGATGCCCCGCTGCCGCTGCTCGCGTATTCGTCGGGCGCCTTTCTCGGCAACATCGTCGAGATGCTGCTGCTGAATGCGACCGAGCCGTACGTGCTGCACCGGTGCTTCGAGACGCACATGTCCGAGGCGCTGAAAGGCATGGTCGTGGCCGGGCACGGCATCGGCTGGCTGCCGGAAAGCTGCGTCGCGAAGGAGCTCGCCGACGGCACGCTCGTGTGCGCGGGCACCGGCGACTGGATCACCGAACTCGAAATCCGCCTGTATCGATCGGCGCGCAAGCGCGGGCTCGCGGCCGAGCAACTGTGGGCCTACATCATGAACCGGCCGCGCGCGGCGATCGACGGTGCGATCGGTACTGAAGAAGCGGCCGCGCCGGCGATGCGCAGCGCACGGCGAAGCGCGGGCGGCAGCCGCTGATGGCGTATTCGCGCCGTGGATATCCATGGCGCGAATACGCGTTCTCCCGATAGCAATCGATAATCCCGTCGGACTCCGTAAAATCCCTCAACAGCTCTTAATCGATTTTCAGAACACGCAAACGTTTGCGATTCATGTCGTATTTTTTACTGTTTTCCGTATTAAGTAAGAATAATCGGCCCGCTTTTCCAGACAGAAATACCTTGTTACACAAGTTTCGATTTACCTGTAACTGACGGAATCATCAAAAACGTCGCACCCTCATTTCATGATGTGCGATCTGTATCCGGATCTTCATCGATTCGCCTTGAATACAGGCGCAATAGTTTCTTTTATCAGTCGTTATCTTTCGGCACGAACGTCGATACCTCCGACGTAATCCTAAGCGTGCTCGATCATCGCTACCGAGTAGCAATTTTCATGTTCGGCAATATCGCCTTTATTCAGCAGTAAGCGATCCTCATAAATGCGTCTTTATCCTATTTAAATAGGATCTTTTCTCTCGTCCCATTCGGGCCACACGCGGTTGTTGGTTCAAAAACCATCGTGTATCAATAGCGTGTCGCAAAAAGAACGTTGGCAAATTCGACTCGGGGTCGATGCGCGTCATCGATTCCGGACGGGAGATTGCAATGTCACCCTCGCTTCGACAGCAGGCTCGCCCTTTCCTGAGCGTCGTGCTTTCCACGCTCTGCATGAACGCCATGGCCCAGACACCGGCGGCTCCGCCGCCGGCGTCCGGTCCGGGGGCAAACCGGTACGTGATTTCGTATATCTGCGGCGACGCACGGATCGACGGTACCGCGCCGCTTCCCCCTGACGGACGCCCGTACAACCTGGGCGTGTCGTTCCTGTCCGGGAGCACCGGGCAGCCCCTGTCCAACGTGCAGGTGCGCCTGCGCCGGCATGGGCGCGTGCTCGTCGAATTCAACGCCCCGGGATCGCGCTGCCTGTTCAGCGTGCCGGATGCGAGCTATCGGGTCGAGGGGACCTATCAGGGAGCCACCCAGTTCGCGATCGTCGAGACGGGCACGCTCACCACGCAGTTGCGATGGTGAACGTCGCGTCGCGCCGCCCCGCTCCGATCGCGTCATTCGGAGAACGCATCGAATCAAGGAGTCTTGAATGCCCCGTGCAGAACGACCGGACGGCTCGCCCGCCCGTCAGCCGAAACCCTCGTGGGGTCCGGGAAAGAATGCGGCGCTCAGCGTCGCTGCATTTGCCGCGATCTTCGGTGCCTTCGCGTACGTCGAGCGAGACGCGAGGATCGGCCATGCGAGCGTGACGCACGATATCGCCGGCGTGATCGGAACCGCCGTTGGCAACTACCGCAAGCTCATCGTGGCGGCGACCGGCGGCGCGTCCGGCACCGAGGCGCCCGTCGCGCCCGCCGGCTCGACGTCGACGGTCGCGCAGGCCGGGCCGGTGACGCCTTCGGCGTCGGCCACGCCGGCCCTGTCGGCCGCGGCCGAACCGGCCGTGCCGGCCGTACCGCCGCAAGCGGCGACAGGTTCGGCCACGCAACACCCGCGCCCCGCACACGTGCCGCCGACCCGGCTCGCGGCCGCCCCGCACGCCGCGTCGACCGGCAGCCGCACGACGCGTCCGGGCGATGCGCACCGGACGTCACGTTCGCAGGCGCTGGCGCGCACGAGAAAACATCCCGACCCCGGGCCGAGACTGCAACCTCAGTCGTATATCGCCGGCACGGCGCACATGGAGGCCACCAGCGTCACGCACGACGAAGTGGAAGGTGCCCGCGCTCTGGCCAGGGCGCGCTGGTGCGCACGGATCGACGAATGGAGCTGTGTGGAGCAGAACGCGAGCCGTGCACTCGCCATCGATCCGACGAACAGCGAATCGCGCGCGTTGCTCGGACAAGCGGTCCGCAACCGCCTGTAAACCGACCGGATGCCGCCGGGCCTCGCCTCCCGGCGACGCGATAGCCGGCGAAGCACGCCGTCGGGCGTGCAACCGATGTGATCGTTTCAAAGTGAGGAGACATCGTGGCTAACAATCGTCAACAACAATGCACCACCGTCGTTCCGCCGAACCGGCGGGTCCTCCTGCATGCGCCGTTGCTGTGCCTGCTCGTCGCGTCCGGCCCGTGCCTTGCCGCCGAAGGCGACGCGAAGCCGCGCGACGCGAGTGCAATCGCCGGCTCCCATGGTGCGCCGGATGCGCTGCCGCCCGACCTGCAGCCGACGGGCGCGTCGACGCAGGCCGCCCAGGGTTCGGGCACGCAGCCCCCTCATGCGCCGACGCCGATCGCACGGGCCTCGGATGCGTCGATGCAGATCGCGCAGGCGAGCCCCGCGATGCCGACCACCGTCGTCGTGGACCCGGATGCAGCGCAGCCGGGTGCTCCGGTGCCGGACGCAACCGCGTCGAATGCACCTGCGCCGGCCGCGCACGCGCCGAATGCGCCGATGCTGCTTGTGCAGGCATTCGACACGGTGCCGCCGGATGCGCCGGCACCACGCGTGCCAACGTCGGATGCACCTCAACAACTCGCCCAAACCGCGCCCCCCGCACCGCCGGCTACGCCGACGCTCGTCGCGCAGGCATCCGGCACGCCGATGCCGAACTCGCCCACGCCCGCGGCCCAGCCGCCTGGCGTCGAGCCGCCGTCGTCCCGGCAACCGGGTTCACAGTCACCGGGCGCGCAGCTCCCCGGCGAGGCGATCCAGCGATCGCAAGGACCCGACGTCGAGGCGCCGAATGCGCAGGCGCCGAATCTTCGCACCGCCGACGTCGCGACGGTGCGCAACGACGTGTTCGGCCTCGCGGCCAGCGGCGGCGCGGTCAAGGCGCTCGACGAAGCGAAGGCCCGGCCCGATGCATTCTCCGCCGTCGACATCGCGCAACTGGAAGAACTGTCGATTCGCCAGCAGGTGCGCGGCGGACGCGACAAGTCGCGTTCGATGACGAGTTCGGACCGCTTCGACGGGCTCGACAACGCGCTGCGCGCCGCCGACGACCTCGACAAGCGGATACCGGCCACGCCGGAGTACACGCCGGTCCGCACGGCGCTCGCCGGTGACCGGGTGGTCGCCCTCGCAGCACGCGGCGACATGAAGGCGGCCGTCACGACGTTCGAGACGATTCCGTCCAACGCGGAGATCTCGATCGACGCGCTGGCGGCCGTCGGCGATGCGTACCTGTACCTGAGCGAGCCGGCCAAGGCGAACGCCGTGTACGCGCGGGCGTTGCAGCAGGCCACCGCGTCGCCGACCGATCGCGCGACCCGCGGCTTCCAGTATGGCGCCCGCACGCAGCCGATCGAGCTGCGCGAAGGGCTGTTCTGGTCGTACGTCGACCAGGCGCGTGCGCCCGAAGCGAAGCAGGTGCTCGACGACATGGAGAAGTCGCTGCCGCCGGTCAAGCAGGTGACCAACGTCGGTCCGGGAGAAAGCGACTATCTGCGCTACTACCGGCTGCGCGCGCAGTACCTGATCTTCACGGGTCACGTCGACCAGGGCATCGCCGCCCTCGAACAGCTCGAGAAAGAGGTGCCGTTCAACGCCGAGGTCCGTGCCGCGCACGCCGACGCCGTGTCGGGCCAGTCGCATCCGCGCCAGGCGATCTCGATGTATCGCGCATCGCTGACCGATCACCCGGACAGCGTCGAGATGCTCGCGGGCCTCGGCCGCGCATCGCTCACGGCAGACGACTACGCGACCGCGAAGACCGTCGACCAGACCCTGGGCAACACGTTCCCGGACAGCGGCTCCGTGCGCAGCTTCAAGCGCGACTACAACGCCTACCGCAGCCCGGTGTTCACGACCGACCTGAGCTTCGAGCACGGTAACAGCGCACTGGCCGACAACAGCTTCACGTCGGACAGCTACATCTATTCGCAACCGTTCGGCGACAACTGGCGGGTCTTCTCGCATACGTTCTTCGGCCATGCGCAAACCGACGGCGGCAGCGTCAGCCGCACGCGCACCGGCATCGGCGGCGACTATCGGCACGGGCCGCTCACCGTGCTGGGCGAGGTCACGCGTTCGATGGGCGGGGACGGCCGGACCGGCGGCCGCGGGACGATCGCGTACGCGCTGAACGACTACTGGACGGTCGGCGCCGGGCTGGACACCAACGACAACTCGCTGCCGTGGAAGGCGTATGCCGCGCACATCTGGGGCCGCTCCGCGAACGTCGAAGTCGTGTATCGCCAGAACGACCGGCGCGAAGTCAAGCTGAGCTACGGCGTGAGCCGCTACAGCGATTCGAACCTGCACCAGGAGATCGCGGCGACCGCCACGCAGCGCGTGTACACGTCCGCGAACCAGCTCGTCAACGTCTCGCTGAATCTCGGCACCGACAGCAACACGCGCCAGGACGCGCCCTACTTCAGCCCCGGTCGCGACTACGCGGCCGCGGCGACCGTGATGCATCAGCTGACGCTGTGGAAGAAAGGTGACACGGGGCTGCAACAGCGTGTGTCGGTATCGGGCGGCGTGTACAGCGAGCGCGGCTTCGGCACCAGCCCGCTGTGGAGCGCGCGCCTCGAGCACGCGTGGACGTTCAAGCACGACATCACGCTGAGCTACGGCGTCGAGATCAGCAGCCACGCATACGACGGCCAGCGCGAACGCTCCGAAACCGGCTTCCTGTCGCTCAACCTGCCGTTTTAGCAAGGAGCTCTGAATGCAATCCAGACGGACCTTCATGTGCGGATGCCTCGGCACGTTTGCCGCCTGTTCGCTGTTCCCGGGCGTGACCGGCGCCAAGATGATCGATCTGCTGCCGCCGTCCGATCCGGCCGACGGCAAGACGTTTCGCGTGATCTGCATGCACGACGTGCGCGACAACCTGATGGCGTCGTTCTCGTCGCCGACCGCGATCATCGATCCGTTCGCGGTCGATACCGGCACGCTCACCGCGATCTTCTCGTGGCTGCAGACCAACAACTACCACACCATCACGGTCAAGCAGATCGAAGAGTCGCGCCGCGGCGGCAAGCCGCTGCCGCCGCGCTCGGTGCTGCTCACGTTCGACGACGGCTTTCGCAGCCACTACACGAAAGTGCTGCCGCTGCTCGAGCGCTTCAAGTATCCGGCCGTGATGGGGCTCGTCACCGCATGGATCGACACGCCGCCGGATACGCCGATCCGCATCAGCGACAAGGTGCAGGTGCCGCGCGACTACTTCCTGTCGTGGGACGAGGTGAAGAAGCTCGGCCAGTCGGAATTCGTCGAGCTCGGCTGCCACACCCACAATCTCCATCATGGCGCGGTCGCGAATCCGCAAGGCAACGAGTTGCCGGCGACCACGTCGCATCTGTACCTGCAAGACCAGAAACGCTATGAAACCGACGCCGAGTTCCACGCACGCGTGCACGACGACCTGCAAACGTGCGTGCGGCAGATCCGCGAACGCACCGGTATCGTCGCGCGCTCGATGGTGTGGCCGTACGGCGCGGAAAACCAGCCCGTGCGCAATATCTCGACGTCGCTCGGCATGGACGTCCAGTTCAGCCTCGATGCCGGCCCGAATACGCCGGACGTGCCGCTCGACCGGCTGAGACGGATCCTGATGATGTACGACGTCGACATCGGCGGGTTCGAGCGCTCGATGCGCGAACCGGCGTCGAACCGCGGCGACGTCGACGTGCCCGAGCGCACCGTGCAGGTCGATCTCGACCAGGTCTACGATCCCGATCCCGCACGGCAGGAAGCGAATCTCGGCAAGCTGATCGAGCGCATCTACCGGATGCAGCCGAAATCGGTGTACCTGCAGGCGTTCGCGGACCCGAAGGGCACGGGCGTGGCCGAAGCGGTGTATTTCCCGAACCGGCACCTGCCGATGCGTTCGGACCTGTTCTCGCGTGCTGCGTGGCAACTCAATACGCGCGCCAACGTACAGGTGTACGCGTGGATGCCGGTGCTCGCGTTCCGGCCGCCCGCCGACAAGCTCCGCTCGCTCCAGGCCGTGAGCGCGTTCGGCGGTGCGCCGGCTAGAGAGAACGGCACGCGAGTGTTCCGGCTGAGTCCGTTCGATCCCGATGCGCGGCTGATGATCCAGCAGATCTACGAGGATCTCAGCAAGCACGCGTCGTTCAGCGGCATCCTGTTCAGCGACGACGCGGTGCTCGACGACTACGAGGATGGGGGCCGGCATGCGCTGCGCACCTATTCGCAATGGGGGTTGCCGGCCGACGTCGGCAAGATCCGCGAGAACCCCGACCTGATGAAGCGCTGGACGCACCAGAAGACGCGCTACCTGATCGACATGACCCGGCAGCTCGAGCAGATCGTGCTGGCGCACCAGAACGTCGGCGACGTGCTGACCGCGCGCAACATCTTCGCGATGCCGGTGCTCAAGCCCGAATCGGAAGCGTGGTTCGCGCAGAACTACGACGATTTCCTCGCCGCCTACGACTACGTCGCGCTGATGGCGATGCCGTACATGGAACAGGCGAAAGACCCGGAAGGCTGGCTGGACCAGCTCGTGAAGGCCGTACGCGCGAAGCAGCGCGGGCTGCAGCGCACCGTGTTCGAACTGCAGGCATACGACTGGCACGGGCAGAAGGCGGTGCCGGCCGGCACGCTGCTCGCGCAGATGCGGCGGCTGCGCAGCGAGGGCGCCGTGAATTTCGGCTACTACCCCGACAACTTCCTGAACGGCCAGCCGGAACTCGACGCGATGCGCGACGTGATGTCGCTGAAGTCGCGCCTCGACCCCACCTCGATCAACGCGCTGATGCAGATGCAGCACTCGCAGGGAACCAAGACACCATGACCTCCCATAGCCTCATCCAGCGCCTGCAGGATTTCGTCTTCTACTATCCGTTCTTCATGTCGTATCTGTGGATGATCGGCGGCGTCGTGCACTACTTCCTGCTCGAGGAAGGCCGCGAGCTGTCGACGCGCACGATCGCGTCGAGCGGCATCCCGAAGGTGTCGATCGTCGTGCCCTGCTTCAACGAAGCCGCGAACGCGCGCAGCGTGATCGGCCACCTGAACGGGATGCAGTATCCGAACTACGACATCATCGCGGTCAACGACGGCAGCAAGGATCGCACCGGCGAGATCCTCAACGAGCTGGCCGTCGAGATCCCGCGGCTGCTCGTGATCCATCACGCGCGCAACGAAGGCAAGGCGGTCGGGCTGACGACCGCGGCGGCCGTGTCGAACGCGGAATACCTGCTGTGCATCGACGGCGACGCGCTGCTCGCGCACGATGCGATCGGCTGGATGCTCGAGCACTTCCTGACCGACCCGGGCGTCGGCGCGGTGACCGGCAACCCGCGCATCCGCACGCGCACGTCGCTGCTCGGCCGCATGCAGGTCGGCGAATTCTCGTCGATCGTCGGGCTGATCAAGCGCACGCAGCAGGTGTACGGCCGCATCTTCACGGTGTCGGGCGTGATCACGATGTTCCGCAAGACGGCGCTCGCCGACGTCGGCTACTGGAGCTCGGACATGCTCACCGAGGACATCGACATCAGCTGGAAGCTGCAATGCCGCGACTGGCGCGTCGTGTACGAGCCGCACGCGCTCAGCTGGATCCTGATGCCGGAGACGGTGAAGGGGCTCTACCGGCAGCGGCTGCGCTGGTCGAAGGGCGGCATCCAGGTGCTGCTCAAGTACGCGGGCACGCTGATGCGGCCGACGCAGATGATGATGTGGCCGCTGTTCGCCGAATACCTGATCGGCATCGCGTGGGCGTACTCGATGACGTTCATCCTGCTGCTCGCGCTGATCGACGTCGTCTACCCGCTTCCGCCGAACTGGCATGTGTCCGTGGTGCCGCACTGGCACGGGATGCTGCTGGTCGCGACCTGCATCCTGCAGCTGATCATCGGCAGCATGATCGATCGTCGTTACGACGAAAAACTCCTGATGTACTTCCTTGACACCATCTGGTACCCCGTCGCGTTCTGGCTGATCAGCATGATCACCACCGTCATCGCCCTGCCCGCCGTCGTGCTGCGGGGCCGTGGCAAGCGCGCCGTTTGGGTCAGTCCCGACCGAGGCATTCAACATGAAGAACGCGCCGATTATTGACCTTTCCCTGCGCGCACCGCGCGACATGATCGCCGAACGCGGCAACATCGTCGGGCCCGTGCTCGTCGCGTGGTTCCGTCTCGTGCGGCCTGCGCTGGTCGGGGCGTATGGGCCTCGATCTGCATCTATACGTACCGTTACCTGCTGCCGTTCAACGAGGCCGAGATGCCGATCGAACAGATCGTGTTCTACGTGACGAGCATCGCGCTGATCGCCGGCACGATCGTCATGTGGCTGATCGCGGGGCGCGTCGTGCATCCGCTCGCGTACCGGTTGCGGGTGTCGAAGATGCTGCGGCGCTCGGCCAGCGTGAAGGTGCGCTCGGTACCGCCGACCGCGTTCGCGAGCGAGCGCCGGCGCGGCGCGCGACGCACGACGCGCATTCTCGTCGCGTCGCACGATGCGAACGGGTCGATTTCCGGCATCGAGTGGATCGCGCATGCCGAGCCGCAACCGCGCGAATAAATCGCCGGAAACGTGCCGCGCCGGGCGCGACGCCTGTCGCGCGACGTGGCTCCGCTTTCGGCACCGTGCCGGCGCGCGACGCGTGCTGGTCGACAACTTCCTGGAGACGAGGTGAATCATGTGCGGAATCGTCGGAGCAAGCGGCCGGAACAATCAAGTGCCGCAACTGGTCAACGCGCTGAGCCGGCTCGAATATCGCGGCTACGATTCGTGCGGCATCGCCGTGCAAGGCGACGGCCGCCTGCGCAGCGAACGTACGTTGAGACGCGTGACCGACTTGCAGGACCGTGTGCTGACGCTCGGCCTCGAAGCGCAGACCTGCATCGCGCATACGCGCTGGGCGACGCATGGCGCACCGTCCGAAATGAACGCGCACCCGATCATGTCGGGCGACACGATCGCGGTCGTGCACAACGGGATCATCGAGAACCACGACACGCTGCGCGCCGAACTGAAGCAACGCGGCTATACGTTCCGCGGGCAGACCGATACCGAAGTCATCGCGCACCTGATCCACAGCCTCTATCGCGACGACCTGTTCGACGCGGTCGTACGCGCCGTCAAGCGGCTGCACGGTGCGTACGCGATCGCGGTGCTCAGTGCGCTCGAGCCGCAGCGCCTCGTCGCCGCGCGCGCCGGCTCGCCGCTCGTGATCGGCATCGGCGCCGAGCAGAACTACCTGGCGTCCGACTGCGCGGCGCTCGGCGACCTGACCGACCGCTTCGTGTACCTGGAGGATGGCGACGTCGCGCTGATCACACCGGAGCGCATCGCCGTGGTCGATGCGGGCGGGCAGGAAGCGCGGCGTCCGTTGTGCGAAGTGAAGGCGCGCGCGGACGACGCCGCGCTCGGCCCGTACCAGCACTTCATGCAGAAGGAAATCTTCGAGCAGCCGAAGGCGATCGACAGCACGCTCGACGGCATCGACGCGATCTCGCCGGCGCTGTTCGACGCGACGGAAGCCACGCGCGCGCTGCTGTCGCGGGTGAGAAGCGTGCTGCTGCTCGGCTGCGGCACCAGCTACTATGCGGGCCTGACCGCGAAGTACTGGCTCGAAAGCATCGCGGGCGTGCCGGCGCAGGTCGAGATCGCCAGCGAATACCGCTACCGCGACACGGTGGCCGATCCGCGCACGCTCGTCGTCGGCATCTCGCAGTCGGGCGAAACGGCCGACACCATCGGCGCGATCGAGCAGGCGCGTGCGATGGGCCAGGACCTGTCGATGGCGATCTGCAACGTCGCGACCAGCACGATCGCGCGCAACGCGCCGCTGCGGTTCCTGACGCGAGCCGGCGCCGAACTCGGTGTCGCGTCGACCAAGGCGTTCACCACGCAGCTCGTCGCGCTGTTCGTGCTGACGCTGACGCTCGCGCAACTGCGCGGCCGGCTCGATGCCGCACAAGTCGCGACGCACCTGAAGCAATTGCGCGCGCTGCCCGATCGCATCAGCCACGCGCTCGCGCTGGAAACGCAGATCATGGGCTGGGCCACGAAGTTCGCCCGCACCGAGAACGCGCTGTTCCTCGGGCGCGGCATCCATTTCCCGATCGCGCTGGAAGGCGCGCTGAAGTTGAAGGAGGTGTCGTACATCCATGCGGAAGGCTATGCGGCCGGCGAACTGAAGCACGGACCGCTCGCGCTAGTCACGAGCGCGATGCCGGTCGTCACGATCGCGCCGGACGACCGCCTGTTCCAGAAGCTGAAGTCCAACATGGCCGAGGTGCGCGCGCGCGGCGGGCGGCTCTACGTGCTGGCCGGCAATCAGCTCGAGATCGACGCCGACCGCGACACGCACCTGATCCGCGTGCGCGAATCGGGCGACCTGCTGTCGCCGATCGTCAACGTGATTCCGCTGCAACTGCTCGCGTATCACGTCGGCTGCGCGCGCGGCGCCGACGTCGACAAGCCGCGCAACCTCGCGAAATCGGTGACCGTCGAATGACGCGACGAACGCGCCCGGTACAGGCGGCCATGCGGCTGGCCATGGCTGCCCTCTGCGGCGCGGGCGGCATCGGCACGGCGCCGCCGCCGGCCCTTGCCGGCGCGCCGGTCGTGCATACGGTCACCGTGCCGGGCGCCCCGGCGCCGCAGGACACCGGCGACCCGCGGCGCTTCATGCACGGCATCGGCGTGGCCGACGCCGGCGACGGCAAACGCTGGGTGTTCTTCAGCAGCTCGGGCATCGTGCCGCGCGGCGCGCGGCGCGGCGGCAGCTGGCCGCACGACGTATACGTCGGCGAATGGGCGCCCGGCGAGCCGCGCGTGCTGCGGGTGCGCACGTTCATCAGCCGCCCCGAGGCGCAGGAGCCCGTCTCGATCGCGCAGAACGCGCACGGCGACATCTTCGTCACGTTCGAGGACGGCTGGAATACGTCGCAGGAAGTCAGCCAGCGCTACGGCGTCTACCGCCGCGACCTGAAGCCGATCAAGCCCTACCCGAACGACGTCGAATCGGGCGGCCACTCGGGTCACGTCGCGACGGTCGCCGACCGCTTCGTCGTGTTCTATTCGGCCGACTGGGTCAACGGCGGCGGGGTCGACAACCTCGGCAGCGGCAACGGCGTCTACCTGAAAACCTACGACGCGGCCGGGCGCGTGCTGAACCATGTCGCGGTCGCGCCGCGCCGCCGCGAGTGGTGGCCCGTGATCGCGGGCTCGCCGCGCAACGCGCTGCTCGTGTGGCAGAAATTCATCGACGGCAGCACGGACGCGACGCTCGAATACGCGATGTTCGATCCGGTCACCGCGAAACTGGACAAACTCGGATCGCTGAACGATGCGATCCAGTACTACGTGTATTCAGCCGCCTATGTGCCGGAGATCGACCGTTTCATCGTCGTCACGACGACCGCGGACGAGCGCGGCGTCGTGATGCTGATCGCGCCGGACGGCCGCCGCACGGCAACGCTCGATTGCCTGCCCGCGTCGGTACGCGAATCGGGCCTCGGCGTCGTCGGCACGCACGCGTACGTGCCGACCCGCGACGGGCGGCTGCTGACGCTCGCGCTCACGCCGGCGGACATGAAGGTAAGCGGCGTGCAGCGTTCGCCGATTCCGTGGGGCTCGACCGGCATCGCCGGCTTCCCGGCGCGCGGCACGGCGATGCATTTCGTGTCGCTGACGCCGTCGGGGCTGCGCGAAGCCGATTTCGATCCGGCGCGCGACACGCCGATGCCGAAGAACGAAGTGTCGTGTTCGAGTCATTGACGGCGCTCCGGTAACGCACTGTCGTCGTGAACGCGGACAGGCCGCGTGTCTCCCCGTGCCCTTCTTCTTTCCGCCGTCCGAATCACGCCGCGACAGACAACACCTCGCCAACTCGGCCGCCCGGTAGTGGGGCATGCCGTCGCGGGCCTGCCCGCCCCCAACTGCCGCGCCTTTCCTCTGCCGGATTCGCCAGCGCCGCCCGTACCGGCTAGACTGTCGCCCGATTCCTTCCATCGGCCGCGGCGTCCCGCCTCCTGCCGCCGCCGGAACGTCCCTTCCCGGAGAACGAATGCTGAAGCGCCAGTGGTTTTCGCTCCTGCTGCTGACGGTTTGCCTGCTCGGGCAACGCGCGTCGGCCCAGTCCACGCTCGAACTCGATACCGACGGCACGACGCGTGCCCTCACCCGCCAGACGCTGCTCGCGCGCGCCGATGCGACCGAGATCCACGTGCCGCGCGACATCGCCTACGGGCGGCCGATGACGTTCCGCGCGGTGCCGTTCGCCGCACTGCTCGGCGACACGCCGCTGCCGGTCGACGGCGTGCTCGAAACGCGCGCGGCCGACGGTTTCGCCGCGCAACTGCCGCTCGATCTCGTGCGCCGCCGCGCGCCGGCCGGCGCGATCCCGTGGCTCGCGATCGAGGACCCGGCCCATCCATGGCCGAAGCTGCCCGGCAAGCAAGTCAGCGCGGGGCCGTTCTATCTCGTCTGGCTCGGGCCGGACGCGTCGTCGGTGCGCGGCGAGCAGTGGCCGTACCAGATCGTGCGCATCACGATCGAATCGTCGCCGCTCGCGCGCTGGCCGTCGCTCGCGGTCGACACCGCGTTGCCCGCGGACGACCCGGCCCGCGCGGGCCAGCGCCTGTTCGTCACGCAATGTCTCGCATGCCACCGCATCGACGGCGCGGGCAGCAGCCACGCCGGCCCCGACCTGAACACGCCGATGAACCCGGTCGACTACTTCCAGCCCGCCGCGCTGCGCCGCTACATCCGCAATCCGGCGTCGGTGCGCGACTGGCCGGGCCGCAGCATGCCGGCGTTTCCGCCCGATCAACTGAGTGATCGCGAACTCGACCAGATCGTCGCGTATCTCGCGTACATGGCGCGGCGCAAGGCGGCAAGATAACGCGCGCCATCCATCCGGCCGCACCCGTCGCGCTTACGCTTCCTGCGCGCTCTGCAACACCGCGCGCAACAGCACGTCGGCGCCGGCCGTCGCCCATTCCGGCGTAATCGCTTCGGCCTCGTTGTGGCTCAGCCCGTCGACGCACGGCACGAAGATCATGCCGGTCGGCGCGACACGCGCGACATAGCACGCGTCATGGCCCGCGCCGGACACGATGTCCATGTGCGACAGTCCGAGCGAGCGCGCCGCGTCACGCACCGTATCGATGCAGCGTGGCGCGAACGGCACCGGCGCATACGTGAAGATCTGCTCGATCCGCGCGCCGAGGCCGGTTTCGTCGGCCAGGCGCGCGAGTTCCGCGCGTAGCGCGGCGTCCAGTTCATCGAGGACCGCATCGTCGGGGTGACGGAATTCCACCGTGAAGAAGCAGCCGCCCGGCACCGTGTTGCGCGAATTCGGCCGCGCCTCGATCATCCCGACCGTCGCGCGCGCATCCGGTGCGTAGCGGCAGCCGAGCACCTCGATGAACGAGATCATCCGTGCCGCGCCAACCAGCGCGTCGCGACGGAACGCCATCGGCGTCGTACCGGCGTGCGCGTCGACCCCGGTGAGCGTCACTTCGTACCAGCGCTGCCCCTGCCCGGCCGTCACGACGCCGATCGTCTTGCCGGCCCGTTCCAGAATCGCGCCCTGCTCGATATGCAGTTCGTACGCCGCGTGCACCGGATAGCCGCCAACCGGATCCGTGCCCGCGTAGCCGATCCGTTCGAGCTCCTCGCCGATCGTCCGGCCCGTGCCGTCGCTGCGCGACAACCCGTATTCGAGCGTATAGACGCCCGAGAACACGCCGGCCGACACCATCGCCGGTGCGAAGCGCGAGCCTTCCTCGTTGGTCCAGATCACGACGTCGACCGGGCGTTCGGTCTCGATGCCTGCGTCGTTCAGCGCGCGCACGACTTCGAGCCCGCCGAGCACGCCGTAAATGCCGTCGTAACGGCCGCCGGTCGGTTGCGAATCGGCGTGCGAGCCCGTCATCACCGGTGCCGCGTCCGGATTGCGGCCTGCGCGGCGCGCGAACACGTTGCCCATCCGGTCGACGCGCACCGTGCAGCCGGCGTCGCGCGCCCACTGCACGAACAGGTCGCGCGACTCGCGGTCGAGATCGGTCAGCGCAAGACGGCACACGCCGCCCTTCGGCGTCGCACCGATCTGCGCCATCCGTTCGAGCGACGCCCACAGGCGGTCGCCGTCGACGCGCGGCATGCGCGCGGTATCGGCATCGTTACGCATCGCCGTTCTCCGGCGCGCGTTGCAGTGCATAGCGGAAATCGCAGCGCTTGCCGCCCTGCATGATCGTGCTGGTGCGCGTGAGCGCGATGTCCGGCGCATAGCCCTGGATGAAATAGCTGTCGCGCGCGCAGCTCAGCAGGTGGCCGATCTCGCCGAGCCCCATCGCGTGATACATCTCCGCGTAGCTGCAGCGATGCACGTCGTAGTCGTAGTGCGCGTCGTCCGCGCGCCGCACCTCGACGTCGAGCGCATCGTCCTTCTCCCACAGCACCTGCAGTGCGATGAACGACTTCACGCTCGTGCCGTCCGGCTCCTGCGCGGCGAAGGTCCGGCCCGCGTCGACGGCCGCGCCACGCACGGCTTCCGCGATCACGGCCTGCGCGCGCTCGACGCCGAACTCGCGCTTCATGATCTCGTAGATCGGCTTGATGATTTCCGCTTCGATGCGGCGCCGCGCGAGGATCCCGAGGCGTGTGTCCTCGGGTGCGGCGGCGGATGTCGGGTGCGCTTCTGTCATGGGGATCGTCCTGGTTTTTTTGTCGTTTTGTCGTTTTGTCGTTACTTGGCCGCGGTGCGCGAGCCGCCGAGCACGTCGACGACGGCCCACTTGCCGCCGCGCACCTGGTAGATCGTGAAGGCCGGGTCCTTCAGGTTGCCTTCGGCGTCGAACGCGATGCGCCCGGTCACGCCGGGCCGCTCGATCGCACGAACGGCCGCGACCAGCTTCGCCGGCTGGGTCGTGCCGGCCTTCTGCGCGGCCGCGATCAGCGTGGCGGCCGCGTCGTACGCGAACGGCGCATGCAGCTCGATCGGCGCGTGAAAGCGTGCCTGGTATTGCGTGTCGAACACCTTGCCGCCCGGCATCCGGTCGAGCGGCAGGCCCGGTTCGAGCGCCGTCACGCCGTCGCCGTCCTTGCCGGCGAGCGACAGAAAGGTCTGGCTCACGAAGCCGCCCGCACCGAGCAGCGGCGCGTTCACGCCGAGCTGGCGCATCCGGCGCGCGATCGGCGCGGCCTGCGCGTCGAGGCCGCCGAAGAACACGAGATCCGCGCGCTTGCCCTTGATCGCGGTCAGCACGCCGCTGAAGTCGGTCGTCTTGTCGTTCACGTACTGACGATCGACGATCGTGCCGCCGTTCGCCTGCACGCCCTTGATGAACTGGTCGGCCAGCCCGGCGCCGAACGACGTACGATCGTCGAGCACCGCGATGCGCTTCGCCTTCAGCGTCTTCACCGCGTACGCGCCGGTGAAGTGTCCGCCTGCATCGTCGTGACCCATGATGCGGAACGCCGTCGCGTAGCCCTGCTGCGTGTATTGATGACCGGTGGAGGCCGGCGCGATCTGTGGAATGCCCGCATCGCGGTACACGCGCGACGCCGGCACGCTGCAGCCCGTGTTCCAGTGACCGACGACGCCGATCACGTGCTGGTCGACGAGTTGCTGCGCGACCGCGACGGCCGTGCGCGGGTCGGACTGATCGTCGGCCGCGACGAGCTTGTAGACGACCGGCTTGCCGCCGATGGTCGGATGCTTCGCGTTCGCGTCGTCGATCGCGAGTTGCGCGCCGTTCTGCAAGTCCTTGCCGATCCGCGCGGACGGGCCCGTGAGCGGCGCGGCGAGACCGATCAGGACCGTCTGCGGAGCGGACTGCGCGAACGCGGGAACGGTGGCGACCAGGGCGGCCGCGGAGAAGGCGAGATGGGCGGAAAAGAAAGCGATTTTCATGTGCGGGGACCGGTCAGTCGGATCAAAAACATGAAAAATATTAAATATTCGACACTCAAACCCCAAATACCCAATTATTGGATGCTTATGCCGTTCCCGACACATTAACGTACATCGCTGTAAATAAAGGGTATTTTTATGTTGTCGCTTACCCTGACTTTTCGATAAAATTCGATACATGAAAAATATCGAACAGTTGCCGCACGATCCGCCGCTGCGCGCGGTGCGTGCATTCGAAGCATTCGCGCGTCTCGGCTCGGTCACCGCGGCAGCAGGCGAACTCGACATCACGCCGTCGGCGGTCAGCCATCAGCTGCAACTGCTCGAGGCGTTCATCCAGACGCCATTGACGGTACGCGAAGGCCGGCTACTCGCGCTCACCGACGAGGGACGCGACTACTACCGGTCGATCAGCGCGGCGTTCTCGGTGCTGCGCAGCGCCACGCGCTTCGTGCGCGATCGTTCGTCGCTGCGCCAGATCACCGTCAGCCTGATTCCGCTGCTCGGCATCGGCTGGTTCGTTCCGCGGCTGCATGCGTTCCTGGCCGACAACACCGATGTCGACGTCACGGTGCTGTACGCACATCACCGCAACTACCGAAGCGATGCGTCGGATCTGTCGATCCGCTTCGGCACCGGCGACTGGCCCGGCTACCGCTGCGAGCGGCTGCTGCCGGGCGCGATGGTGCCGATGTGCAGCCCGTCGTTCCTGAAGCGTCACGGGCCGTTCCGCACGCCGGCCGATCTCGCCCGCGCGCCGCTCGTGCATGACGAGGATCGCAGCACGTGGGTCAACTGGCTGCAGGGCGCCGGCGTAAGGCACGTATCGCACGCGGTGGGGCCGATGTTCGAGGACGGCCAGCTCACGCTGAGCGCCGCCCGCGCCGATCTCGGCGCCGCGCTGCTGCGCGCGCCGCTGGTCCAGCGCGAACTGGCGAACGGCGAGCTGGTGCAACTGTTCGATCACGCGCTGGACGACGGGCGCGATTACTACCTGTGCACGCGCGAGGACGCGGACATGCCGGACGGGGCGCGACGGCTGGCGGAATGGTTGCGGGAGATGGCGGGGATTTGAGCGGGGTGTGCCCCGCCTGCCGAACCGGGAATCGGCATTCGCTTCGGACAAGCGGCGATCTTGCATTTGCGCGGTCGCATGTCGATGATGGATGCGTCAAGTCATGGAGGTTGCAATGCATACGATCCCGGTCGACCTGTCGGATGACCAGCATGCCGCGCTGAGCATCATCGCAGGGGCCAGGGACCGCCCCCGCGCCGAAATCATCGGCGACGCAATCGATGCCTATATCGCGCGACACGAGCACACACTTGTCAACAATGTGTTCGGTCTATGGAAGGGGCGCGAGATTGCCAGCCAGGAGGACCTGCGTTCGGAATGGTGAAGGCATGTACAGCCTCTGCCCCGCCCGAATTGCCTTCGGCCCCCGCCAATCAAGGGCCGGAAGCAGATAGAAAATCCCGATGCCTCGGATTGAAACAAGCAATTTCACAAGCTCAGGGTGAACCCGGATACTGGCAACACTCCACTCACCACTGACGAAAAGGAATTGTCCAGATGCCGATCATCAACACCCAAATCAAGCCGTTCAAGGCAACCGCTTACCACAATGGCGAATTCGTGCCCGTGTCGGAAGAGAACTTCAAGGGCAAGTGGTCCGTCGTCGTGTTCTACCCGGCCGACTTCACGTTCGTCTGCCCGACGGAACTGGGCGACCTCGCCGACCGTTACGCGGAATTCCAGAAGCTGGGTGTCGAAATCTACGGCGTGTCGACCGACACGCACTTCACGCACAAGGCATGGCACGACACGTCGGACACGATCGCCAAGATCAAGTACCCGCTGGTCGGCGACCCGACGCTCACGCTGTCGCGCAACTTCGACGTGCTGATCGAGGAAGAAGGGATGGCGCTGCGCGGCACGTTCGTGATCAACCCGGAAGGCGAGATCAAGCTGTGCGAAATCCACGACAACGGCATCGGCCGCGACGCAGGCGAACTGCTGCGCAAGGTCCAGGCCGCGCAATACATCGCAGCGCACCCGGGTGAAGTGTGCCCGGCCAAGTGGACGCCGGGTGCGGAAACGCTGACCCCGTCGCTCGACCTGATCGGCAAGATCTAAGGTCGCCGCGCGCCTCGCACGGGGCGCGCGACAAGCCTCGCCACGGACCGCCTCGCGCGGCCCGCGCCCTCCTCCGGCACGACGTGCCCGACCAGCATCATCAATACGGAATCCGAAACGCCATGCTCGACGCCAATCTCAAGAACCAACTCAAAGCGTACCTCGAAAAGATCACGCGCCCGATCGAACTCGTCGCCTCGCTCGACGACAGCGCGAAATCGCAGGAACTGCTGGCGCTGCTGAACGAGATTGCGTCGCTGACGGATCGCGTGACCGTAACCGAACGCCGCGACGACGCCGAGCGCAAGCCGTC
Source organism: Burkholderia cenocepacia (assembly GCF_014211915.1). Classification (NCBI taxonomy): domain Bacteria; kingdom Pseudomonadati; phylum Pseudomonadota; class Betaproteobacteria; order Burkholderiales; family Burkholderiaceae; genus Burkholderia; species Burkholderia cenocepacia. The sequence goes on along the minus strand of NZ_CP060040.1, from coordinate 517,032 downwards.
GTTCTCGATCGGCGAGCCCGGCAAGCCGGCCGGCATCCGCTTCGCCGGCATCCCGATGGGCCATGAATTCACGTCGCTCGTGCTCGCGCTGCTGCAGACGGGCGGCCATCCGATCAAGCTCGACCACGACGTGATCGAACAGATTCGCGCACTCGACGGCGACTACGCATTCGAAACGTTTTTCTCGCTGTCGTGCCAGAACTGCCCGGAAGTCGTGCAGGCGCTGAACGTGATGTCGCTGATCAACCCGCGCATCCGCCACGTCGCGATCGACGGCGCGCTGTTTCAGGATGAAGTCGAGTCGCGCCAGATCATGGCCGTGCCGACGATGTTCCTGAACGGCGCATCGTTCGGCCAGGGCCGCAGCAGCGTGAAGGAAATCCTCGCAAAGCTCGATACGGGCGCCGGCGAACGCGCGGCGAAGTCGCTCGAAAACAAGCCGGTGTTCGACACGCTGATCGTCGGCGGCGGCCCGGCGGGCGCGGCTGCCGCGATCTACTCGGCACGCAAGGGCATCGCGACGGGTGTCGTGGCCGAGCGTTTCGGCGGCCAGGTGCTGGACACGATGGCGATCGAGAACTTCGTGTCGGTTCAGGAAACCGAAGGGCCGAAGTTCGCGACCGCACTCGAGCAGCACGTGAAGCAGTACGACGTCGACATCATGGACGTGCAGCGCGCCGACGCGCTGATTCCGGGCGACGTGCACCAGATCCGCCTCGCGAACGGCGCGGTGCTGAAGGCGAAGACGATCGTCCTCGCGACCGGTGCACGCTGGCGCGAAATCAACGTGCCGGGCGAGCGCGAATACCGCAACCGCGGCGTCGCGTACTGCCCGCACTGCGACGGCCCGCTGTTCAAGGGCAAGCGTGTCGCGGTGGTCGGCGGCGGCAACTCGGGCGTCGAGGCCGCGATCGACCTCGCCGGCATCGTGAAGGAAGTCACGCTGATCGAATACGGCGCGCAACTGCGCGCGGACGAAGTGCTGCAACGCAAGCTGCGCAGCCTGCCGAACGTGACGATCGTCACGCAGGCGCAGACGACCGAACTGACCGGCGACGGCAGCAAGCTGAACGGGCTCGTCTACAAGGATCTGCGTTCCGGCGAAACGAAGCGCGTCGACCTCGAAGGCGTGTTCGTGCAGATCGGCCTCGTGCCGAACACCGAATGGCTGAAAGGCACGGTCGAACTGTCGAAGCACGGCGAGATCGTCGTCGATGCACGCGGCGCAACGTCGGTGCCGGGCGTGTTCGCGGCCGGCGACGTAACGACGGTGCCGTTCAAGCAGATCGTGATCGCGGTCGGCGAAGGGGCGAAGGCGTCGCTCGGCGCGTTCGATTATCTGATCCGGCAGGACGTGGCGGCGCCGGCGGCCACTGCGCAGCCGCAGGCCGAAGAAGCGGTCGCCGCCTGACGGACGTCAACGCACCGGCATCATAGTTTGTCTCTCTTGGCCCCGCATGCTTTGGTCGGCGTGCGGGGCCCTTTTTATGCCGAATACATTCGCGGTTACTTGGTCGCGGTCGTGCCGCCGTCCGCCGGCACGGGCGCCGTCGACTTGAAACTGCTCGACTGCCTGACCAGTTGCTCGGTCATCGCGGCCGCCACCGGATTCGCGCCGGACGACGAACCGCCCTGCCGGTACGAACCGGTGCTCGCCGGCATCGAGGAGATCGACGACATCGACGGCGGCGGCAACGACGGGTCGAGCTTCGCCGATTCCCTGACGAGCGCGGCCGTCTCCGGCGTTTCGGATTTCATCGCGGCCGGCGGCGCGGCGGCGGCGTGACGTTCGAGGCCGTCGCGCTTGCGCGGCGCGCGTTGCGTGACCTGTGCTCGCTGCGTGCTCTGTGCGGGCGCAGCCGACCGAGCGGGTTGGACCGATTGGGGGGTTGAACAGTCGCAGTCTGGGCCGGGGCCGGCGCCGGCGGGGTCGAATCCTCCGGGTTCACCGTCACGACGTTGACCTTCGGCGGCGGTGCGGCCGGTTTCGTCACCGGTTGCGGCTTGTCGCTGACGACCGGCACCGGTGCAGGCGCGGCGTCGACGCGCGCGGGTGCGACCGGCGCGGACGTGGATGCGGTTGGTGCGGGAGGCGGCGCGGCAGCCGCCTGCTTCGGCGCCGTCGCGGCGGCCGGTGCCGGCGGCGCGATCGCACCCTGTACCGCGTGATCGTTGCCTGCAGGCGCCGCGGCAACGGGCGCGGCCGAATCGCCGATGCCGGCGTCTTCGATCGCACGGTGGTCCGCGCGCAGCAGCATCACGTACGCGGTGCCGGCCGCAGCTACCAGCAGCCCGCCGGCGATCATGATGGTTTTACGGGTACTCGTCATGCTTGCTCACCGATCATATCGACGTGAACAAGCCATCATACGCGGCCAATGCGCGTTGATCTCGTACGAATACATTTGGTTGCATTGATGACGGCGCACGGCCATCGGCGCCGCGCCGTACTATCGTCAGACGGAAAAAACCGCCCGCCCGCGCCCGTCAGATGCAGAAGATCGCGACCGCAATCCCGCCGAACAGCAGCCACTTGACGATGTAGTACACGGTGCGATTCCACGCCTTCAAGCGCTTGCCCGCGCGGCGAATCGCATACAGGTACCGGAACGCACGATTGAGCCCGCCCGTGCGATCGCCCGTTTCGTTCGGCGACGCGGCCGCGCGCATCAGCAGTTGTCCGAACGCATCGTTGACACGCTGCGCCCAGCGATATTTCATCGGGCGATCGATGTCGCAGAACAGGATCACGCGATCGTGCGCGGTGCGGTTTTCGGCCCAGTGCAGGTACGTCTCGTCGAACATCACGGCCTCGCCGTCGCGCCATGCGTACGACTCGCCGTCGACGACGATCCGGCACCCGTCGTCGTTCGGCGTGTCGAGCCCGAGGTGGTAGCGCAGCGAGCCCGCATACGGATCGCGATGCAGCCCGAGCGTCCCGCCCGGCGGCAACTGCGCGAACATCGCCGCCTTGATCGACGGAATCCGCGACAGGATCTCGACCGAGCGCGGACACAACGCCTGCGCGGACGGATGCGGCGCGTCGTACCACTTCAGGTAGAAACGCTTCCAGCCGTGGCGAAAGAACGAATTGAAGCCGATGTCGTTGTACTCGCCCGACGCCTTGATCCGGCTCGCATCGCGCAACGCAAGCGCTTCGCGGCGGAACGTGCGCCATTCGCGCTGCAGCACCGCGAGCTCCGGAAAGTGAGCCGTGTCGAGAAACGGCGTGGTCGGCACCGACGAGAACGCATACGAAAAGCAGTTCAGCGGTGCGGTAAAGGTCGAGTGGTCGGATAGTTGCCTGAACAACCGGTGCCGAACCTTGCCGCGCCGATGCGTGTACACGACACACGCAATGAACACGATCAACAGGACCCAGCGCATCGATATTTCCCCCGTGGTTCTTTTGAGGAAATTCTAGAGACTGGGAAAATTTCCTGCATCGACGCGCAGGTCGTGCGGCAGGCGTCGTCACGATGTGGCGAGACGGGGGGCGATCCGTGCCGAAATGCAAAAAAGCCCGTGTATACGGGCTTTTCGAGCGATCCGACGTGCGTGCGGCATGCCGCCGACGCACGCGCCGGCGGCGATTATTCCGGAAACGGCAAATCAGTTTGTCCGTCTGCGCGCATATCGAACGTGTTGAGCGTCATCGCCACGAGCGCGTAATAGCCGAGCAGCGCGACGAGATTCACGACGGTCTCGTGGCCGAAGCGCGCCTGTGCACGCGCGAACGTCGCATCGCTCACGCGGCGCGTGTCGTACAGCTCGGTGGCGAACGCATGGATCAGCGCATCGTCGTCCGATTCGAATGCGGGCGCGACGCCGCGGCGGATCGCGTCGGCCGTCGCGGCCGGCACGCCGGCCTCGAGCGCGATCGGATGATGGATGTGCCACTCGGCCTGCGAGCGCCAGCGCGCGGCCGTCACGAGAATCGCGAGCTCCGACAGGCGCAGCGGCAGCCCGGTGCGATAGCGGCAGAACGCGCCGAGCTTCTGCGCGTGCTGGGCCAGCTCGGGGCTGGCGATCCAGCCGAGGAACGGCCCGTTCAGGTTGCCGCGCGGGCCACTGAGAATGTCGGCGAGCACGGCCTTCTGTTCGTCGGTGGCCGATGCGGGATCGAAGGGTGGCAGTCTGTCTGTCATGGCGAGGATTCGGTGAGATCGGGGTTCATGCGCCGGCCGACGCGAGCGCCGCGCCGACCGCGCCGGACAGCCGCTCGACGATCGTGTCGATCTGCTGCGCGGTACACACGAACGGCGGCGCAATCAGGATGTGATCACCGTGCACGCCGTCGATCGTGCCACCCATCGGATACACCATCAACCCTCTCTGCATCGCTTCGCGCTTGACCGCCGCATGCAGCTTCAACGCGGGGTCGAAGGTCGCCTTGGTGTCGCGATCGCGCACGAGTTCGACGCCGACGAACAGCCCGCGGCCGCGCACGTCGCCGACATGCGGATGCGTGCCGTAATGCTCGCGCAACGACGCACGCAGTTGTTCGCCGCGCGCCTTCACGTTGTCGAGCAGCTTGTCTTCGGCGATCACGCGCTGCACTTCGAGCGCGGCCGCGCAGGCGGTCGCATGGCCGAGGTAGGTGTGGCCGTGCTGGAAGAAGCCCGAGCCGTCGACGATCGTTCGATAGATGCGGTCGCTCACCAGCGTCGCCCCGATCGGCTGGTAGCCCGCGCCGAGCCCTTTCGCGATCGTCAGCAGATCGGGCGCGACGTCGTCTTCGTCGCATGCATACAGGTAGCCCGTGCGCCCCATCCCCGACATGATCTCGTCGAGGATCAGCAGCACGCCGTACTTGTCGCACACCGCGCGGATCTTCTTCAGGTACGTGCGCACCGGCGGCACCGCGCCGGCCGTCGCGCCCACTACCGTTTCCGCGACGAACGCCGCGACGTTTTCCGCGCCGAGCTCGACGATCTTCCGTTCGAGCTCATCCGCGAGGCGCTGCGCGTACGCTTCGTCGGTTTCGCCCGCCTGCTGGTCGCGGTACGCATAGCACGGGCTCACGTGGTGCGCTTCGATCAGCAGCGGCAGGAACGGCTCGCGCCGCCAGGCGTTGCCGCCGATCGCGAGCGCGCCGAGCGTGTTGCCGTGATAGCTCTGGCGCCGGGCGATGAAATGACGGCGCTGCGGCTCGCCCTTCTCGACGAAATACTGGCGCGCGAGCTTCAGCGCGGCTTCGATCGCCTCGGAGCCGCCCGATACGAAATACACGTGGTCGAGCCCGGCCGGCGCGGCGTCGACGAGCCGGTCGGCCAGTGCCTCGGCCACTTCCGTCGTGAAGAACGACGTATGCGCGTAAGGCAATTGCTGCGCCTGTCGCTTGATCGCATCGATCACGCGCTGGTTGCTGTGGCCGAGACACGATACGGCCGCGCCGCCGCACGCGTCGATATAGCGTTTGCCGGTCGAATCGATGATCTCGATGCCGTCGCCTGCGACGGCAACGGGCAAGGTGGCGCGCGGGGCGCGATGGAAAACGGTCGTCATGCGTGGCCTCATGGATCAGGATGCGCGGTGTGCGCGTCCGGACGGCACGATGCGCGTCGCGAAGCGCTGCGTGCCGTGTTGATGAACGGTGAAGTCGATCGCGGTGTCACGAATCTCGAACACCGCGGTCGCCAGCGTATTCTCGTCGTCGGGATCGGCCGGATCGTCGCGATAGATCGGCAGCCCTTCCGGCGCGCGATCGCCAAGCACGCGCAACAGCGCGGCTGCGTCGATCCTGTCGATGCCGGGCGTCAGCGCATCGACGCGACGCTGGCGGTCGGCCGACGACTGCGTGACGATCTGCGCTTCCGCGTCGCAGCCGGCATGCACGAGATGATTCGCGTGCCCACTGAGGTGCGCGACGTCGACGATCGAGCAGCGCGCGACGCTCGCCTCGATGCTCATCAAGCGCGCATCGCCGGTCGCACCGAGCGTGTGATGAAAACCGCTCGCACGCCCATGCGATCGCAGCACGTCGGCGGCCGCATCGAGCGACGTCGCGTCGAGCACGGCGCGCGCGAGGATCATGCGCGGCACGCCCGGCGCCGGCGTGCGGATTCGCAGGTTGTTGATCGCCTGCGCGATACCCGCGCGGTTCGCGGCAAAGGTATGGCCCGGCAGCGATCCCGGGTAGTAGAAACTGATGAAACCCGGCTTGCCCGCCGGCTGCACGTCGACGAGCAGGCACCGTTCGCGCAGGTACGGATCGCCGTCCTCGTTGTGCGCGATCCAGCGCGTGCCGTTCGCAGCGCGCGCGGCGAGCGTCGTGCAGCCGTCCGGCGCGTTGTGGATCAGCTCGCCGCGGCAGTTCCACAGGAAGATGTCCTCGGCCGGCCAGCCGATGCCCGCCGCGATCCCGTCGAGCTCCGCGACGAGATCGGGATACGCGGCAAGCGCGGCCTGCCGCAGCACCGCGACGAACGGATCGCCGCGCCAGCGGCGCACGGCCTGCCATGCGCTGCTCTGCTGCATGTACGCGTCGAATACCGGGCGGGCAAGCTCACCCAGGCGCACGCCGATGTCGAACGGCGTGCCGGCGATGACGGGAGAAAGGGAAAGCGGCATGTCGGAAGTTTCGGTTCCGTTCAGGATACGTGTTTCAGGAATTCCTTCAGGCGCGGCGTCGGCGGCCGGTCGATCAGGTCGACCGGATGGCCGTCCTCGGCAATGCCGCCCTGATCCATGAACAGCAGCCGCGTGCCGACCCGCTTCGCGAAGCCGATCTCGTGCGTGACGACGATCATCGTCATCCCTTCGGTCGCGAGATCCTGCATCACTTTCAGCACTTCGTGGCGCAGCTCCGGATCGAGCGCCGAGGTCGGCTCGTCGAACAGCATCAACCGCGGCCGGATCGCGAGCGCCCGCGCGATCGCGACGCGCTGCTGCTGGCCGCCCGACAGCTCCGACGGGTAATGATTCGCGCGCGATTCGAGGCCGACCTTGTCGAGCAGCGCCATCGCCTGGTCGCGCGCGTCGGCGCGCGACGCGCCGCGCACCTGGATCGGCCCGAACATCACGTTCTCGAGCGCGGTCATTTGCGGGAACAGGTTGAACTGCTGGAACACCATGCCGGCTTCGAGCCGGATGTTGCGGATCGTCGTCGCGTTGCCGCGCACGCTCTGGCCGTCGACCAGCAGCTCGCCGCCGGTGATTTTCTCGAGCGCGTTGATACAGCGCAGCATCGTCGACTTGCCCGAGCCCGACGGGCCGACCACGACGACCACCTCGCCCGCGTCGATCTTCAGGTCGATGTTCTTCAGCACCGGCACGTGGCCGAAGCTCTTCGACACGTTCTGGAATTCGATCATGCTCATAAGATACGCATCCTCTTCTCGACGATCCGCAGCGTCAGCGTCATCGCGCCGGTCAGTATCAGATAGATGACGGCCACCGCACTCCAGATCTCGACCGCCTGGAAATTGCCCGCGATGATTTCCTGCCCCTTGCGCGTCAGTTCGCCCACGCCGATCACGATGAACAGCGACGTGTCCTTCAGGCTCACGATGCACTGGTTGCCGAGCGGCGGAATCAGCCGCCGGAACGCCAGCGGCCCGACGATCTTCAGCAGCACGCGCGGCATCGACAGGCCCATCGCGAGCCCCGCCTCCGTCAGCCCCTTCGGGATCGACAGCAGCGCGCCGCGCACCACTTCCGCGAGATACGCGCCGGAATTCACCGTGATCGCGATGATCGCGGCCGTCAGGCCGTCGATGCGGATATGCGCGAGCAGCGGCAGCGCGAAATACAGGAACATCACCTGCACGACGATCGGCGTGCCGCGAATCAATTCAATATAGACCTGTGCGAGCACGTTCATCGCCTTCGGTCCGTATGCGCGGAACATGCCCGCGATCATCCCGACGATGAAACCGCCCACCAGCCCCAGTAATGCGATGAACACCGTCAACCGGACCCCGTCCATCAGGTCCGGCAACGCCGCCCAGATCGCCGACCAATCGAAATTCACTTGTCGCTCCCCGTTCGATTCAAGACCGGCGCGGCCACCCGGCCGCGCCATGGCGCGTGGTCACGCTCACATCTTCGGCGGCTCGGCGCCGAACCACTTCTTGTAGATCTGCGCGTAGCGGCCGTCGGCCTTGATCTTCACGAGCGACGCATTGACCTTCGGCACGAGTGCGCTGCCCTTCGGGAAGCCGATCCCGTACTTGTCGCCGCTGACCGGCTGGCCCGCGACCTGCACCTTGCCCTTGCCTTCGTTGTTCACGAAGAACAGCACGTTCGGCGTATCGTGCATCGCCGCGTCGACGCGGCCGGCTTCCAGCGCGAGATAGGCCTGGTCGATGTTCGGGAACTGACGGACCTCCTTCGGCTTCAGGTGCGCCTTGATCCAGTCGATCGTCGCGGTGCCCGTCTTCGCGGCGATCACCTTGCCGTTCAGGTCGTCGATCGACTTGATCGACGTATTGCCGGCTTGCACCATCGCGGCGAGCCCGCTGTCGTAGTACGGCGCGGAGAAGTCGATCGCCTTCTTGCGCTCTTCCTTGATGGTCATCCCGGACAGCGCGACGTCGATGTTCTGCGTCTGCAGCGCCGGGATCAGGCCCGCGAAATCCATCGGCTGGATCGTGTATTTCCAGCCCTGGTCCTTCGCGATCTCGGCCCACAGGTCGAGATCGAAGCCGACGTACTTGTCGCCCTGCTTGAACTCGAACGGCATGAACGACGTATCGGTCCCGACGACGAGCGTCTTGGTGTCCGCGTGCGCGAGGCTGGCGCCGAGCGCGGCAGCAACCGCGACGGCTTTCAGGAAGGAACGGCGACTCATGGCATTTCTCCGCATGGTTGAGCGATGTAACCGGCCGGCTGGCCGGGGAACGACGACATCAAGCCGCACCGCAACATGCGATGTTGAATTAGACCTTAGTGCAACAAGTGTTGTCAATGGCGATACTACGACAACAAAAAAGTCCGCAACAAATAAATGCATCGAGGCAAACCCGCGGCGCGCGGCGCGGATAGATCGGAGGAAAGCGGCGGCGGGGGGCGACATGCACGGGGCGGGCGTGCAGGCGGGCTCGAGGCAAAGGGCTGAAGGGAAGGTTGCAGCGGCTGGCGCGGGCCGGCACGACGGCCGTCCAGCGCAACGCGTGCGGCAGGATGACGACCGCGCCATCGCTGCCCGCACATCGGTTTGCGCGGACGGCCGGCGATTCAACCAGCCGCCTCGGCGGGACGACCGTGGGCGCCAGGCCGGCAACCGCCGGCGCGGCTCAACGCAGATTGCGGAATTCGCGCGGCATCGCCGAACGACGGCGCACCGATGCCGCGCCGCTCACGCCGCGACTCCGCTCGCCTGATGCGACACGAGCCGCGCATACGCGCCCTGCCGTGCCAGCAGCTCCGCGTGGCGGCCGGCCTCGATCACGGCGCCCTGCTCCATCACGAGGATCAGGTCGGCATTGCGCACGGTCGACAGGCGGTGCGCGATGATGATCGACGTGCGCTGCGTCATCAGGTCCTCCAGCGCCGCGCGGATCTGCTGCTCGCTGATCGTGTCCAGGTGCGACGTCGCCTCGTCGAGGATCAGCACCGGCGCATCCTTCAGGAACGCGCGTGCGATCGCCACACGCTGGCGCTGGCCGCCCGACAACTGCACGCCGCGCTCGCCGACGCGCGTCGCGAGCCCGTCCGGCAGTCGCGCGACGAAATCGCCGAGCGCCGCGTGGTCGATCGCGCGCTGTACGTCCGCATCGGACGCGTCGTTCGCGGCGAGCCGGATGTTCGCCTCGAGCGTGTCGTTGAACAGATAGGTGTCCTGCGCGACGAGCGCGATGTGCTGCCGCAGGTCGTCGAGCCTCAGATCGCGCAGATCGACGCCGCCGAGCGTCACGCGGCCCTGCTGCGGGTCCCAGAAACGCAGCAGCAGGCTCGCGACGGTCGACTTGCCGGCGCCCGACGCGCCGACCAGCGCGACCGTGCTGCCGGGCGGCACCTCGAAGCTCACGCGGTCGAGCGCGGGCACGCTGCGCCCCGGATACGTGAACGACGCCGCGTCGAACCGCACCGCCGGATTGCCGGGCATCGCATGCGCGCCGTCGGTCACCGTCACGGGTTCCTTCTCCAGCGCGCGCAAGCGGCGCGTCGACGCGATCGTGTCGGCAAGCTGGCGCGCAACCTGGCCGATTTCGGCCACCGGCATGAACGCGGCCACCGCGACCAGCACCAGCAGCGGCAACGACTCGCGCGGGAACCCGCCGCGTGCGCACAACCACGCGCCGAGCGCCGCGACCGCCAGCCCGCCGAGCCCGCTGGCGACTTCCAGCGCGGCGCTTTGCGTCGACAGATCGTCGAGCAGCTTCGCGCGCTGCCGGCGATACGCGTCGACTTCGGCCACGAATGCCGCGCGCCGGCGCGCGATCGCCTGGAACGCGGTCAGTTCCGCGAGGCCCTGGATCGTTTCGGTCAGATGCGCGCCGAGTTGGCCGAGCGCGTCGCGCGCGCCGGTGCCGAGCCGGTCGACGTCGCGCCGGGCCAGCACGGGCGCGAGCCCGGCCCACAGCAGGAACGGCAGCAGCACGAGCGCGAGCGGCCATGCGACCGACGCGAGCAGCACCAGCACGCCGGCCGGCACGAGCACCGCGACGAACGCGGGCGCCAGCGTATGCGCATAGAAATATTCGACGGTCTCGACGTCCTGCGTCGCGAGCGACACGAGATCGCCGGAACGGCGGCTTAGCAGCCCGGCCGGCGCGAGCCGTTCGAGCGTCGCGAACAGCGCGATGCGCATTTCCGCGAGCAGCCGGTACGCCATGTCGTGCGCGAGCCACGATTCGAGCCAGTGCAGCACGGCCGCGACCGGCGCGATCACGAGCAGCGCGGTCACCAGCCCCGTGCCGACGTGACCGCTCGGCACCGCGCCGACCACCCGCGCGCCGAGCACGCCGACGCCGATGAACGCGAGCACGCGGCCGATCCCGAACAGCACGGTCAGCACCACCTTGCCCTTCCACGGACGCACGAAGCGCAGCAGGGTCTGCAACGTTTCCGGCCAGCCGATCGTCGCCGCGTCGTCGTTCAGCGGCCGCACCTGCGGGCCCGACGACGCGCGGCCGGTCGTGCCCGCCGCCGCCGTCGCGCCGACGGACTCGGCGACCGCTTCCAGTTGCGGCCCCATCAGGCGGCGATACGGGCCGTCGCGCGCGATCAGCGCCGCATGCGTCCCTTCGTCGACCACCTGCCCCTGGTCGAGCACCAGGATGCGATCGGCGCCGATCACGCTGGACAGCCGGTGCGCGAGCACGAGCGTCGTGCGCCCGCGCGTGAGCCGGTCGAGCGCCTGCTGGATCAGCGCTTCGTTTTCCGCATCGACCGACGACAGCGCCTCGTCGAGCAACAGGATCGGCGCATCGCGCAGCAGCGCGCGGGCGATCGCGATGCGCTGGCGCTGGCCGCCCGACAGCATGAGCCCGCGTTCGCCGATACGCGTCGCGTAGCCGTCGGGCAGCGCCGAGATGAAGTCGTGCGCATTGGCCGCGCGCGCGGCGGCGATCATGTCCGCGTCGCTCGCGTCCGGGCGACCGAGCCGCAGGTTGTCGGCGACGCTGCCGTCGAACAGCGTCGCATCCTGCGCGACGACCGCGATCATCTCGCGCACCTGGTCGGCATCGAGCGTGCGCACGTCGCGGCCGCCGATCCGGACCGCGCCGCCCTGCGCGTCGTGCTGGCGCAGCAGCAGGCGCACGATGGTCGACTTGCCGGCCCCGCTCGGCCCGACGATCGCGACCGTCTCACCCTCGCGCACCGTGAAGCTCAACGCCGCATGGGCATCCGCGCGGCGCCCCGGGTACGCGAAGCTGACGCGATCGAACGCGATCTCCGGCCGCAGGCCGGGTACGCGCGGTGCGTCGACGGAAGGGGCATGGCTGCCCGCGTCGAGCAGCGCATGGATCGCATTCGCCGCCGACTGGCCGATCATCCCCTGATGCAGCACCGCGCGCAGGTCGCGCAGCGGCCGGAAGATCTCGCTGCCGGCCATCAGCACGATCAGCAGCGCTTCGAGGCTCATGTCGCCGTGCCGCACGCGCCACGCGCCCACCGCGATCGCCGCGGCCGCGCCGAGGCCGGTGCCGAGATCCGTGAAGAGCCGCGTCAGCAGCCCGAGCGCGAGCACCCAGAACGTGCTGTCCGACAGCGCGCGCGCCTTCGCGGCCAGCTTCGCGCCGAACGCGGTGCTCTGCCCGAACGCCTTCAGCGTCGGCAGGCCCTGCACCGCGTCGAGAAACTCCTCGCCGAACGCCTTGAACGCAGCCGAACGGGCGAGCGCCGCGCGCTTGTCCGCACGATGCACGAGCTGCGGCAGCGCGAGTGTGACGAGCGCCGCGACCAGCAGGACCGCGGCCGTCGGCACGTCCCACCACGCGAGCACCGCGAAGATCATCAGCGGCGCGCACGCGGCGATCGCGAGCTGCGGCAGGTAGACGCCGAAGAAGGTCTGCAACTGCTCGACGCCGTCGACGACGGCCAGCATCACGCCGCCCGTGCGTTCGCCGCTGAACCATGCGGGGCCGAGCGCGGCGATCCGGTCGAACAGCCGCGCGCGCAGCGTGGCCTGCACGCGGCCGGCCGTGTGCTGCGCGAGCACCGTGCGGCGATGATCGAGCCATGCACGCAGCAGCACGCAGGCCGCCGTTGCAACGACGGCTTCGCCGATGCCGCGCGCCGGCGCGCCGGAAAAAACCAGCGCCAGCACGCGGCCGAGGAATACGAAGCGGAGGATGCCGACACCCATCGCGAGCAGCCCGAGCGCGACGGCCGCCGCCACCCGCCAGCGCAATCCCGCCATCATTGCCCATAGTCGTCGGTCGAAATACATGAAGCCTCCGGTCGGTGTTTCGTTGCGTTTTTCTTGACCGGATCGAGGCTACCCGCGCCGCCCGCACGCGGCAAAAGATGATTTTTCAACGGGTGTTGAGTCAACTACAATACCCCGCATGTCGCACCTTCCTCCCCTCAGCGCACTGCGAGCTTTCGAGGCGGCCGTCCGCCTCGGCGGGTTCGCGCGCGCGGCGGTCGAGCTGAACGTGTCGACCAGCGCGGTCAGCCACCAGATCCGTTCGCTCGAGGAATCGCTGGGTGCAAGGCTGCTCGAACGCAGCACGGGGCTCGGCGGCATCAGTCTCACGCCGGCCGGTACGCGCCTGCTGCCGGCCGTCAGCGATGCGCTGTCGCGTCTCACCGACGCGTGCGCCGAGATTCGCGGCACCGCGCAACGGCTCACCGTATCCGCCAACGCGCCGTTTTCGTCGATGTGGCTCGCACGCCGGCTGGCGGAATTCTCGTCGCTTCATCCCGACACCCCGCTGCATGCGGTCGTGCTCGACGACGAGCCGGATTTCGCGCGCAGCGGCGTCGACCTCGCGATCGTGCACGTGCCCGCGCACCGGCTGCGCGCCGACGACGACGTGCTGATGCGGGAAACCGTGTTTCCGGTCTGCAGCCCCGAGCTGTTTCCGTACGCATCGGGGTACGTCTGCCGCTCGCGGCTGCTGCAGGAGATGCACGAGGACAGCCCCGAGATCGACTGGCGCAACTGGGCGGTGCATTTCGGCTTGCCGGACGACTTCGACACGAAGATCGTCCGTTACAGCAGTTTCAGCCAGGTGATCGGCGCGGCCGTGGGCGGCGCGGGCATCGCGCTCGGCCGCGTGCCGCTGATCGAGCCCGAACTGCGCAGCGGGCGTCTGGTGCCGCTGGTGCCGGGCCTTTCGCGCGATGCGTCATGGCGCTTCGTGTTGCGCCGCCATCCGTCGACGCGGCATCGGCTGCTCGATCCGTTGATCGCGTTCCTGCGCAGCGAAGCGGACGCGCCGCCGTTCGTCTCGAAGAAGGTTGCGCCCGCATCCAATGACAGTCACGCACGAGGCGCGGGCGGCGCCTGACGAGAGCCGGCATGCCAGGCCGCCCTCGGGTGGCCCGCGGGCCGCTTACGGCGTGGCGAAGAACAGCGCGACGATGCACGCCATTCCGCCGAACCACACGAGCGAACGCAGCGACGCCCAGTTCAGCAGGTACATCAGCGCATAGACGATGCGGATCGCGACGAACGCCATCGCGAGCTGGTCGACGCGATGCACGTTCGCGCCGTTGTGCCATGCCACCACCAGCGCGGCCGTGAACAGCGCGAGCGCTTCCCACGAATTCTGATGGGCGGCCTGCGCGCGGGCACGCCAGCCTTCGAGCTTCGCCAGGTAATCGCGCGGCGCGCGGTTGTCGTAACCCTTGCGGGCCTTGGCGAGAAACGTCATCGGGAACGGCAACAGCGCCACGATGAACAGGCACAGCTGGGACGTCGTCATCAAAGTCTCCCCCGTTATGATTACATTGATCAATGACAAGATCGCCGAGAGCTTAGCATTGCGCCGTGCCGTTCGCGCACCGGTTTTCTAGACGGGAGACTCGGCCGCGCAGGCCGCCGGGGAAGGCGCCCAGGCCGCGACGACACCAAAATTTCCACCAAATCGTCGATAAATACGTTAATTAAAACTGGTCGAACACCAATAAGATAGCGCTCGACACTGGCTTGACGCGCCATCGCGCCAGCCGGCCGTTTCCCTCCGCGCCGCCGTGCGCCGAACGACATCCGACCCGAGCCCTTGCCATGCCCCGTCCCATCGTCGCCCATATCCGCCCCGACGCCGTCCGCCACAACCTCGACTTCATCCGCCGCACCGCCGCGCAATCGCGCGTGTGGGCCGTGGTCAAGGCCAACGCGTACGGCCACGGCATCGAACGGATCTACCCCGGCCTCGCGGCCGCCGACGGCATCGCGCTGCTCGATCTCGACGAAGCCGTGCGCGTGCGCGAACTCGGCTGGGACAAGCCCGTGCTGCTGCTCGAAGGCGTCTTCGAGCCGGCCGACGTCGAGCTGGCCGATCACCACCGGCTGACGGTCGCCGTGCACTGCGACGAACAGCTCGACCTGCTGATCGCCGCGAAGCCGCGGCAGCCGATCGACATCCAGCTCAAGATGAATTCCGGGATGAACCGGCTCGGCTACCGGCCGGCCGCGTTCCGCGCCGCGTGGGAACGCGCGGCGAGTGCGCCGTCGATCGGCAGGATCACGCTGATGATGCATTTCGCGAACGCCGACGAAGGCGAGGTCGACTGGCAACTCGACCAGTTCGACGCGACCACGGCCGGGATTCCGGGCGAGCGCTCGGTGTCGAATTCGGCGGCCGTGCTGTGGCATCCGCGCGCGCACCGCGACTGGGTGCGGCCCGGCACGATCCTGTACGGCGCGTCGCCGACCGGCGCGGCGCGGGATATCGCCGACACGCCGCTGATGGCCGCGATGACGCTGACCAGCAAGATCATCGGCGTGCAGACGCTCGCGCCCGACGAAACGGTCGGCTACGGCCGCCGCTTCACGGCCGACCGGCCGATGCGGATCGGCGTGGTCGCATGCGGCTACGCGGACGGCTATCCGCGCCACGCGCCCACCGGCACGCCGATCGCGGTGGACGGCGTGATGACGCGCGTCGTCGGCCGCGTGTCGATGGACATGCTGACCGTCGACCTGACGCCGTGCCCGAACGCGGGCATCGGCTCGCGCGTCGAGCTGTGGGGCGACCAGGTGAAGGTGGACGATGTCGCGGAAGCCAGCGGCACGATCGGCTACGAGCTGATGTGCGCGCTCGCGCGCCGCGTGCCGGTCGTGATCGTGCCGCCCGGCGCGGCGAGCGTGCAGCCGGCGCTGCGGACGGGCAGCTACGGGCGCTGACCGGCGTCGCTGCGGCGGTGCGTCGCTGCGGCGGTGCGTCGCTGCGGCGGTGCGTCGCTGCGGCGGTGCGGCGGTGCGCAACCGCGTCGCCGCGCATGCCGTGCGACTTACCTGCGGGCTGCCTTGGGCGGCCCGTCTGCGTTTATGGCGACCCGCCGACGCGCACCAGCGACGATGCGGTACGTCGTTGCGCGTTGCACACAACGACGAGAGACGAAGCGCTCCCCGCCCGCCTCCGTCAACGCATCACGAACGCCACGTCGGCTTCCGCTTCTCGAGGAACGCGTCGATCCCTTCGCCCGCATCCTCTTCCATCATGTTGCGCGCCATCACGTCGCCCGCATACGCATAGGCTTCGTCGAGCGGCAACTCGCGCTGACGATAGAACATCTGCTTGCCATAACGCACCGCGGCCGGGCTCTTCGCGACGATCTCCGCGACCTTGCGCGCGACGGCCGCATCGAGCGCGTCCTCGGGCACGGCTTCGTTGACGAGCCCCCACGCGGCGGCCGTCGCCGCATCGACGAAGCGCCCGGTCATCAGCATGTCGAACGCGCGCTTGGCCGCGACGTTGCGGCTCAACGCGACGGCGGGCGTCGAGCAGAACAGCCCGACGTTGATGCCCGATACCGCGAAGCGCGCGGTATCGGCCGCGATCGCGAGGTCGCACGCGGCGACGAGCTGGCAGCCGGCCGCCGTCGCGATGCCGTGCACGCGCGCGATCACCGGCACCGGCAACGCGCGCATCGCGAGCATCACGCGGCTGCACTGCGCGAACAGCGTGCGGTAGTAGTCGAGTTCGGGCTTGCCGCGCATCTGTCGCAAGTCGTGCCCGGCGCAGAACGCCTTGCCTTCGGCGGCCAGCACGACGCAGCGCACGTGCGGATCGGCCGCCAGCGTGTCGAACGCATCGTGCAGGGCCGCGAGCATCGCTTCGGACAACGCGTTGAACTGCTGCGGGCGATTCAGGCGCAGCGTGACGACGCCGTCGTGCGCGTCGCGCAACAGGATCGGCTCGGCAGTCTCGTGAATGGGTTCCATGGTGTTCCGCTCGACGGGGTTCGGCAGGTTTCGCGGCGAGGCGAACGAGCGTCCATCGCGCCCGCCCGCTCGCGGCATGTCGAGGAAATGGTCCTCCACATTCCGCACGGCGTCCAGCCGCGCCGCCGCATGCGCGTGCGTGGCGGCCTGCAGGCCACGGCGCAACGGGGGCGATGCCGCGCGAGCGTCAACGCCCCCGTTGCGCGGCTTCCGCACGGCCGGCAGCCCTCGCCGCCAGCGCGGCAATCGCGTAGGCGACACCCCCGAGCGCCGCGACCGCCCACAGCGCATCGGTCAGATCCGGCAACAGGATCGTCGCGGCGCCTGCGACGGCCACGCCGAGCAGGCTGCCGGCCTGACGCGCCGCGTTGAGGAACCCGGATGCCACACCGGCCGCGTCGGCAGGCACCTGTTCGAGCACCGTCGCGATCATCGGCGCCACCGACAGCGCGGTTCCGGTACCGAATGCGGCCATGGCCATCCAGACCACCGGCCACGGCGCATGCAGCGCGAGCGCAAGCGCGATCGCCGGAACGGCCAGCGCCGCCATCGCGAGGCCGTTCGCCATCAGCGTGACGGGGCGAACCCGGCCATGCAGCTTTCCCGACAGCAGGTTGCCGAGCGACAGGCTCAGCGCGAACGGCAACAACGTCATCCCGATCTGCCGCGCGCTCATGCCGAAGCGCCCGTGCAGGTACAGGCTCAGCACGAACAGCAGCCCGAAGTAGCCGACATAGACGAGACTGCCCATCAGGTTCATCGCGACGAACACGCGATTGCGAAACCACGCGAGCGGCACCATCGGATGGCGGGCACGCCGCTCGACGGCGACCAGCACGACGGCCGCGAGCACGGCGATCAGCAGCGCGCCCCGGACCTCGGTGGCGCCGGCGCCGCGCGTGGGCAATTCGATCACCGCGAAACACAGCGCGCCGAGCGCCGCCGCACCGACGCACTGGCCGGCCCAGTCGAACTGGCGCACCTCCCGCGCGGCCGCTGCCCGAACCAGCGCCGCCGCGCCGGCAAAGGCGACGGCACCGGTCGGCACGTTGATCAGGAACGCGCTGCGCCAGCCGAAATCGTCGACGAGGATGCCGCCCAGCACCGGCCCCACGGCGACCGCGACCGACGCGATGCCGGCCCACACCGCGATCGCCCGCGCCCGCTCGGCCGGCACGTCGAAGGTGCTGCGCACGATCGCGAGCGACGCGGGCAAGAACAGCGCGGCGCCCATGCCCTGCGCGAAACGCGCGGCCACGAGGAGCGCCACCGACGACGCGACGCCGCACGCCGCCGATGCACCGACGAACAGCGCCAGCCCGGCGAGATACACGCGCTTCGCGCCGAACCGGTCGGACAGCGCGCCACCCGCGAGGATCAGCGCGGCGAAGCTGAGCGTATACGCGTCGACGATCCACGCGAGTTCCGCGACCGTCGCGCCGAGGCTCGTGCGCATTGCCGGCAGCGCCACGTTGACGATCGTCGAATCGAGCACCGCCATGAACATGCCGACCGCGACGAGCGCCAGCGTCAGGCGCTGCTCGCGCGCCGTCGGGCGGCTCGGCGCGGCCAGCGGAACGGTGGAAACGGGGACGGAAACGGAATGGCAATCGGACATGACACCTCCAGGCAGATGCCCGGAGTCTAGGACCCGGCGCGCGATGCGGAAAAGTGATAATTTCGCATTGACATGATGCAGATCTGCATCACCGATTCCCGTCCGCCGCCGCTTGCCCGATGACACAATCGATCCGTATGAACTGGGACAACGCCCGCTTCTTCCTCGCGCTGGCGCGCACCGGCACGCTGCGCGGCGCCGCGGCGCAGCTGAACGTCGATCAGGCAACGGTCGGGCGCCGGATCGCCGCGCTCGAGGACGAACTGTCGGCCCGGCTGTTTCTGCGCACGCCGTCCCTCTATGTGCTGACGACCGCCGGCGAAGCGCTGCTCGAACCGGCCGAAACGATGGAACGCGCATCGCTGACGATCGAACGCCGCGTGATGGGGCTCGACGAGCAACTGGCCGGGTCCGTGCGCATCGCCACGACCGACACGCTCGGCAAGCGTTTCGTCGTGCCCGCGATCGCCAACTTGCGGCGCAGGCATGCCGGCATCGACGTCGTGTGCGTGACGTCGGCGCAAATCACCAACCTCACGCGCCGCGAAGCGGATCTCGCGATTCGCACGTTGCGGCCGGAATCGCCGGACCTGATCGTCAGGCGGCTCGGGCATCTCGAAACGGGCATCTACGCATCGCGCCGCTATCTGGCCGAACGGGGCGAACCGGTCGCGGGCAGCGCGTTCGACGGACACGATCTGGTGATGTATCAGCAACCGGTGGTGCCGACGATGTGGGACGCGCTGTGCGGTGAACCGACTTCACGCGGCCGCGTGATGTTCCAGACCTCGTCGACGATGATGCTGGTGGAAGCCGCGCTGGCCGGGCTCGGCATTGCGGAGCTGCCGTGCTTCCGCGCCGACACCGAGCCGGATCTGGTGCGGCTCATGCCGCAGCGGTGCAATCATTTCGACGTGTGGCTCGTCGCCCATGCCGATCTCTACAAGACCGCACGCGTGCAGGCGGTGATCGAAGCCGTCGTCGACGAATTCGCGACGGCGGCGAGCGCGACGACCGCCGCCCGATAACGCGGGTTTCAGGCTTCCGCGTCAGCGCACCGAGGGGGTTCTCCCGCTGCGCGAGGCACGCACGCCCGACCACACCTGACCGACGCCGACGGCGAAAAAAACCATACCCATCGCGCCGATGGTCAGCACGGTGCCCCAGATCGCGCCGAACGTGTTCATCCGCGCGGTCGTCCTCGGCGCGTCCGGCGCGTAGCGCACTTCGACCGTCGCGCCGTCCTCGACGCTGACTTCGCCGCCTTGCGCATAGTCGACCTGCTCGCCCGCGAGCGTCGTGAACGTGATCTCCGGATGATGCGGGCCTGCGTTCAGCTTGACCACGCGCCCCGGTACGACGACCGAGGTTCGCAGGAATTCGCGTGTCGACTGCGCGTACAACGCAGTGCCGGTCAGCATGCACGTGCCCACGATGGTAAAAACGATGCCCTTCGCGATCCGCCACTCGATGTGCTGCGCAGCGGGTCGCCCGATTTCGGATGCCATCTGCTTCGTTCCGCTCCTGATGTTCGTCAATGCCGGGCATGCGGCGCATGATGCGCCGCCACGCCGCCCTCGGCATCCGGCAGGATACGGACATCCCGGCACGCTGTAAATTGCGTACGCAAGCGGCTCGCCGGCCGCGCGCGTCAGCCCGCGAGCTTCTTCAGCGCGTCGAGCACCGCATCGCCCTTGAACGGCTTCACGATCCAGCCCTTCACGCCGGCGGCCTTGCCGCGCTCCTTCATCGCCGGGCTGCTTTCGGTCGTCAGCATCACGACGTTGACCGCCGTGTTCGCCAGTTCGCCGCGAATCTTCTCGACCATCGTCAGGCCGTCCATGTTCGGCATGTTCACGTCGCTGATCACGAGACGCACGCCGGGCGTCGCCTTGAGCTTCGCGAGCCCGTCCTTGCCGTCGACAGCCGTCGCGACGTCGAGCCCGTGATTGCGCAGGAAGCCTGCCACTTCGTCGCGCACCGTGCCCGAATCGTCGACCACCAGAATCTTTGCCATGTCGTATTCCCCTTTCGTCGTTGCTGACTTCAACATTCAAAACAGTTCGAGTTCGCCCGCCTCGACCATCGGCCCGACGTCCTGCACCGATTCGCGGAAATCCTCCGGCGACCAGCTCAGGCTGAACACGAAACGCTGGTCGAGACGGACCGAACGCCCCGATGCCGGATCGGTCATCCGGTACTTGAAACAGAGCTGCGGACAGTCGCCGCCGAACGAGATGAACTTCTGCTTGTGATTGACGACGAGCGGCACCTGCACCGGATGGCGCGCCAGCGCCTCGGCGTCGCCGAGATAGCGGTTCTTGAACGCGCCCCACACGAGGTTGGTGAGCTCGCCGAGCACGCTGTTCACGTCGCGGAAATCCGGCGCGCGGCCGCCGTCGCCGTCGCGCGTGCCGCCGAGCATGTCGAGCAGCGGCTGCTCGCTCGTCTGCAGCAGCATGTAGCCGCGGCACCATGCGCTTTCGAGCGCGATCAGGCTGAACACCTCGCCGAAGATGATCTGGTCGCGCACGATGCACGGCGTGTCGTGCTCGATCGTCATGCCCGGGAACAGGCTGTCGATGCGCGCCTCGGTGATCTCCGAGATGCCGCGCACCAGCGCGTTCGGGTAGTCGCGGCCGAACAGGTATTCGTCGATCGCGCGCTCGAGCGGCGTCATGTCGTCGGCGACGTAGGCCGCGCACGCGACCCGCGCGAGCGCATCGGGCAGCCCGTCGCGCGACGCCAGCGATTCGCGGCGCAGGATGATCGGCAGTTCCGGGCGCAGCGCGTCGATCTGCGTCGCGATGATCGCGCTCTCGGCCGGCGAGCCGCCGTAATCCTCGGCCAGCAGGATCGCGCCGAGATCGATGTTCGAGCGCAGCACCTTCAGCAGCCGGCTGCGCCGCACGGTCAGGCCGACCAGGTTGTGCGCGTCGCAGAAACGCTTGATCGCATCGGCGTGCACGCGGCTGTCATCGAGCACGAGCACCTTGCTGACGGGTTGGTCTTCGGTCATCTCATCGATTCCTGAGGGTCGTCGGTCAGAACAGTTCGAGCTCGCCGCCGGTGTCCACCGCGGCCGTTTCCGGCACGTGGAAATCGACCGGCGCGTTCGCGCACACGCACAGCGTCGCGCCGACCCGCACGTCGCCGTCGAGCGTCACGTCGTACGCGGCCACGTAGTCGGGTGCGAGCGCGTGCATGTAGTCGATGCTCGCGCCGCTCAGCAGGTAAGGCGTCGACATCCCGAGATCGGGAAACGGCGCGGTCAGCGCCTGGTTGATCGCGCCGCAACACAGGTTCGCGACTTCCATGAACGCGTCGGTCAGCAGCCGCTGGCTGTTCGTGCCCGCCGTCGTACCGGCGAAATGGCGGCGCGTCGCGTCGTCGTCGCTGAAGCGCAGCGCGAGCAGCAGGCGGAAATGCAGCGCCGAGATCGTCAGCACGACCACATGCTCGGGCACCTTCGGCTTCGATCGCGACTTCGCGTGCCCCCGATCGGGCGCGTCGGGGTCGTGACCGGCGGCCGGCCGGATGTCGCACGCGCCGCCGGCCGCGAGCCGCGTGCGCGCGGCATCGAAGAAGATCCGCTCGAAACCCGCCGTCGCCTGCGCGCTGATCACGCGGCCGCTCCTTCGATCCGCGCATGCAGTTGCCCGGCCAGCGTCTCGACGGTCGCGAGCGCGGCCGTGATCATCTTGCCGCCGGCCTGGATGTCCTGGAACGTCGCGGCCGTCACGAGATCGTTGCGGTTCAGGCTGTCGCGATAGCTGTTCGACAGTTGCTGCGAGCGCGCGGCCAGCCCGCGCACCTCGCTCGCGACGATCGAGAAACCGCGCCCGGCCGCGCCCGCGCGCGCCGCCTCGATCGACGCGTTCAGCGACACGATCGACACGTGCGCAACGATCGCCGACAGCTCCAGGTTCTTCGCGCGCATGTCCTGGTTCTGCGTGGTCAGCGAGATCATCTGCTCGTGCCAGCGCTCGAACGTGCCGGCCAGCCCGCGCAGGCGCGCGGCTTCGTCGGCGATCTTCATCGCGTGCTGCGCGAGCGCCGCACGGTCGGCCGACAGCGCCTGCAACGCGTCGCGCTGCGCGCCGTTCGCCGAGATCTCGCGCGTCAGCGCCTCCCCGAGCTGCGCCTCGCGTCGCGCCCATGCGTCGGCCGCTTCCGCATGCGCGGACGCCGCTTCATCTGCGCGTGCGGCGGCTGCGTCGAGCGCGTCGCGCAACGCGTCGGCCTCGCGCGCCAGCGTCGCGACGAGCCGTTTGCGCATCGCACGAAACACGATCGCCGCCGCCATCGCGACGACCACGCCGCCCGCCAGCGCAGCGGCCATCTGAGTCATCCACGCCTGCACGATCACGCCGTCACTCCGCTGCGTCGATATCCGCGACGCGTGCGCGCTGCGCGTGCCCCGTGCCGGGCGCGGCGCCGTCCGCCGCGAAGCGTGCCGGCAGCGACACGATCGTCTCGAATGCGCGATACGGCGCACCGACGCGATCGTCGGTGAAGCGCAGCGCGATATCGCCGCCGTCGCGCTTCAGGAAGTTGCGCACCGCGTCCATGCCGACGCCGCGCCCCGATACTTCGGTCACCGTCTGCGCGGTCGAGAAGCCCGGCCGGAAGATCAGCTCGGCGACGTCCTCGTCGGACAACGCCGCCTCGTTGCCGGCATCGATCCAGCCGCGCTCGCGCGCGATGCCGCGAATCCGGTCGAGCGCGAGGCCGCGGCCGTCGTCGGCGAGCACGAACCACAGTTCGCCGCCGCCCACGCCGACCGCGATGTCGATCGTGCCGGATGCCGGCTTGCCGGCCGCGCGCCGCGCGTCGGATGACTCGATCCCGTGGTCGATCGCATTGCGCAGCAGGTGCATGAACACGTTCTTCAGCGTCGCGACGATCTCGCTGCGCACGCGCTGGCCGTGGCTGTCGATATGCACGACGGGCGCCGGCTTGCCGAGCTCGGCCGCGAGCGACGGCAGCGATTCGATCACGCCGCCGAGCGCGTCGCCGATCCCTTGCGTGCCGAGCTGGCTCAACATGCGGCGCACCGCATCGCGCGCCGCGTGCCAGTCGGACGCGTTCGCCGGATCGGCGCCGTCGAGCACCCGCAGGCTCTCGCTGATGTGTGCGCGCTCGACCATCAGGAAATCGGCGCCGTTCTGCGCCGGCTCGCCGCTACGGCCGAGCGTGACCGCGTTGATCGTCGCGTAGTGGTCGACGGCCTCGCGTACGCGCGCCAGATCCTCCATCAGCGCGTCGCGGTTCCACTCGGGGCCACTGTCCGCGCGGCGCAGCGACTCGTACGCCTGCTCCGCTTCGTGGACGATGTTCGTCAGATGCTGGAGGCTGTACGTGCGCGCATTGCCCTTGATCGTATGCATGTTGCGGAACAGCGCCGCGACGATCGAATGATCGACGCGCTCGTGCTGGCGAATCATCCGCTCGTTCTCGCTGAGGAAGCCCTTCGCGCTGTGCACGAAGTCGTGGAACTTGTCCTGGCTGATCGACAGAATCTCGCCGATCATCTCGAGGCGGCGCTGCTGTTCGCCGGCCTGCGCGGTCAGCTCGCGGATCTCGGTCACGTCGCGCACGCACAGCATCAGGCGCACCACCGTGTCGGTCTCGTCCGTGATCGCCGACCAGCTCAGGTCGAGCCACTTCTCGCGGCCGTCCGGCATCCGCTTCGCGACTTCGTTGACGAGCAGGTGTTCGTTGAACCCGAAGTTCATGCTGTCCTCGCCGAGGCACGCATGCACGGCCGCGTCGACCTGCGAGCGCGCGTCGGCGCCGATCGCCGAATCGTCGAACACGAGCGCCATCAGGTCGCGGCCGGCGATGTCGTTCGTCTCGAAGATGGTTTCGAGGTACGCCGAATACTCGGCGTGCACGACGCCGCCCTCGACGACGGTCAGGATGCCCTGCTGCATGTTCTGCAGCATCGCCTGGATGTCGGCCGTCTTCTGCTTCAGTTGCGCGGCGTTCTCCTGGATCTTCTCGATCATCCCGTTGAAGGCGACGATCGAATGACCGATCTCGTCCATCCGGCCCACCGGCACGCGGCGCGTGAAATCCTGGCTCGTCGCGATCTCGCTCATCGCCGTCTGCATCCCGATCAGCGGGCGCGTGATCTGGCGATACAGCACGAAGCCGAGCGCGGTCAGCAGCACGATCACCGTGCCGGCAACGCCCGCGATCGCGGTCGCCGTGGTCGCGAGCATCCCGTTCAGCGCGCCGATCGCGTCGTCCTTCTGGCGGTTCTTCTCGACGCGCAGCGTGTCGACGATGCTTTCGAGTTCGTCGCGATACTGCGCGACGTTCGCGAACAGGTAGGCCTGCGCCATCTCGGCCTTGCCGTCCGTCTTCATCTTCACGGTGTCGGCGATCGCCGCGAAATAGTTCGCGGCGCTGTCCTTCGCCTGCGCGACGAGCCCGACCTGCGCCTGGCCGACCGCCGATTTCGCCTGCGCGTCGAGTGCGGCGCGCAGCGCGGCCTGCTTCGCCTTCAGCTCGTCGCGCGCCTGGGCGGCGGTGTTCGCGTCGGGCGCGTAGACGAGCGTCATCGTCGCGATCTGGATGTTCTTCACATCGGCGACGAGATCCGCCGATGCGAGCGCGCTCGGCACGATTCCCTGGGTGACCTGACGCACCTCGGATGCGCTCTTGCGCGTCTGGTACACGGCGTAGATGCCGATCGCGGACAGCGCGAAGAACGTCAGGACGACTAGCAGCGTAATGCGATGACGGATGGTCATGAGTACAGCTCCCCGCAGCGATCCGGGTTCGATCGCCCTTTGGTCTATTGAAAGAATGTGAGCGCCGAATTATCGGGGATGGTGTATGACTGTCCGATGACCGAAAATCAATCGGTCATTGAGGAAAATGAAATGGATAATTGCGCGGGGAAAAGCCTAAAGTTTTTTGTCGGCTTGCCGTTAACTTTGGGCCACCATACCCGGTAAGGATGCGGCGTTCGACGAAGCACAGGAATAGCGGATATTCATTGTTTTATTCATGCCCCGCCAAATCCGTTTTATTGAATGCCGGCAAAACGTTTGCGCATTATCGGCGGGCCGGTTTGTTTTGGTATTTTTTATAATCGTTGCAGTATTCGCCTGGCTGGTTCGTTAATGTCGACCCCGCACGATCGACCGTTCAGCCTTCGCTCGGCTCGGCGAGCCAGTCTTCGAATTGCAGCCGCGGAACGCGCTCGAATTCGCGGACGTTGTGCGTGACCAGCACCAGGTGCCGCGCACGCGCCTACCCTGCGATCAATGCATCGTATGGACCGATCGGCGTGCCGGCCGCGATCAGGTGCGCACGAATTTCACCCGCATGCTGTGCATCCTCGGTGTCGAACGATACGACCTCGAACTGCAGCGCGTCGACACGCGCGACGTTCGCAGCCGCTCGCTGGCTCTTGTACGCGCCGTAATAGAGCTCGTGCGCGACGATCGCCGGGACCCCGAAATCGGCCGGCCGCCAGGCATGCAAACGGGCCAGTATCGCCGGCTCGCCTTTGAGAATGGCGATCACCGCGTTGGTATCCAGCAGGAACTTCATTCGAACACGTCCAGACCCGAGCGCTCCTGACCGGACGGCTGCGTGGTCGCGGCAGCCTCGAAATCGGCGTCCACCGGACCGATCAGCGGTGCCAGCCAAGCCCAGTCTTGCGGCATCGGCTCGAGAATGACGGCCGCCCCATGGCGGCGGATGCGAACCTCGGCCGTATCGAAGCGGAAATCCTTCGGTAGCCGGACAGCCTGCGAGCCGCCATGCTTGAAGAGCTTTGCAGTATTCATCGCTCCATCCTCACGTATCTACAGAATGTATCTATTTTATCAACTGTACGTGAGAATGACGAATCGTCCAATCGGCCTGTCGTCGGCGTATATCCGGGCCGTCCGGCCATGCGTGGCCGCGTGACATCGCGATCCGCTCCGCAACGCATGGTGCCCCGATTCATTCCGCCCAGGAAACAATCAATCCCGCCCCGGCGATTCCTCTCTCGATCCGCCCGCTCTAGACTGTCGCATCGACCTCTTTCCGGACCCACGCGATGACCGACGCCCTGCCGCTGACCACCGATCCCGATTCCGGCCTGCAGTACCGTGTACGCCCGGCCGCCGGCCGTCCCGCCGCCCGCCTGTTGCTGCTGCACGGCGTCGGCGGCAACGAAACCAACCTGCTGAACGTGGCCGACGTGATCGATCCGCGCATCGAAATCGCGTTCCTGCGCGGCCCGCTCACGTTCGGGCCCAGTCAGCATGCGTGGTTTCCGGTGCGTTTCGGCCCGAACGGCCCTGAAATCGATGCCGCGCGTGCGGACGAGAGCCGCGTGCAACTGATCACGCTGCTGCATGCGCTGCGCGCGCGGGATGGCGCCGCGCCCGCGTTGCCGACCGTGATCGCCGGCTTCAGTCAGGGCGGCATCATGAGCGCGAGCGTCGGCCTCACGTCGCCCGGCGACGTGAGTGCGTTCGCCGTGCTGTGCGGGCGCATCCTGCCGGAAATCGATCCGCTGATCGCGCCGCGCGATGCATTGAGCACGCTGCACGCGCTGGTGATGCATGGCCGCTTCGACGACAAGCTGCCCGTCTCGTGGGCGGACAAGGCCGACGCGAAGCTGACGGCGCTCGGCGTCGCGCACGACACGCGGCTGTATGCGGCCGGCCACGAGCTGACCGCGGAGATGGCCGGCGATTTCGGCCGATGGGTCGGTGAGCGCGCCGGGTTGAACTAACTGAATGTGAACCGAACGCACCAGGGGCGCCGGCCCGCGAACGGACCGCCCCCCGGTACATGCCGTCACGCGTTCCGCGCAGGGTCCGCAACGCCACGCACGGATGCAGGCATCGCCGCCGCCCGCTCGCGCTCGGCGCCGCGTTTCGCCAGCTTCCAGCCGATCACCAGCGCGAGCACGACGACCGGAATCGTCGCGATGGTCCACGTGCCGCCCGGATAATCGAACGCCATCAGCACCAGCACGCCGACCAGGAAAGCGAGCGTGAGCCACGACGTGAACGGCGCGCCCGGCATC
This sequence comes from Burkholderia cenocepacia, assembly GCF_014211915.1. Classification (NCBI taxonomy): domain Bacteria; kingdom Pseudomonadati; phylum Pseudomonadota; class Betaproteobacteria; order Burkholderiales; family Burkholderiaceae; genus Burkholderia; species Burkholderia cenocepacia. The sequence goes on along the minus strand of NZ_CP060040.1, from coordinate 489,579 downwards.
CGGAACGACACGGCCTTCATCTCGCCGCGATCGACCGCGCGGCGGAACAGGATCTGGCACATCACGATGAAGCCCCACGTCGTGATGATCCCGAGCGACGCCATGTTCAGCACGATCTCGAACGCCTGGGCCGGCACGATGTAGTTGAGCGGCACGCCGATCGCGTTGATCGCGACCGTGATCAGGATGCCGCCGTACGGCACGCCGCGCGCGTTCATCCGCGACACGAAACGCGGCGCCGAGCCGCCCATCGCGAGCGAGCGCAGCACGCGGCCCGTCGAATAGAGGCCGGAATTCAGGCTCGACAGCGCGGCGGTCAGCACCACGACGTTCATCACCGTACCGACGTACGGCACGCCGAGCTTGCTGAAGAACGTGACGAACGGGCTTTCGTGCGCGCTGTACGCGGTCCACGGCAGCAGCATCGTCAGCAGCACGACCGAGCCGACATAGAACAGCGCGATGCGCCACATCACGCTGTTGATCGCCTTCGGCAGCACCTTGCGCGCGTCCGCCGTCTCGCCCGCGGCGACGCCGACGAGTTCGATGCTCGCGTAAGCGAACACGACGCCCTGCACGATCAGCACGGCCGGCAGGATGCCGTGCGGGAAGATCCCGCCGTGATCCGCGACGAGATGCAGCCCCGTCATCTGCCCCGCCACCGGATGGCCGCTCGCGAGAAATACCGCGCCGACCGCGAGAAACACCGCGAGCGTGCCGACCTTGACGAGCGAGAACCAGAACTCCATCTCGCCGAACACCTTCACGCCGATCATGTTCATCACCGACACGATCCCGAGCGCGCCAAGCGCGAACACCCATTGCGGCACGTCGGTGAACACGGCCCAGTACTTCATGTAGATCGCGACCGCGGTGATGTCGACGATGCCGGTCGTCGCCCAGTTCAGGTAGTACATCCAGCCCGCGACGAACGATGCGCGCTCGCCCATGAACTCCCGTGCGTACGACACGAAGCTGCCGCTGGTCGGCCGGTGCATCACGAGCTCGCCGAGCGCGCGCATGATCAGGAACGCGAACACGCCGCACACGAGATACACGAGCGCGAGCGCCGGCCCCGCGCTTTGCAGGCGCCCGCCCGCGCCGAGAAAGAGGCCGGTGCCGATCGCCCCGCCCATCGCGATCATCTGCACGTGGCGTGGCTTCAACTGCTTCGCATAGCCGGCTTCGTGCGACGCGAACATCGCATCGGGGTCGGCATGCACGGCATCCGCGCCGCCGGCCGGGCCGGCCGGGCGCTCGCTGGGGTGTGTCATCGTGAGTCTCCGTTGTTTGTTGATGTGTCGCGCCCCGCTACGGAGGCGCTTTCGGTACGGCTGCGAGCCGGCCGGCGTCAAAACGCCCGCGGCCGGATCAGCACTTCGGGCTGCAGCGCTTCGTCGAGTTGCGCGTCGGTCATCAGTTCGTGCGCCAGCACGACCTCGCGGATCGATTTGCCGGTCGCATGCGCTTCGGCGGCCACGGCGGTCGCGCGCTTGTAGCCGATGTACGGGTTCAGCGCGGTCGCGAGCGCGACCGAGCGCTCCATCGTTTCGCGCAGCCGCTCGGGATTCGCGGTGATGCCGCTCACGCATCGCTGCGCGAGCGTCGTGCAGGCGGCCGTCAGGTGGCTGAAGCTGCGGAACAGCGCGCTCGCGATCACCGGTTCGAACGCGTTGAGCTGAAGCTGGCCGGCCTCGGCCGCGAAGGTGATGGTCAGGTCGTTGCCGAACACCTCGAACGCGACCTGGTTGACGACTTCCGGGATCACCGGATTCACCTTGCCGGGCATGATCGACGAGCCGGCCTGCACGGGCGGCAGGTTGATCTCGCCGAAGCCCGCGCGCGGGCCGCTCGACAGCAGCCGCAGGTCGTTGCAGATCTTCGACAGCTTGACGGCGATCCGCTTGAGCACGCCCGACACCTGGACGAACGCGCCGCAATCCTGCGTCGCTTCGATCAGGTTCGGCGCGGTGCTCAGGTCGAGCCCGGTGATGCGGCGCAGCGCGGCCAGCGCCTTCTCCGCGTACTGCGGGTGCGCGGTGATGCCCGTGCCGATCGCGGTCGCGCCGAGGTTAATCTCGCGAATCAGCCAGCCGGCTTCCTGCAGCCGCGCGATGTCTTCCGTCAGCATCACCGCGTAGGTCGAGAATTCCTGGCCGAGGGTCATCGGCACCGCATCCTGCAATTGGGTGCGGCCGAGCTTCAGCAAGCCGGCGAACGCGTCGGCGCGCTCCGCGAATGCATCGCGCAGCCGCGCCATCGCCTCGAGCAGGTGTTCGACCGCGAAGCAGGTCGCGATGCGGATCGCGGTCGGATAGACGTCGTTGGTGCTCTGCGCGAGATTGACGTGCTCGTTCGGATGCAGGTATTCGTACTGCCCGCGCGCGTGCCCCATGATTTCGAGCGCGCGGTTGCAGATCACCTCGTTCGCGTTCATGTTGGTCGACGTGCCGGCGCCGCCCTGGATCACGTCGACGACGAACTGGTCGTGCAGCCGCCCTTCGCGGATCTCGACGCACGCGGCGGCGATCGCATCGCGGTACGGCCGCGGCAGCAGGCCGAGTTCGCAATTGGCGTCGGCCGCCGCTTCCTTCACGGACGCGAGCGCCATCACGAGGTACGGCAGCGACGCAATGGTGCGGCCGGAAATGTCGAAATTCTCTTTCGCGCGCAGCGTATGGACGCCGTAATAGGCGGTATCGGGAATACTTCGTTTGCCTAAAAGATCCGCTTCGACGCGGAAGCCGTTTTCGGTCATCGTGCCCCTCCTGGATGTCTCGTGCCGCTCGTCGTTCGCCGCTTCCCGACGCGACGGGTTCGCATTCTATGCCTTTGCAAAAACAAGCTCGCTTCTGTATTATCGAAAGCGGTTTTGCGTGAGACGCAACAGCGAGAATCGAATGAAAAAAGGCGCGAGAGAAACCGGCATCGATCATCTGGGCGCGATGCGCGCATTCGTGCGGGTGGTCGAAACAGGAAGTTTTTCGGCGGTCGCGAAGGAGATGCACGTGTCGACGTCGACCGTCGCGCGCAAGGTCACGGCGATCGAGGAGGCGCTCGGCGTCGCGCTGCTGCACCGCTCCACGCACAGCGTGACGCTCACCGAAGCCGGCCACATCTACCTGGAGCGCGCGGTCACGCTGATCGCCGATCTCGACGACACGCTACGCGTCGTCGCCGAGCTGAATGCGCAGCCGAGCGGCCCGCTGAAGCTCACCGCGCCGGTCGCGTTCGGCCGCCGCCATCTCGCGCCGCTGATCGCGCCGTTTCTCGCGCGCTATCCGACGATCCAGCTCGACGTGCGGCTCACCGACAACCACAACGACCTCGTGGCGGGCGGCTTCGACCTCGACATCCACGAAGGCGAGAACTACCTGGACAACCTGGTCGTCCACCGGCTGTCGCGCAACGACAGCATCCTGTGCGCGACGCCCGGCTACCTCGACCGCTGCGGGCGCCCCGCAACGCCGGACGACCTGACGCACCACAACTGCCTGCGCTACGTGCACCCGGAAGGCGATCCGCGCTGGGCGCTCGTGCGCGGCGACACGCAGCACAGCGTGCTGCCGGCCGGCAATCTCGTCACCGACCACTCGGAGCTGCTGCTGGAAGCGACCTGCGCGGGGCTCGGCATCGCGGAATTCGAGATCTGGCTGGTGCGCGACCTGCTCGCGAGCGGCCAGCTCGAAGCCGTGCTGCCGCGCTACCGGCTGCAGAACCGGCTGACCGGCGAATTCATCTACATCGCGTATCTGGCGAACCGACGCAGCTCGGCGAAGCTGCGCGTGCTCAAGGATTTTCTGGCGGAACACCTCGCGCAGATCGGCGAGCTGTCGGAGCGGGAACTGGCGAAGATTCGCGACGCTCGCGCGTAGCGCGCCGATGCGGGGCCCGGATCGCGGGCCGCGCATCGGCGCGGCCACCGCGTTCAGGCCGCCTGCAAGTCGAACGGGAACGTCGCGTGCCCGAACTCGACGCCCTGCGTGTTGAGCATCCGCGGCCGGTGGAACGCGGCCAGTTGCGCGCGCTGCTCGGCCGTGCCGATCCGCAGCCGCTCGAGGATTTCGCTGACGACCATATAGAGTACGTCGAGATTGCCGTCCTCGATCTTCACCGAGACGCCGAGCGCACCGTCCGCGCCGAGTTGCCGCGTGCGTTCCGACGCGCGCACGCCGATCCCGTAGCATGCATCGGCGCCGAGCTTGCCGACCACCTGCCCGCCGAACGCGTTCATCAGCACCGTGCAATAGCGTCCGTCGCCCGCGACCAGTTCCGGATAGGCGGTCATCGCGCGATGAATGCGCGCCAGTGCGCGCACCCGATCGGTCACCGCGCCACCCGCTTCCACCGCGTCCGCGCCGTCGGCCAGCGACGCGTACAGGCGCGCCAGCCGGTCCAGCGAGAACGCCGGCGTCGGCAGGTTGCAGCCGTCGATACCCCAGTCGACTTCATCGTCGCGCAGGCCGCACGCGTCGGCCACCACCTGCTTCACGCGTACCTGCATCGGATGGTCGGGCAGATGGTAATCGGCGATCGCCGCGCCGATCGCCTGCGCGCCGGCCAGCATCCCGACATGCTTGCCCGAACAGTTGCTGCATACGCCGGTCGGCGTGTAGTCGCGCTTGATCCACGACCGGTACACCGCGTCGGACAACGGCGGATGGCCGCCGCAGCGCAGATCCGATTCGTGCGCGTCGACCTTCGCGAGCATCGCGCGCGTGCGTTCGATGTGACGATCCTCGCTGCTGTGCGACGCGCACATCAGCGCGATGTCCGCGTCGTCGAAGCCGAAGCGTTCCGGCGCGCCCGTCTCGATCACCGACAGCGCCTGCGCCGGCTTGGCCGCCGACCGCGCGAGCGTCATCCGGTACGGATCGCCGAACCGGGCCAGCAGCCGGCCGCGTGCATCGACGACCGCCACATGGGCGACGTGCGTGTTCTCGATCGCATTGCCGCGGTACGTGACGACCGCTGCGCGTGGGGTCTCCATCCTCTTCTGTCTCCTTGCTCGCGGGCCTGATGCCGGGGCCCATCCAACCGGTACGGCAGTGTAGCGAGTCGTCGCCGCCGCGCGTCGGCCCGGTCGTGGAAAGCGGTGTTGCGTCCGACGCAAAGGCGGTCGCCTTCCACGAAAGCCCGATGGCGCGCTACGCGTCCAGCGCGAGCAACGCGAACGTCGCGAGCCAGTGCTCGCCCATGTAGTCGCCGGCCACGTGCGCGAGCGCGCTCGCGAGATGCCGGTCGGCCGCATCGAGCAGCTTCGCGCGCCGCGCATCGCCTTCCGGCAGCGCGCCGGCCAGCGAACGCTGGCACCACGCGCGGCTCAGGTTCAGCCCGTCGAGGTGCGCGATCTTGCCGTCGCTGCGGTCGCTGACCGTCGCCGGCTCGAACAGCGTCGCCGGCTCGCCTTGCGCGAGATCGGGCAGGAAACGCGCGAACCAGCCGTCGAATTCGGCGGCCGGCAGCACCCGCCGCATCAGTTCGGCTTCCATCAGCGCGGGCGACAGGAATTCGTCGCCCGACGGCTCCCACGCCTGGCACGCGACGTCGTTCAGGTGCCAGCGCTTCGCGGTATCGACGATCAGCGCCGCGAGCCCGTCGCGCCGCGTATCGCGCGCGAAATCGAGCGCGAGCGCCAGCGCGAACGCGGTGTTGAAGTGCGTACCGACGCGCAGCGGATAGGTGGCCTTCGGCAGGAACGTCTCGAAGCGCGACACGAACAGGTCGGCCAGCGGCGCCAGCGTCTTCGCCCAGCGCGCGGCCTGCGGCAGCACGCCCTTCAGCGCGAGCCGCTCGAGCTGCGCGACGAGCGCGAGCAGCCACGCCCAGCCGTACGGCCGCTCGAAGCCGGCGTTGTGCGGCCGCGCGAGATACGCGCGCTCGCCGGCGACGTTCGCGTCGGTGAAATGCGCGTCGACGATCGCGACGATGCGCTCGGCCTCCGGCAATGCCGGGAAGCGTTCGAGCACGCGCAGCACAAGCCAGTAGCCGTGCACGCACGAATGCCAGTCGTAGCTTCCGTAGAAGATCGGGTGCAATGCGCGCGGGCCCTGCACGTCGTGCGGCCCTTCGAGCGCATGCGTGAGCTTGTTCGGATATTCGCGGGTCAGGTGCGCGAGCGCGAGCGACGCGAATTTCGACGCGAGTTCGGGGTGAGTCGGTCGGTCATGAGGATCTCGTCCATCGAATCAGAAGCGGAATACGAACGCGTACATCAGCAGCGTGTTCACGGCCAGCAGCAGCACGGCGGTCGGCCACTGCGCCTTGATCACGCCGTTCTTGTCCTTCAGTTCGAGCAGCGCCGCGGGCACGATGTTGAAGTTCGCGGCCATCGGCGTCATCAGCGTACCGCAGAAGCCGCTCAGCATCCCGATCGCGCCCATGATCGCCGGATTGCCGTGGAACTGGTGGACGATCAGCGGCAGGCCGATGCCGGCCGTCATCACCGGGAACGCGGCGAAGCCGTTGCCCATGATCATCGTGAACAGCGCCATGCCGACCGTATAGGCCGCGACCACCGCGAACGGCGAATCGATCGGCACCCAGTCCTTCACGAGCCCAGACACCACGCCGCCGACGCCCGCGACCGCGAACAGCGCGCCGAGCGCCGCGAGCATCTGCGGCAGGATCGCGGCCCAGCCGACCGCATCCATCGTGTGGCGCGCCTCCTTCAGCGCATGCACGGGCGAATCGCGCAGCATCGCGAGCGCGACGACGAACGCGACGATCGTGCCGAGCACGAGCGAGATCAGCGTCACGCTCTTCGGCTCGACGAACGGCACGAGCTTCAGCGCGAACGTGCCGATCAGCGTGACGAGCGGAATCAGCAGCGCGGGCAGGAACAGCCGGTTGCCGAAGCGCTGCGCGAGCGTCTCACGCCGCCCGGCCGCCGCTTCGCCGGCCTCGTCGGACCGGCCGCGGCCCAGCTTGCCGGAGCCGGCGATCACCGCGAGCGCGATCGCGAGGCACCCCGTCACGAAATGCGGCAGCAGCGCGCCGAACAGGAACGTGACCGCGTAGATGGCCCAGAACGCGAAATTGACGACGCGCCGCGGGTTCGTGCGATCCGTCAGGTTGAAGTACGCGAACGCGGCGAACATCAGCCCCGCGAGCGTGTACAGCGATTCGAGGCCGATCATCGCGCGCCCTCCTGCCTGACCAGGCCGAAGCCGCGCGCGAGCCGGCGATCGAGCAGCGCGAGGCGCGTGCAGTGGATCAGCAGCGCGGCGATCGCGGTCGGGATCGCCCACACCGACAGGTGCAGCGGCTCGATGGCGATGCCGTTCTGTTCGAGAAAGCCCTTGATCAGCAGGATCGACTGGATCGCGATGAAGATGTCCTCGCCGAAGAACACGGCGACGTTGTCGGCGCCCGACGCATGCGCGCGGATCTGCTGGCGCACCGCCTCGGGCAGCTCGCCGTGCCGGCCGACCGCGGCGGCCTCGGCCATCGGCGCGATCAGCGGCCGCACCATCTGCGCATGGCCGCCGAGCGACGTGAGGCCGAGCGCGGCGGTCGCCTGACGCAGCACGAAGTACAGCATCAGCACGCGGCCCGTGGTGGCCGCCTGCACCCGCGAGATCATCCGCTTCGCCTGCTCCTTGAGCCCGTTGCGCTCGAGCAGCGCGATCACCGGCAGCGTGAGCCAGATCAGCCCCATGTAGCGGTTCTCGGTGAACGCCTTGCCGAACGCACTGACGATGTCGACGAAATTCAGCCCGCCCGCCAGCCCCGTCGCGAGCCCAGCGATCGTGACCACCAGCAGCGCATTGAAGCGCAGCGCGAAGCCGATCACGACGATCGGCACCCCAATCAGCACCAGCATTTCCCCTCCTTGTGTCTGGACGCGCGGCACTCCGGCCACGCGCGGCCGGCCCGGTTTGCATCGGGCTCGGACGGCGCAATCTAACACGAGACTTTATCGATAAAAAGTCGACAATTTGCCGGTTCGGGTAAACGTTGAAGCCGATGGACACCGTGCCCGCGCCATGTGTCGGCCGCGTTTCATCGGATGAATCGGGCCGCCCGGCGCGCGTGGCGCAGCCCCGGGACGCCGACTACACTGAAGAGCATCGGCAACGTACGGGAGAGCCGCCATGATTGACGTATTCCAGACTATCGGCAGCCGCGCGTTCTCCGCTCATCTGGCGAAGGACGGGATGGTGACGCTGATGGAGCAACGCCATGAAGTCGACCGCGTGACGCTCGCGACCGCCTATGCCGCGCTGGTCGAGGAAGCCGAGCAGGAAGCCGACCTGCGCGACGCGACGGTCGAAGGGATGATGCGCGCGCTGATCCAGGGCTACGCGCGCAGCCATTGACGGCGTGGCGGCACGGCCGCCGCGCGGCCCGATGCGCGCTACGGCCCGCTACGCGGCCGGCATGCCCGCGCCCATGCCGAACCACCGGCCCTCGCGCAGTTGCCGGTAATCGGCCTGCGTGAAGATGCTCAGCAAGTTCGCCACCGCGCCGTTGCTGGCACGATCGCGTTCCGTCATGAAGGCTTCGACTTCGTCGCGGCCGGCGAACAGGATCGTGCCGAAATAACGCTCGCGCTCGGCGTCGGAGAGGTTCGTCGCGCTCAGCTGGTACGGATGGTGAAGCGCCGCGAACAGGAAGTAGTAGCGCTCGGCATCGTCGCGCAGCACGCGCACCGCATCGGGTTCGACCGGAAAATCGCGGTCGAACGACGCGTGCCCGCTCTCGATGTGGATCCGGTACAGCAAACGGCCGTCCTGCTCGATCACGATCGGCGCGTACGGGTCGCGGCTGACGAGGACGGTATAGGGCGCGCTCATCCGGTTCTCTCCTTGCTTTTTTGTCGATGCCGGCACGGTAACATGCGGACTTTTGCGGCCTGTCGGACAGGATCGACCGCCCCGCTTGCCGACAATGCGGAATCGCCATAGAGGAAACGTACTGAAACCGCACAATGCGCATATTTTTCGATTGCCGCCGCCCGCGCCGCATGACAGCATTCGGGCGTCGCCAACCGAAAAGAATGCCGTGCCGTCCGGCCGCCGATGCCGCCCGGCCGCGCCGAACAGGCTGCGCCCTTCCATGAACCCGGCCCACCTCCAACACTACGAACCGACCGGAGAATTCCGCTTGTGAACATCGGCATCGTCAACGACCTCCCGCTTGCCGTCGAGGCGATGCGCCGCGCGATCGCGCGACGGCCCGAGCACCGCGTGCTGTGGGTCGCGACCGACGGCCCGCAAGCCGTCGAACTGTGCGCCGCGCAGCCGCCCGACATCGTGCTGATGGATCTGATCATGCCGAAATTCGACGGGATCGAGGCGACGCGGCGGATCATGCGCTCCGAACGACCGTGCGCGATCCTGATCGTGACGAGCTGCATCGGCTCGAACGCCTGGCGCGTGTTCGAGGCGATGGGCGCCGGCGCGCTCGACGCGGTCGACACGCCGCGGCTCGGCGACGGCGCGGCCGGCGACACGACGAAACTGCTGCTCGCGAAGATCGACCAGATCGGCCGCCTGCTCGACGCACCGGGCGGCTCGCGCCTCGCCGGCGCGGCCGCGCGCGGCGGCGCCGGCCCGCTGATCGCGATCGGCGCATCGGCCGGCGGCCCCGGCGCGCTCGCGTCGATCCTCGGCAACCTGCCGGCCGATTTCAATGCGCCGATCGTGATCGTGCAGCACGTCGATCGCGCGTTCGCCGAAGGCATGGCGCAATGGCTCGACGGCCAGACCCGGCTCGCCGTGCGCGTCGCACGCGAAGGCGACCGCCCGCAGCCAGGCGTCGCGCTGCTCGCCGCGACCGACGATCACCTGCGCATCACGCGCGCCGGCACGCTCGAATACACGCGGGAACCGGCCGCCACGCCGTATCGTCCGTCGGTCGACGTATTCTTCAACAGCCTGACCGAGCACTGGCCGGGCCGCGTGATCGGCGTGCTGCTCACGGGGATGGGCCGCGACGGCGCGATCGGGCTGAAGGCGCTGCGGATGAAGGGCTACCATACGATCGCGCAGGACGAGGCGACCAGCGCCGTCTACGGGATGCCGAAGGCGGCCGCGACGCTCGGCGCGGCGCGGGCGATCCTGCCGCTCGGGCGCATCGCGGGCGAACTGGCGGCGCTGGCGCGGATCTGAACTCCGACGATGACCACGCGCAACACCCATGCCTGCCCCTGCAACGACCGCGACCACCGCCACGACCCGCATCGACCATGACGATTGACCTGACTCGACCGCCGGGCGGCCCGACCGCGTCGCCCGCCGACGCGCCGGCGATGGTGTTGCTGGTCGACGACCAGACGATCGTCGCGGAAGCCGTGCGGCGCGCGCTCGTCGACGAGGAAGGCATCGACTTCCACTACTGCCCGCGTTCGGACGACGCGATGGCCACCGCGGTCGAGACGCGCCCGACCGTGATCCTGCAGGACCTCGTGATGCCGGGCACCGACGGGCTGAGCCTCGTGAAGGCGTACCGCGCGAATCCGGCGACGCGCGACGTGCCGATCATCGTGCTGTCGACGCAGGAAGAACCGGTGATCAAGAGCGCCGCGTTCGCGTCCGGCGCGAACGACTACCTGGTCAAGCTGCCCGATCGCATCGAACTCGTCGCGCGCATCCGCTACCACTCGCGCTCGTACCTGAACCTGCTGCAGCGCGACGAAGCCTATCGCGCGCTGCGGCAGTCGCAGCAGCAATTGCTCGAGGCCAATCTCGAACTGCGGCGCCTCACGCACTCCGACGGCCTGACCGGGCTGTCGAACCGGCGCTATCTCGACGAATACCTGGCCGACGAGTGGCGGCGCGGCGCGCGCGAGCGCAGCGAGCTGTCGCTGCTGATGATCGACGTCGACAACTTCAAGCTCTACAACGACACGTACGGACACGTATCGGGCGACAGCGTACTCAAGCAGATCGCCTCGACGATCGAGCGCTGCCTCGGGCAATCGGGCGATTTCGCCGCGCGCTTCGGCGGCGAGGAATTCGCGGTCGTGATGCCGGCCTCGTCGCCGGGCGCCGCGCGGCTGCTCGGCGAGAAGATCCGGCTCGCGGTCGAGGCGCTGCGACTGCGGCACGCGCATTCGTCGACGGGCAACCACACCGTGACGATCAGCATCGGCGGCGCGAGCATCGTGCCCGCGCCCGGCCTGCCGACGACCGTCCTGATCGAGGCGGCCGACCGCGCGCTCTATCGCGCGAAGCACGAAGGCAAGAACCGGGTGGAGATCGATCCGTCGTCGACGCCGCCAGGCGCCAGCGGGTTCGGCGCGCGCTAGCGGAACGCCGCCGAGCGCGCGCTTATGCGGCGCCGAGCCGGCGCGCGTAATCGCTCGCGTCCAGCGGCCGGCTGAACAGATAGCCCTGCTGCATGTCGCAGCCGATCTGCTGCAGAAACCACGACTGCGCCTGCGTCTCGACGCCTTCGGCCGTGACCTTCATCCCGAGCGAATGCGCCATCGCGACGACCGCCTGCGTAATCGCGACCGAATCGTGATGATCGGGCACGCCCGACACGAACGAGCGGTCGACCTTCAGGTTGTGCAGCGGAAAGCGCTTCAGGTACGCGAGCGACGAATAGCCGGTGCCGAAATCGTCGACCGAGATCCGCACGTTCATGTCCGTGAGCGCTTCGAGCATCGGCAGCACGGTATCCGTGTCGTTCATCAGCACGCCTTCGGTGATCTCCAGTTCGAGCGCCGACGGGTCGAGCCGCGTCTGCGCGAGACAGCGGCCGACCGATTCGACGAGCCCCTCGTGAAACTGCCGCGGCGACAGGTTGACGGCCAGCATCAGGTCCGGCGCGATCGTGCGGCGCCACTCGGCCGCCTGCCGGCACGCGGTTTCGAGCACCCACTGGCCGATCGCGACGATCAGCCCGGTATCTTCCGCGACCGGAATGAATTCCGCCGGCGACATCGGCCCGAGCTCGGGGCTCGTCCAGCGCAGCAGCGCCTCGGCGCCGACCGTGCGGCCGCTGCGCGCATCGACGACGGGCTGATACGCGAGCCGCAGCAGGTCCGACGCGAGCGCGCGCCGCAGCGACTGCTCGATCGCGAAGCGGCGCTGCAGCCGCAGGTTGAGCTGCGCGGTAAAGAACGTGAAGTGGTTGCGACCGCGCTGCTTCGCGTCGTACATCGCCGAATCGGCGTTGCGCATCAGCGTCACGGCATCGTCGCCGTCGCGCGGCGCGACGCTGATGCCGATCGATACGCCGAGCCAGTATTCGTTGTTCGCGATCGCGAACGGCTTCGCGATCGCCTCGATCACCTCGCGTGCGAGCACCGACAGGCGATCGGGATCGTCGCAATCGTCGACGAGGATCACGAACTCGTCGCCACCGACGCGCGTGAGCGCGTAGCGGCCCTCCCCGCAGGCCGCGAGCCGCGCGGCGACGCTGCGCAGCAGCGCGTCGCCGGCGTCGTGGCCGGCCGTGTCGTTGACCTTCTTGAAGCCGACCAGATCGATGAACAGGATCGCGACGCGCGCGGGCCCGGCCGCCGCGTCGTGCGCGCAGAACAGCTCGCGCATGCGGTCACCGAGCCAGCGGCGGTTGTAGAGGCCCGTCAGCGCGTCGCGGGTCGCCATGTAGCGCAACTGCTGCTGCGCTTCGCGCACGGGACCGATGTCGTTGAACGACACGAGCACCGAGTCGGCCTGCGTCTCGCCCGGCCTCACGATCGGCACCGCGTTGCCGCGCACCCAGATGATGTCGCCGTCCGCGAGCCCGAAGCCGACCGTATAGTCGAGCATCGGCGTGGCCGTCTCGAGCGCGCGCCGGCTCGGCCAGTCGTGCGGGTCGAGCGGCGTGCCGTCCTCGCGCAGCTTGCGCAGGATCACCGTCGACAGCCGGCGGCCGACGAGTTCGCCCTTCACGCGCATCATCCGGTTTGCGCTCGGATTGCTCGCGATCACGACGCCTTCGCGCGATATCACGAGGATGCCCTCGCTCAGGCTGTTGACGACGAGCCGGTGATGTTCCTCGCTGCGCGCGAGTTGTCGTGCGATCCGGTCCTGGTGCACCGCGAGGCCGACGCTGTTGCCGATATCGCGCAACAGCGCGGTTTCCTCGTCGCTCGGCCGGCACGGCCGGTGGTGATAGACGGCGAACGCGCCGAGCACGGCGCCCGCATCGTCGAGGAACGGCACCGACCAGCACGCGCGCAAGCCCAGCGGCAACGCGATGGCGCGGTAGCCGGCCCACAGTGGATCGGTTTCGATGTCTTCGACGGCGACCATCCGGCGCTCGTACATCGCCGTGCCGCACGAGCCGGCCGCGGGCCCGATCGTCGCGCCGTCGATCGCCGCGCTGTACTGCGCGGGCAACGACGGCGCCGCGCCGACGCGCACGTGCACGCCGTCCGTATCGAGCAGCAGGATCGTGCAGGACGCGCCGTCGCCGAGCAAAGCCTCGGCACGCCGGCAAACCTCGACCAACAGTTCCGGTAGCGGCGTGTTGCGCGTGATCAGCCTCAGTACGCTCTGCTCGGATGCGAGTACTTCCGCGGCGAGCCCGAGGCTGTAGCGAGAACTTTGCGGTTCGGTATTCAATATGAATCCTGCCGTCTGTCCGACCGGGTCTGATGCGCCCGATTCGTTATCGATATTTCGTGCCTTTTCGTACCCTGTCCGCCCCGGGTTTACGCCGATACCCGGTGCGCCCCGTTTTCGCGCGCCGAGCCAGGGCGCGCCGAAATGTATTTAACACCAATCCGTGACGATCGGCGTATCCGCTTGCATCAGGGGATACGCTCGGTTGCCGGGCGGCCCGCCGGCGGCGACCGGCGCGCCGCCAGGTTGCTGCGCCGCACGAAAACGCGGGCGCGCCGCCCCGTCAATCCTTCCGGATGTGCTCGGCCAGGAAGTCGATCAGGAGGCGCACGCGCGGCAGCAACCCGCGCCGCGACGGAAACACCGCGTGCACCACGCCGCCCTTCGGCGCCCAGCCGGGCAGCACGTCGACCAGCGTGCCGTCGCGCAGGTCGTCCTCGACGACCATGCACGGCAGTTGCACGATGCCGACGCCGTGAATCGCCGCATCGCGCAGCGCGTGCATGTCGTCGGTCACGAACCGCGGGTGATGGCGCAACTGCGCATGCTCGCCGTTCGGGCCGACCAGTTGCCACACGTGATGCCGCGCCGGCCCCCAGTCGAGGCTCGGCACGCCGATCAGCTCGGCCGGGTCCGACGGCGCGGTGCGCCCGTCCAGCCACTGCGGCGCGGCCACCAGCCGCTGCGGGCTGTCGGCGAGCACGCGCATCACGAGATCGCTGTCCTCCAGCGGCGGGAAGCGCACGCGCAGCGCCAGGTCGAACCCTTCGCTCAACGGGTCGACGCGGCGATTCGTCGCCTCGAGGTGCACGTGCACCTGAGGATGAATCGCCATGAAACGTGCAACGAGTTCGCTCACGCGGAATTCGAGCAAGGCGGTCGGGCAACTCACACGCACGATGCCGCGCGGCTCCGCGTGCCGGCGCTCGATCACCTCGCGCGCCGCGTCGGCTTCCACCAGCACGGCGAGACAGCGCTCGTAGAATTCGCGCCCGGTTTCGGTGACCGTGAAATGGCGCGTCGTGCGCTGCAGCAGCCGCACGTCGTACCGCGCTTCCAGCGCCGCGATGCGCCGGCTCAGCGTCGATTTCGGCACGTCCAGCGCGCGCCCGGCCTGCGTGAATCCGCCGTGTTCGACCACCTTCACGAAATAGTAGAGGTCGTTCAGGTCATCCATGATTGTTCCATTCATAGAACACTGACGGCATTTTAAGGGACTGGAACACCCGTTGTTGCACGCTTAGCATCGTGTTTCGACGTGGATCGATGTCGCCGCGACCAGCGGGATTTTTTTTCAGCCGGCTACTTCGCTCGGCCGCACGGTTCACTACGCTTGAAGCATTCGCCCGCCGTGCAACCGGAGTCGGACGTTTGCGACAGCGCGAGCGTGCAGCCGCGGCGAGTGTCCCGACACCGCGGCCGCGCCAACCTGGAACCTCGGGATTTCCCTTCACTTCCTGCACTGTCTCTGGAGGCAACCATGGCAAGCGAACCGATTCGCGACCCCGCGAACGACCACCTGCTCACCCCGCAGAATTCCGCGTTCATCGTCATCGATTACCAGCCGGTCCAGGTGAACTCGATCGCGTCGATGGATCGCCAACTGCTGATCAACAACATCGTCGGCGCATCGAAGGCGGCGGTTGCATACGACCTCCCGATCGTCCACTCGACCGTCAACGTGAAGACCGGGCTGAACAAGCCGCCGATCCCGCAACTGCGCGCGGCGCTCGAAGGCTATCCGACCTACGACCGCACGAGCATCAACTCGTGGGAAGACGTCGAGTTCCGCCAGGCCGTCGAGGCGACCGGCCGCAAGAAACTGATCATGACCGCGCTGTGGACCGAGGCATGCCTGACGTTCCCGGCGCTCGATGCGCTGAAGGCCGGCTACGAGGTGTACGTGGTCGTCGATGCGGTCGGCGGCACGTCGGTCGCCGCGCACGAAGCCGCGCTGCGCCGCATCGAGCAGGCCGGCGGCCAGATGATCAGCGTCGCGCAGTTGTTCTGCGAATTGCAGCGCGACTGGGCACGCAGCGCCACCGTGCCGGCGTTCATCAACCTGTTCATCGAAACCGGCGGCACGGCCGGCATCCAGTTCTCGTACGACAAGAGCTGACCGGCGAGGGCGCGCGCGGCGGCCGGCGCCGCGCGCCCTGCCCCGCTCGCTGGCGCCGGCGTGACCGGCGCGCGAGCCACCTATCGCGGCCTCCCCGGCCGCGTTTTCGTATCCGTGATTCAATGTCGATCGAACCGGCGCCGCGCCATCCGGCGGCACGGCGATGTGAACCCTCATCGAACGACCTTCACTGGATCACCATGACGAACCCTGCCGAAATCAAGGCGCTCGTTTTCGATGTCTTCGGAACGATCGTCGACTGGAGAAGCGGTGTCGCGCGCGGCGCCGCCGCATTCCTGGACCGCCACGCGCCGACGCTCGACCCGTTCGCGTTCGCCGATGCGTGGCGCGCCGAATATTCGCCGTCGATGGAAGAAATCCGCAGCGGACGCCGCCGCTACGTGCGGCTCGACGTGCTGCATCGCGAGAACCTGGTGCGCACGCTCGACCGTTTCGGGATCGTCGACGTGCCCGACGCCGACATCGACTCGCTGAATCTCGCGTGGCACCGGCTCGATCCGTGGCCGGATGCCGTCGCCGGGCTGCACCGGCTGAAGCAGCGCTACATCATCGCGCCGCTGTCGAACGGCAATATCCGGCTGATGGTCGACGTCGCGAAGCACGGCGGGCTGCCGTGGGACGCGATTCTCGGCGCCGAGGTCGCCCGCGCGTACAAGCCGTCGCCGGCGGTCTATACCGAAGCGGTCGAGATTCTCGGCCTCGCGCCGGCCGAGCTGTGCCTGGTGGCCGCGCACAACGGCGATCTTGGCGCCGCGCGCCGGCTCGGGCTGTCTACCGCGTTCGTGCTGCGGCCGACCGAGCACGGGCCCGGCCAGACGACCGACCTGCAAGCCGACGAGGCATGGGATTTCGACGTCAGGGACCTGAACGAACTCGCGGATCGGCTCGGCTGCCCGCGTTGAAGGCCTGCGGCGCGGCCGGCCCCCGCGCCGCGATCGCGAGGCGGGGCGCCGCCGTTACTTCACGACCGCCCGCCATGCGGTTCGCGCGTAGACGAGCAGCAACGGCAGCAGCGCCAGCGCGAACAGCAGGCAGAGTGCCAGCACCCACACGGGCCACTGTTCCGGATTGCCTCGCGCCCAGTAGCGATACGGCACGCTCAGGATGGCGATTTCCATCAGCAGCGCGCCGAGCGGCACGAGCCCGTTCAGCACCACCGCCATGCCGAAGCGGGCCGCGCCGTCGATCTTCTTCCCGGCGCCATACGCCGCGATCAGGTAGACGAAATACCCGATGATCGCAACCATCACCGCGCCGCCGGCCAGCAGCCCGATACTGCGCACGCTGCGCTCGTGCCACTGATGGGCGCCCTGCGGCAACACGACATCGACCTTCTCGCCGATGTCGGGCACGGCGCCCGAGCGAATGTTGCCCGGTAGCGTGATACGTTCGCCATCCGGCATCACGGCTTCCAGGATCGACGTGTACTTGATGCACCGGTACGACGAGGTTCGTCCCGAGCTGTCGCGGCGCTCGCAGGTGTCCCACTCGGACTGGTAGGACACGACGGTCGCTTCGTATGTCGGCGACACCGCCAGTGCGTAGAGCTCGTCGCCGATCCAGTACGCGAACGGGAACGACAGCGACACCAGGCAAAAACACACGAGCCACCAGAACGCGACCGCGCCGCCGGCCCCGCGCTTGCTGCCCGTCTGGCGGCGCACCATGCGCGACGCGAGCCAGTAAGCGACCACGCCGAATACCACCACGCACACCACGAAAACCTTGCCCGCATGCGTCAAAGCCATCTGCCCTCTCCCCGCTGGCCGGTCGAATCGCCGCCGGCCGTGTTGTGATCCAGATCGATCGTCGCGTCGCCGTCGCGCGTCGCCCGTCGACCGCTATGCCGGCTCGCCGACGAAGCGCAGCGTAGCCGATTCCCCCGACAGCAACGCGCGATTCGCGTCCGCCGCCGCGCGCAGGTAATCCCACAGCGCGGTCACGCGCCGCAGCTTGCGCAGATCCTCACGGCACGTCAGCCAGAAACACCGCGTGACGACCACGTCGTCCGGCAGCACGGGCACCAGCGCCGGCTGCGTGGCCGCCATGAAGCACGGCAGGATCGCCAGGCCGCCGCCCTGCAGCGCCGCGAAAACCTGCGCGATCACGCTGGTCGTGCGCAAGCCCGCCGTCGCGCCGGGCACCGCGCGGTCCAGGTACAGCAGTTCGTTGCTGAACGCGAGATCGTCGACGTAGCTGATGAACGCATGCCGCGCGAGATCGTCGGTGCACGTGATCGGCGCGTGGTTCGCCAGATAGTCGTGCGTCGCATAGAGCCGCAACTGGTAGTCGCACAGCTTCGTGACCACGTAAGGCCCGCGCTCGGGCCGTTCGAGCGTGATCGCGAGATCGGCCTCGCGCTTGGGCAGGTTGACGAAATGCGGCACCGGCAGCAGGTCGACCGTCACGTGCGGATGCGCGGCGCGGAACCGCGCGAGCTGCGGCGCGAGGAAAAAGCAGCCGAACCCTTCGGTCGACCCGATCCGCACGTGGCCCGACAGCGCCTCGCCGGTGTTCGCGACCTGGTCGCACGCGGATTGCACGGTCGTCTCCATCGCGTCCGCATACGCGACGAGCCGCTGCCCTTCCGCCGTCAGCGTGAAGCCGCCCGAGCGCGACTTGTCGAACAGCAGCGTGCCCATCGCGGCCTCGAGCGCGCGGATGCGCCGCGCGACGGTCGTGTAGTCGACGCCGAGCCGCTTCGCGGCGCCGCTCGCGCGCTGCGTGCGCGCGACCTCGAGGAAAAAGCGCAAGTCGTCCCCGTTCAGGTTGCCGGAAACCGGCTCGGTGGCATGTCGCATCGGCGAGGGAAAAAGGCGGGCGTCTCCGGGCCGGCCGTCGATGTGCATAAATGCACATCCAACCGGTTTCTTTATCGGTACATCATGAATCTGCGCATAACTATACTCGACCGTGACCTGCGGACCATGAGCCGCGGGCAATGAAACCGGAGACACCATGCAGACCCGATCCACCCTCGATGAGCATGCGACCATCGCGACGCCGGCGCCCGAGCGCACCGCGAAGCACTACCTGCTGGCCGGCTGGGCCAGCATGGCCGGCACCACGATCGAGTGGTACGACTTCTTCCTGTACGGCACGGCCGCCGCGCTCGTGTTCAACCGTATCTTCTTCCCGTCGCTGGACCCGGTCGTCGGCACGCTCGCCGCGTTCGGCACGTTCGCGGTCGGCTTCATCGGGCGGCCAATGGGCGGCATCGTGTTCGGCCACTTCGGCGACCGCATCGGCCGCAAGTCGATGCTGATGATCACGCTGCTGCTGATGGGCGTGCCGAGCATGATCATCGGGCTGATCCCGTCGTACGACAGCATCGGCTACTGGGCCGCCGCGCTCCTGATCGCGATGCGCTTCCTGCAGGGCATGGCGGTGGGCGGCGAATGGGGCGGCGCGGTGCTGATGGCCGTCGAGCACGCGCCGAAGGGCCGCAAGGGGCTGTTCGGCAGCCTGCCGCAGACGGGTGTCGGGCTCGGCCTGATCCTGTCGTCGGTGGCGATGGCCGCGGTGGCCGCGCTGCCGGAAGCCGACATGCTGTCGTGGGGCTGGCGCGTGCCGTTCCTCGCGAGCATCGCGCTCGTCGGCCTCGGCTGGTTCATCCGCGCGAAGGTGCCGGAATCGCCCGACTTCGAGAAGATGCAGCGCCAGGGCAAGGCCGAGAAATCGCCGGTGACGGCCGCGCTGCGCCGCCATCCGCGCGAGGTGCTGACGATCGTCGGCGCACGCGCCGCCGAGAACACCTGGTTCTACATGGTCGTCACGTTCGCGCTCGCTTACGCGACGCAGCAGCTGCATCTGCCGAAGGCCGAGATGCTGCACGCGATCACGGCCGGCGCGGCGCTGTCGCTCGTCACGATGCCGCTGTGCGGGCATCTGAGCGACCGCATCGGCCAGCGCCGGATGTTCGCGATCGGCCTCGTGCTGATGTGCGCATTCGCCGCGCCGTTCTTCATGATGCTCGGCACGCAGCAGACGTCGACTGCATGGTGGGCGATCGTGCTCGGCCTCGGCGTCGTGTTCCCGATCCTCTATGCGCCGGAATCGCTGCTGTTCGCGCAGCAGTTCCCGGCGGAAATCCGCTACAGCGGCATCTCGCTGTCGGTGCAGCTGGCCGGCGTGATCGGCGGCGGCTTCGCGCCGATGATCGCGACGTCGCTGCTCAAGGCCGGCGGCGGCCAGCCGCACTACGTGATCGCGTACCTCGTCGGCTTCGGCGTGTTCGCGCTCGTGTGTACCGCATTGATGCGCCCGACGCGCGCCTGAGCACGCCGGCCGGCATTCGATCTTCAGTTCGTCCTGTCGCCCGCCGCGCCTGCACGCGTGGCGGACCCAGGCCCCCTTTCGTCATCGCACATCGTTTCCCCGGAGAGTTCCATGAACGCCGCAGTTCCCCAGACCACCCTCGCCCTGCCCACCGCCAAGCTGCTGATCGACGGCGCGTTCGTCGAATCGCACAGCACCGAGTGGGGCGACATCGTCAACCCCGCGACGCAGGAAGTGATCGGCCGCGTGCCGTACGCGACGCTCGACGAGGTCGATGCCGCGATCGCGGCCGCGCAGCGCGCGTTCCAGACCTGGAAGACGACGCCGATCGGCGCGCGGCTGCGCATCATGCTGAAGTTCCAGGATCTCGTGCGCCGCAATCTCGAACGGATCGCGCACACGCTGACGGCCGAGCAAGGCAAGACGCTGCCCGACGCGCAGGGCGACATCTTCCGCGGCCTCGAAGTGGTCGAGCACGCGTGCTCGGTCGGCACGCTGCAGCAAGGCGAATTCGCGGAGAACGTCGCGGGCGGCGTCGATACCTACACGCTGCGCCAGCCGATCGGCGTCTGCGCCGGCATCACGCCGTTCAACTTCCCCGGGATGATTCCGCTGTGGATGTTCCCGATGGCGATCGTCTGCGGCAACACGTTCGTGCTGAAGCCGTCCGAGCAGGACCCGCTGTCGACGATGCAGCTCGTCGAGCTCGCGCTCGAGGCCGGCGTGCCGCCAGGCGTGCTGAACGTCGTGCACGGCGGCAAGACGGTGGTCGACCGCCTGTGCACGCACCCGGACATCAAGGCGATCTCGTTCGTCGGCTCGACGCGCGTCGGCACGCACGTGTACAACCTCGGCAGCCAGCACGGCAAGCGCGTGCAGTCGATGATGGGCGCGAAGAACCACGCGGTCGTGCTGCCCGATGCGCACCGCGAGCAGTCGATCAACGCGCTGGTCGGCGCGGGCTTCGGCGCGGCCGGCCAGCGCTGCATGGCGACCTCCGTCGTCGTGCTGGTCGGCAAGGCGCGCGACTGGCTGCCCGATCTCGTCGACAAGGCGAAGGCCCTGAAGGTCAACGCGGGCGCCGAAGCCGGCACCGACGTCGGCCCGGTCGTGTCGAAGGCGGCGAAGGCACGCATCCTGTCGCTGATCGACGCCGGCGTGAAGGAAGGCGCGACGCTGCTGCTCGACGGCCGCGACGTGAAGGTGCCCGGCTACGAGCAGGGGAATTTCGTCGGCCCGACGATCTTCTCGGGCGTGACGACCGACATGTCGATCTACACGGAAGAAATCTTCGGACCGGTGGTGGTCGTGATGGAAGCCGACACGCTCGACGACGCGATCGCGCTCGTCAACCGCAACCCGATGGGCAACGGCGTGGGCCTCTTCACGCAGAGCGGCGCGGCCGCGCGCAAGTTCCAGAGCGAGATCGACGTCGGCCAGGTCGGCATCAACATCCCGATTCCGGTGCCGGTGCCCTACTTCAGCTTCACCGGTTCGCGCGGCTCGAAGCTCGGCGATCTCGGCCCGTACGGCAAGCAGGTCGTGCAGTTCTACACGCAGACCAAGACGGTCACCGCGCGCTGGTTCGACGACGACGCGACGGCCGGCGGCGTGAACACGACGATCGCGCTGCGCTGAGGAGGAGCTTCGCCATGGAAATCGCCTTCATCGGACTCGGCAACATGGGCGGCCCGATGGCCGCCAACCTGCTCAAGGCCGGCCACGCGCTGACGGTGTTCGACCTCGACGCGCATGCGGTCGACGCCGCGGTGCGCGCCGGCGCGGCGGCGGCGACGTCGCCGCGTGACGCCGCCGCGCGCGGCTCGTTGATCATCACGATGCTGCCGGCCGCGCAGCACGTGCGCGCCGTCTACCTCGGCGACGACGGCGTGCTGGCCGGCGCACGCGCCGGCGCGACGCTGATCGACTGCAGCACGATCGATCCGGGCACCGTGCGCGCGGTGGCCGACGCGGCCGCGCAGCGCGACTTCCCGCTCGCCGACGCGCCCGTGTCGGGCGGCACCGGCGGCGCGCAGGCCGGCACGCTGACGTTCATGGTCGGCGCCGATGGCGCGCTGTTCGAGCGCATCCGCCCGGTACTGCTCGACATGGGCAGGAACGTCGTGCACTGCGGCGGCACCGGCACCGGGCAGATCGCGAAGATCTGCAACAACCTGCTGCTCGGCATCTCGATGATGGGCGTATCGGAAGCGATGGCGCTCGGCGCCGCGCTCGGCATCGATCCAACCGTGCTGGCCGGCATCATCAACACGTCGACCGGCCGCTGCTGGAGTTCGGACGCGTACAACCCGTATCCGGGCGTGAGCGACACCGCGCCGGCCGCGCGCGGCTATGCAGGCGGCTTCGCGGCGAACCTGATGCTGAAGGATCTCGGGCTCGCGACCGAAGCCGCACGCAGCGCGCATCAGCCGGTCTGGATGGGCGCGCTCGCGCAGCAGCTGTATCAGTCGATGAGCCAGCAGGGGCTCGGCACGCTCGACTTCTCCGCGTGCGTGAAGCTGTACGAGGCGCAGCCGGCCTGATGCGCCTGGCCGACGCCGGACGTGCGTCGACCCGCGACGGGCCGGAACGGCATCGCGGGTCGGTTTGCAGGCGGGGGAAGAAAAACGCGGGCGGCGTCGTCATGCCGCCGGTCGGTCAACCGCGCGGGTTCGACGCCGTCTCGAAGGTCGGATGGCACTCGAACGCGAGTTCCGAGCGTGCGTCGACGCGGCGGCCGCCGGTCAGCGATTCCTGCTTCACGCTGGCGCGCATCCCGCGCTGCGTGCAGTAGTTGGTGGCTTCGTTGACGGCCTTCTCGTGGGCGTCGGCCCACGTCGTCGACACGCCGACCGTGCGCGTCGTCACGGTGTACACGTTCGGGTTCGACGTCGCGGTCACGTCGGAAGCAGTCGAACACGCGGCGAGCAAGCATGCAGCAGCCGCAATGGTCAACCATCGCAGGGTTCGAAAAAAGACTGGAATGGACATGGAGGGCAGGCGCACGCCGGTCGACGTGCATTGAGCAACATTGGCGACAGTATGCCTGCTCGATCGCCGGAGATCATGCCCCTTTCGGTGAACACATTGTTTCGAATGGTTAAACGATGGCCGAATCCGGCAAGAATTACAGCCGTCGCCGGCCATCGTTTTCGTTCGTCAGGTCATTTCGCCCGGCATGCCCGCCGGCGCGGCCGCTCACGCCGGCACGACGGTCAATGTGCACCCGCCTGACGGATTCGCGCGGATGCTTCCGCGAGGTTGTGCCACGCCGGCTGCCCCGGTGCGTACCGCGCGCGGATGTAGGCGGCAAGCTCGGCCATCTGCCGATCGTCGAAGGCATCGCCGAAGCCCGGCATGTAGCCGAGCCGGTCGGTGGCCGGCTGGTCGATCCCGTGGTGCAGCACGCGCAGCAGATTGTCCGGCGTCGCCTGGCTGACGCTCGTGTTGAGCCCCATCAGCGGCCGCACGCCGAAATGTCCGACGCCGCCCGATTCCGCATGACACACCGCGCACGCCGCGTCGAACGCGCGGCGGCCGTTCTCGAGGCCGAGCGTCGCGAGGGTTTCCGCGCCGCGCGCCTGGCGGTCGGCCGCAGCCGCGGCGACGGCCGCATCGACGGGCGGCGACAGCGACGCCAGATAATGCGCGATCGCCCGCACGTCGGATTCGGGCAGCGCCGCGAGCCCCGCGACGACCGGCGCCATCGGCCCGGCCGCGACGCCGTGCTGTGCCGAGAACCCGGTGCGCAGATAGTCGAACAGCGCGCCTTCGGTCCACGGCACGGGCGAAGCCGGCGACGCGACGAGCGGCGGCGCGACCCAGCCTTCCGCTTCGCCGCCCGACAGATAGGCGAGACCACCCTTCTCCGCACCGAGCGCGTTGCGCGGCGTGTGGCAGGCGCCGCAGTGCCCGGCGCCGTCGACCAGATACTTGCCGCGATTCCACATCGCCGAGCGCGCCGGGTCCGGCGCAAACGGCCGTGCGTCGTGAAACAGCCAGTTCCAGCCGGCCACCAGACGCCGCTGATCGAGCGGAAACGGCAGCTTCGTCTGCGGCGGCACGTGCTTCACCGGCGGCTGCGACATCAGGTACGCATAGAGCGCGAGCAGATCGGGCTCGCTCAGCTTCGCGAATGCGGTGTACGGGAACGCCGGGTACAGGTGCGAGCCGTCGCGCGAGATGCCTTCGCGCATCGCGCGGGCGAACGCCGGATACGACCAGTTGCCGATGCCGGTTTCCGGATCGGGCGTGAGGTTCGTCGTGTAGATCGTGCCGAACGGCGTATCGAGCGCGAGCCCGCCCGCATTGGTCGCGCCGCCGGGCGCCGTGTGGCACACCGCGCAATCGCCGGCGAGCGCGACCAGGCGGCCGCGTTCGAGCGTCGCCACGCTCCACATCGCGCCGTCCGCGCCGCCGGGCGCAACAGGCGCAACAGGCGCAAGCGGCGCGATCGGCGCGGGGCCCGGCAGGATCGCGCACGCCAGCCCGATCAGCCCGCCGACCACGCCGCCCGCGCCGCCGCCGGCCAGCCAGCGACGCCAGCGCGATGCGCGGCGCGGGGCCGCGTGCGACCTGTCAGCGGCATCGGCCGGCACCGGTTGCGCGAGCGCGGCGCGAATGTGCGCCGCATCGAACGGCGGCGCGCGAAAACGCACGCCCGTCGCGTCGTACAGCGCGTTGGCGATGGCAGCCGCGGCCGGCGCGGCCGCCTGCTCGACTCGCCGCGCATCGTATCCGGACAGGTCGCCATGCGCGCGATGCGTGGCGGCATCGAAGGCAACCAGCTCGTGTGCGATCGCGTCGGGCCGCGCATCGGCATCGGTCTCGTCGTGCGCCGGCCGCGCCGACAACCGTGCGCCCATCACGCGAGAAATCGCGGCCTCGATCTGCCATGCGGGCAGGCCGGCCAGCGACGCGTCGGCCGGCTCGCCGCTGCCTTGCCCGGCCACGACGCGCCGCACCGCGACATCGCCGGTCGCACGGTCGACCTCGAGATCCACGACCCACGCTGACCAGTGCGGATCGCCGTGACGATCGGCATCGGCGCCGGACGCGGATGCGGATGCGACTGTGCGCGCGTCGCCCCGCTCGCCATCGAAGGCGAAGCCGCGACCGCTGACACGCGACGCCGCGTTCGCCCGCGGCGCAACCGGCACGCCCCAGGCAGCGCGTTCGCTGACCATCCGGATCGTTTCGCGGGGCCCCGCGTCCCGCGCGGCGTCGAGATGCTGCAACCGCAACGCGACCGGGTCGCGCCGCAACGCGCCCGCGAGTTCGTCGACGAAGGATTCGCGGGCAAAGACGTGCGCGTGACCGGGAATCGCGCCATCGGCATCGACCAGCTCGATCGACGTCTGCGCGTGCCGGTAGACGAACGGCGATGCGGCGCTGGAATCGGCGCGTGCCGCGGCTCCGCGAGCATCGTTCGTGGCTGGGCCGACTGCCTGCGCACGGTAGCGCCACGTGGTCATCCTGCCGTCGGGCGCGGTCCGCGTTTCGATATCGAACGAGGCAGGCGTGCGCGCATCGCCGATCGGCCAGGCGTAGCGTGCGCGGTGCGGCGGCGCGGCGGCGGCGGCCGCGTCATCGTGCGGTGCGGGTTCCGCCACACACGCCGGCGCCATCGGCGGACCTGCGTCAGGCTTCATCGCCGCCTCGCAGATAGCGTGCGGCGCGATGCACCGCGCGGATGATCTCCAGATGCGTGCCGCAACGGCACAGGTTGAAGCGCAACGCATCCCGGATCGCCGCATCGTCGGGCGCGGGGTGGCGGTCGAGCAGCGCCTTCGTGCTCATGATCATGCCGTTCAGGCAGTAACCGCATTGCGCGGCCTGCTCGTCGATGAACGCGCGCTGGATCGGATGCGGCGCGTCGCACGACCCGAGCCCTTCCAGCGTCGTGACGTCGCGCCCGTGCGCGGCGGCGGCCGGCACAACGCACGAACGCGTGGCCTGCCCGTCGACTAGCACCGTGCACGCCCCGCACTGCCCGAGCCCGCAGCCGTACTTCGGGCCGTTGAGCGCGCAGTCGTTGCGCAGGACCAGCAACAGCGGCGCGTCGGGCGCGGCGTCGGCGAAGGTGTGCGGCGTGCCGTTCACGCGAAACGCCAGCGGCCGCGACGAAGAAGCGGGATGGGACATGAAGGGATCCGGAATACGACGGGCGGGCCGGCGTCGGCCGGCGGCAGGCACGAGCCGCCGGCTGGCGCCTGCCGGCGCGCCTGACATATAACACGCCGAAATGCGCGTTGCCGCGCATCGATTCCCGCGCCGGCGCAGCGGCTGCAAAACGGACGCAAAGCGCCGGCCGGCGCGGGCGCCGCGCGTCAGGCCACGGCCGCCACACTGCTGCGCGACGGCGCTTCGAGCG
Source organism: Burkholderia cenocepacia (assembly GCF_014211915.1). Taxonomy (NCBI): domain Bacteria; kingdom Pseudomonadati; phylum Pseudomonadota; class Betaproteobacteria; order Burkholderiales; family Burkholderiaceae; genus Burkholderia; species Burkholderia cenocepacia. The sequence continues at coordinate 463,262 of NZ_CP060040.1, read as the reverse complement.
GCACGTCGAACACGTCGTAACCGAATACCCACGACGGGTCCTCGTTGGTGCGCAGCCACGTATTGTTGTGCGACACGAGCTGCACCTTCGACGCGCGTGCCGCGCGGTTCGCCTCGTACAGCGCGAACGCGCCCGCGTAATCGCCGACGCCGACTTCGTCGAGACAGCGCGCGAGCATCGCGGCATCCTCGATCGCCATCGCGGCGCCCTGCGCCATGTGCGGCTTCATCGGATGGCACGCGTCGCCGAGCAGCACGAGCCGGCCGCGGCTCCACAACGGCAGCGGATCGCGTTCGAGCAGCGGCCATTTGGTGATCGACGGCGACACGTCGATCAGATGCTGGATGTCAGAGTGGAAACCGGCGAACGCTTCGCGCATCTCGTCGCGGCTGCTGTCGACCATCGACACGCCCTCCGGCCATTCGGCCTGCGGCACGCCCGTCACGTAGTAGTACTCGTCGCGCTTCTCGGTCACGTAGTAGACCATCATGTGGCGATCCTCCGACCACCACTTCACGCACATGTCGTACGGCTTGTTGCCGAGCAGCGCGGCCGGGAACACCGCGCGGTGCGCGACATAACCGGTGTAGCGCGGCGGTTCCGCACCGAGCAGGTGCTCGCGCAGCCGCGAATTCACGCCGTCCGCGCCGATCGCGATATCGGCCGTCTCGATGCTGCCGTCGGTAAATGTGAGGCGCACGTCGCTGCCCGTGTCCTCCACCGCCGCGAGCTTCTTGCCGAAGCGGATCGTGCCGGGCGTCACCGCCTGCGTCATCAGCGCATGGAAATCGCCGCGATGCACGGTCAGGTAGCTCGCGCCGTAGGCCTTGCGCGCGTAGTCGCCGAGCGGAATCCGCGACAGCACGTCGGCCGTGCGCCAGTCGCGGCTGTACCAGAAATCCGGATGCGAACCCATCGTTTCCAGCGCGTCCTCGCAACCGATGCGCCGCATGATCTTCATCACGTTCGGGCCGAGATGGATGCCCGCGCCGAGACGCGAGAACGCGGGCGCCTGCTCGTACAGCGCGACGTCGTAACCGCCGCGCTGCAGCAGCGCGGCCGCGGCCGTGCCGCCGAGACCGGCGCCGATGATTGCGATACGGGGTTTGCTCATGCGGATCTCCTGATCGTGGGCCCATTGCCGAACGCGGCGCCAGGGCGAGCGGATTGAATGGCGTTTATTTAGCGTACACACTCAATTTATTCAGGACAAGCAGATTATTGACCGATGCCGACGTCTCCGGGAAAGCACCAATAAATCTCCTTAAATCCATACACACCAACAATCCAACCATGGCAGACGTAATTTTGATCCATTGCCATTTTCAAATGTACACACTAGACTTTGCCCAACATCCGGCGATCCCGCGCCAGCGTGCCGCCCCCCTCCTTACCGACACGGAGCCTCCCGTCATGAGCAAGACCTACCGCATCGGCCAGATCGTGCCGAGTTCCAACACGACGATGGAGACCGAGATCCCGGCGATGCTGCGGATGCGCGAAGCGATCCGGCCCGAGCGCTTCACGTATCACTCGAGCCGGATGCGGATGAAGAAGGTCGTCAAGGAAGAACTCGCGGCGATGGATGCCGAATCCGACCGCTGCGCGGTGGAACTGAGCGATGCGCGCGTCGACGTGCTCGGCTACGCGTGCCTCGTCGCGATCATGGCGATGGGTCACGGTTATCACCGCGTGTCGCAGGCGCGCCTCACGAAGCACACGGCCGACAACGGTGCGCAGGCGCCGGTGCTGACGAGCGCGGGTGCGCTCGTCGACGCGCTGAAGGTGATCGGCGCGAAGCGCATCGTCGTCGTCGCGCCGTACATGCTGCCGCTCACCGAGCTGGTGGTCGACTACATCCGCAACGAAGGCTTCGACGTGCTCGCGTACCGCGCGCTGGAGATCCCCGACAACCTCGACGTCGGCCGCCACGATCCGGCGCGCCTGCCCGACATCGTGAAGACGCTGCCGTACCAGGACGCCGATGCGATCGTGCTGTCCGCATGCGTGCAGATGCCGTCGCTGCCGGCCGTCGCGAAGGTCGAGGCGATGACGGGCAAGCCGGTGATCACCGCGGCGATCGCGACCACCTACGCGATGCTGCGCGAACTCGATCTCGAACCGGTCGTGCCGGGCGCCGGCGCACTGCTGTCCGGCGCGTACTGAGCGCCGCCGCTACTTCGGAGCCATCCCATGTCCTCGACTTTCCTGTACGGCGCGAACGTCCGCGCCAACGGCATCCGCCAGCATTATCTGCGCTACGGCGGCGCGACCGGCGCACGCGCGTCGCGCCCGGTGATCGTGCTGATTCCCGGCATCACGAGCCCCGCGATCACGTGGGGCTTCGTCGGCGAAGTATTCGGCGCGGCGTTCGACACCTACGTGCTCGACGTGCGCGGCCGCGGGCTGTCGGACGCGTCGCCGTCGCTCGACTACAGCCTCGATGCGCAGGCGGACGACGTCGCGGCGCTCGTCGCCGCGCTCGATTTGCCGCGCACGAGCCTCGTCGGCCATTCGATGGGCGCGCGCATCGCCGCGCGCGCGGCCCGGCGCGGCATCCGCGGGCTCGCCTCCGTCGTGCTGGTCGATCCGCCCGTGTCGGGCCCGAACCGCCGCGACTATCCGGGCAAGTTGCCGTGGTACATCGACTCGATGGCGCTCGCGCGCGCCGGCACGGACGCCGAAGGCATGCGCGCGTTCTGCCCGACCTGGACCGATGCCGAGCTGCGGTTGCGCGCCGAATGGCTGCATACCTGCGACGAACGCGCGGTGCGCACGTCGTACGAAGGCTTCCATACCGACGATTTCCACGCGGATGCCGCGCACCTGGCGGTGCCGTCGCTGCTGATCACCGCCGAGCGCGGCGACGTGGTGCGCGACGACGACGTCGCCGAGCTGCAGCGCGCGACGCCGACGATGCGGCACGTGCGCGTGCCCGACGCCGGCCACATGATCCCGTGGGACAACGCGGCGGGCTTCTACGCGGCGTTCGGCGACTTCCTCGGCGCGCCGCTCGCGGCCTGAGCGCGGCGCCCGCCCTTTCCTTCACGCCTTTACCGGAGCCGACGATGCCAGTCAGCGATACCCAACTGATCGACGCGTGGAAGCAGGTCCTCACGCTGTCGCGCCTCGAACCGGGCCAGACCGTCACGATCCTGACGAGCGCGGCCACCCATCCGCAGACGCTGTCGTGCGCGCTGATCGCGACGCAATCGCTGGGCGCGATCGTCAACCGGCTCGACCTGCCGCCCGTCAACGGCGACAAGGCGTTCAGCCGCGACCCGCTCGCCTATCTCGGCACGACGCCGCTGACCGGCAACAAGGCCGCGATCGCCGCGCTGCGCGAGAGCGACCTCGTGCTCGACCTGATGACGCTGCTGTTCTCGCCCGAACAGCACGACATCCTGAAGTCCGGCACGAAGATCCTGCTCGCGGTCGAGCCGCCCGAAGTGCTGGTGCGAATGGTGCCGACCCTGGCCGACCGCACGCGCGTGCTCGCCGCGTCGAAGAAAATCGCCGCGGCCCGCGAGATGCGCGTGAGCTCGGCGGCCGGCACCGCGCTCGTGTGCCCGCTCGGCGAATTTCCGCCGACCGCCGAATACGGCTTCGTCGACGCGCCGGGCCGCTGGGACCACTGGCCGAGCGGCTTCGCGCTGACCTATCCGAACGATCGCACCGCGCGCGGCACGATCGTGATCGACCGCGGCGACATCCTGCTGCCGCAGAAGCACTACGTGCGCGAGCCGATCGCGCTGACCGTCGAAGGCGGGTATGCGACGCGCATCGAAGGCGGCGTCGACGCCGACCTGCTGCGCGACTACATGGACACGTTCGCCGACCCCGAAGGCTATGCGATCTCGCATATCGGCTGGGGGCTGCAGCCGCGCGCGCGCTGGTCGACGCTCGGGCTGTACGACCGCGAGGCGACGATCGGGATGGACGCGCGCGCGTTCGAGGGCAACTTCCTGTTCTCGCTCGGCCCGAACAACGAAGGCGGCGGCAGCCGCACGACCACCTGTCATATCGACATCCCGCTGCGCCGCTGCACGGTCGAACTCGACGGCGAGACCGTCGTGCGCGAAGGCCACGTGACCGATCAACCCGCCTGACCGCCGAGCCCCCGACACCATGAACGATCTTTCCCGTCACGCCGAAGCGAGCGTGTATCGCCAGCAGGGTTTCGGCACGCCGCTGCCGCCGCACGGCAACATTGGACTGCTGATCGTCGATTTCGTGGTCGGCTTCGCCGATCCCGCGACGTTCGGCGGCGGCAACATCGCGCCGGCGATCGCGCGCACGACGAAGGCGCTCGCGCTCGCCCGCCAACGCGGCTGGCCGGTCGCGCACAGCCGCATCGTGTATGCGGACGACGGCAGCGACGACAACGTGTTCTCGCTGAAGGTGCCCGGCATGGCGACGCTGACCGAGCATCATCCGAACAGCGCGATCGTGCCCGAGCTCACGCCGGCGCCGGGCGAACTCGTCGTGCGCAAGACCGTGCCGTCCGCGTTCTTCGGCACGCAACTCGCGCCGTGGCTCGCGCAGCGCGCGGTGCAGACGCTGCTCGTCGCGGGCGCCGTGACGAGCGGCTGCGTGCGCGCGAGCGTCGTCGACGCGATGTCGCACGGGTTCCGCCCGCTCGTGCTCGCCGATTGCGTCGGCGATCGCGCGATCGCGCCGCACGACGCGAACCTGTTCGACATGCAGCAGAAATATGCGGCCGTGATGCCGCTCGACGATGCGATCGCGGCGATCGATGCCGTGCAGGCACGCTGAACTGCCGCGTCGCACGGGTGGCTCCGGCGGTTCGGGCGGTTCGGGCGGCGTGAGCGCTGGCTACGCCTGCACCCGCGCGCAATTGACGCTGCGGTTTTGGCGACCTAGATTGACCGCATGCGCCGCCGCGCCGCGGCCACCCGCCGTCTCGCGTGCGCCGCGCGCTGCACGCACGCCGCATTCGTCGCGACCGGGCGCCGGCCGCCCCTTCCTCGACAGGATCTCTCCCCCGTGAACCGCTCCGAACTGCTCGCGCGTACCGGCTGCCTGACCGTGATCCGGCCGCCCGCGCCCCCCGTGAAGCCGGCGCCCGGCCAGCCGGGCAGCCTGTCGTCGTACGTGCCGGCGCTGCCGGAAGTGTTCGTCGCGATTCTCGACGACGGCCGCATCCTCGCGTTCAACGGACACGTCGATCTCGGCACCGGCATTCGCACGTCGCTCGCGCAGATCGTCGCCGAGGAACTCGACGTGCCGGCCGCGCGCGTCACGATGGTGCTCGGCGACACGGCCGCGACACCGAACCAGGGCCCGACGATCGCCAGCGCGACGATCCAGATTTCCGCCGCGCCGCTGCGCTGCGCGGCCGCGCAGGCCCGTCACGCGCTGCTGGCGCTCGCCGCCGAGCGGTTCGGCGTCGATGTGGAGCGGCTGAACATCGACGATGGATCGATTTCAGCCGATGGACAGGCGGTCACGTTCGCCGCGCTCGTCGCCGCACGGCGGATCGCGCTGACGCTCGACCTGAACACCCGCACGAAGGACCCGCGCACTACCGGATCGTCGGCCGCGCGTCGCCGCGCGTCGACCTGCCCACGAAGGCGACCGGCCAGCTCACGTTCGTGCACGACATGCGCGTGCCGGGCATGCTGCACGGCCGCGTCGTCCGGCCGCCGTATGCGGGCCACGACAGCGGCCCGTTCGTCGGCACGTCGCTGATGGACGTCGATCGCGCATCGGTGGCCGACGTACCGGGGCTCGTGGCCGTTGTCACGCTCGGCGATTTCGTCGGGGTCGTCGCCGAACGCGAGGAATACGCGATCCGCGCCGCGCGCCAGTTGCGCGTGACGTGGCGGCCGCTTCCCGCGCTGCCGCCGCTCGACGCGCCGGCCGCCGCGATCGCCGCCGCGCCGGCCACCCGCCGCGTGCTGCTCGACGAAGGCGACGTCGACGCCGCGCGAACGGAACCGGACACGCTCACGCTGTCGCGCACCTATGCGTGGCCGTTCCAGATGCACGGCTCGATCGGCCCGTCGTGCGCGCTCGCCGACTACCGCGCGCCGGGCGACGGCCGAATCACCGTGTGGTCCGGCACGCAGAACCCCGTATCGCTGCGCTACGACCTCGCGACGCTCGTCGCGCGCGATGAGGCCGATATCGACGTCGTGCGGATGGAAGCGGCCGGCTGCTACGGCCGCAACGGCGCGGACGACGTGTGCGGCGACGCGCTGCTGCTGTCGCGCGCGGTCGGCCGCCCGGTGCGCGTGCAGTTGTCGCGCGCGGACGAACATCTGTGGGAACCAAAAGGCGCGGGCCAGTCGATGCAGGTGACGGGCACCGTCACGCGCGACGGCCGCCTGCTCGGCTACGACTTCACGACGCGCTATCCGTCGAACGACGCGCCGCTGCTCGCGGCGCTGCTGACCGGCGCGATCGCGCCCGCGCCGCGCGTGTTCGAAATGGGCGACCGCACGGCCGTGTCGCCGTATGCGAGCCCGCATCGTCGCTTCGTCTGCGAGGATCTCGCGCCGCTCGTGCGGGCGTCGTGGCTGCGCGGCGTGTCGGCATTGCCGAACTCGTTCGCGCACGATGCGTTCGTCGACGAATGCGCGGCGCTGACCGGCGTCGATCCGCTCGCGTTCCGCATTCGCCATCTGCAGGACACGCGTGCGATCGAATTGCTGCAGGCGGTGGCCGAGCGCGCAGGGTGGACGCCGCGCGTGCCGCGCCCGCTCGACGAACGCGACGAACGCGACGAAGCGCGGCTCGTGCGCGGCCGCGGGATCGCGTATGCGCGCTACGTGCACAGCCGCTTCCCCGGTTTCGGCGCGGCGTGGTCGGCCTGGATCGTCGACCTGAGCGTCGATCGCGTGTCGGGCGAGATCCGCATCGAGCGCGTGACGGTCGGACAGGACACGGGCACGATGATCAACCCGGATGGCGTGCGCCACCAGATCCACGGCAACGTGATCCAGGTATTGAGCCGCACGCTGAAGGAGCGCGTGCGGTTCGCGGACGGCAAGGTCGCGTCGCGCGAATGGGCGAGTTATCCGATCCTGACGTTCGCGGAAGTGCCGGACGTCGACGTCGTATTGATGCCGAGGCAAGGCGAACCGCCGCTCGGGGCCGGCGAATCGGCATCGGTGCCCGGGCCGGCCGCGGTCGCGAATGCGCTGTTCGATGCGACCGGCGTGCGGTTCTATGCGCCGCCGTTTACGCCGGAAACCGTGCGCGCCGGGCTACGCGAGGCCGGCCGGCTGATGCGCGCCGACGCGGCAGCGCCCGTCACGACATAGATGGATCTGGGCCGCGCGCCACCCGTCAGGCATCGCCGTCTTCTTCCATCATCTTGCGCAGCAGGAACTGCAGTGCGACCCGCTCGCCGGGATTGAGCGCGCCGTACGTGCGCTCGGTCACCTGCCGCGCGAACGGCACCGTGCGGTCGATCAGCGCGAGGCCGGCCGCGGTCGCGCGCACGATCAGCTTGCGGCCGTCGTTCGGGTCGGGCAACACCTCGATCAGCGCGCGCGTCTTCAGCCGCTCGACGACGCCGCGAATCGTCGCCTGATCGATCGCGGTCGCCTTGACGATGTCGTTCAGCGAACACGCCTGCCGCTCCTTGACCGCGCACAGCGTCACGAACTGCGCGGCCGTGAGATCCGAATCGGGAATCGCCTCCTGGAAAATCGAAACGTGCCGCTGATACGCGCGGCGCAGCAGATGCCCGACCTGGTCATGAAAATCGTACGAATCCTTGGAAGACGCCATGAGAGTGCAGGCCCTTGCCTGCGCGCAAATGAAAGACAAGCAGTGTACACCCTCAAATCGGCGTGGCCGGCGGCTGGCCGGTCGCGTCATTGCGGTGCATCAGGATTCGCGGAATCGCGTGCGAGTGGCGCTTGAGGCTCGTCTGGTCCTAGCGGATCGCCAGCCCGTCACGGCGGCGTGCCGGCCAGCCGCGCACCGTCGCGGCGGCTACCGCCTGGGCATGCGACCGCCGCCGCCAGCTTTCGCGCACACACTTCAATTTTGAGTGCATACGCACGAAATTCGTGCATGCCATCGCCTGTGCGCCTGTCTTTTCAGCGCACACTCCATATCATCCAAAACCCCTTTGTTGACACGGACATTTGTCATGCAAACGCTTGCCTTAAGATGGCCGTATACGTGCCTGTGCGCTTCGGTATTTTCTAGTGTGTACGCTACGTATTTGACGTGATATACAGACTCCAGTGCGCAGCGGAACGTCCCGCTCGCGACGATCGAGCCACCCATTCATCCGTCACACTCGAACAGGGGCAGTCCCATGTCTACCGCACACCCGAGCGCCGCCGTTTCCCCCGACGACGCGCCCCACGGCCCTCTCTATCGCAAGGTCACGCTGCGCCTCATCACCCTCTTCTGCCTGTGTTACTTCGCGGCCTATCTCGACCGCATCAACATCGGTCTCGCGAAGCTCCAGATGCTCGATGCGCTGAAGTTCAGCGACACCGTGTACGGCCTCGGCGCCGGGCTGTTCTTCGCCGGCTACATCCTGTTCGAAGTCCCAAGCAATCTGGTGCTGCAACGCGTCGGCGCGAAGCTGTGGATCGCGCGGATCATGATCACGTGGGGCCTGCTGTCGGGCGCGACGATGTTCGTGCACACGCCGATGCAGTTCTACGTCGTGCGCTTCCTGCTCGGCGCCGCCGAAGCCGGTTTCCTGCCGGGCGTGCTGCTGTACCTGACGCAGTGGTATCCCGATGCACGTCGCGCGCGGATCGTCGCGCTGTTCATGGTGGGCCTGCCGCTGTCGAGCATGATCGGCAGCCCGATTTCCGGCTGGATCATGCGTGCATTCGACGGCGCGCACGGGCTCGGCGGCTGGCAGTGGCTGTTCCTGCTCGAAGCGCTGCCGTCGGTGCTGCTCGGCTTCGCGGTGCTGCGCTGGCTGCCCAACGGCATCGAATCCACGCGCTGGCTGAACGCCGACGAGAAGCGGGTGCTGCGCGCGAATCTCGACGCCGATCCGTCCGGCAACAAGAGCCACGCGCTCGGCAAGGCGTTCTCCGATCCGAAGGTGTGGGCGCTCGGCCTGATCGACCTGTGCGTGCTGCTCGGCCTGTATGCGGTGAGCTTCTGGCTGCCGACGATCCTGCGCGACACCGGCGTGAAGGACGCATATCAGATCGGCTGGCTGATGGTGATTCCGAACGCCGCCGCGGTACTCGCCACGCTGTACTGCGGCGCCAGCTCCGACCGCGCACGCGAACGCCGCTGGCATATCGTCGTGCCGTTCATGGTGTCGGCCGTCGCGCTGGCGATCGCGGCTTCGTCGTCGCACGGCACGCTCGGCACGGTGCTGCTGTTCTCGCTGATCAACGCCGGCGCGGCCGCCGCGATGCCGGTCGTGTGGGCGCTGCCGTCGACGTTCCTGAAGGGCTCGGCCGCCGCCGGCGGCATCGCGTTCGCATGCTCGATCGCGAACCTCGGCGGGTTCGGCAGCACCTATTTCATCGGCTGGCTGCGCGATACGTTCCATTCGCAAAGCGCCGGTCTGTATGGGTTCGCCGCGTGCATGCTGGTCGGCTGCGCACTCGCGCTCGCGTATCCGGCCCGGCTCGTGAACCGCTGACGTATCGCGCCGCGCGCGCAACGCTGCTTTTTTACAACCGCGCCGGTTCGCGCGGTCTGCTCCCGCTCCTCGCGTCATCCCGCGCACGCCGCCACACCGGCGCGTGCGCGCTTCCCCCGCCGTTCGCCGTTTTTTCCTCGCACAGGCACACCGCTTGCGACATCCTCGCGCCCGCCATCCGGCGGACAGCCATCTGCCTTCCAACCGGCGCTGCGCCCCGCGCGATCCGTCACGCGGCGGTTCTGCATCGCAATGCAGGTTCCCTGAACGAGAGGACAACATGAAATCAATACGAACGATAGTGGCCCTGTGCTCGGTCATTTCCGTACTCGCGGCGTGCGGCGGCGGCGACGACGCCGGCACCGTACTCGGTATTTCGAAGCCGCAGGCGCGCTTCATCAACGCGGTGCCGGCCGGCCCGAACCTCGACTACTACCTGAACGGGAAGGTCGACCAGTCGGGCGTCGCCTACAAGGGCGTGACGCGCTATCACGACGTCGATTCAGGCACGCAGACCGCGAGCTACGACGTGTCGGGCACGACCGCGACCGTCGCGTCCCAGGCGTTCAGCGCCGCGAACGGTCACCACTACACGACGATCGCGCTGCCGAGCACGACGTCGCTGATCTCCGTCATCGACGATCCGTACGACAAGGGCCTGCTGTCGGACAAGGCGCGCGTGCGCAGCTTCAACGCATCGCCGAATGCGCAGAACGTCGACGTGTACGTCGTGCCGCCGGGCACCGACATCACGACGGTCAGCCCGACGATGGCGGGCGCCGCCTACCAGAACGCCGTACCGGCAACGACGCAGGATTCGGTCTACCTGAACGGCGGCACGTACCAAGTGGTCGTCACGACGGCCGGCAGCAAGTCGCCGATCCTCAAGACCGCGCCGGTCAGCATCGGCAACAACGCGGACTGGCTGCTCCTGACGATTCCGTCCGGCGGCGTCGGCGACGTGACGCCGAACGACATCCACGTGCTGGTCGCGCAGGGCAACAACGCCGATACGTCCGCGCAGGAGCTGGGGCCGCAGTAACGCAGCAAGGGCCCGAAACGATCGCGGCGGCCGGCGCGATGTGCGCCGGCCGCCGCGCGTCGACTACCTCGAATGCCGGTATCAGCGGCCGCTATCAGTCGTCGGACCGTTCGAGGCAGATCACGTGCTCGGCACGCGTGCTGTCGCCATGCTCGATATCGACGTCACCGACATGACGCACCCGCCAGCCCGGCCGCGTCGCGATCTGCGGCATGTTGCCGGACGGCCGGCTCTCGATCCCGCCGAGCCCTTCGTCGGGCGTATCGACCGCTTCGTCGAGCGACGCGTTCGAATAGATCACGTTGTCCTGCAGTTCCGACGCGCCGGTGCGCGCCTCCATGCCCTTGCCGTCGACGTCGACCGTGTTGTCGGTCATCGCCATGTTCGCGTTGTCGAGCGTGACGATCCGGCCGGCGGCCCGACGTACCGGGTCGCCGCTGTCGACCGCATGCGCGCCGACGTCGATCTCCGGCAGGCCGGTCGGCATTTTGCCGGCGACCGCCTCCGGCGTCAGCGGACGCCGCGCCACTTGCGCCGCCTGGGTCGCCGCGTCGGGCATATCGCCGGCCGCCGGCGTCTTCACCGGGCTCTTCTCGATCTGTTCCCGCTGCTTTTCCGGGGTAGGGTTCGATTCCGCGTTCTGCATCGCACCTCCTTGCCCGGCCGGCGGACGCCGGCGTCACGCCGTCGCCGCCGGGCCGGAAATCGCTACAACGGTCCTTGCAAATCTTTCATGCGCACGGCCGCGCGCACGCCGTCCGGCGCGCGTGCCGGTTGGCACCGCACCTCAGCGGCGAACGGCGCGCTGACGCACCGTCCGCCCCGGCTATCCGCCGTCGGTCAGCCGCTGCTCGCGCCGCTCGGCGCGGAGGCCGCGCCCGGCAGGCTCGCGCCGGCGTCCGCCCCACTGCTCGGCGTGCCCGACGGTGCGGTCGAAGGCGCGGCCGACATGCCGCTCGCTGCGCTCGAATCTGAACTGGCCGCGCCGTTGTCGCCCTTCTTCTGGCAACCCGCGCCTGCCGCCAGGCCCGCGATCAGGATGCCGGCGAAGACGGCTCGCGATACGTGACGAATGGAATATCGCTGCATGACACCTCCGCTGATGTCGATGTGGATGGAACCCGTTCACTCGCAATTTGCATGCCGTTCCCCCGCCGCCGCGGCCCGACGCGATTCATTCATTTTTCAAATGACGCCCAGCCGAATATTTAATTTCCCATCGTGGTAGCCGCCGCCCATACTCGCGAACAAATCCGAGACATAACGTCCACCGGGGCCCGGCCCGCGCCGCGTACGACACGCGGTCGGTTTCGCGCCCCGCACATGGAAGGAGACAACGGCGTGCAACTGGAAGCCATTCACCGCGCGGGCCTCGGGCTCGGCGCGGACGACGCATCGCATCGAACCGACCCGGCCGCCCGCGATCCCGCGCTGAGCCCGCGGCTGCACAACCCCGATCTCGCGCCGACCCAGGCCGAAGGCCGGACCTGGGGCCGCTACAGCATCTTTGCGCTATGGACCAACGACGTGCACAACATCGCGAACTACTCGTTCGCGATCGGGCTGTTCGCGCTCGGCCTGTCGGGCTGGCAGATGCTCGCGTCGCTCGCGATCGGCGCGGTGCTCGTGTACGGCTTCATGAACCTCACCGGCTACATGGGCCAGAAAACCGGCGTGCCGTTCCCGGTGATCAGCCGGATGAGCTTCGGCATCTACGGCGCGATGCTGCCCGCGATGATCCGCGCGGTGATCGCGATCGCATGGTTCGGCATCCAGACCTATCTCGCGTCCGTCGTGCTGCGCGTGCTGCTCACCGCGATCTGGCCGGGCCTCGCCGCGTTCGACCAGAATGCGATCTTCGGGCTGTCGACGCTCGGCTGGATCACGTTCGTCGCGATCTGGCTGGTGCAGATCGGCATCCTCACGTACGGGATGGAAATGGTCCGCAAGTACGAGGGGCTCGCCGGCCCGGTGATCCTCGTCACGACGCTGTCGCTCGCCGCATGGATGTTCAGCCGCACCGGCGGCCACCTCGCGATGTCGATCGGCAAGCCGATGACCGGCCTGAAGATGTGGACGGAAATCTTCGCGGGCGGCTCGCTGTGGCTCGCGATCTACGGCACGCTGGTGCTCAACTTCTGCGATTTCGCCCGCTCGTCGCCGAGCCCGAAGACGGTGCGCGTCGGCAACTTCTGGGGGCTGCCGGTCAACATCCTCGTATTCGCGACGATCAGCTTCGTGCTCGCCGGCGCGCAGTTCAAGCTGAACGGCCACATCATCCACAGCCCGACGGAAATCATCGCGACGGTGCCGAACAAGCTGTTCCTCGTGCTCGGCTGCCTCGCCTTCCTGATCGTGACGGTGGCCGTGAACATCATGGCGAACTTCGTCGCGCCGGCCTTCGTGCTGACGAGCCTCGCGCCGCATCGCCTGTCGTTCCGCCGCGCGGGCCTGATCAGCGCGACGATCGCCGTGCTGATCCTGCCGTGGAACCTGTACAACAGCCCGATCGTGATCGTCTATTTCCTGTCCGGCCTCGGCGCGCTGCTCGGCCCGCTGTACGGGATCATCACGGTCGACTACTGGCTCGTGCGCAAGCAGCGCGTGAACGTGCCCGATCTCTACACCGAAGCGCCGAGCGGCGCCTACTTCTACACGCGCGGCGTCAACCGCAAGGCGCTCGCGGCACTCGTGCCGTCCGCGCTGATCTCGATCACGCTCGCCGTCGTGCCGGCCTTCAGCGCGATGACGCCGTTCTCGTGGCTGCTCGGCGCGGCGATCGCGGGCAGCGTGTACTGGCTGCTGGCCGATCGCAAACGGATCTACGAAGCGCGCTCGGGCGAGCACATCGCGGTCGCCTGCGCGCGACACTGACACACACGCATACGGAGTCGCCGATGAGAATCCTGGTAGTCAACGTCAACACCACCGAGTCGATCACCGACGCGATCGCCGCGCAGGCGCAGGCCGCCGCATCGCCGGGCACGGAGATCGTCGGGCTGACGCCGCGCTTCGGCGCAGAGTCGGTCGAAGGCAACTTCGAGAGCTACCTCGCGGCGATCGCCGTAATGGATCGCGTGTTGAGCTACGACGAACCGTACGATGCGGTGATCCAGGCCGGCTATGGCGAGCATGGCCGCGAAGGGCTGCAGGAACTGCTGACGGTGCCCGTCGTCGACATCACCGAAGCGGCCGCGAGCGTCGCGATGCTGCTCGGCCATCGCTACTCGGTCGTCACGACGCTCGACCGCACGGTGCCGCTGATCGAGGATCGCCTGAAGCTCGCCGGGCTCGATGCGCGCTGTGCGTCGGTGCGTGCGAGCGGCCTCGCGGTGCTCGAACTCGAGGAGAATCCGGCCCGCGCGATCGAATCGATCGTCGGCCAGGCGCAGCGCGCGGTGAAGGACGATCACGCGGAAGTGATCTGCCTCGGCTGCGGCGGGATGGCCGGCCTCGACCGGCAGATCGAGGAATGCACCGGCGTGCCGGTCGTCGACGGCGTATCGGCCGCGGTCGTGCTCGCCGAATCGCTGGTGCGCCTGAAGCTGAAGACGTCGAAGGTCCGCACGTACGCGCCGCCGCGCCCGAAGCGGATCGTTGGCTGGCCGTTCGCAAAATGACGGGTCGCCGGCCGGCGGCCGCATCGCGCGGTCGCCTCGTATCGTCGGGACGCGTATCGTCATGCGGGCCCCGCTAGATCCAACCGCCCTGCCCCGCGGCACGTTCGATGCCGCGGGCGCGCTCGACGTGCTCGATGCACGGCTGATGCGCATCCTGCTCGTGCTGCTGACCGAGCGCACCGTGTCGCGTGCGGCCGTGCGCCTGAACATGTCGCAGCCGGCGACGAGCGCCGCGCTCAAGCGCCTGCGCACGCTGCTCGGCGATCCGCTGCTGGTACGCAGCCGCTACGGGATGGTGCCGACCGAATTCGGCGCGCGGTTGATCGAGCCGCTGCGCAACGCGCTGCGCGTGATCGACTTCATCCGCATCCAGCAGCCGACGTTCGACGCGCGCACGTCGGTGCGCACCTACCGGATCGGCTGCCCCGACTACCTGAATGTCCTGTTCGTGCCGAAGCTCGTCGCGCTGTTTCGCGAGCGTGCGCCGCACGCGCAACTGGTGTTCCATCCGCTCGGCGACGGGTTCGACGACGAGCGCGCGCTGGCTGACGGCGACCTCGACGTCGTGATCGACAACCGGCCCGTGCGCCAGTCGCGCTTTCGCCAGGACGACCTGTTCGACGACCGCGTCGTATGCCTGATGCGCGCGACGCACCCGCTCGCGCGGCGCGGCGCGATGACGGCCGCCGGGTTCGCGGCGGCGCCGCAGCTGTGCCCGACGCCGTCGTGGCTCGAAGCGTCCGGCGCGATCGACCGGCAACTCGAACGCGTGGGCCTGCAACGGCGCATCGTCGTCACGCTGCCGCACTTCGAGCTCGCCGCGCATGCGCTGGTGCGCACCGACCTGATCCTCACCACCACGTACCGGCTCGCGCGGCACTATGCGAAGCTGCTGCCGCTCGCCGCGGTCGCGCTGCCGGTCGAGCCGCCGGACATCGCGTACCGGATGACGTGGAACGAATCGGGATCGTGCGCGGAAGGCGGTCGGTGGCTGCGCGGGCTGATCGCCGACGCGACGCGCGCATGGCTCGACGCCGAGGCAAGGTTGCCGGCGGTCGCGGCGGTCGCTGCCGTTGCCGCTTCCGGGGCCGATGCGGACGCAACGAACACCGCGGTGGCTGGCACCGATCCGCCCGACCCCACCCGGCGCAAGCGCCGCAGACCGGCCACTCATTGCCATGCGTCGCATCCGGCGCGCGTCGCGCAGGCGGCACGCATCCATCGCGGCGCGGCCAAGTCGCACTGACCGGCGCCGCACCCGGGCCGGAAGGGTCCGCTCGGCCGCTGCATGTCAGACCGGTCCTATTTACCCGCGTCGCACCGACTCGTCAGAATGACGCCTCGAACCCGTGCCGCCGAGCGTCGTATCGCGACCGCCCGTGGCCGCTTGATCGAATCGAGGAAATCGCATGAAACATACACTCATCGCGCTGGCCATCCCGGTCGCGCTATTCGCGAGCACCGGCGCATTCGCCGGCACTCAGGACTGCGCAACGCGCATCCGCGCGCTGCACACGCAGATCGACAACGCGAAACGGTTCGGCAACACGCAACAGGCGATGCGTCAGCAAGCCGCGCTTGAACGAATCCAGGCGAACTGCACGGATGCCGGCCAGCTCGCGCGCGCCGAACGCAAGCTCGCCGACAAGGCGCGCGACCTGCGCAACGCGGAAGACGAAGTCCGCCACGCACAGGCGCGCGTCCACGAAGCCGAAACGCTAGGCGATGCAAGGAAGCTGAGCAACGCGCAACGCAAGCTCGCCGACAAGCAGGCGAAGCTGCGCGACGCCACGCGCGACCTGCACGACGCGCAGGTCGATCGCGATGCGCTTGAAGGCTGACGGATCGAACAAGGGTTGATGCGACGGGCCGCGTCGCGCGTGCCGCTCGAGTGCGAGTGCGAGCAGCCCCGACAGCGACACGACAGCCCCGAGCATCGGGTCGACACCGGCCACCCCGGCGGCCGCCGCGCGAATATGCATTTCACGATTCGATGTTTGTCGGCCGGAAACCGATTCCGTAATCTGCCCGGCAGCCGCGCGGCCCGCGCGGATCACCGAGGACACGCCGCCGATGACCCACTCTTCCGCCCCCGCGCGCCGCCGCGCGCTGCAGCGCCTTGCCGCGCTCGCCGCCGCGCCGCTCGCCGGCGGCCTCGCACTGCCCGCCCGCGCGGCCGGCACCGACCTGTCGGGCGTCACGCTCGTCCTCGGCGACCAGGCCGGCGGCCTGCGGGCGCTGGCCGAAGCGGCACGCGTGCTCGACGGCGCGCCGTACCGGTTCCGCTGGGCCAACTTCCAGGGCGCCGCGCCGCTGTTCGAAGCGCAGCGCGCGGGCGCGATCGATCTCGCACCGGCCGGCGACCTGCCCGTGCTGACGGCCGCACTCGGCGATCCGTCGTTGCGGATCGTCGCGACGCGCGTCGGCTCGCCGGCGTCGCTCGGCATCGTCGTGCAGCCGGACTCGCCGGTCCGCACGGTGGCCGACCTGAAAGGACAAACCGTCGTCGTGTCGTCGGCGCGCGGCAGCATCTCGCAGTATCAGTTGTACGGCGCGCTGCGCGAACACGGGCTCGCACCGCGCGACGTCGACGTGCGCTTCGTGCTGCCGGTCGACGCGTTCGCCGCATTCGAGGCGAAGCGGATCGGCATCTGGGCCACCTTCGATCCGTACTACGGGCATGCGGTGCGACGCGGCGCGCGCATCGTCCGCGACGGCAGCGGCATCAATTCGGGGCTTGCGTTCCTGACGTCGCCGGTCGAAACGCTCGACGATCGCGGCAAGCGCGCGGCGCTCGCGGACGTGCTCGCGCGGCTCGCCCGCGCCGGTCAATGGGCACTCGCGCACCCGTCCGACTACGCGAGCGTCTATGCGTCGCTCACGCGCCTGCCGCCCGACGCGGCCACCGACATCGCGCGCCGGGCCGCGCTCGCGCAGCGCAGCCTCAGCGGCGCCGACATCGACGTGCTGCAGCGTGTCGCCGATCGCGCGGCCGCGGATGCGATCCTGCCGCGCCGCGTCGACGTCGCGTCGATCGCCATCCGGGACGTGTCGGCCTGAGCGGGGCCAGGCGGGGCGCGGGGCGCGTTCAGCGCGGCCGCGTCATATCGAGATCCGGCACGTCGTCGCCAAAGGTCGACGCGACGAGCGTGCGCATCGCGGCGACCAGCAACGTCGGCCCCGCGTGGTTGAACGTGCAGCGCTCGCCCGCGGCCGGTACGGCGCGGTGCAGCACCGCACGCCAGGCGCCCCGCCCGCCCTCGCGCTCGAACGCGGCGAACGGCAGCCGCTCGACGATCGGGCCGCCGTCCGCCCAGGACGACGACGGCGCGAACGGCGTCGGCACGCCGCCCGCCGCGCGAATCGACGTGCATCCGGACGCGTCGGCACGCGGCGCCTCGTGGCCTTCCGCGATCGCGACCCAGTAATCCAGCCGCGCGCCTGTCAGATCCTGGACTTGCATGACCGTCTCCGTCATCGTCATTACCGACGACATGCTAACAACCGTTGCGGATGCACGCGTAACCGGCGCCGCAGCGCTCCCCGGCGAGCCGCTGCATCGCGGAAACCCGCCCCCGAACAAACCCGGGCGCGCTGTCACCTGTGTGTCATTCGTGCGTAGAATGATCTGACGGCTCGCCGCCCGGCTCGCGGCAGGCAGCCGCGGCCATTACAAACACAACATGCGCGCCGATCCGGACCCGTTTTCGCACACCCGGCGACGACAGGACCAGACGATGCGGCGCAGACCGGATCTCACGGGGGACGTATGTCCAGGCACACCCTGAAGCCGTTGGTATCGCTCGTCGTGCCGTTTCACGACGAAGCAGAAGCGATCGATGCGTTCTTCGCGACCACCGTTCCGATACTGGAAGCGATCGGCACCGCTCGCTTCGAAATCGTTTGCGTGAACGACGGCAGCCGCGACGGCACGCTCGACAAGCTGATCGACATTGCGGTCGCCGATTCGCGCGTGCGCATCGTCGATCTCACGCGGCGCTTCGGCAAGGAAGCCGCGCTCACGGCCGGCATCGACGAAGCGGCCGGCGCGGCCGTGATCCTGATCGACGCCGACCTGCAGGACCCGCCGGCCCTGATCCCCGCGATGCTCGAACGCTGGCACGCGGGCGCCGAAGTCGTCGCCGCGAAGCGCACCGACCGCCGGTGCGATCCGCTGATGCAGCGCGTGGCCGCCGCGCTCTACTACCGCGTGCACAACCAGCTCTCCGAGGTCGAGATGCCGGAGAACGTCGGCGATTTCCGGCTGATGGATCGCCAGGTCGTCGATGCGTTGCGGGCACTGCCCGAACGGCGCCGTTTCATGAAAGGCCTGTTCGCATGGGTCGGCTACCGCACCGAGATCATCGAATACACGCGCGCGGCGCGCAGCGGCGGCCGCTCGAAATTCTCCGGATGGCGGCGCTGGAACTTCGCGCTCGAGGGCATCACGAGCTTCAGCACGGTGCCGTTGCGCGTGTGGACCTACATCGGCCTCGCGTTCGCCGCGCTGTCGTTCGTCTACGGCGCGTACATCGTGATGCGCACGCTGCTGTTCGGCAACCCGGTGCACGGCTACGCGTCGCTGATCTCCGTCATGCTGTTCGTCGGCGGCATCCAGTTGATCGGCATCGGCGTGATCGGCGAATACCTCGGCCGCATCTATCACGAATCGAAGCAGCGCCCGGTCTACCTCGTGCGGCGCCGCTACCGGGCCGATGCGCAGGCCGGCCAGCAGCCCGCGCGGCACGCGCCAGCGGACGGCTCGAAACTGCTGCAGTTTCCGGTCCGGCGCATCGCGACGGCCCGGCGCCGGCAGACGGTCGTGGCGGGCGCGCAGGCGTCGCGCAATCTGTCGGTCAAGTAGCACCGCATGGATATTTCCGGCTCGTCGATACGGCGCGACGAACGCACCATCCGCCCCTGGCTCACGCCCGGACGCATCGCGCTTTACAGCGCGGTCATGCTGGTGATCGGTGCGCTGCTGGGCGCGATACTGCTCTGGGTCGGCTTTCACTCGACCGACCCCGGCACGTTTCGCCCCGGCTCGGGGTACATGGTGTTCTGGTCCGCGTCCCATCTGATGCTCCACGGCTCGCCGTGGCTGGCCTACGACATCCCCGCGTTCTCGCGCGAACTCGCCACGCTGTTCCCGTTGGCCGGCCGCCATGCGTTCCTGCCGTGGCTGTACCCGCCGTCGTATCTGCTCGCGGTGACACCGCTCGCGCTGCTGCCCTACGCGATCAGCTATCCGGTGTTCGTCGTACTCGGCATCGTGCTGCTCGGCCTCGCGGTGTGGCGCGTGTCGGGGTTCGGCGCGGTGCCCGGCGCGACGCGCATCGGCTGGCTCGCGCTGCTCGCCTGCCCGGGCGTGTTCGTCACTGCGATGTACGGACAGAACGCGACGCTGACCGCGGCGTGCGCGGCGCTCGCGGTGTATTTCGTCGACCGGCGGCCGCTGCTGGCCGGCCTCTGTATCGGACTCCTGTCGGTCAAGCCGCAACTGGCCCTGCTGTTCCCGTTCGTGCTGATTGCCGCGCGTGCGTGGCGCGCGTTCGCGTGGGCCGCGGCATGGGCGACCGCGATCACCGCACTGGGAATCGCGGCGGGCGGCATGGAACCGCTGCGCCTGTTCCTGCAAAACGCCGGCGCGCTGCGTTCGCTGATCATCGAGCATGGCGTGCCGTTCTGGTTCGCGTCGCCGACGCCGTTCGCGGCGTTTCGGCTTGCCGGCCTGTCGCCCGCCCTCGCGTACGCCGGCCAGGCCGTCATCGCGGCGATCGCGCTCGCGGCAGCGTGTTTCGTCTGGCGCCGCAGCCGGGACGCACGGTTGCGCGGTGCGGTACTGGTCGTCGCGACGCTGGCCGCCAATCCGTATGTCTGGCACTACGAACTGTCGTGGCTGTGCATCCCGATCGCTTGCATGATCGCCATCGGCGCACAGTACGGCTGGCGGCGCGGCGAGCAGTGCGTCGTCGCCGTCATGTGGGCGCTGCCGATGTACGAGTTTCTGAATCCGTGGCTGACGCTGCCGCAGATCGGGCCTGCCGTCACGGCGACCGCACTGCTCGTGCTCCTGCGGCGCGCCCGCGCCCTCCCGCGATCCCCCGCGCGGCGATAAGCATAGTTCAAATCGTTGCTTGTCCGGCCCCGGGGCGTCATCGAGAATGACCCGACGGGCTGCGGCCCGGCCTCGTTCTCCCACGTTCCGGATCCATCGATTCATGCTCCCACTGCGCCTGCTGCGATCGCTGCTGATCGCGTCCCTTTTTGCGTTGCCGGCCGCCGCCGCGCACGCCGACAAGCCCGCCACCATCCGCATCGGCGTCGCCCAGCAAGGCGCCGGCGATCCCCCGACGTTCGGCGGATCGAGCGCCGCCACCGTGCAGTTGCAGCAGCTCGTCGAAAAGGAATTCGCCGCCGACGGCATCAAGGTGGAATGGCTGTTCTTCAAGGGTGCGGGCCCGGCCGTCAACGAGGCGATCGCCAACAAGGCGCTCGACTTCGCGTACCAGGGCGACCTGCCCGCCGTGCTCGCGCGCTCGAACGGGATCAAGACCCGCCTGCTGCTCGCCGCGAGCGTGCGCTCGGGCATCAAGATCGCGGTGCCGCCCGACTCGACAATCCGCTCGATCAAGGACCTGAAGGACCGCCGCGTGTCGATCTTCCGCGGCACCAACCTGCAGCTCGTCGCCGACAACGCGCTCGCGAAGAACGGCCTCGGCGAACGCGACCTGCGCGTGATCAACCTCGACGCCGCCAGTTCGCTCGCCGCGCTCGCATCGAAAGGCATCGACGCGTCGGTGGGCGATTACGCGCTCTACAAGCTGCGCGACGCGGGCCTCGCGAAGATCATCTACGAATCGCAGAACGACGGCCCGCAACTGACGCGCCAGACCCACCTGCTCGTGCTCGACGATTTCGACCGCGCGCACCCGGACATCGTGCAGCGCGTCGTCACCGCGTTCGTGAAGGGCGCGCAATGGTCGTCCGACGAGGCGAACCGCGATGCGCTGTTCAAGCTGTGGGCGAAAAGCGGCGTGCCGTATTCGTCGTGGCAGGCCGACTATGCGAACCAGCGCCTGAAGGAACGCCTGTCCCCGCTGATCGATCCGTTCGTCGTCGCTCGCTACAAGGCGGTCGCCCAGGATGCGCTGAACCTCAAGCTGATCCGCCAGCCGGTCGACGTCGACGGCTGGTTCGAGCCGAAGTATCTCGACAACGCATTGCGCACGTTGAAGCTCGAAAACTACTGGCCGCGTTACGACGCCGCCGGCAAGCCCCTCACCTGATACCTGACCGGACCCGCCCCGATGAGCGACACCGCGTTTTCCGTCCCGTCGTCCGACTCGCACGCGCTCGCCGTGCCGCCGCGCCGCTCGGCCGCGCTGAAACGGCTCGCGTGGCAGCTCGCGCCGTGGGTGCTGCCCGCGCTGCTGTTCGCGCTGTGGAGCGTCGGCAGCGCGCGCGGCTGGATCGCACCGCAAATCCTGCCGCCGCCGGAACGCGTGGTCGACACGCTGGCCGAGCTCGCGTCGAGCGGCGATCTCGTGCGCCACACGCTGATCAGCCTGCAGCGCGTGCTCGTCGGCTTCGCGGCCGGCACGCTGCTCGGGGTGTCGATCGGCGTCGCGCTCGGGCTGTCGCGCACGCTGGAAGCCTACGTGCTGCCGAGTTTCAATGCGCTCGTGCAGATTCCGGTGCTCGGCTGGCTGCCGTTCCTGCTGCTGCTCGTCGGCGTCGGCGAGCCGCTCAAGTACCTGCTGATCGCGCATGCGGCGCTCGTCCCGGTCACGCTGAGCACGTTGCAGGGGTTCCGCCAGACGCCGCCCGCCCTCGACGAAGTCGCGCGCGGATTCGGCTACACGCGCCGGCAACGCATCGTCCACGTCGTGCTGCCGGCCGCGATCCCGACGCTCGCAACCGGCGTGCGGCTCGCGTTCACGAAGTCGTGGCTCGCGCTCGTCGTGGTCGAACTCGTCGCGTCGTCCGAAGGGCTCGGCTACCTGATCGTGTACGGGCGGCAACTGTTCCAGCTCGATCTCGTGATGGCGGCCGTGGTCGTGGTCGGCGCGGTCGGCCTGCTGATCAACCGGGCGCTCGACGCACTCGAAGCGCGCTTGCGCCGCGGTGTGCCGTCCGCGTTTCGCGGCTGAACCGGGCCGCCCGCCCCATCGAAGGAGAGTCGCCCGTGCCGCACGCCGCCACGCCGTCAACGTCACCGCCCGCCACGCCCGCCCGCCGCCTGCATGCACCCGACTGGCGCGGCTTCGTACTGCCGCTCGCCGCACTTGCGTGCTGGTGGGCCCTCGCTTCCGCCCATCTCGTGAAAAGCGGGCTGTTCGTCAGCCCCGCCGACGTGCTGCACACCGCGTGGGCGCAGGCCACGAGCGGCGCGCTCGGCCGTGCGTTGTCGGCATCGCTCGCGCGCGAAGCGTGCGGGTTCGCGATCGGCGCGACGGGCGGGCTGTTGCTCGGCGCCGTGCTCGGGCTGTCGCGCGTCGCCACGCGGATGGTCGGCCCGAGCTTCGACACGTTCAAGCAGATCTCGCTGTTCGCGTGGATTCCGCTGATTTCCGTGTGGTTCGGGCTCGGCGACGTCGCGAAGGTCGTGTTCCTGTCGCTCGCCGCGCTGCTGCCGGTCGCCGCCCATACCTGCGACGGCATTCACGCGGTGCCGCGCACGTACGTCGACGTCGCCCGCGCGCTGCGCTACTCGCGGCTTCAGCTGATCCGCTACGTGATCCTGCCGGCCGCGCTGCCGTCGATCTTCACCGGCCTGTATCTCGGCCTGATCTATTCGTGGCTCGCGACGCTCGGCGCGGAATACCTGCTCGTCGCCGGCAGCGGGATCGGCAACATGCTGATCGACGGCAGCGAGCAGTTCCGGATGGATCTCGTGCTGTTCGGGATCATCGTCGTCGGCGTGACCGGCTGGGCACTGAACGCGACCGCGCGGGCGATCGAGCGCAAGGTGCTGGCCCGGCGCGGCGACCTCGCGCGCTGAGGCGCCCGTTCCTTCCGTATCGCTCCCTTCTCCTGACCGCCATGACGACTCTCGCCTCCGATTCGCTCGACATCCTCCATGTAAGCAAGCACTACGCGCAACGCGGCGCGGCGCTCGCCGTGCTCGACGACGTGTCGCTGCACGTGCGCGCCGGCGAATTCGTCACGATCGTCGGCGCCAGCGGCTGCGGCAAGTCGACGCTGCTGCGGCTCGTCGCCGGGCTCGACACCGATTACACCGGCGAAATCCACGCCGGCGGCGAGCGCGTGCGCGACACGTCGCTGCAGCGCGGCATCGTGTTCCAGGATCACCGGCTGTTCCCGTGGCTGACCGTCGAACAGAACATCGGCGCCGCGCTGCGCAACGCGCCGCTGGACGCCGCCGCGAAACGGCGCGCGATCGCGGAGCACATCGCGCTCGTCGGGCTCAACGGCTTCGAGCACGCGTTTCCGAACCAGTTGTCGGGCGGGATGGCGCAGCGCGTCGCGATCGCGCGCGGACTCGTGAACCGGCCGCGCGTGCTGCTGCTCGACGAACCGTTCGGCGCGCTCGACGCGCAAACCCGCGCGAAGATGCAGAACGAACTGCTGCGCATCTGGGAACAGGAGCGCATCACGATGATCCTGGTCACGCACGACGTCGACGAAGCCGTCTATCTCGGCGACCGCGTCGTCACGATGGCGCCGCGTCCGGGCCGCATCGCGCGCATCGTCGACGTCGCGCTGCCGCGCCCGCGCCGGCGCGATTCGCCGGCATTCGCGCGCTTGCGCGACACCGTGCTCGCCGATTTCGACGACAGCGAGCCGCCGGGCGACGACGGTTCAGGCGGCAAGCACCTCGACGCGGCGCGCCCGCACCGGATCGGCGAATGGCGGCTCGCCTGGTAGGCGCATGACGTATCGAATCGTTCAGCATCACGACACATATCGTTCATCGCAGCGCGCACGCTAAGGTTGTGACGATTCATCGGTTCCGGTTCCGCGCGGCTCCTGCTTGAATGGAGACTCGACCGACCCGACTCCCAGGAGACTCCCGATGTCCGATGTCCAGCACGCCGCTCACTCGCCCTCGCCTGCTTCGCACGCCGCGCCGCGCACGGCCACCGTCCCGCTTCAGCTTCGTCAGGTCGCCGGCCGGATCGGCGCCGAAATTTCCGGCGTGCGGCTGTCGGCCACGCTCGACGACGCGACGTTCGATGCGGTCCACGCCGCGCTGCTGCGCCACAAGGTGTTGTTCTTCCGCGGCCAGCACCATCTCGACGACACCGCGCAGGAAGCCTTCGCCCGCCGCTTCGGCGACACGGTCGCGCACCCGACCGTGCCGTCCGTCGACGGCAGCGCTGCCCTGCTCGAACTCGATTCCGCGCACGGCGCACGCGCCAATTCGTGGCACACCGACGTGACCTTCGTCGACGCGTACCCGAAGATCTCGATCCTGCGCGCGGTCGTGATCCCGCCGTTCGGCGGCGATACCGTGTGGGCCAACACGGCCGCCGCGTACGCGAATCTGCCCGACCCGCTGCGCGCGCTCGCCGACACGCTGTGGGCGCTGCATACGAACGCGTACGACTATGCGTCGACGCACGTGCACGCCGACGATACGCAACTGAAGCGCTACCGCGAAGTATTCACGTCGACCGTCTACGAAACCGAGCATCCGGTCGTGCGCGTGCATCCGGAAACCGGCGAACGCACGCTCGTGCTCGGGCACTTCGTGCAGAAGATCAAGGGGCTGTCGTCGCAGGATTCCGCGCACCTGCTGCAGGTGCTGCACGAACACGTGACGCGCCTCGAGAACACCGTGCGCTGGAACTGGCAGGAAGGCGACGTCGCGATCTGGGACAACCGCGCGACCCAGCACTACGCGATCAACGACTACGGCGATGCGCGCCGCGTCGTGCGCCGCGCGACCGTTCACGGCGACGTGCCGGTCGGCATCGACGGCCGCCAGAGCGTCCTGCTCAAGGGGCCGGGCGCCACGCTGCAATAACGTCGACGTACCCACGTCACGCGGCGGCGCTCTTTTCCGCGCGCCGTCGCGCGCCTCTCTGGAGGACACCCGCCATGAACCTCGCACCACCGGATCGACGCGTGCACGCGCCACGATGTCGCCCGTCTCCCTCGTTCACTTCCGCCAGGAGCGTCGCATGAGCGCCCTACTCGAACCCGCCGCCCAGCCGGTCGACGTGATCCCGCTGTCCGCCCACATCGGTGCGGAAATCCGCGGCGTCGACCTCACGCAACCGTTGACCACGCCGCAGATCGCGGCGATCCGCGCCGCGCTGCTGAAATGGCGCGTGATCTTCTTCCGCGAACAATTCCTCACGCACGAGCAGCATGTCGCGTTCTCCGCGCAGTTCGGCGAGCCGACGGTCGGCCACCCGGTGTTCGGGCACGTCGACGGCCATCCGGCCGTCTATTCGATCTCGAAGCATCGCAAGGCGACGCGCTTCGAAGGCGAACCGGTACGCCGGCCCTGGACCGGCTGGCACACCGACGTGACGGCCGCCGTGAACCCGCCGTGGGCCTCGATCCTGCGTGGCGTGACGATCCCGCCGTACGGCGGCGACACGCACTGGACCAACCTCGTACGCGCGTACGAAACGCTGTCCGCGCCGCTGCGCGGCTTCGTCGATACCCTGCGCGGCATCCATCGCTTCACGCCGCCGCCCGGCGCGCGCGCGACCGGCGCATTCGACGACGCCGTCGAGCGCCGCCCGCTCGTGACCGAGCATCCGCTCGTGCGCGTGCATCCGGAGACCGGCGAACGCGCGCTGTACGTGAGCCCGAGCTTCCTGAAATCGATCGTCGGGCTGACGCCGCGCGAGAGCCAGGCATTGCTCGAACTGCTGTGGGAGCACGTGACGCGGCCGGAATTCACGATCCGCTTCAAGTGGGAACCGCGCAGCATCGCGTTCTGGGACAACCGCGCGACCGCGCATCTCGCGCCCGTCGACATCTTCGATCTCGACTTCGATCGCCAGCTGTATCGCACGACGCTCATCGGCGACGTGCCGGTCGGCCCCGACGGCCGCCCGTCGGTCGCGCTCGAAGGCACGCCGGTCGAGGCCGCGGCCGCCGTCGCACTCAACTGATGCGGCAAACGCCGGCGCGCACGCGGCGCGCCGGCCCCACTTCGATCAATCGAGCCACACGCCGTCGAACCGGTGCCCGCCGAGCGGCGAGAACGTCAGCCCGTGCACGCGCCTGGAGATCGGCAACGACACGATCGACGTCGCGATCGGCGTGAACGGCACCTGATCCTTGAATACCACCTGCGCCTGCTCGTACAGCGCCGTGCGCTTCGCGACGTCCCCGTTCGACCGCGCGGCGGTCACGAGTTGCTCGAAGTCCTTGTTGCACCACTTCGCGAGGTTGCTGCCATGCACCGCCTCGCAGCCGAGCAGCGTGCCGAGCCAGTTGTCGGGGTCGCCGTTGTCGCCCGACCAGCCGTACAGGATCGCGTCGTGCTGGCCGTCGTGCTTCGCGCGGCGGTTGTACTCGCCCCATTCGTAGCTGACGATCTTCGCGCGCACGCCGATCTTCGCCCAGTCCTGCTGGATCAGTTGCGCCATCAGTTGCGCGTTCGGGTTGTACGGGCGCTGCACGGGCATCGCCCATAGCGTGAGGTCGAATCCGTTCGGGAAGCCGGCTTGCGCGAGCAGGGCCTTCGCGGCGGCCGGATCGCGCGGCGCGTCCTTCAGGCGCGGGTTGTACGACCATTGCGCGGGCGGCATCGGGTTCGTCGCGATCGTCGCGTCGCCGTTGAACACGGTCTTGATGATCGCCGTCTTGTCGATCGCGATGTCGAGCGCGCGCCGCACGTCGACGCGATCGAGCGGCGGATGCTGGGTGTTGTACGCGACGAAGCCGACGTTGAAGCCCGTCCCCGAGAACAGCGTCAGCTTCGGATCGCGCCGCACCGTCTCGAGATCCGCCGGCCGCGGAAACGCCGATACCTGGCACTCGCCGGCCACGAGCTTCTGCAGCCGCGCGGCCGGATCGGGCGTGATCGCGAACACGAGGCGCGAGAGCTTCACGTCGTCCGGGTTCCAGTAGTCGGGATTCGCGTCGTAGCGGATCAGCGCATCCTTCTGGTACGTACGCAACACGAACGGCCCCGTGCCGACCGGAAACTGGTTGATGTCCGACTCGCGATGGCGCGTGGCGAGCTGCCCCGCATATTCGGCCGACAGCACCGACGCGAACGCCATCGCGAGATTGCGCACGAACACGACGTCGGGCGACTTCAGCACGAAGCGCACCGTATAGTCGTCGACCTTCTCGATGCGTTCGATGTTGTGGTCGAAGCCGAGATCGCTGAAATACGGGAAGCTGACCGGATAGGCCTTGCGGAACGGATCGTCCGGGTCGAGCATCCGGCGGAACGTGAACACGACGTCGTCGGCCTGGAACGGCCGCGTCGGCTTGAACCATGCGGTCGTCTGGAATTTCACGCCGCGCCGCAGGTGGAACGTGATCGTGCGCTGGTCGGGCGACACGTCCCAGCTCGTCGCGAGCGCCGGTTCGAGGTCGAGCGTGCCGCGCTTGAACTGCACGAGCCCGTTGTAGACCGGGTACGTGCTCGCATCGAAATCGGTGCTCGTCGTGTGCTGGCCGGGATCGAAGCCGGCCGGGCTGCCTTCGGTGCAGTACACGAGCGTCTTGCCCGTGGGCGCCGCGAGCGCGTGCGTCGCGGCGCCGGCCAGCAGCAACGACGCGGCGATGCAGCGAAGCGCGGCGCCGGCGGGCGATACGCCGCGCGACCGGCGCGCGGCTGACGAAACGAAAGGATTCTTCATGGTGACGGAGGAAAGAAAGAGGTGCCATGCGAATGACGACCGTCGATCTTCGCGCGCCGCCCGCCGATCGCTTACCAATTAATTCCGCGTTGCTTATCGTCATGGCTGCATCCCGCTGCCGCTGCATGAGAATGTCCATGCGAGCGCCGCGGACAGGCTCGCGCACCCCGCCGCGACGCCCGCCCCCCGTCATGAGACCGCGCCATTCGCGCACGGCCGCGGGCGCCCTTCCGTCCCCCTGCAGGCTCCGTGAAATGGGTGCATCGTATCGGTTGGCCCACGCCGGCACCGGCGCGCGGGAATCCGCCTGGCGCGCAGGTGCCGGCACGGCGCGTCCGAGCGCGCCGCTCTTTCTGGAGGACCACGAATGTCGATCAACCCCGATACGCCCTCTCGTCCCGTGAAGTCGCCGGGCCCCGATCATCCGATCCTGATCGAACCGCATTCGTCGCGGGTGGTCGTGAAGGTCGCCGGCAAGGTCGTCGCCGATACGCGCCACGCGCTGGTGCTGCGCGAGGCCAGCTACCCGGCCGTGCTGTACATTCCGCGCGAGGACGCCGACATGTCGCTGCTCGAACGCACCGATCACGCGACCTACTGCCCGTACAAGGGCGATTGCGCGTACTACTCGATTCCGGCCGGCGGCGAACGCTCGACCAACGCGGTATGGACATACGAGCATCCGAATCCGGCCGTCGAATCGATTCGCGGGCACCTCGCGTTCTATCCGGACCGCGTCGATTCGATCGAGGAAAGCCTGCTCGTCACCGCGTGAGCGCGGGGCGCCCTGCCGCGTCGCCATTCACGTATCGTCCGGCCGCTGATTTGCATATGCGGATTCATTGGTTGGCCGTCGTCCCGCCGGCCCGTATCGTCTCGACTCCGGCGCGGGCCGGCCCGTTGCGTGCGTCGCCCGCATCCGGCCCGGCCCTGCGCCCGCGCCACCTTCGCGCGCGCCCCGTGAACCCGCCAGCAGGACGCCTCGATGAACGACACACCGCACGCAGACCTTGAAACGACCCCGGCGAACCCGCGCCGCCGCCAGTGGCTGCACGGCGCGGCCGCCGGGCTGGCCGGGCTCGCGCTCGGGCCGCTCGCGGCCGCACCGGCCCGGGCCGACGACAGCGGCACGCGGCTGCGCATCGGCTTCCAGAAATACGGCAACTTCGTCGTGCTCAAGGCGCGCGGCACGCTCGAGAAGCGTCTGGCGAGCCAGGGCGTCACCGTGCAATGGCTCGAATTCCCGGCCGGCCCGCAACTGCTCGAAGGGTTGAACGCCGGCGCGATCGACGTCGGCACGGTCGGCGAAACCCCGCCGATCTTCGCGCAGGCCGCCGGCGTCGATTTCGTCTACATCGGCAACGAGCCGCCCGCGCCGCAGGGCGAGGCGATCGTCGTGCTACCCGATTCGCCGATCCGCACTCTCGCGCAACTGCGCGGCAAGAAGGTCGCGTTCAACAAGGGCTCGAACGTCCATTACCTGCTGGTGAAGGCGCTCGAGCATGCGGGCCTCACGTATGCCGACATCCAGCCGATCTACCTGACCCCGGCCGACGCGCGCGCCGCGTTCGTGCAGCGCAGCGTCGATGCGTGGGTGATCTGGGATCCGTATCTGGCCGCCGCCGAACGGCAGCTCGGCGCGCGCGTGGTCGCGAATGGCGAAGGGCTCGTGCGCAACACGCAGTACTACCTCGCCGCCCGCAAGTACGCGGCCGCCCACCCGCAGGTGCTGCGCGCGCTGCTCGACGAAGTCGACGCGGTCGATCGCTGGGCGCGCGATCACGTGCCCGAGGTGGCCGCGCAACTGTCGCCGCTCGTCGGCCTCGACGCGCCTACGCTCGAAATCGCGCTCAAGCGCGCCGGCTACGGCGTGCAGCCGATCACCGACGCGACGGTCGCGTACCAGCAGAGCATCGCCGACGCGTTCACCACGCTGAAGCTGATTCCGGGCAAGCTGTCGGTCGCCAGCGCGCGCTGATCCGTCACGACGCAGACGCCGCGCCGACGCGCCGCCATTCGTCGTAGTCCGTGACGAGGCCCGCGTCGTCGATTTCGATGTCGGCCGCATACGTGCCGCTCTCGTAGCGATACACGTGCGGCGCCGTGCGCGTATAGCGCTGCTCGCCGCGCACGATGTCGAAGTCGGGAAAACGCAGCCACGCGGTGCGAATCTCCGCCGATTCGCCGACGGCGAGCGCCAGCCGCCGGATCGGCAGCGTATTGGTCGATGGACTGAAGCCAAGATCGATGTCGGTCGCGCCCGCGAGCATCGGCGCATCGACGCCGTCGATCGTCCACTGCCCCGCATCGCATGCGATGTCCCATTGCCGTGGCGGCGCCGTGCCGGTCCAATGCGTCACGCGCGCCGAGCGCGTGAACCAGTCGGTCCCGCATGCGATCGCGTAATCGATGCGAAACGGCGTGCCATCGATCGCACCCGCGACCGCTCCCGACAGCGCGATGCCCGTTTGCGACGCGTCGAGCCGGCACCATTCGGCCGCCTGCCACGTCTGCACGATCTGCCAGGCGACGCAGTGCGTGCGTCGGGCTTCATTGCGTTGCGTCATGTCGGGGCTCCTGTCGGTCGCGCGGAAGAAGGCCGATTTTCGCTCACCGTGCGAATGAACGCACGCGGCCTCGGCGGCGCCATGAACGCACCGGCCGATAGTCAGTATCGGCCCAACGCACACCATCATCCCTCCACCGCTTTGGTACCATCCGTCGATCGGTAAAAATCGAACCGGAAGACACGAGGCGCGACTTCATGGACTTGTTGGCGACGATGCGCATCTACGTGAGAGTCGTGGAGCGCGGCACGATGTCCGGCGCGGCGCGGGATCTCGACATGGGCCAACCGGCCGTCAGCGAGCGCATCGAGAAGCTCGAAAAGCATCTCGGCACGCGGCTGCTGATGCGCAGTGCACGCACCCTCGCGTGCACGGAGGAAGGCCGGATTTTCTACGAACGCAGCAAGGCGCTGCTCGAAGCGGCCGAGCTGGCCGTTGCGTCGGTGTCGAAGACGGCGCATGCGCTCGACGGCACGATCCGGCTCGCGGCGCCGCAATGTTTCGGCGAGGTCGTGCTGCCGGGCGTGCTGATGCAGATCCGCACCGCGTATCCGAAGCTGCACATCGACCTCGTGCTGAACGACGATATCGTCGATCCGGTCACCGAGGGCGTCGACATTTCGATCCGGGTCGGCCAGCTCGGCGATGGCGGCTTCATCGCGTACGCGCTCGGCGCGGTCGGCCGCGTGCTCGTGGCCGCGCCGTCGTATCTCGAGCGGCACGGCCCGATCGACACGAAGGCCGATCTCGCGAACCATCCGTTCATCCGCGTGAAAGGCGTGTTCGCGAACGAACAGGTGCCGCTGCGGCGCGACGGCGGTGCGGTCGAATACGCGCGCATCCGCACCGTCATGACCGCGAGCCACTGGCGCCCGATGTTCGACACGATCGCGGCGGGCGGCGGCATCGGCGTGGTCCAGCATCCGGCTTGCGCCGATGCGCTCGCGCATGGCCGGCTCGTGCGCCTGCTGCCGCACTACGACGTCCCCGACTTCGCGCTCAACGTGCTGGTGCACGCGCAACGGCCGCTGCCGCCGCGCGTGCGTGCCGTCGTCGATCTGCTGAAAAGCGAACTCCCGCCGCTGCTGACGCAAGGTCAGTGCTAGCCGTCACGCCTGCAGCGACTTCCCCGGCTCCTTCACGTGCGCGTCGACTTCCATCTGGTAGAAGCGCGCGCTGACGAAGCCGAACAGCGTCCAGCCAAGGAACACGCACAGGCCGCCGAGCATCAGCGCCTGCTCGCCCGAGCTGAACAGCGCGTAGAAGCTGTATGCGGTCGCGACCATCGCGATCACGTTCGTCACGAGCGCCTTGCCCGGCGGCACCTTCGCGACCTTCTGGATCGTGATCAGTGCGGCCATCGACATCACGTAAGGCACCAGGTTCGTGACGACCGCGAGATCGACGATCTTCTGGAACTGGCTGCTCAGCTCGGGGCTGATCGTCATCAGCGCCAGCGCGACCTGCGCGACCAGCAGGATCACCATGCCGACGATCGGCGTGCCGGTGCGCGTCGCGCGGGCGAACACCGGCAGGAAGTAGCCGACGTCCGCCGAGCTCTTGAACACCTGCGCGACCGTGAACTGCCAGCCGAGCAGCGAGCCGATGCACGCGATCACCATCAGCGCGGTGACGATCGTGCCGACGGTCGGCGTGAACATCGTCGCGAACGCGATGCCGAACGGCGCGTTCGACTTCGCGAGAATCGCGTTGGGCACGATCCCGGCAATTACGTTGGTCGACACGATGTAGAAGATCGCCGACGCGATCGTGCCGCCGAGCACGGCGATCGGCACGTTGCGCTCCGGATTCTCGACGGCGTCCGAGTTCGCGCACGCCGATTCGAGCCCGAGGAACGCCCACAGCGTCACCGCGATCGAGCTGCCGACGGCGGGCCCGAACGGCATGTGGTTCGGATTCCACGCGGCGCCCCAGGTCGCGCCGCTGAACCAGAACCAGCCGATCAGCGACACGACGACGACCGGAATGATCACGCCCCACACCGTCACCGCGCCGATCCGGCCGGTGATGCGCGAGCCGCCAAAATTCGCGACTGTCGTCAGCACGAGCAGGAAGATCGTCCACAGGCCCGTTTGCAGCGGCGACAGCGTCGCGTCGAACAGTACGGTGCCGTAGCCGACCGCCGTGACGCCGATCGCGACGTTGGCGATCACGAGCGACAGCCCGTACGTATAGTTCGCCATGTAGTTGCCGGCCTTGCCGAACGCGTACTCCGCGTAGCCGCCCATCCCGCCCGGCTTGCGGCTCAGCATCCCGCAGCGCGCGAACGCATAGGCCAGCGCGAGCGAGCCGCCGGCCGTGACGATCCACGACAGCAGCGAGATCGTGCCGACCTGCGCGAGCTTCGACGGCAGCAGGATGATGCCGGAGCCCATCATGTTGACCGCGGTGAGGACGGTGAGCTGCCAGACGTTCATCCGGTGCTTCTGCGCGGCCGCCGGGGCCGCGTCCGATAGGTGCGCTGCGTGTTCCATGGTGTCGATCCTTCGATGTGAGGCCGCCGCGCGGCCGGTCGCTCGTTCGTTCGCCCGGTCGGGTGTCAGGCGGTCAGGCAGTACACGCGGTACGTGCCGTCCTCGACCTCCACGCCGTGCGTGTCGTGCGCGAACCCGGGGAAACGCCGGTCGTACGCCTCGAGCGCCTTCAGGTAGCCGAGCACCGGGCCGCCGGCCGGCCCCGCGTTCTCGCCCGGCATCAACAGCGGAATACCCGGCGGATACGGCACGACGCCGGTGGCCACCGTGCGCCCGGCCAGCTCGTCGAGCGTGACCTGCTCGACGCGACCCTGCACGAGGTGCTCGTATGCGCGCACCGGGCTCATTTCCGGCTTCGGCAGGATCGAGAACGCCTCCGACATCAGGCGCGTCGTGCCGAGCTGCTCCATCGCCGCGAACATCGTGTCGGCCAGATCCTTCAGCCCCATGCCCGCATAGCGCGCGCCATGCTCCTTCGCGAGCGACGGAATCGCCATGTCGAGCGGCAGGTTCGCGTCGTAGTCGCGCTTGAAATCGCACAGCGCGCTGACGAGCGAGCCCCACTTGCCCTTCGTGATACCGATCGAGAACAGGAACAGGATCGTGAAATCGGTCGTCTTCTCGACGACGATCCCGCGCGCATCGAGATACGCGGTGACGACGCTCGCCGGGATGCCGACCGGCATCAGGCCGCCGGCCGGCGCGACACCCGGCGTGACGATCGACACCTTGATCGGGTCGAGCATGCAATAGCCGTCCTCGAGATTGCCGAAGCCGTGCCATTGCGCGCCGGGGCGCAGCACCCAGCACGCCGGGTCGCTCGCGAGCAGCTCGGGCGGCGCTTCGTGGAACGGCAGCGTGCGGCCCGTGCGCGCCTCGAGCACGGTGTCGGGCTGCCAGCATTCGAAGAACCAGTCGCCCTTCGCGCCGAATTCGCCGTTCATCCGCGCGATCATCTGCCGGAACGCGACGGCCTCCTCGATCGACTCGTGCGTCAGCGCGGCGCCGCCGGGGCCGTCCATCATCGCGGCCGCGACGTCGTTCGACGCGATGATCGCGTAGTTCGGCGACGTCGACGCGTGCATCATGAACGTTTCGTTGAACTGGCCATGCGGAATCGGGCTGCGGCCGTCGCGCACGTGAATGTACGACGCCTGCGATAGCGCGGTCAGCAGCTTGTGCGTCGACTGCGTCGCGAACACCGTCGGCCGATCCTTGTGGTGATCGCGCGGGTCGCCGTGCATCGCATGGCGGTCGCGGTAGATCGGATTGAAACGCGCGTAGCCGTACCACGCTTCGTCGAAGTGCAGCCGGTCGACGCTCGCGCCGAGCAGTTCCTCGACGCGCGTCACGTTGTAGCAAAGCCCGTCGTACGTCGAATTCGTGACGATCGCGTGCTTCGGCTGGCGATCGGCCAGCCCGGCCGCGAGCGGGTTCGATGCGATCGCCTCGCGAATCGCCACCTGCGTGAGGCGCTCCGGCGCGATCGGCCCGATGATCCCGTAGCGGTTGCGCGTCGGTACGAGGTAGGTCGGAATCGCGCCCGACATCGTCATCGCGTGCTCGGCCGACTTGTGGCAGTTGCGGTCGCACAGCGCGATCTGATCGCGGCTCACGCTCGCCATCAGGATGATGCGGTTCGACGTCGACGAGCCGTTCGTCACGTGATACGTGCGATGCGCGCCGAACACGCGCGCCGCGTAGCGTTCGCTTTCGCCGATCGGGCCCGAGTGGTCGAGCAGCGAGCCGAGTTCGCCCACCGAGATCGACAGGTCCGAGCGGAACAGCGATTCGCCGAAGTATTCGAAGAACGCGCGGCCGACCGGCGATTTCAGGAAGCCGGTGCCGCCGGTGTGGCCCGGCGTATGCCACGAGTATTCGTAGACGCGCGAGAACTTCGCAAGCGCGCCGAACATCGGCGGCAGCACGGTCGAGCGATAGCGCTCGATCGCCGCGTGAATGCGCCCGCCGATGAAGTCGGCCGTATCCTCGAGCAGCCACACGAAATCGTCGACCTTGCCCATCACCGCGGCCGGTACCGTCGACGCGACGCTGCGGTCGGCCAGCAGGAAGATCGGCACGCTGCCGTTGCGATGCCGGATCGCGTCGACCACCGCCTCGGACGGCCCGTGGCCGTCCACGCCGAGATCCCAGTCGAGCAGCACGCACTGGATCGACGGATCGGAGCGGATCAGCACGATGGCATCGTCGGCGGACGTGGCCGTCAGCACGTCGACACCGCGTTGCGCGAGCTCCGCGCTCAGCGTGCGGACCGCGCGCCCGGTCGCGGTTTCCTGCGCGATCTCGTCGTCGACCAGTAGCGCACGCATGCCGAGACGGCGAATGCCGCCGACGGAAGTATTCATGATGTTGCCCTCGCTGTTGCGTTGCTCTTCGATTGGTATCGTTCGTCTCACGAGCACGCGGGAAGCAGTCACGGGCAGCGGCATGAGACGCGCGCAATTCCGGCTTGATTCGCCATCCAGTTCGGAGCCGACTATGCCATGGATGCCTTTCGATGAGAAGCCGACGATTCGGTGAAACAATCGGCCCTTTCGAATCGGATTTTCATCATTGGATCATTTTTATGTGCGCTGCAGCACGCCAATTCCCGATGACTTGATCATGCTCATGCCGCCATGGAATTGCTGATTCCGATCGATTGAATCCGCGTGCATTTGTTGCTACGATCGGCTGCGCCGGGCCTTGCCCCATCGCGCTCGTGCCGCGCCGCGCAAGGCTTTCTGGTGCAATGCGCAATCGGCATTCAGCATTCGCGGGACCGTTTTCAATCGGCTGTAGCGCGTATCGATTCACGATTGCGTCCCGGCGCGAATGCGGCTCCCGTTTCAGGTCATTTACCGGAGAGTTCGCGTGAGCCTGTTGAAAATCGCAGTCGAGCCGGCGCTGATCGGCGCCTTTCTCACCACGCATGAACAGGTCGACGTATTTCAGACCGATTTCACGAATATCGCGGCCATCGTCGTCGGCATCGATGCCGCGGAAAAGATACTGAAAACCGTCGAGCGAACCGGTTTCGCGATTCCGTTCTTCGTCGCGGTCGAGCCCGACCAGGAAGTGCCGCCGTCGGTCCTGCCGCGCGCGAGCGGCGTGATCCAGCTCCGGCACGGCGGCCGCCATTACTACGGACGGCAGATCTCCGCCGCCGCCGACATCTACAGCGAGAACCTGCTGCCGCCGTTCTTCAAGGTCATGCGCGACTACGTGCAGCGCGGCTATGTCGAATTCGACTGCCCGGGCCACCAGGGCGGCCAGTTCTTCTCGAACCATCCGCTCGGCCGGATGTTCTTCGACTTCTTCGGCGAGACGCTGTTTCGCGCGGACCTCTGCAACGCGGACGTCCGGCTCGGCGACCTGCTGATCCATGAAGGGCCCGCGCTGGAAGCGCAGCGCAACGCCGCAAGGATCTACAACGCGGACAAGACCTGGTTCGTACTGAACGGCACGTCGACGTCGAACAAGGTCGTCACGAGCGCGCTGCTCGCGCCCGACGATCTCGTGCTGTTCGACCGCAACAACCACAAGTCCGTGCACCTCGGCGCGCTCGTGCTGTCCGGCGCGCGACCCGTCTACCTCGAGACCGCGCGCAATGCGTGGGGTCTCATCGGCGGCGTCGACAGCGCGGCGCTCGGCGAAGCGCGCATTCGCGACGCGATCCGCGACGTCGCGCCCGAGCGCGCCGACCTGCCGCGCCCGTTCCGGCTCGCGGTGATCCAGCTCGGCACCTACGACGGCACGATCTACAACGCACGCGAAATCGTCGACCGGATCGGGCATCTGTGCGACTACATCCTGTTCGATTCGGCGTGGGTCGGCTACGAGCAGTTCATTCCGATGATGCAGGACTGCTCGCCGCTGATGCTCACGCTCGGCCCGGACGATCCCGGCATCTTCGTCACGCAGTCGGTGCACAAGCAACAGGCCGGCTTCTCACAGACGTCGCAGATCCACAAGAAGGATCGCCACATCGAAGGCCAGAAGCGTTTCTGCGATCACCGGCGCTTCAACAACGCGTACATGATCCACGCGTCGACGAGCCCGTTCTACCCGATGTTCGCGGCGCTCGACGTCAACGCGCAGATGCATGCGGGCCCGGCCGGCAGGCGCCTGTGGCGCGACTGCGTCGCACACGGCGTCGATGCGCGCAAGCTGCTGCTGAAAACCTGCCGGCAGATCCGTCCGTTCGTCCCGCAAGAGATCGACGGCCGCCCGTGGGCCGACTATCCGACCGAGCAGATCGTCGACGACCTGCGCTTCTTCCGCTTCCACCCGGCCGACACGTGGCACGGCTTCGAAGGCTATGCGGACGACCAGTATTTCGTCGATCCGTGCAAGCTGCTGCTGACCACGCCCGGCATCGATCGCGACACGCACGAATACGCGGCGTTCGGCGCACCGGCGCCGATCCTCGCGCGCTACCTGCGCGAGCACGGCGTCGTGCCGGAGAAGGCCGACCTGTACACGATCCTGTTCCTGCTCACGCCGTCGGAGAGCTTCGGCAAGCTGCAGCATCTGGTTGCGCACCTCGCGCAGTTCGAGCGCCATCTCGACCAGGACACACCGCTGCGCGAAGCGATTCCGTCGCTGTGCGAAGCATATCCGGAGCTGTACGGCACGATGCGCCTGCGGCAGCTGTGCCAGCGCATGCACGACTTCTACCGCAGCCACGACATGAAGCACCTGCAGAAACAGATGTTCCGGCGTGCGCAGTTCCCCAAGCAGGCGATGCTGCCGCAGGCCGCGAATGCCGAGCTGATCCGCAACAACGTCGAGCTCGTCACGCTCGAGCGCATCGAAGGCCGGATCGCGACCGAAGGCGCGCTGCCCTATCCGCCCGGCATCTTCTGCGTGGTGCCCGGCGAAGCGTGGGGCGGCCCGGCGCTCGACTACTTCCGCGCGCTCGAAGCCGGGATCAACGCACTGCCGGGCTTCGAGCCGGAAATCCAGGGCGTGTACCTGCAAACGAAGCCGGACGGCACGAAGCAGGCGTCGGCCTACGTGGTCGCGGCCGGCGCCGACGCGGCGCGCATGTAAGCGCGGTGGGCGGCGGCGTGCCGCCCCCCGTCCTGTTCTCCGCGTCCGCCGCCCGACGCCGCCACGACCGCACGCCGGCACTTGCGCGCGTTCCGACCGTGCGGTACCGTCCTCCTTTCCGGGATAACCGAAGCCTCGCGTCGAAACCCATCCGTCGATTCGATCCGATGCGGCCGCGCCCCTGCCCGGCGCCGTCGCATCGCGCGTACAGGAGGGGTTTGCGTTGGACGTTCGCGTGTATCTGCTGGCCGCCGCCGTGTTCCTGGCCGGCGTTGCCGAAAACATCTGCGTCGGCATCCTGCCGGCGATCTCCGCCGGCCTTCACGTCTCGATCGCCGCTGCCGGACATCTCACCACGATCTTCTCCGCCGTGTTCGCGCTCGCCGCGCTGGTGGCGGCCTCGTTCGTCGCACGGGTCGAACGGCGCACCGCGCTGCTCGCGGCGCTCGGCGCGTTCGCGGCCGCCAACCTGTGCGCCGCCGCAAGCCCCGGCTATGCGAGCCTGTTCGCTGCGCGCGTGCTGATGGCCGCGAGCTGCGCGACGCTGATCCTCGTCGCGACGCGGTTCGCGGCGGAACTCGCGCCGGTGTCGCAACGCGGCCGTGCGATCGGCATCGTCTTCATGGGGATCAGCGCATCGCTCGTGCTCGGCGTGCCGATCGGGATGCGCATCGCCGAATGGGCCGGCTGGCGCGCGGTGTTCGTGTCGATCGCGGTGGCCGCGCTGCCGCTCGGGATCTGGCTCGCGCGTGGGCTGCCGCGCATGACACCGGCCGCGGCCGGCGCGCCCGGCATGCCGTCGTATCGCGCCGTGCTGTCGCAACCGCGATTGCTCGCCGCGCAATGTGTGTCGATCGCAATGATCGGCGGCCATTTCACGCTGTTCGCGTATCTCACGCCGTATCTGCAGGCCGTGCTGTCGCCCGGCGCGGCGGCGCTCGAAGGCTTGTACGTCGCGTTCGGGATGGCCGGCGTGACCGGTGCGTGGCTCGGCGGGTTCTGCTCGGATCGGCTCGGCGCAGCGCGCGCGCTGTGCGCATGCCCTGCCGTGTTTCTCGTCGCGATGGCCGCGCTGCCGGCGGCCGGTGCGTCGCCGCTCGTGTTCGTGCCCGCGATGATGCTGTGGGGCGGCATCAGCTGGTCGATCTCGCCGATCGTGCAGAACTATCTGATTCACACCGGGCCGACGCTGGCCGATGCGAGCGTCGGCCTCAACGTATCGGCGATGCATGCGGGCGTCGCGCTCGGATCGGCGCTCGGCGGCGTGCTCGTCGGGCGCGATGCGCTGCTCGTTACACCGTCGGCCGGCTGCGTGCTGGTGGCCGTCGCGCTGGCATGCGCGTGGGTCGCGGCACGGCCCGCTCGGCAGGCCGTGCGCGCATCTTGAATCGTGCCGGGCGACGCGCCACGCCCGCCCGCCGCGTCACCAGGCCTGCCGGTAAATCTCCAGCGCGTCGGCCTCGGTCACCTCGCGCGGATTGTTCACGAGCAGGCGTGTCTGCAGCATCGCGTCCGACGCCATCCTCGGCAGGTCGGCCTCGCCGATACCGACCTCGCGCAACGTGCGCGGAATGCCCGTCGCGACGATCAGCCGGTCGATCTCCGCGATCAGCGCATGCGTTTTCGCTTCGTCGCTACCCGTGGCCGACGGCGCGACGATGGCTGCCAGTTCCGCATACAGCGGCGCGGCGGCCGGCGCATTGAAGCGCAGCACGTGCGGCAGCACCAGCGCATTCGACAGCCCGTGCGGCACGTGGAAGATCCCGCCGACCGGATAGGCCAGCGCGTGCACGGCCGCGACCGGCGCATTCGCGAACGCCTGCCCCGCGAACATCGCGCCGACCAGCATCGCTTCGCGCGCGTGCCGGTTCTGCCCGTCGTCGCAGGCGGGCAGCAGGTTGCGCGACAGCAGCGTCAGCGCGTGCGTGGCCAGCATGTCGGACACCGGATT
The DNA here is from genome assembly GCF_014211915.1 of Burkholderia cenocepacia. Lineage (NCBI taxonomy): Bacteria > Pseudomonadati > Pseudomonadota > Betaproteobacteria > Burkholderiales > Burkholderiaceae > Burkholderia > Burkholderia cenocepacia. The sequence continues at coordinate 423,120 of NZ_CP060040.1, read as the reverse complement.
CTTCAGCCGCGCGGATGTGTACGCCTCGATCGCATGCACCATCGCGTCGATGCCGGTGGCGGCCGTCGCCGCGCGCGGCAGGCCGAGCGTGAGTTCCGCGTCGAGGATCGCGACGTCGGCGAACAGATGCGGCGACACGACCCCCATCTTGCGCGCCTCGCCGACCGTGACGATCGACACGGCCGTGACCTCGGAGCCCGTGCCGGCCGTGGTCGGCATCTGCACGAGCGGCAGCCGCGCGCTCGCGACCTTGTCGACGCCGTACATGTCGGCCAGCGCCTGCTGCCCCGGCGCGAGCACCGCGATCAGCTTCGCGACGTCCATCGACGAGCCGCCGCCGAGCCCGAGCACGATCTCGGCATCGGCCGCGACGGCCCGCGCGGTGGCTTCGAGCACCACGTGCTCGGGCGGATCGGCGATCACGTCGTCGATCACGGTGACCTGCCAGCCGTGCGCGGCGAGGCTCTCCAGCGCGGGCGCGAGCACGCCGCTGCGATGCAGGAACGCATCGGTGACGACGCACAGCCGCACGAGCGCCGGAAAGCGTTCGCGCAACAGCGCGCCGAGCCGGCGCGCGGCGCCGAATTCGACGATCTGGGTCGGAACGGTACGGAATTGAAACGGGTTCATCGGGTGCCTCCCGGTGGCGTCGCCGTGCCAGTGTCCGGCTGCACCATGTAGCGGGACACGTCGCGGCGATCGAGCAACGGCATGATCGCCCCGATTCCGATCCGCTGGAAATGCGGCGTTTCCCGATGCGCGTCGAGGCCGTCGGCATCGCGATAGCGTTCGAGAATCACGATGTGGTCGGGGTGCTCCGGCGACCGGAAATACGCGTAGTCGAGATTCTTCGGCTCGGCCCGCGTGGCCGGCGCAAGTTCCGCAAGCAGTTCGATCACGCGGTCGCCGTTGCCGGGCTTCGCGAAGTAATGCGCGATGACCTGCAGGTAGGGTTCGTTCATGCTGCGCTCCAGGTTCGACACAAGCCCGTCATGACGGGAGCGCACCCCAGCCGCGATGAACCGGATGGATTCAAACGCGATGAGGCGGCACCGTATCACTGACGCGTCGTCGCATTGTATTGAATCGGCACGGCCTTCGCAGTGCCGCGACCGGCCGCGAAAACATCGAACCCAATCCCTCACGGCACGCTCACGGCGAACAGGAGCCCGGCCGGCCGCCCGTGCGCTTGCGCCACCACGCTGCTTACCAGGGCACCGTGCGTCCCAGATAGTCGAGGTATTCGAGCCCGGGCCGCGCCCGCTTCGCGAGCAACACGTCGACGAGGCTCGGCACGCTCTCCTCGATGGTCAGGCGTGCATCGGGTCCGCCGAGTTCGGTGCGGACCCAGCCGGGCGCCATCAGCGCCAGCGCGCGGCGCGTATCGGCCTGACGTGCCGCGAAGCTGCGCATGAACTGGTTCAGCGCCGCCTTGCTGCCGCGATACACCTCGCGCATTCCGGTCACGTTGTTCGCGACGCTGCCCTGCCCCGACGACATGGCGCCGATCAGCCCGTCGTCGGTCACGAGATCCTGCAGCGTCTCGATCGCGCGCATCGGCGCCAGCGCATTCGTGATCATCACGCGCACGAATTCGTCGGTCGTCACTTCGCCGATCGTTTCATTCGGATCGTTGGTCGTGCCGGCATTCACGAACAGCACGTCGAAGCGCCGGCCCGACAGGCGCGCGCGAAGCGCGGCCAGTTGCGCGGGCTCGCAGATGTCGAGCGTGCCGATCTCGAGCCGGCCATCGAACCGGTCGGCCAGGTCGTGCAGCTTCGTGCGTCCCGATCCTTCGCGCACCGTGCCCGTCACGTGCCAGCCCTTGTTCAGGAATGCCTCCGCCATCGCCAGCCCGAGGCCGCGCGACGCCGCGACGAGGAGGATCGCGGGGGCGTTTCGTCGATTCGATTCAGTCGATTGCATGGTTTCTCGCCTTTGCCGTGTTTCGTCATGCGACCACTATAGGCGGGCACCACGACAGGCGCCAGACGCACCGGATGCAATCCATCGTTGCACCGAACGCCATGTCAAACCGCACAGTGGCGTATCCTGTCCACATGGAAGACATCGACCTGAACCTCGTCACCGCGCTCGATGTGCTGCTGTCGGAAGCCAGCGTGACCGGCGCCGCGCGCCGGCTGGGCCTGAGCACGTCCGCGATGAGCCGCACGCTCACGCGGCTGCGCACCGCCACCGGCGACCAGTTGCTCGTGCGCGCCGGGCGCAAGCTCGTGCCAACGCCGCACGCAGCCGCGTTGCGCGACCGCGTGCATGCCGTCGCGAGCGACGCGCGCGCCGTGCTCCGGCCGGCGACAGCCGACGTCGACCTCGCGACGCTCACGGCCACGTTCACGATCCGGGCGGCCGCGTCGTTCATGGAAATGCTGTCCGGCCCGGTGGTGGCCGCACTCGGCGACGTCGCGCCGCGCGTGCGTATCCGCTTCGTCCCGAAGCTCGACCGCGACCCGCAAGCGCTGCGCGACGGCACGGTCGACCTCGAAATCGGCAAGCGCGGCGACGACGCACCCGAGCTGCACACGCGCATGCTCTTTCACGACTGGCACGTCGCGGTAGCGCGCGCCGGCCATCCGCTGTTCGCGTCGGCCCGGATCACGCCCGCGCGCTATGCAGCCTGCCGCCACGTCATGGCGGTCCAGCTCGGCGATTTCGGCGGGCTGGCCGACGATTCGACCGTCAACGCGGGCGACGGCCCCGTCGTGCACGTCGTCGTGCCAGGCTACCCGGACGCGATGCGTGTCGCGGCCAGCACCGACCTGATCGCGCTGGTGCCGCGCTCGAGCCTCGGCAACGCGTGCTCGCAGGGGCTCACCGAAGCCCTCGGGCTGCGCAGTTTCGAGATCCCGGTCCGTCTGCCGGCGATCCTCGTGTCCGCGCTGTGGCATCCGCGCATGCACGGCGACCCCGTGCATCGCCGCCTGCGCGATACGGTCATCGCCGTGTGCCAGCGCGCGTATCCGGATTCCCGGCCGCCACGCACCGCGGCGCGCGGCAAGGGGACGCCTGCCGCTGGCTGACCGCCGGCCGACATCCCGCCGCTCAAACCAGCCGGCCGCCGCCGTCGATGTGCAGGATTTCGCCATTCTTGACGTCCTCCTCTCCCTAAAGGGAGAGGATTCCCACACCTGGCGATGCACGTCCGCATCGGAGAATGTTCAGCGCAGCGTTGATATCTCGATCATGCTCGACACCACAGTCACTGCAGGCCCATTCTCTTACTCGCAGTCCTGCGATACCTTTCGGCCGCGTCGTGCTGTCTTTCGACCCGCACGCCGAACAGGACCGGGTGGAACTCCTTTCGTCGACTTCCTCGAACGTGGCCCCGTGCGCGATCGCTTTGTAGCGGAGCTTGTTTCGGAAGGACGACCAGGATGCGTCGTAGACGCTCTTCGCCATCCTGGTTCTGGCGAGTTTTGCGGCCGACACGTTGCCGACCGCGATGTAATCGAAGCGCCGCACCAGATCGAGCGCGAGCTTGTGCTGAAAATCGGCACGGACATTTGCCACTTTGGCGTGCAACTTCGCGATATGCCGCTTGTGCTTGTGCGCACGGTGCGCTTTCGCCAGCTTTTCCGCCGCTCGTCGGCCGAACCGGTCATTGGGCAACTTCTCGCCGGTCGAAAGTGTGGCGAAGTCTTTCAGGCCGAGATCGATGCCGACGCCGGAACGGATCGGACGAGCCTGAACATCGGGCATCTCGATCACGATGTTGAGGAACCAATTACCACGCGCATCCTGCGCAAAGTTGGTGCCGTCCTTGATCTTGCCTTCGGGAAGCGATCGGCTGTTGAACACGCGGAAGGTGTTGCCGGCGAAACGGAACGCGTCACCCTCGCGCTTCAGGTCACGCCCCTTCAGCGGCACCCAGCCCAGCGATTTCCTGCCGCGATAGCGCAGGTAAGGGCGTCGACGCTGGCTGCGCGACTTCGCGTATTGCTCGCACGTTGCGTTGACCGTGCCGGAGTGGATGCCGAGCGCCTTGCTGCTGCCGGTCGTCAGCACGTTCAGATCGAATCCCGTCGGCCACTTCTTGTTCCACTTGAGCGCGTGCTTCTGCGTGTCGTTGCAAAAGTTCACCGCACGGCTCTACTTGTTAAGCAGTCCGTTGAGCGATTTCACGCGGTAGCGGTAGACAAGGATCATGCCGGCGATCCTAACCCGTGGAAGAAGCTGCCTGTCAACTGCACGCCCTTCCTTCCCGCCATCAATGGCGGGGTTTCTCGGAGCAACTGATGAAACGATTGCCCAGCAGGGATCGCCACGCAGCCGACCCGCTGATCGCCGGGGCCGATCGGGCGCCTTTTCCACGCGCCGCCGAATCCCCCTATCGCGGCCCGGCCGGGCCGCGCCGGCAGCCCCTTCGGCTAAAATGCCGCACTTTCCATCTTGTCCGGCCCGCTCGCCATGCAACCCGCCTCCTCCGCCCCCTCCGCCTCCCATGGCACCGACGCCGCAGAAGCGGCCCGCGACCTCGTCTACGGCCCGAACGACCGGCCGGCGCCGATGGTCGCGTTCGTCGCCGCCCTCCAGCACCTGCTCGCGATCATCGTGCCGATCGTCACGCCCGGCCTGTTGATCTGCCAGGCGCTCGGCGTGTCCAGCCGCGATACGACCCTGATCGTGTCGATGTCGCTGGTGATTTCCGGCATCGCCACCTTCGTGCAGTGCAAGCGCTTCGGCCCGCTGGGCGCCGGCCTGCTGATCGTCCAGGGCACCAGCTTCAACTTCGTCGGCCCGCTGATCGCCGGCGGCAGCCTGATGGTCAAGCAAGGCACGCCGGTCGAGACCGTGATGGCCGCGATCTTCGGCGTCGTGATCGCCGGGTCGTTCGTGGAGATGGGCGTGTCGCGCATCCTGCCGTTCGTGAAGCGCCTGATCACCCCGCTCGTCACCGGCATCGTCGTGCTGCTGATCGGCCTCACGCTGATCAAGGTCGGCCTCATCAGCATGGGCGGCGGCTACGGCGCGATGGCCAAGGGCACGTTCGCGAGCGCGGAGAACCTGACACTGTCGGGCCTCGTGCTCGGCACGATCATCCTGCTGAACCGCGTGCCGGTCGTCTGGGTGCGCAGCACCGCACTCGTCATCGCGCTCGCGATCGGCTACCTCGCGGCCGCGTTCCTCGGCCGCCTCGATTTCACCGGCATGCACCAGGCCGCGCTGTTCCAGGTGCCGACGCCGCTGCACTTCGGCATCGGCTTCTCGTGGGCGCTGTTCGTGCCGATGCTGATCATCTACCTCGTCACGTCGCTCGAAGCGATCGGCGACGTGACGGCCACCAGCAAGATCTCGAACGAGCCGGTCGAGGGGCCGGTGTGGATGCAGCGCATCAAGGGCGGCGTGCTCGTCAACGGGGCGAACTCGCTGCTGGCCGGCGTGTTCAACACGTTCCCGAGCTCGGTATTCGCGCAGAACAACGGCGTGATCCAGATTACCGGCGTCGCGAGCCGTCACGTCGGTATCTGGATCGCGGGCATGCTGGTGGTGCTCGGCCTGTTCCCGGTCGTCGCCGGCGTGCTGCAGGCCGTGCCGGAGCCCGTGCTCGGCGGTGCGGCGATGGTGATGTTCGGTGCGGTGGCCGCGTCGGGCATCAACATTCTCGCGGGCGTCCATCTCGACCGTCGCGCGCTGCTGATCATCGCGGTGTCGCTGGCGCTCGGCCTCGGCGTGTCGCAGGTGCCGGACATCCTGAACAGCCTGCCCCATGCACTGAAGAACGTGCTGGAATCGGGCGTGGCGACGGGCGGCATCTGTGCGCTCGTGATGAACTGGTTCCTGCCGGAAAAGAAGTAATCGAAGGAACCGCGCGACGGCGCGGTGCGCGGGATGGGCCGCACCGTGCGTCGCGCCGGCCGGCACCGGCCTCCGGGTGCCGGCGCGGCATGGCCCTCGCCATCGCGGGAGCGCTCAGGCAGGCCCTGATCGTCAAACCCGGTCAGGCCGCCTTGGCCGATCGATTTGGGCTGGTTAGAATCACGGCATGCCCCTGATCCTCACGCCCGACCACGCCCCCGAAACGAGTGCCGTCCCGATCAAGGAACGCGCGACCGTCGTCTGCTATCGCGATGAGCGCGTGTTGCTCGTCACGCGTGCGGCGTCGCGCTGGGCCCTTCCCGGCGGCACGATCAAGCGTGGGGAAACCCCGCTCGAAGCCGCGCATCGCGAATTGTGCGAAGAAACGGGCATGACCGACCAGGATCTGGTGTACTCGATGCAGTTCACCGGGCTCGCAAAGATCCACCACGTGTTCTTCGCGGAAGTCGGGCCGGACCAGACGCCGCAAGCGAGCAACGAGATCGCGAAATGCAAGTGGTTTCCGATCGACGGTGTCGACCGCCTGCGCGCGAGTATTCCGACGAAGCGAATCGTCGAACTCGTCTACGACCACGAAATCCGCAAGACGTAGCGCACGCCCGAGCCGTCTGTCGGCTCGCGTCGATCGTCGCGAATCAGTGGCGCGCGAACGCTCAGTGCGAGCGTTTTCTTCGCAGTTCGTGCGTCGAATAGACGACGAGGAAAATGCCCAGCATCGCGGCGCCCGACGCCATGAAGTCGTTTGCGCTGCCCGCGCTGCGCAACGCCGCGGGGAAAATACCCAGACTCAATCCTGCCCCAGCAAGAAGCAATCCTGCTGCCACGCCCCAGATCGGTCCGGCGGTCTTGTCGATTTTGTTTTTCATACAGCACCCGTCTACAGTCATGACCTGAACGGTATCGGCAAAAAGCGCCGCGTCTACCTTCAGTCATTCCACTATAACCGGAACAAAATCCGCAAGCTTCTGGTGCTTTTCCCGATCAAGTTCCGGCGATCGGAGTCGTAACGTGCCGCACCACCGTTTCTGCGCCGGACACGTGGGGCGAATCGTCGACCTGAACGCGATTGTCGACCACCAGGCCCAATGCGCCGCGTGCCGGGACGCCTCATTCGTGGTCGTGATACGCCTGCATCGGCGGGTCGCCGTCAGCCCGCTCGCATCGCGTGACGGGTCACTTGTCGATCATTCGCTGTCATCCGGCGTTGGCGATGGCCACTCGCATGCTCACGCAGTCGGAATCGTGCCGCCATCGATCACATACTCGACGCCGGTGATCGACGCGGCACGCGGGGACGCCAGGAAGGCGATGAGATTCGCCACTTCACCGGGCGTCGACGGCCGTCTCAACGGAATGCCGCCAAGCGAATCCATGATGATCTGCTTGCCGCCTTCATAGTCGGTTCCCGCCTGGGCGGCGAGCCGTTCCGCGAAAGCGACGGCCGCTTCGGTTTCGATCCACCCGGGCGCAACACGGATCACGCGAATGCCCTTGGGCGAGACTTCTTTCGACAGGCTCTTGCTATAGGTGGAAAGCGCCGCTTTCGCTGCCGCATAGGCGGTGGTCGATTCCGGCAACGGAAGCGCGCGCTGGATCGACGTGACGTGAATGACGACCCCTGCGCGGTGTGCCAGCATGCCCGGCAACAATGCGCGGTCCAGTCGAACCGCGGGCAGGAGATTCAGGTTCAGTTCGTCATGCCAAGCATCTTCGCTCAATGCAGCGAAACCTCCGGCAGGTGATCGCGAACCGCCCACGACGTGGACGATCACGTCGACGCCGCCAAAGTTGGTCGTCACTGCCTCGGCCACTGCTTCGCAGCCCTCGACGGTTGCCAGGTCCGCCGCGACGAAGATGTCGGCGGGCGTATCGGCCGGTGGCGTGCGCGCGGTGGTGAGTACCTTCGCGCCGAGTTCGCGGAACAAGCCGACGACGGCCTTTCCGACACCCATCGTCCCGCCCGTCACCAGGACGCGCTTGCCCTGCAATTCCAGCGTCATGGCCATCAGTGGATCTCCAGCGACCGGATCTGGTCGCCGGCCAGATCAAACACGTGATCGAGTTGCACCGGGCTTCCCGGGAAGTTGCCGTCGACCCTGGCTCTGACCGTCACGCGATCGCCATCCCGGGAGACGGTGACAGGCTCGACCGCAAACTCGAATTGCCCGCGCGACGTGCGTTTCCACGACTCGATCGCGTCGTGCCCCCGGTGCGTCCGGCCCTCGTCGACGACGACCGCATCCGGCGTGAAGCAGTGCGCGGCCCGACGCGTATCCGCGCCGTTGCTGAATTCGAAATAGGCGTGAATCGGGTCTGGCAGTAACAGCGTCATGTCTGCGTTCTCGCTATGGGCTTTCATGACGGACATTCTCGTCATAGACTAACCATTCCACAAGAACGCACTAAAAAGTAAGTGACTGAGCCATGGGAAAGGAATACACGCCAGCGACGGCTGCGCTTGGGGTAGAACAGGTGATTCAGCTGCTTGAAGGTCGCTGGAAATTGATCATCCTGTTCCATCTCTTCGACGGAAAAGTGCAGCGATATTCGGATTTCGAACGATTGATTCCAGGCATTTCCCAGAAGATGCTGGCGCAGCAACTGAGGCAACTGGAAGCCGACGGAATCGTGTCGCGCAAGCTGTATGCGCAGGTGCCGCCAAAGGTGGAGTACCGGCTCACGGATTGGGGACAGGCGTTGTGCCCCGCACTGGACGCCATGCTGAAATGGGCCGAGCAACGCGCGTGCTTCTCGTCATCACCCGAGTCGGCAGAATGACCGGGCCTGTCGGCTGATGCGCTGCGCGCTGCCCGCCTCGTTCAAATCGCCACTTCCGGGGGTGCCTGGCGAAACAGCCGCGTAATCCAGCACAGATACACGAGCCCGAGCACGAGCGCCGCCTTCTCGACGCTCACGAGCAGCCAGATATCGGACACCGCGCCAATTGCGGGAAAGACGAGCCTGCCGAACACGCCGATCCGGCGTTCGCCGTGATTGCCTGAAAGGTACAGGCGAATCACGCACGGATTGACGGCCGTGTATTTCTTCGGCCGGCAGCGCAACGACAGCAAGGTGTGGTCGTCCGCGCAGTTCATTACGTTCCAGTGAAGCGGCCGCCGGCTCCGATGCGTGATGGCAATGAACCCGGGCGAGCAGACATACGTGGGCGTGCACGCCGGATCACGCCCGTTTTACACCATGCGCATCGCCTCAGCGGCATAGCTCCTCGAGACGCTTGCCGTTCGTGTTCGGCCCGAAAATCCCGATCGACAACACGACAACCAGCATGCATGCGGTGATGCCGGCAAACACGCCGACCACGCCGAAATCCCGCAGTAGCGCGGCAATGATGAAGCCGGACATCATTGCGCCGACCCGGCTCGCCGAATACACGAGCCCGTTCGCGCGGCAGCGGATCGCGGTCGGAAAGAGTTCGGCCTGGTAGGTGTGGTAGCACACGGAGATGGTCTGGCCCGCCAGGCTGATCAGTACGCCGAGCGCGATCAGCAACGCGGCGGAGCGCGCGAAGGCAAAGGCGATGCCGCATACGATGACCATGACCGCACCGCCGACGATCAACCATTTGCGCTGAACCCGATCGGCATACAGTATCGCGAGCATCGGTCCCACCGGCAGCGCGAACGCAATGACGAACGAATACAGCAAACTCTTCGTCACCGTGATGCCCTGACCGATCAGCAATGTCGGCACCCAGTTGGCGAAGCCGTAGTATCCGATCGCCTGGCACAGATTGAACACGACCAGCATGACGAATCGCGACCGATACGGGGGGTGCAACAGCTCCGCGAACGAAGCGCGACGATGCAGCGGCTGGTCGACGATCGGCAGCGGCGGCGACAGCGGCGCCCTCGCCTGCCGCGAGACGATCCCCTCGATCCTGCTCACGATGGCGTCGGCCTGCTCCGGACGGCCATGCGATGCCAGCCAGCGCGGGCTTTCGGGCACCGAGCGGCGGATGAACCACACCAGCACCGCGCCGACGGAACCGGCCAGCACCACGACGCGCCAGCCGTCGATGCCGAAGACCGTCGTCGGCACGAGCCAGTACGACAGAATCGCGGCCACCGGGGCCGCCGCGAACATCACCATCTGGTTGAACGCCATCGCACGTCCACGCATGTGTTGCGGCACGATCTCGGTCACATAGCTGTCGATCGTGACGATCTCGACACCGACACCGATGCCCGTGACGAAGCGCCAGAAAACGACCGCTTCGGGCGTCGTCTGGAACGCCATGATCGCCGAGCCGACCGAATACCACAGCAGCGAAATCGTGAACACCGATCGGCGCCCGAAACGATCCGGCAGCCAGCCGAAACAGAACGTTCCGACGAACAAGCCGGCGAAGGTCGCCGCGATGAACCCCGCGATGCCGGTGAATCCGAAGAACGCATGCGTGGTCGTCGCGAGCAGCCCGCTTCTGGCCATGCCAGGCGCGATGTAACCGGTGAAGATCAGATCGTAGATCTCGAAAAAACCGCCGAGCGAGATGAGCAATACGAGCATCCAGAGATGTCGCGTAACGGGCAAACGGTCCATCCGTGCGGAAACGGCCGCGCCAGGCTGAATGCCGACGTGCACGCTGGATGCGGCGAGCGGGGGCCCGCCCGCGGTAACGGTCTGCTGCATGGCTATTCTGTCTCCATATGATCGTTTTGTTCGGCCTCGCTCAGTCGGCCGATTCGCGGGCCGCGGCCGACGGCATGCGCCAGCCGGCATCGCGCCCCGCACCGCACTACAGTTGCCAGAGGGCGCCGATCTCCAGCTCGCGCCGATAACGCGCGGCGCGATCGGCATAGTCCGTGGCATTCTTCGCGACGGCGGCTATCTGCTCCTCGCTCAGCTCACGCACGACCTTGGCGGGGGAGCCGAGAATCAGCGACCGGTCGGGAAACACCTTGCCCTCCGTCACGACCGCCCCTGCTCCGACGAGACACTGCCTACCGATGACGGCGCCGTTCATCACGATCGCCTGAATACCGATGAGCGACCCGGCCCCGATCGTGCATCCATGCAGCATCGCCTGATGCCCGATGCTGACATGCGCGCCGATGTCGAGCGGATAACCCGGGTCGGTATGCAGCACCGCCCCGTCCTGCACGTTACTGCCCTCCCCGATCGAAATCGCGGCGTTATCCGCACGTACCACGGCGTTGAACCAGACGCTCGCATGCTCGCCGACCGTCGTGCGACCGATCACCACCGCGTGCGGCGCAACCCACGCGGACGCCGCCACGCGCGGCCGCTCGCCATCCAGTTCGAACATCCTCATGCAACCACCTTGCCCCTGAGCCGTGAAAGCACTTCCTGCGTGTGTTCGCCGATCCGCGCGAGCGCGTGGCGCACACCGGGACGCCGGCCGCCGATCGTGATCGGCAGCAACACCACGTCGGTCATGCTGCCGTCGTCGGCCTGCATCGGGGCAAGGCCCCCGCTTGCCTTGAGGTGCGGGTCGTCGAGCAACTGTTCCGGTCGCACGATCGGTGCATACGGGATGCCGGCCGCTTCCAGCTTCGGCGCCAGCTCATCGGCACGGCGGTCTTTGAGCACCGCACCGAGGCATGCGAGCAGTTCGGGCCGTACCACGACCCGCATCGCATTGTTCGCGAAGCGCGGGTCGGCCGCGAGGTCCGGGCGCCCGAGCACGTCGCACAACGTGACGAACTGCTTGTCGCTCACGGCGCCGATGAACAGCTGCTCGCCATCGGCCAGCGTGAACACGTCGTAGACGCTCCACGCCGACACCCGCGCGGGCATCGGCGGCGGCGGCTCGCCCGTCATCGCGTATTGCTGCATGTGCTGCGCCGACAGGAAGACGCAGTTTTCGAACAGCGCGCTCTGGACTTCCTGGCCGCGCCCGGTGACTTCGCGCTCGCGCAGGGCCGCGAGGACACCGATCGCGCCGAACATGCCGCCCATGATGTCGTTGACGGACGTTCCCGCACGCAACGGCCGCCCCACCGGGCCCGTCATGTAGGAAAGGCCGCCCATCATCTGCACGACTTCGTCGAGCGCGAGACGTTTTTCGTACGGGCCGGGCAGAAAGCCCTTGTGGGATACGCTGATCAGACGCGGATAGCGTTCCGACAACGTCTCATGGTCCAGCCCGAGAGACTTCATCAGGCCGGGCCGGAAATTCTCCACCATCACGTCGCACGTGCCGATCAGCTCGGCCGCGGTTTCACGGCCTTGCGACGTGGTGATGTCGATGACGACGCTTTTCTTGTTGCGGTTGAACGACCGGAAAAAGCCGATGCCGAGGCCCGGCAGCGTACGCGTCTTGTCGCCGCCGGGCGGCTCGACCTTGATCACTTCGGCGCCGAGGTCGGCGAGGATCATCCCGCACGTGGGTCCCATGATCATGTGCGTGAATTCGACGACGCGCACGCCATCGAGCGGAAGCCTTGCATTGACTGACATGATGCGAAACCTCAGAGGGAAAGCGCGACGCCGTTGGCGTCGCGTGAATACGTGTTCGGCAAGCCGGCACGCCAGAGGGCGCCGTGCAGGGTTTCGCCGTCGAGCCAGTGCGCGACCTTCGCGCGAAGCGCGAGCAGCGCGGGCAGATCGATGCCTGTCGCAATGCCCATGTCGGCGAGCATGAAGGCCAGATCCTCCGTCGCCGCGTTGCCGCTCGCGCCCGGTGCATGCGGGCAGCCGCCGATCCCGGCGAGCGACGTGTCGAAGCGGGCGACGCCCGTCTCGAGCGCCGCGTACACGTTGGCGAGCGCGAGGCCGCGCGTATCGTGGAAATGGCCGCACCACAGGCGCTCGCCCACCCGCCGGCGCGCCTTGCCGAACAGGTCGGCCACCGCGCGCGGGCCCGCGTAGCCCACGGTGTCGGCAATACTGACGTAATCCGCCCCGGCGTCCAGCAGCGCCTGCATGTAGTGGAGCACGTCGTCGGGCGCCACCCGACCTTGCAGCGTGCAGCCGAACGCGGTGCCGATACCGCCTTCGATCAGCGTCTTGGCGCCCGACGCGTCACGCTCGGCGCGAATCCGTGCGACTTCCGAGACGACTTCATCCGGTGTCTTGCGAAGGTTCGCGAGGCTATGTGCACGGCTCGCCGACAGCGGCACCAGCAGCAGATCGGCTTCGGCGTCCAGCGCGGCCTGCGCGCCCCTCACGTTCGGCACGAGCACCGATACGGACAGGCCCGGCAACGTCTTCGCGAACGCCACGAGTTCGGCCGTGTCGGCGAGTTGCGGCAGCAATCGGGCGGGCACGAACGAGCCGACTTCGATTTCGCGTTGGCCGGCCGCGTATGCGTCGCGAATCCATTCGAGCTTGTCGTGCGTCGGCACGATGCGCCGAATGCTCTGCAGACCGTCGCGCAGCCCGACTTCCCGGATGACGACGTCCGGCGGGAACAATGGCATGGGTGTCTCCGTGTTTTCGCCGGTCATGGAAACGCCGACGCTGTGATAACTTTAGACCTGCCAATATCTCAGTAAAGAGACGATTCGGAACCTTCGTCGTTCCGAACCGGAATGTCACCGGAGACCCATCGTGCGGGACATCGATCTGAAGACGTTGCGGCTGTTCGTTTCGGTATGCGATCACCGCAACATTGCCCGCGCGGCAGAGGAGGCTCATATCGAGCCATCCGCCATCAGCAAGCGCATCGCGCAGCTGGAGGCGGATCTCGGCGCACCCCTGCTGGCGCGTTCGCGACGCGGGGTCGCGCCGACGAGTGCCGGCATGGCGCTGCTCGAACACGCGCGCACCGTGTTGTTCACACTCGAACGAATCGGCAGCGACATCGCCGCATTCGGCGGCGGACTCCAGGGGCGCGTGAGCATTTGCGCGTCGGCCTCGGCGATCGCCGAAGCACTGCTCGACGATATCGCGGCATTCATGAGCGAAGCGGCGAACGCCAATATCCGCGTCGACGTGGAAGAGCGCCTGTCGAACGAGCTCGTGCGTCAATTGCGCGAAGGAGGTGCGAGTGTCGGGGTGTGCTGGGACAACGTCGATCTGCAGGGGCTGCAGTACCGGCCATATCGACGCGACCGGCTCGCGCTGGCCGTCCCCCCGACCATCCGCTGGCGCGGCACGCACAATTGAATTTCGATCAGACGCTCGCATACGAGCACGTGGGGCTGCCGCCGTCCACGGCCGTGCACACGATGTTACGGCGCGCGGCCGCCCGCGCGGGAAAGGGGCTGTCGTACCGCGTCATCGTGTCGAATTTCGACGCGGCGTTCCGGGTCGTCGCGGCGGGTCTCGGTATCAGCGTCGTACCGGTCGAAGTGGCCACGACCTATCAGGCGGTGTTTGGCGTCAAGACGATTCCGCTCGTCGATCCGTGGGCGGAGCGGCAGTTCATCGTCTGCTTCAAGCATTTCGAATTCCTGCCGCCTGCCGCGCAACGCATGGTCGATCACCTGGTATCCCGGGCGGCGCCCGTGACGCATGAGCCGATGTGACCGGGTGGCAGCGCCGTCGGTTCAAACCCGTGGCCGGCACCCGCCGCGGCGCCCGCTCACCTCCGCTCCATGCTGTTTTTTCTCATGGCATTCGTCCTGAAGCAGCGGAATTCCGATGACGATCGGGCAGCGGCCGTCGCCGTTCACCGCTCGGTGAACCGGCCAGACCGCCCAATCGGGATTCGCAGCGGCGTTACTGCGTGATGATCCCTGCCGAGCCGACATTTCTCGACGAATTGCCGACATAGATCGTCGTCGCGCCGCTTGCCGGCGACCACTGCTGCGCATCCTTGTCCCAGGTGCTCAACGGATGGTTGGTCGCCTTCGGATCGATGTTGACGGTCACCGTCTGCGACGCCCCCGGATTCAGGAACACCTTCTGGAACCCGACCAGGCGCTTCGGCGGTTCGCCGGACGACGCCGACAAGCCGACGTAGACCTGCACGACTTCCGCCCCTGCAACCTTGCCCGTATTGGCGACCGATGCAGTGACGTTGTACGTGCCGTTGCTGCCCGGCGAAACGGCTGCGTTCCGGATCGCGAATGTCGTATACGAAAGCCCGAACCCGAACTCGAACGCGGGCTGCTTGCCCATCGCGTCGTACCAGCGATAGCCCATGTTGAGCCCTTCGGTGTAGGTCACGGTCGGCACCCCGTTCACCGCGACGCCCGGATACTGCGCGGTACTGATCGAATCCATGAACCCCTGGCCGACCTGCGGGAACGTCACCGGCAATTTGCCCGACGGATTCGTCACGCCGAACAGCAGGTCCGCGACGATGTGCCCGTCCTCCTGCCCCGGGAACCATGCTTCGAGGATCGCGGCTGGCGCGGACGCACCGCCCTCGAGCAGCGTCGGATCGAGCGCCTCGACCGCGTTGTCCTTGAGCACGAGCACGGTCTTCGGGTTCGCGGCCACCACGCTCTGGATCATGGCCAGCGTATTGCTGCTCCTGACGGTACCGGTCGTCGTCAGCGCACTGGCCTTCGGCCCGTACCAGTCGAGCGTGTTCAGGTACTTGCCGGCGTCGAGATTCAGGCCGGTCGCATCGACGAACGTCGTCTGATCCGCGCCCTCTTCGGAAATCGATCCGGCCATCACCACCACCGCATCGGCGCTGCCGATCAACGACCGGGCCGCCGCGAACGTCGAGCCGGTGCCGTCGATGGTGGCGTTCGCGTTTGCATCGTCGACGAGCACGAGGTGAACCTTCGTCGTCGAATTGCCGAGGTTGGCGAGCACGTCGCGCATTCCTTGCAGCGGCGAGACGGTATAGAGCGCGACCACGTCCGAACTCCCGCCGCCGGACCCCATCGGGTTGCCGACGCTGCTGCCGCCGGCCACCGCTTGTTGCGCGAACACCTGCGAAGCCTTCCCGACGATCACGACGTTCTGCACCGCCTTGCTCAACGGCAGCGTGCCGTCGTTCTGCAGCAGTACCGCGGACTGCTCGCCGATGGCTTTCGCGACGGCGCCGTTCGCGACGGTATCGATCGGCGTTTGCACCAGCGGACGGTCGAAGATGCCGGCCTTGAACATCTGCGTGTATCGGCGCGCCAGCGCCGTATCGATGTCCGATGTCTCGATCGCGCCGGACGCGAGCGCGGCGTTCAGCTTGTCCGGCGTCCACCAGGTCGTCACGCCCGGAATGATCACACCCGGCATTTCGTTGTCCAGCCCGGCGAGCATCGTTCCCGCCGTGCTGTGCGCGGCGAAGAAATCCGACTGCACGTAACCGCTGAAACCCCATTGCCCGCGCAGCACGTCGGTCAGGATGTGCTTGTTCTCGCACATCGAGAAACCGTTGACCGAGTTGTACGAGCACATGACGGCACCCACCTGCCCGTCCTTGACCGCCATCTCGAACGGCAGCATGTACAGTTCATGCAACGTCCGGTCGTCGACGTTTTCCGAGATGGTCATCCGGTTCGTTTCCTGCTCGTTCGCGACGAGATGCTTCGCCATCGCGATCATCCCGTGCGACTGAACCGCCTGAATTTCAGCGACGCCCAGCGTGCCGGTCAGATACGGGTCCTCGCCCATGTATTCGAAATTGCGACCGCCGACGGGCAACCGGGCCAGGTTCATGCCCGGCGCTTCGAACACATGAAGCGCGAGGTTCGCACCTTCCTTGCCGATCACGTCGCCGAATTGCGTCGCCACCGCGTGGTCGAACGATGCCGCCACCGCGATCGCGGACGGCAACGCAGTGGCTTTCGCCGACGCGGCACTCGTCAACGCCGCCGCACCGCTCGACGCCGAGCCGGCGGGAACGCAATCGTTCTGGCCGATCCCGACCGGGCCATTCGTGATGCGCAGCGTGGGGATGTGGTATTTCGGCAGCCCGGGAATGTGACGTGCACCGAAGCATTGCGGGAGCTCGGCGATCACGCCGGGGCCGCCCACCAGTTGCGCCTCCTTGTCGGGCAATGCCATTGCCGCCACGAGCAAGGCGGCGCGCTGCTCAGGCTTCAACGACGTATCCATCCATGGCGACGCATTGCCGGACGGGGTGGGCGACGACGCCGTCGAGTTGGTGTCGCCGCCCCGCACCCGCTCAGCATCAAGGTGAGCCCTGCCGCCAGACAGACGCCTGATCTCGTGACCACATTCCTCATGTCTCGCTCCTCTATCCACGCGGACGATTTGCCAAGGCCTTGCTTTTCTTGTCCTTCGCACTACTGATTCAGTGCATCGCATCAACGCCTGTCGATGCGCGCCAACGAATGGATGCATCCGACTGAACCCACGCGGATGTCGGGCCTGCATCGCAGAACCGAAACGACCGCCCTTTCCCCGGCAGAAGCGTGCGCATCCGCCGCCCCGAGGTCACAGGCCTTCGGACGTGTCTCCACCGCCGAACACGCAATTCAGCATGTCGATCGTTACATCAAAGTCAAATTGGGAAAACGTTTATCCGAGATTAGGGCGACGACCGCTGTTTTACCAGTCGGTATTAACGCCTATTTTTTGAACAGCAGTCGCGCGGAGCCAATCGAAACGGGGAGCGAAGGTAACCGTTTATCCCGCCGACTGGCCGCGACCGAGCGCCGATGTGACATGCGTGTTGCGAAGCAGGGCCTCGGAAGGCAAGCAGGCAGGCGCCGCTTTCGAAGGGATCGGGTGTTCTCGCGATGGGCCAACCTATCTACCGCCACGACGTCACCGCGGCCCTGGCCCCGTGCGATTCGCCGCCGATTCCCGGACCACGAGGCGAGGTTCGAGCAGAACGCGTTCACCATCATGACGGCCGGCGAGCGCCTCGAACACCTTCAGCGTGGCGAGTTCGCCCATCTTTTCGCTCTGGGTGTCGACCGTCGTCAATGCCGGCTCCGAATATTGCCCGTACGGTGCGTTGTCGATGCCCGTGATCGCGATGTCGCGCGGCACGTGAAATCCCAGGGTCTTCGCGCATTTCATGAATCCCAGCGCGATCAGGTCGTTGTAACAGATCACCGCGTGTGGGCGCCGCGGTCCCAACAGAATCCTGGAGCAAGCTTCCTCGCCCGCGACAGAAGTGGGCGCATGTGCATCGAACACGTCGAGCGCGAGCCCCTCCTCCGCCAGGCACTCGCTTGCGCCGCGGACGCGTTCGGCATCGATCGATGCCTGGCCGAATCCCAGATACGCGATTTTTCGATGTCCGAGGTCGAGAAGATGCCGGGCAAGCATGTAGGTCGCCAGACGGTTGTCGATCCCGACGGTCGGGATCGACAGTTCATCGAGGTGCCGCAACATCACGACCGGCTTCTTCAAGTCCAGCATCCATCCGGCTTCGCTCTCCGAGAGGCGTGAACTGATGATCAATCCGTCGACGCGTTGCGCAAGGGCCTCGATCAGCGAACGTTCACGCGCCGCATCCTCTTCCGTATCGACGAGCAGCAGCGTGTAGTCGTGCGCGAGCGCCGTTCGATTGGCCCCTTTCACGACGCTCGCGAAGTGTGGATTGCTGATATCGAGAATGACGAGGCCGATCGTTCGCGTGCGCCCCGTAATCATCGAGCGCGCAAGCGGGCTCGTCTGGTAGCCCAGTTTCTCGATGGTCTGCTTCAGGCGGAACTCCACTTCCGGCGAGAAGCGCTTGGTCCCGTTGACATATTTCGATACGGTCGCGACAGACACCTCGGCTGCCGTTGCCACGTCCCGGATCGTCGCGTTCGCGCCTTTTTTCATATGTGTGGAATGTCTTGTATGGGAACGTCGAGTCGCTCGAGCATTTCACCGAGGTTCCAACGGAAACGGCTGCGGAGTCGCACCGGTAGCCTCCACGGCCGCGCGAACGCCGCCGCGCCCGCTGTCCGCGCCTTCAGCAGCCGTCCGTACGACATGGCGATATGCGGTCGGTGAATGCCCGGACATGCGCTTGAACGCGTGACTGAATGCGCTTTCGGACGAGTAACCGAGCGACTGCGCAAGCAGGGCCACCGGGATGTCCTCGTCGCGCAAACGGCGCTCCGCAAGACGCATGCGCCACTCTCCCAGATAGGTCAGCGGCGCGACACCGGCGCTCGCCCTGAAGTGAGAAGCGAACGTAGTCCGTGACATCGCACACGCGGCGGCAAGCTCATCCAGATGCCATGAACGTGCGGGGTCGCCGTGCATCAACCGCAGTGCGGGTGCGATGCGCGGGTTGCCGAACGCGCGCAGCCATCCCGTCAAGGACGCGGACGTTTTCAAATGGGCGCGCAATATCTGAATGAAGAGCAGCTGGGAAAGCTGGGCCGATACGAGTTGCGCGCCGGGCAGATCGGCCGCACGCTCTTCCACGAGTTGCTCGAGAAGCCAGCGGACCTTCACCGCCTGCGGCGATGCGGCCGGTACGTGAATCCATGGCGGCAGAACGTCCGACAGCAAGCTGCCGGTGACCGGATCGAGCAATACGTGCCCGCCGATCTGCGCGAATTCATCGCCGTTGCCGAGTTTCACCGTCGACCTTCCGGCGCCCGAGAACAACGCCATCGCGTCGACGGGTGGCACGCAAGGATCACTTGCGAGGACGAACGAGCGTTTCGCCGTCAACAATCCGACGTCACCGCTTCCAAAGCGGATAGGCGTTTCTTCTCCGTCGATGGAGACCCAGCACGTGCCCTTCACCACCGCAAAGAACTTGATCTTGTCGGGTGCCGGAAATCGCACGGCCCAGGCGCCGCCGGCAGAGAAGCCTCCCGTCGCCAGCGATTCGGCGTTCGTGAGCCTCAGGATGTCGGAGAAGGGGTCGTCACTCATCATCGTACTGTCGCGCAAGTAAATCGCACTATAGAGCATTAACAAGCCGCAGGCCGGGCCTTGATCTTCCGGTGAGCAATCCGTCAGGTGCTTGCCCTTCTCTGGCTCATTCGCGATATGGATGATGCTGGACAAACATCAACAACGCTTCACGGAAGTGCGACGCGGCAGGGTTTTGCAAATCGTGCCGGGTGACGAGATGCAACGGTGCTCGAAACGCATGATCGCCGGCCACACGGCAGTAGCGCACGCTTTCCTGATGATAACGTTGCATCGACGCGGGCACGAGCGATACGCCGCCGCCCGCCGCCACGAGATTGATTGCCGTCACCATGCGCGGCACCTCTTCCACGACGTGCGGCTCGAAGCCCTTGGCCTGACATGCCCGAATGAAGTCCGCGTACATGCCGGGCGCACCGGGCCGACGCACGAAGATGAACGACTCGTTCGCCAGCTGTTTGAGCGACACGGAACGACCGCCGATCAGCCGGTGCCCCACCGGCAGCACCAGCAACATGCGTTCTTCGGCGAGCAGTTCGAAGCGTAAATCAGCTGACGTTTCGACCGGTTTGCGGAGAATGGCTGCATCCGCGCGACCGTTCAACATCATTTCGATGATCTCCGCCGCATTCACCTCGCTCATCTCTATCGAAATCCCGGGGTACATGTCCCGAAAATTGCGAATGGCGGTAGGCGTAAGCGGGTGGAACGCAGCCGAACTCGTGAGCGCAACGCGCACCGTGCCGATCCGGCCTTGCGCCACTCGGCGCGCATGGACGACGGCGTTGTTCAGTTCGAGCAGTACCGTACGCGCGCGTGCGGCGAATATCTCGCCGGGCGCGGTCAACACGACGCCACGGGGCTGCCGCACGAAAAGCGCGAAGCCCAGCTCATGTTCGAGTTCCTGAATCTGCTGCGACAACGGCGGCTGCTGGATATGCAGTCGCGCGGCGGCCCGAGTGAACTGGCCTTCGTCGGCGACGGCGAGGAAATAGCGCAGCTGTCTGAGTTCCATCGTTTGTCTGGTATATGCGTTGGATATGGCAACCGTGTCCCATATGTATTTTACATTCAGGACATCGACACGTACGCTTGTCTCAAAAGCTGGAAGAGAAACAAAGGAGACACATGCAATCCATCTTGCAAGCGGACGTGCCCGCGTCGGCCGCCACGGCGCTCAGCCGTTCGCAAACTCGCCGCGCGGTGCTCGCATCGGTCATCGGCAATGGCCTCGAGTGGTTCGACTTTCTCATCTACGGCTACTTCGCGAAAATCATCGCGCAGGTGTTTTTTCCTGTCGGCAACGGATTTGTGTCCATCACGCTGACGCTTGCGACGTTTGCCGTCGGCTTCGTGGTCAGGCCGCTGGGTGGCATCGTGATAGGCGCATGCGCGGATCGCTACGGGCGACGCAAGACGTTGTCGCTGCTGATTCTGCTGATGGCAGCCAGCACGCTGATGATGGGCCTGACGCCCAGCTACGCGGCGATCGGCATGGCCGCGCCGCTCGTGGTGATCCTCGCACGTATCCTGCAAGGGCTCTCCGTGGGCGGCGAGTTCGCGACAGCGGCCGCGATGCTGACGGAATACGCGCCGCCAGGACGCAAGATGTTCTTCGGCAGTTTTCAGATGACGTCACAGGCCGTCGCGCTGCTACTGTCGTCGCTATGTTCGTTCTTGCTCACCACGCATCTGTCGCACCAGTCGCTCGTGACGTGGGGTTGGCGCGTGCCGTTTCTGCTCGGCGCGCTGGTCGGGCCGGTGGGCTTCTACATCCGGCACAAGGTCGGCGAGTCGCCTGAATTCGTACAGTTGCGGGAACGGCTTGGACATGCGCCACGCCAGTCGCTGCGGACATTCATTCGCGAGCGTGGCGATGCGGCGCTCTGCGCGATGGGCGTCATCATCGTTGGAGCGGCAACCAATTATCTGTGGCATTCCTATATGCCGCTCTATGTCGAACACCAGTTGCATCTGCCGCTCAAGAATGCACTGTTCGGCACGGCGATTTCCGGATTGATCGGCATCGTCGGCTATCCGTTGGCAGGGATGCTCGCCGACCGCCTCGGCGCATATCGGCTGTTCTTTCCGGTGACGATCGTCTGGGTATGTGCTGCCTATCCGCTTTTCGCGTGGGTGCTCGCAGCGCCTTCGCCCGAGCGCGTGTTCAGCGCGCAGATCATCGCGACGGTCGTGCTCAGCGTCATGTCGGGCGCACACCCCGGCATGCTGACGCAGTTGTTTCCGACGGCCACGCGTTCGACGGGCGTGGCGCTGTCGTACAACGTGGCCGTCACGCTGTTTGGCGGACTCGCGCCGCTCACCGTCTCGACCTTGATCGACGTCACCGGTTCGCGCATCGTGCCGGCGTGGTATCTGGTGTTCGCCGGCATCGTCTCGTTGCTGCTGGTCGGGTTCACGGCATCCGGGCGACGCTTGCGCCACGAGCCGGACCTGTGGCCGGGTGACACGGCGTGAGCGTCGCGATGTGCCTTCCACGGAACCATGAGGTGCGCCCACGTAACGAAGTACCCGTCAAAGTCGTCGCCAGTGAGCGGTTGACCGTTTCGACGTCGCGCGGCGAAGCGAAAGTGCCACTGTTCACCGGCGGCAGCGCCGCGCCGGCCACCGCGACGCAGGTCGTCGTCATGCTGCACGGCCGATTGCGCGACGCCGACGCATACCTTCGATCGACGCAGCGCGCGCTCGACGCGTCGACGGCCGATGCAGCAAACGTGATGCTCGCCGTGCCGCAATTTCTCGCGACGGCCGACGTCGGGTATCACCCGTTGGCGGACGACTGTCTGCATTGGGAATGGACCTCGTGGATGGGCGGACTCGACGCAATCGGTCCAGCACCGCTCAGCTCGTTCGATGTGCTGGATGGGCTCATCGAACATTACGTCCGAGGCATGCAGGGCGGCCGCTACCCGAGGCTGCGCGAAATCGTGATCGCAGGGCATTCCGGTGGGGCGCAGGTCGCGCATCGGCACGCGATACTCAGCAACGCGACGGCATGTTGTCTCGCACGCGGTGTGAAGGTACGTTACGTCATCGCGAATCCTTCGTCCTATGTGTACTTCGACGCTTGGCGTCCGCATGGCGAAGACATCGATCAAACCGCATGTGCCGGATTCAATGAATGGAAATACGGCACGTCACGACTTCCCCGCTATGCGGACGGACTCGACGCGCAATCGCTCGAACGTCGTTACGTCGATCACGACGTCACCTATCTGCTCGGTACGCACGACGACGATCCGGCGCACCCGGCTCTCGACCGCTCATGCGAGGCGATGATGCAAGGCCCGCACCGCCTCGCTCGCGGCCGCGCGTACTTCGCCTATCTGCGCGCCCGGCATCCGGAGTTGCGGCATGAGCTGCATGAAGTTCAACGCGCGGGGCACAGCGGCGACGCGATGTTTGTATCGCAGGCCGGCGTGTGCGCATTGTTTGGCCCCTCCGTTCGGCTCGCCGAATCTCGCGCCGAGCAGGAAGGCGGGGCTCTCGAATAGCAATCCATTCATCTGGAGACGACGATGGACAACAGACCGTTGTGGTGGGCACTCGCCCTTAGCCTTTGCATCAGCGCGTGCGGCGGCACCGAGTCGGGTGGCGGCGCTTCGGCAAGCTCGCCGCCACCGCCCTCGGCCGCGACGCAA
Source organism: Burkholderia cenocepacia (assembly GCF_014211915.1). Lineage (NCBI taxonomy): Bacteria > Pseudomonadati > Pseudomonadota > Betaproteobacteria > Burkholderiales > Burkholderiaceae > Burkholderia > Burkholderia cenocepacia. Next base: position 399,943 of record NZ_CP060040.1, on the reverse strand, counting down.
TGCGCGGCATTGAACGGCCTGGCGATTCCGGCCTCTTCCATTGCAGAGCCGACCGGCGGTGCGACGGTCACGAACGCGACGCTGGTGGAAGCCGCCGGGGAATATTGCCAGGTGAATGGTGCCATCGCTCCCGTCGATCCCGCGGCGCCGTCGATCCGGTTTCAGGTCAATCTGCCGACCAACTGGAACCGCAAGGCGCTGCATTATGGCGGCGGCGGCTTCGACGGTACGCTGATTACCGGCGTCGACGCACTCGACATGGCGCCAACGGGTACGCCAACGCCGCTTGCCCACGGCTACGCGACGTTCGGCGACGATTCCGGGCATCAGAGCTCCAGCATCACTGACGGCAAGTTCGCCATGAGTGACGAATCGCTTGCGAACTACGGCGGCCTGAGTCTGAAGAAGACGCACGACGTCGCGATGGCGCTCATCGGAAAGCGCTACGCGAGCGCGCCGAGCAAAACCTATTTCTTCGGCAGTTCGACAGGCGGTCGGGACGGGTTGAGCGAAGCGCAACGCTGGCCCGCAGACTATGACGGTATCGTCGTGAATCGCCCGGCGCTCAACTATACTGGGCTGCGTTTGAGCAACGTCGTGCTGGGCCGCGCACTCTACTTGAACAACGGCGCAGGCTGGCTCGATGTCGCCAAGACGGTGCTGCTGCAAAATGCCGTCATGAGCGCGTGCGATGCGCTCGACGGCGTCGCCGACGGCATCGTGTCCAACGTGGCGGCGTGCAACGCGCAATCGGCGACGGTGCTGGCGTCCGTGCGCTGTCCGAGCGGCGTGGATTCGGGCGACACCTGTCTGTCGGATGCGCAGATCGCGACCGTTCAGACCATCGCCGCGCCGTTGCAATTGCCTTATCCGCTTGCGAACGGCGTGACGCGATACGCTGGCTACAACATCCTCGCGGGTTCGGTGTTCGCGGGGCCCTACACGACGCGCGATCTCGGCGAATCGAAAGTACCCGCCAATCCTGCAGGAAAGAAAGATGCGAACCAGTGGGTGACAGGCGATCAATGGGTCAAGTACTTCGTCACGCGCGTACCCACATTCGATTCGTTGATGTTCGATCCGGTCAATCCCGGTACGTATGCGTCGCGCGTCCAGGCGCTCTCCGCACTCACCGATGCAACGAGCACCGACCTGAGCGCCTATGTCGCGAAAGGCGGCAAGCTCATCATGACGCACGGCCTTGCCGACGAAATCGTGAGCACCGACTCGAGCACCGACTATTACACCGGTCTGGTGCAGCGTTTCGGACAAGGAACGGTCGACGGCTTCGCGCGGTTTTACCTGATGCCGGGGGTCGGCCATGGCACCGGACCGTTTCATCCCGCCATCGATTCACTCTCCGCACTCGATGAATGGGTAGAAAGCGGCAAGGCGCCTGAAACGCTGACGATGAGCGACCTTAACGCAGCCACGCTCGGGAGGACGCGCCCATTGTGCCGCTATCCGCTGTGGCCAAAATATATCGGCGGCGATGTAAACGCAGCGGCGAGCTTCCAGTGCACCAGCTCGTAGCGCGGGGCGGTTTTTCCCGTCGTCGCCGTTGCCCGGTTTCACCGTCGACTTTCCGGCGCCCGAGCGCAACGCCATCGCGTCGACGGGCGGAACGCAAGGATCGCTTGCGAGGACGAACCATCATCGTACTGTCGCGCAAGTAAATCGCACTATGGAGCATTAACAAGCCGCAGGCCGGGCCTTAACCTTCCGGTTCTTCGTCCGGACAATCAACGACATGAACGGCAACACCAACGACGTATCGGTTCTCGTAACAGGCGGCACCGGCTTCATTGCACAACACTGCATCCTGGCGCTGCTGAATCGAGGCTATCAGGTACGCACCACCGTTCGCTCGCTCGCACGCGAGACGCAGGTGCGCACCCAGCTCGAAAGAGGCGGCGCGGAACCCGGAGGCCGTCTGTCATTCGTCGAGGCGGATCTCCTCGCCGACGACGGCTGGCAACAGGCCACTGCCGGCTGCACCTACGTCGTGCATGGCGCGTCGGCCACGCCCACCGGCACGCAGACGAGCGAAGACGACTGGGTCAAGCCCGCCGTGGCAGGCACGCTGCGTGTGCTGCGTGCGGCGCGGGACGCCGGCGTCAAGCGCGTCGTGCTGACCTCCGCTTTCGGCGCGATCTGCGCCGGGCATGGGCCAATGCGCCGCCCCTTCGACGAGACCGACTGGAGCAACCTGGCGGCCGCCGATGTCTGGCCTTATCAGAAGTCGAAGACCTTGTCGGAGCGCGCGGCCTGGGACTTCGTCGCGCGAGAAGGACGCGGCATGCAACTGTCCGCGATCAACCCGGTGACGGTTCTCGGGCCCGTGCTCGGCGACGACTATTCGCATTCCATCCGCCTGATCAGGGGCATGCTGGACGGCCAGCCCGGCAATCCGCGAATCAATTCCGGCTTCGTCGACGTGCGCGATGTCGCCGACCTGCATGTGCGAGCCATGACTCACGAAGCCGCGAGCGGTGAGCGCTTCCTTGCCATTGCAGGCGAAAGCATGTGGCTCGCCGAAGTCGCGCAAGTGCTCAAGGCGCGCATGGGGGACGCTGCGCGCCATGTGTCGACCCGGGTGCTGCCCGACTGGCTGGTACGCATCGGCGCACTCAGGGATCCCGCGCTGCGCGGATCGCTGCCGCTGCTCGGCCGCAATCTGAACGCCACCAGCCAGAAGGCCATCAGCTTGCTCGGCTGGTCGCCCCGCCCGCGCGAGGACGCCATCGTCGCCACGGCCGAAAGCCTCGTGCGCCTCGGGCTACTGCGCGATGCCGGCCGGCGATAGCATGCGCGCCACCTGCCTCCGCCGAGATCTTGTTTCGGCCTGACGATACGACGGGCAATAGAATGCGCTGCCGGGGCCTGTCAGCAACCTGCGGGGCGTTTGCTGAAATCGTCGGAATGCCGAGGAAACCAGAAAATGGCGGAAGGCAGCCAGAGTCGAACTGACCCGGGAGTGTCTGACACCCCAACTGGATTTGAAGTCCAGCCGTACCACCGGATACGAATGCCTTCCGCGGGAAAAAGAAACCGAAGCACAACGAGCGCCTACGCCTGAATACCCGCCCAACCGCTGTCAGGCCGCAGGTAGTGAAGATCGCGGTGGAAGCGAGTATACCCAACCCGATCGAAGAACTCGAGAATCTGGATCGCGCGCTTGCGACCGAGCCCCGTCGCGTCGCGGAACGTCGCGGCATCGAGCCCGCCGCCGCGCGACGGCGCGAGATGCGCGACCAGCTCCGCCAGTTCGCGCGCGATGTCCGCGTGATAGAACAGGTCGCGCACGACCTGGTGCACGTCGCCGCGCCGCGCGAGCTTGCGCAGCAGCGTGCGCACCGCATCCTCGGCCGCACCCGTGTCGCGGGCCAGGTCGCGCACCCACGGCGGATCGAAGCGCCCCGCGTGGATCAGCGGCAGCAGTTGCCGCGCCAACGCTTCCTCGCGCGGCTCGAGGCTCACCGAATGCGACGGCAGATGCAGCCACGGCCCGCTGCGCGCGACTTCGCCGCCCGTCACCAGCGCATCGACGAGCGCGCGCCACAGCGTATCGCCGACGAGCGGCGCAGCCATCCGTCGCAGGCGTGCGGCGTCGAGCCCCTGCTCGTCGGGCATGCGTTCGTGGTACGCGCGCAGCGTGTCGACCGCCCGCGTCTGCAAGGCCCGCCAGTGCGCATGCGAAATCACCGCGCCTTCGTTCGCCGCGGCATCGCGTTGCCCGATCGCCAGCGCATCGTCCGGCAACGCCAGCGCATCGGGCGCGAATCCCGTCAGATGCGTGAGCGTCGCGCGCGCCATGCCGAGCGGCGCCTGCGCGAGCAGCGCATCGAGGCGCCCTTCGTCGAGCCACGCCGCGAGCGCATCGAGCCACGCGCGGCGCGCCGGCGTACGGCGCTTGCGGGCCGGCCCGAACGGATCGAGCACCCGGCCGCCGCCGACGGTGCGCGTCGCCTGCGGATTGCGGACGATGAAGCGGTCGCCCGGCAGCGCGAATACCGGCTCGTCGAATACCAGTTGCACGCGCATCCGCTGGCCGGCGGCGAGCGTGTCGCCGTCCAGCAGCGCGACGTGGGCCACGCGATGCAGCGTGCCGAGATGCACGTGCAGCGGCGCCCAGTGCGTCAGCGTCAGCCCGGCGTCCGCGAGCAACGTCAGCTCGACGTCCAGGCGCGGCGACGTCGCGACGAGCCGCGCATCGGCGACGGTGTCGCCTCGCTCGATGTCTGCCTTGTCGACGCCGGCCAGGTTCAGCGCGCAACGCTCGCCCGCGCGGCCGGCCTCGACCGGCCGGTTCTGCGCATGGATGCTGCGCACGCGGGCCGCGCCGCCCGTGCGCACGATCGCGAGCGTGTCGCCGGTCGCGACGCGGCCCGCGAACGCGGTACCCGTCACGACGGTGCCCTGCCCGGCGAGCGTAAACACGCGATCGACCGCGAGCCGGAACAACCCGTCGTCGCGACGCGTGCGCCACGCGATCGCCGCGTCGGCCAGGTGCTGCTTCAACGCGGCGACGCCGGAATCGTCGGCCGCCGTTGCACGCGTTTCGAAGATCGGCACGCCGGCCAGCGTCGAGTCGTGCAGCCAGACGGCGATCTCGTCGCGCACCTCGGCAACGCGCGCGGCATCGACGCGATCGCATTTCGTCAGCGCGACGGCGCCATGCGTGACGCCGAGCAGTTGCAGGATCGCGAGATGCTCGCGCGTCTGCGGCATCACGCCGTCGTCGGCGGCGATCACGAGCAGTGCGAAGTCGATGCCGCACGCGCCGGCGGCCATCGTATGAATCAGCTTCTCGTGGCCCGGCACGTCGATCAGGCCGAGCACGTCGCCGTTGCCGAGCGGCGTATACGCGTAGCCGAGTTCGATCGAAATGCCGCGCGCCTTCTCTTCCTTCAGGTGATCGGTGTCGACGCCCGTCAGCGCACGCACGAGCGTGGTCTTGCCGTGGTCGATGTGCCCCGCGGTCCCGACGATCATGCAGCGGGCCCCGCGAGCGGCACGCATTGCGCGACGAACGCCGCTTCGTCCGCTACTTCGAGGCAGCGCAGGTCGAGCCGCAGCGCGTTGTCGGCCACGCGGCCGATCACCGGGCGCGGCCATTCGCGCAGCCGTTTCTCGAGCTGTGCGAGCGCGCGGCCGCTGCGCTTGCCGTCCGCCGAGCGCACCACGAGCCCGGCGCTCGGCAACTGGTCGACCGGCAGCGCGCCGCTGCCGATCTGGCTGAACATCGGCTCGACCGTCACGTCGAAACCGCTGCCGAACGCAGCCTGCAACGCAGGACGCACCCGTTCGGCCGCTTCGGCGATCTCGCGCTGCGGGCGCGTCAGCAAGCGCAGTGTCGTGAGGCGCTCGCGCAGGAATTCGGGCGACTGGTACAGGCGCAGCACCGGTTCGAGCGCCGCGAGCGTCAGCTTGCCGACGCGCAGCGCGCGCTTGAGCGGATGCTTCTTGATCTTCGCGATGAGTGCACGATCGCCGACGATCAGGCCGGCTTGCGGGCCGCCGAGCAGCTTGTCGCCGCTGAACGTGACAACGTTTGCGCCGGCGGCGACGGTTTCCTGCACGGTCGTCTCGTGCGGCAAGCCCCATTGCGTGAGATCGGCCAGCGTGCCGCTGCCGAGATCGACGGCCACCGGCACGCCGTGCTCGCGCGCGAGCGGCGCGAGTTCGGCAAGCGTCGCCTCCTTCGTGAAGCCGCTGATCGCGTAGTTGCTGCAGTGCACCTTCATCAGCAGCGCCGTGCGCGGACCGATCGCATCCGCGTAGTCGCGCAGATGCGTGCGGTTGGTCGTGCCGACCTCGCGCAGCTTCGCGCCGGCACGGCTCATGATGTCGGGAATGCGGAATGCCCCGCCGATCTCGACCAGCTCGCCGCGCGACACGACGACTTCCCGCTTCGTCGCGAGCGCCGACAGCGTCAGCAGCACGGCCGCCGCATTGTTGTTGACGACGGTCGCGGCTTCCGCGCCCGTCAGTTCGCACAGCAGAGCGTCGATCAGGTCGTCGCGATCGCCGCGACGGCCGGTAGCGAGATCGAACTCGAGGTTGACGGGCCGCGTGAGCACGTCGACCACCGCGCGCACCGCGTCGTCGGGCAACAGCGCGCGCCCGAGATTCGTGTGCAGCACGGTGCCGGTCAGATTGAACACGGTGCGCACGGCGCCCGCATTCTGCGCGGCCAGGGTACGCGCGACGGCGGCGGCAATGCGCGGCTCGTCGAGCGGCTCGGCCGCCGCGGGATCGCGCTGCGCGGCCGTGCGCCAGCGTTCCAGTTCGGCGCGCACGGCGTTCAGCACGCGCGTGCGGCCATAGTCGGCGACGAGCGGCTGCAGCGGCGCCGACGACAGCACGCGCTCGACCGACGGCACACGCGCCAGCACGGCATTCAGTTCATTCACACCCGGTTCGGTCACGTCGTTGTGGCTCCAGTCTCATGCTTCGCAGTCCGCCGGGGACGGCGCTCGCGCCGCCCCGGCCCCGTGCCGTCAGTCCGCTTCCCGCGACACGTCCGGCCACAGCAGCGGGTTCGGCGAACTGCGCTGGTAGCCGGCCTCGTTCATCAGCAGGTCGAGCGTGAGACTCGCGAGATCGTCCGCCAGCGGCTCGAACTCGTAGTCCTTCTCCTGATAGCCGATCTTGCGATAGGTCTTGCACTCGTCGCACGATTCGGCCTTGACGGCTTCGCTGCCGCCTTCGATCCCGTGATACGCGATGCCCTTCGTCGAATCGCAGTGCGAGCACTTGGTGCGCACCATGTGCCACTCGGTCGTGCACAGCCCGCACTGCAGGAAACGGTAGCCCTGATACTGGCCGCCGACCCGCACGACGCTCGCGACCGGGTGCGTGCCGCACACCGGGCACAGCCCCGGCTGGTCGAGATATGGGACATCGGTGGGCGTCACGCGGCTCGCGAGGTCGGTCCATGCGACCTGCAGCGCGGCCATCAGGAACGGCGCGGTGGCCGGGTCGACCTCGGCGAAGCGCAGCGCGAGGATCGCATCAGCCTGCGCGTCGAGCTCGGCCGGCGCCATCAGGCGCAACCGGTCGAGCAGCTTCGCGAGCTGCGGGTTGACGAGCCCGGCGCTTTCGACGCGGTCGAGCAGTTCGTACAGCACGGCGCGCCAGCGCGCATTGCGTTCGCCGTCGAGCGCCGGCACGAGCGGCATCGAATGTTCCTGCGCACGTGCGATCGCTTCCTTCGACGGCAGCGGCAGCTCCAGCGCCTGCAGCGTCGCGTGCTGCGCGTCGGCGACGGTGGCCATCAGCCGCAGGTAGCCGCTGATCGGGTTCAGGTCGGCCAGCTTGCGCAGCCGCGCGGCGCGCGCCGCGAACGCGGTCGCGCGCTCCGGCAGGCGAAAGCGCGGAATGGCCGAATGATCGAGTGCCGAGATCTCGGTCGGCTCCAGAATGCGTTGTGTCACGAAAATATCTTCCAAGGGGGCTGTTTGCGCATGGAACGCGCATGCGTTGCCACGAGAAGGGCCGCTCGCGAGGCGCGCGACGCAGCGAATACTGACGTATTCGCAAGGAGCGCAACGTGGCGAGCGGCCCTTCTCGTGGCAACCCGTGTCTAATTATCCATTTTAGGGGAATGCCCGAAATCGCCCACATGGCGGCGTCGCTCGTCACTTGTTTGGCTCGGCCAAACGGCGCTCCTCACTCCTTGCCCTGCGGGCGATTTCGGGCATTCGCATGCGCGTTCCATGCGCAAACAGCCCCCAACTAAGCGCCGACGAATCGGCGCTTTCGGGCGATTCCTGCGGTGGGGGCGGAGCAGCACGCCGCAATCGGCGTACCGCCCCGCTCCGCTGCGTTATTTCACGCTTTCACGGAACCACTTCGGGTGATGCTTGCGGGCCCAGCCCAGCGTGACGGTGCCGCGCACCATCGCACCGATCGAACCCTTCACCCACAACGCCGCGTAAATGTGCACGATGATGCTCGCGATCAGCACGAAGGCCGCCACGGCATGCACGACAGCGGCCGCGCGGATCACCCCGATCGGGAAGTAGAACGAGAAGTAGCGCCGCCAGATCACGATTCCCGACAGCAGGAGCAGCAGCAGGCACGCCACCAGCGTGAAGAATAGCAGCTTCTGTCCGGCGTTATAGCGCCCGACCGGCGGCAGCTTGTCTTCCTGGTTGGTCAGCACGTCGCCGATCTGCTTCAGCCATTGGCGATCGTCCGCGTCGAGCGCATTGTGGTGCCAGAAGCGCACCACGAGAATCGCGAACGACACGAACATCACGAGGCCGACGAACGGATGCAGGATCCGCGTCCACTGGCCGCCGCCGAACAGCGCGGTCAGCCAGAACATCGACGGATGGAACAGCGCGAGCCCGGACAACGCGAGCAGCACGAACGTGATCGCGGTGATCCAGTGGTTCGTGCGCTCGTTCGGCGTGTAGCGGACGATCAGGTTGGGGTCGTCGTGGCTCATTTCGCGTCCTCCTTGATGCGTCGTGCCTCGTCGCGGGCAGCGGCTTCTTCCTCGTCGGTGACCTCGTTCGGACCGACCCGCGTGTAGTGGAAGAACCCGGCCAGCGCGGTCAGCGCGAGGCCGGCGACCGCGAGCGGTTTCGCGATGCCCTTCCACAGCTTCACCATCGGGCTGATCGACGGGTTGTCGGGCAGCCCGTGGTACAGCGACGGTTTGTCCGCGTGGTGCAGCACGTACATCACGTGCGTGCCGCCGACGCCCTGCGGGTCGTACAGCCCCGCATGCTCGAAGCCGCGCTCCTTCAGGTCCTCGATCCGCTCGGCCGCGTGCTGCTTCATGTCCTCCTTGGTGCCGAACACGATCGCGCCCGTCGGGCAGGTCTTCACGCAGGCCGGTTCCTGCCCGACCGCGACGCGGTCGGAACAGAGCGTGCACTTGTACGCGCGATGATCCTTCTTCGAGATCCGCGGCACGTTGAACGGGCAACCGGTCACGCAGTAGCCGCAACCGATGCAGTTCTCCTCGTGGAAATCGACGATCCCGTTGTTGTACTGCACGATCGCGCCCGGCGACGGGCACGCCTTCAGGCAGCCCGGGTCCTCGCAGTGCATGCAGCCGTCCTTGCGGATCAGCCACTCGAGGTCGCCCGCCGGGTTCTCGTATTCGGAGAACCGCATGACCGTCCACGAATGCTCGCTCAGGTCGGCCGGGTTGTCGTACACGCCGACGTTGGTGCCGACTTCGTCGCGCAGGTCGTTCCACTCCATGCATGCCGTCTGGCATGCCTTGCAGCCGATGCACTTCGATACGTCGATCAGCTTCGCGACGCTCCCGGTCACCGGTTCGCGCACCGTGGGCGGTGGCGTCGTGGTGGCCGAGACCCGCTTGATATCCAGCGATTGCAATGCCATCTCTTCCCCCTTACGCCTTTTCGACCTTCACCAGGAACGACTTGAATTCCGGTGTATAGGAGTTGCCGTCACCCACGGACGGAGTCAGGGTATTGGCGAGATAGCCGGGCTTCGTCAGACCCTTGAAGCCCCAGTGCAGCGGGACGCCGACCGTCTGGACCTTCTTGCCGTCGATCGTCAGCGGCTTGATCCGCTTCGTGACGAGGGCGACCGCGATGATGTAGCCGCGCTTGGACGACACCTTCACGCGCTCGCCATGCGCGACGCCGACTTCCTTCGCGAGGTCTTCGCCGATCTCGACGAATTGCTCGGGCTGGATGATCGCGTTCAGCCGCGCATGCTTGGTCCAGTAGTGGAAGTGCTCGGTCAGCCGGTACGTGGTCGCCACGTGCGGGAAGTCCGCCACCTTGCCGAACGACGCACGGTCGTCCGGAAACACGCGGGCGGCCGGGTTGTTCAGCGCCAGCGAGTTGTTCGGATGCAGCGGGTTCGCGCCGAGCGGCGTCTCGAACGGCTCGTAGTGCTCGGGGAACGGACCTTCGTTCATCCCCGCGCGGGCGAAGAAGCGCGCGACGCCTTCCGGATTCATGATGAACGGCCCCATCCCGTTTTCGGGCGGTTCGTCCGCCTTGAAGTCCGGCACGTCGGCGCCCTTCCACGCGCTGCCGTTCCAGCCGATCAGCTTGCGGGTCGGGTCGAACGGCTTGCCCGCGACGTCGCACGACGCGCGGTTGTACAGGATGCGCCGGTTCGCCGGCCACGCCCACGCCCAGTTCAGCGTCTGGCCGATGCCGGTCGGGTCGGAGTTGTCGCGCCGCCCCATCTGGTTGCCGGCCTGGGTCCACGCGCCGCAGAAGATCCAGCAGCCGCTCGCGGTCGTGCCGTCGTCCTTCAGTTGCGCGAACGCGGCGAGCTGCTCGCCCTTCTTCACGAGCGTCTTCGCCGGGTCCTTCGGATCGGGCAGATCGGCGAGCGCCTTCCCGTTGAACTCCATCGCCAGTTCCTCGGGCGTCGGGCTCTCCGGGTTCGCGTACGGCCAGGTCAGGTTCACGATCGGGTCCGGATACTTGCCGCCGTCCTTCTGGTACAGCTTGCGCATGCGCAGGAACAGCCCCGACATGATCTCGAGGTCGCTCCTCGCTTCGCCCGGCGGCTCCGCGCCCTTCCAGTGCCACTGCAGCACGCGGCTCGAACTCACTAGCGAGCCGTTTTCCTCCGCGAAGCAGGTGGTCGGCAGACGGAACACCTCGGTCTGGATCTTCGAGGCATCGACGTCGTTGTAGTCGCCGTGGTGCTTCCAGAACTCGGACGTCTCGGTCGCGAGCGGATCCATGATCACGAGCCATTTCAGCTTCGCGAGGCCCGCCGCCGTCTTCACCTTCGACGGCGCCGCCGCGAGCGGGTTGAAGCCCTGGCAGATGTAGCCGTTCATCTTGCCGGCATTCATCAGCTCGATCGCCTGCAGCAGGTCGTACTGCTTGTCCAGCTTCGGCAGGTAGTCGTACGCCCAGTTGTTCTCGGCGGTGGCCGCGTCGCCCCACCACGACTTCATGAAGCTGACGTGGAACGCCTTGTAGTTCTTCCAGTAACTGAGCTGGTTCGGCCGCAGCGGTTCCTGCACGCGCTTCTTGATGTACGCGTCGAAATCCTGCTCGGCCTGCATCGGCAGCGTCATGTAGCCCGGCAGCAGGTTCGACATCAGCCCGAGGTCGGTCAGCCCCTGGATGTTCGAGTGGCCGCGCAGCGCGTTCATCCCGCCGCCGGCGATGCCGATGTTGCCGAGCAGCAACTGCACCATCGCGCCGGTGCGGATGATCTGCGCGCCGATCGAGTGGTGGGTCCAGCCGAGCGCGTACAGCACCGTGCCGGCGCGGCCGGGCACGGCCGTGGTCGCGAGCATCTCGCACACCTTCAGGAATTTCTCCTTCGGCGTGCCGCAGACCTGCTGGACCATCTCCGCCGTATAGCGCGCGTAGTGCTGCTTCAGCAGGTTGTATACACAACGCGGATGCTGCAGTGTCGGATCGACCTTCGCGAAGCCGTCGTCGCCGCGCTCGTAGTCCCAGCTCGATTTGTCCGGGTACGCGTGCTTCTCGGCGTCGTAGCCGGAATAGATGCCGTCGTTGAACGCGAAATCCTCGCGCACGATGAACGAGAAGTCCGTGTAGTTCTTCACGTACTCATGCTGGATCTTGTCGTTCGTCAGCAGATAGTTGATGACGCCGCCCAGGAAGACGATGTCGGTGCCGGTGCGGATCGGCGCGTAGTAATCGGCCACCGAGGCCGTACGCGTGAAGCGCGGGTCGACGACGATCAGCCGCGCCTTGCGGTGCGCCTTCGCCTCCGTTACCCACTTGAAACCGCACGGATGGGCCTCGGCTGCATTGCCGCCCATCACGAGAATCACGTCCGCGTTCTTGATGTCGACCCAATGGTTCGTCATCGCTCCACGGCCAAACGTCGGGGCAAGACCTGCCACCGTCGGGCCATGTCAGACACGCGCCTGATTGTCGAATGCGAGCATCCCGAGACTGCGGATGGTCTTGTGCGTCAGGTAGCCGACCTCGTTACTGCCCGCCGACGCGGCCAGCATGCCGGTCGTGAGCCAGCGGTTGACCTTCGCGCCGTCTTCGGCCGTCTCGACGAAGTTCGCGTCGCGGTCGGCCTTCATCAGCTTCGCGATGCGGTCGAGCGCGTCGTTCCACGAGATGGGTTCCCACTTGTCCGAGCCGGGCGCACGATACTCGGGGTGCGTCAGGCGGTTCGGGCTGTGGATGAAATCGATCAGGCTCGCGCCCTTCGGGCACAGCGTGCCGCGATTGACCGGGTGGTCGGGATCGCCTTCGATATGGATGATGCTCGGCTGCGCATTCTTCGCGCCGTCTCCGAGGCTGTACATCAGGATGCCGCAACCCACTGAACAGTAAGGACAGGTGTTGCGCGTTTCGACGGTGCGCGCCAGTTTGTACTGTCGGACTTCGGCCAGCGCTTCGGACGGAGAAAAGCCCATCAGGGCAAGACTCGATCCGGCAAGCGACGTGGCCGTCACCTTCAGGAACTGGCGCCGGGACATTTGTAGCATGGCGGTCTCGGCGTTATTGTGGGGTGGGGTACGACTGAAAGGAATTATAGACAGTTCAGGCAACTATGATCGAATCCTCGGATCAATACCGATTTGTCCGATTAACTGAGATGATCCGCGTTCCGCGCGCAACCGAACCGTCATGAAACGACAGATCACTTCCGAAGCCACCCGCCTCGCCCAGCAGCAGGCCAACTGGGCCCTCACCGCGTTCAAGCGCTTCTCGTCCGACCGCTGCTCCGCGATGGCTGCGGGCATCGCGTTTTTCTCCGCGTTCTCGCTCGCGCCGACCCTCGTGATGGTGATCGCGGTGGCCGGCTGGTTCTACGGCGACGACGCCGCGCGCGGCCAGGTGTTCGAACAGGCGCACCAACTGATCGGCGACGACGCGGCGGCCTCCATCCAGACGATCGTGCAGAACGCGCACCGCGCGGGCGAACGCGGCGGCCTCGCCACGCTGATCTCGTTCGCCGCGCTCGCGATCGGCGCGTCGGCCACGTTCGCGTCGCTCAGCGCCGCGCTCAGCGTGATCTGGCCGGCCACCGAAAGCCGCTGGTCGAGCATGCTCGGGCTGGTGCGGGTCCGGCTGATCTCGTTCGGCCTCGTGCTCGGCGTCGCGTTCCTGCTGATCGTGTCGCTCGTGCTCGACACCGCGATCACCTTCATCGGCACCTGGCTGCTGGGCGATTCGCCGTACGTGGTCGTCACGAACCTCGTGCAGTTCTTCGTCGGCATCGCGGTGCTCGCCGCCGCGTTCGCGTCGTTGATGAAATTCCTGCCCGATGCGCGCGTCGCGTGGCGCGACGCCGCGATCGGCGGCATCGTGTCCGCGATCCTGTTCTCCGGTGGCAAGAAGCTGTTCGCGCTGTATCTCGCGCATGCGGGCACCGCGAGTGCGTTCGGCGCAGCCGGATCGTTCGCGGTCCTGCTGATGTGGCTGTACTTCTCCGCGATCGTGCTGCTGCTCGGCGCGGAGTTCGCGGCGGCCCGCGGCAATGCGCATCGGCCGGCCGAGCATGCGGCGCCGGCCGCGCCCGCTCCAGCCGCTCGACCCGGTCAGGCCGACGATCGCCCGCGCGACGACTGATTGCGCCGTCCGTGAACAGGCCGCACATCGATCTCGCGCGCCCAGGCACATCCTCCCGCACCCTCGCAACCCCGGTGTTCGCCGCGCATTCGCGCGGCGTCGATGCTTTCCTTACACCTCGACGCACACACACCTGCAACCGCAAACGTTTGCATACCCTCGTTTCCTTGCTGAAACGAGCCGAAACAGGGGTTGTGCCGCCATGCACGTCAGCTATTGAAACAATCGCAGCGCAGCAATTGTCAACTATTTCATAAACAGGAACAGTCTCTGATGTGCTTGATATATATGGACTTTTTCCTGCTGTTACCTTTTCGAGGCACTTTATTTTTTAAGCTTTCTTGCGTGTATGGCACTGAGCTATTCTCCAATCCGCAACAAATAACGATGAATCACTTGCGTGGAGAAACTCAACGATGAAGAAACTTGCTCTCTCGACCCTCTCGCTCGCCCTGCTGGGCGCGGCCGGCGCTGCTCAAGCTCAGTCGAGCGTCACGCTGTACGGCGTGATCGACACGTCGATCACCTATGTTCACGGCAACGATGGTCAAGGTAACAATTCGTGGTCGATGGGTAGCGGCAACCTGCAAGGCAGCCGCTTCGGCCTGAAGGGTTCGGAAGACCTCGGTGGCGGCCTGAAGGCGATCTTCCAGTTGGAAAACGGCTTCAACTCGGCATCGGGCGCACTGGGCCAGGGTGGCCGCATGTTCGGTCGTCAAGCCTTCGTCGGTCTGCAAAGCGACCAGTACGGTACGCTGACGCTGGGTCGCCAGTACGACCCGCTGGTCGACCTGGTCCAGGCAGTCACGGCTGACAACTACTTCGGCAGCGTGTTCGCCACGCCGGGCGACGTCGACAACAACGACAACAGCCTGCGCGTCAGCAACGCGATCAAGTACACGTCGCCGGTCTGGGCAGGCCTCCAGGTCGAAGCGATGTACGCACTCGGCGGCGTCGCCGGCTCGACCGGCAAGGGTCAGACGTGGGCGGCAGCGGCAGCGTACAACAACGGCCCGCTCGGCCTGGCTGCCGGCTACTTCCACGCGAACAACTCGGCTCCGCTGAGCGCAGTTGGCCAGCGCACCGGCTGGGCCGGCACGTCGGACGCGATCTTCGACGGCTCGGGCAACTTCATCAACAACGCGTACACGTCGGCATCGTCGATCGGCATCGCGCAAGTCGCTGGCCAGTATGCATTCGGCCCGGTGACGTTCGGCCTCGGCTACAGCAACGCCCAGTACAAGGCGGATGCGAACTCGGCCTTCGGCACGAACCAGAAGTACAACACGGGTCGCGCATTCGTCACGTACCAGGCATCGGCACCGCTGCTGCTGGGCGTCGGCTACATCTACACGAAGGGTAGCGGCCAGACGGACGCCAAGTACCACCAGGTTTCGCTCGGCGCGGACTACTCGCTGTCGAAGCGTACGGACATCTACCTGGTTGGCGCGTACCAGCACGCAAGCGGCAAGAACGCCGACGGTACCGATGCGCAAGCGTCGGTCGGCTCGTACGGCATCGCCGGCAAGAGCTCGCAGGAAATCGTCGCACTCGGCCTGCGTCACAAGTTCTAAAAACGAAGTATCCGGCATGCATGGCGTCTCCGACGCCTTGCCGCCGACCTGGAAAGCCAGCCCCGGTTTCGGCCGCGGCTGGCTTTTTTTTCGTCCGCGCCCGGTGGCGGCCGGCATCGCCTGCAGGGCCGCCGCGCTCAAGCCGGGGCCCCGATACAGGCTGGTGGGCCGGCAGCGGCGCCTGGCGACTGCAATGCACCCGCAACACCGTTTTCGATGTCCGCAGAGGTCGCCGTTTCGCTGTTGAGCGACTACCATCCGCACAGCCGGCATCGCCGGCTCAACCACAGCGGGATTTGTTTGCGCCGCGTGTCGATTTCGGCAGGCGTCGTCCGTCGTATCGATGGCGGCACATGGTTTGCCCCGGACCCATACAGACAGGAGACTCGTCATGACGATTCAGAAGATCACGCCTTTTCTCTGGTATTCGACGGAAGCCGAAGAAGCAGCGGCCTTCTATGCCGGCATCTTTCCGGATTCGCGCATCGTGCGCGTCACGGCGGTGCCCGGCACCGACGGCACGCGGATGGTCGAATTCGAGCTGTTCGGGCAGCCATTTTTTGCGATGAGCCACCCGCGCACGGAGGCGTTCAACCATGCGATCTCGCTGCTCGTCAGCTGCGCGGACCAGGCGGAACTCGACCGCTACTGGAGCGCCCTGCTCGACAACGGCGGCACGGCCGACGGCTGCGGCTGGCTGCGGGATCGTTATGGCGTGTCATGGCAGATCGTGCCGGAAGCGCTCATTCCGATGATGGCCGACCGCGACGCGGTCAAGGCGGGACGCGTGGCCGCCGCGATGATGCAGATGACCAAGTTCGACGACGCCGCGCTGAAGGCAGCCTTCGCGGGCACGGCGGGCTGACGGAACGCGTCGGGCCGTACTCGCGTGACGCCGCGCCGGGTCGTCTGCACGGGCTCGGCTCGACGGGCTGCGCGTGTAGCGGGCTTGCAGGCGTTTGCTATCCGTGGGCCGGCGGTAACCCGGTGGCGTACGTCATTGGCGCCCGTCGTTTGCGTACGTCATTGGCGCCCGTCGTTTGCGTACGTCGTTTGCGTACGTCGTTTGCGTACGTCGTTTGCGTACGTCGCTGGCGCCCGTCGCTACGCCGACAGCATCGACTCGACCGTCCGCCGCGCGTAGCCGATGAATTCGGCCAGCGGTTCGCCCGACAGGATTGCCGCGCCCGCTTCGCCATCGAGATAGGCCGCTCGCGCAGCGGCTACGATCGGCCGGTGCGCGTCCGGCAGGCGCTCCAGCACCCACGTCGCGGCGACGTCCTTCGGCGCGATCGCGCCGGTCGCGGCGCTGTACCAGATGCGTGCGAGCGCGAGCACGATGTTGCACGCGTCGCCACGCCAGTCCGGTTCGGCTTCCCACTGCGCAACGGTCGCGCGCAGCGCGGCGACGAAGTCACGCGCGGGCACCGGCTCGAACAACACGTCCGCGGGCGGCCCGACCAGTGCGACACCGTGCTGTCGCGCCTTCGTCAGCAGGATGGCCAGATCGTGATCGACCAGCGGCGGCTCGACGATGCCGGCTTCCAGATCGCCGCGCAGCCATTCGCCGAACTGCAGCTCGCGTCGCGCCGGATGACGCCACGGCACCACGTCGCCGTGCGCGACGACGGTGACCTCCAGCGCGCGCATGCCACCGCTGCACCCGGGCGGCGCCGACGCGCCGAGCAGGTCCGACAGCAGTGCGCGTCGCACTGCTTCGTCCGGGCGCACCGCGACCGTCACCAGCACATCGATGTCGCTACGCGGTTTCAGGCCGCCGTCGAGCGCCGATCCGAACAGGTGGACCGCTTGCAGCGTCGCACCGAGATGCTGTTCGATCGCGGCGCGCGCGGCGGCGAGCTGTGCGGCGATGTCGTGCGGAATGAAGTCGGTCACGACGGCAAACCTGGCGATGCGCGCCCGACGGAGCGCGAAGAAACGACACCCGGGCAGCGCCATCGCGCGCGTCGACTTACCCGATCCCGATTCGCCGACGATGCCGAGCGTTTCGCCCTGCCGCAGCGACACCGACATGCGTCGCGCGAACGAAGCTCGCCGCTCGGCGATGGGGATGCAGATGCGCGACATACGATCCGCCGCGTGCCACGCGTCGGGCAACCCGTCATCGCGACGCCGCCTGTTCGCTGCCGCGCGCTTTGCGCGGCGCAATAAAAATCCCCGCACGCTTTCGCGTACGGGGATCTCGGGACATCGCAACGGCTGCCGACATGCATTCGGCAGTCGTTGCACGGCATTACGCCGCCGCGTCCTTCAGCTTCTTCAGCGCACGTGCCTTCACGCGCACGCTGGCCGGCTTCGCCGGGAACCAACGCTCTTCGCCCGTGAACGGATCCTTGCCGAAGCGCTTCTTCTTCGCCGGCACGACTTGTGCCGTGATCTTCAGCAGACCCGGCAGCGTGAACTCGCCTGCGCCCTTCTTGTGGACCGAGCCCAGCACGACGTTCTCGAGTGCGACGAGCACTGCCTTGACCGCCTTCACTTCGACAGCTGCGCGCTCAGCGATGTGCGTTGCGAGCGATGCCTTCGTGAACTTGTCCTTCAGCGGCGTCGGAGCAGCCGGTGCTGCCTTCGCGACAGCCTTCTTGGCCACTACTTTCTTCGCGGGCGCAGCCTTTTTGGCAGCCACTTTCTTGGTCGCCGGTGCGGCAGCCTTCTTGGCCACCTTTTTTGCGGAAGTCGCCATGTTTCTCCTACCAGGTGTGGTCGTTGGATACACGAAGCGTGCAACGCGCGCGCTTCAACGCCGGATTCTACAAGCGCCTTGACGCTTCGTGCAGTACTTTTATGCGTTTTCGCGGGGTTTCCCGCAGGTTTTGTTGCGCGCGACCGACTTCGTCGACGCTCGAGCATCCAAAAACGCCTTCACGTATGAGCTCAAACGAGCACGAACGCGAATTACGTTCGATATTTGCGCACCTATACTGGGCACGCTCAATGCCCGGATGCCTCCATGCGCGAAGTCAGATACGTCAAAGGACTCGACGGCCTGCGAGCCCTCGCCGTCATCCTCGTTTTCCTGTCCCACAAGGGCCATGTCCTTGCCGTCGACGTCGGCAAGCTCGGCGTGTGGACGTTTTTCCTCATCAGCGGATTCCTGATCGTCGGCGAGTTGCATCGCAACCGCCAGGCGGTCGAGCGCGGCACCATGACGCGCCGTCACGCACTCGCGCTGTTCCTCGCGAAGCGCGCGCTGCGGATCTTTCCCGTGTATTACCTGCTGCTCGCCGCGCTCGCGATCGCACACGCGCTGTTCTACCAGCGCGGCGTCAATCTCGGGCTCGCATGGCACGCGGCGTTCCTGTCGAATTACTGGATCGGCGTCGTCAAGGACGGCTGGCCCGGCTCCACGTCGCACTTCTGGAGCCTCGCCGTTGAACAGCAGTTCTATCTGATCGCACCGCTCGCGCTGCTCACGGTGCCCGCCGCGCGACACGTCGCGCTCGGCATCGCGGCCGTCGCGCTGTGCGCGATCGCGCATCTCGCGCTCTACCTGTCGGACGCGTCGCCGGTACTGATCTACGCGTTTTCCCCGTGGAATTTCGCGCTGATCGCGCTCGGCGGCGTCGGCGCGATGGCGCTCGCCGATCGCGGCGCGACGGCCGCGCGCCGCGTGCCGCCCGGCTGGCTCGGCGCGGCAGGCGTCGTGTTCTTCCTCGTGCTGCCGGCGTTCACGGCGCTGCCCGATGCGGTCGCGGGGCTCGCGGATCTCGGCCTGTCGGCGTCGCTCGCCGCGCTGATGCTGTGGATCGTCAGCGCGCCCGAGCATCCCGTCGTCGCGCTGCTCGACTGGGCGCCGCTCGCCTATCTCGGCACGATCAGCTACGGCTTCTACCTGTTCCACAACCTGATTCCGGCGCGCTTCGGCGCCCTGCCCGCATCCTTCGCGCACGTGCCGATGCCGGAGATGGTCCGCGACACGCTGCCGGAAATGCTGCAATTCGCGCTCGCCGTGCTGCTCGCGCACCTGTCCTGGCGTTATCTCGAAAAGCGGCTGCTCGACTTCAAGAAGCCGATCGCCGCGCTGCTGGCCCGGCACTTCGCCACGCAGCCGAGCGCGTCGCCGCGCTGAGCGGTACGCGGAAGCGGCGTACGGCGCAAGCCGGACGGGAACGCTTCGATATCGGCGACACCCGACGGCCGGCTGCATGGCAGCCGACGCTGCGTCATCGCGCGACACCCGTGCGAGTGTCGTGCATGCCGCGCACCCCCTCCACCGCTCCGGTCACGCGGCGCGTGCTTCCGCACCGGTTTCACGCGCGACGCGCGGCCTCGTCGGTACGCGTCACGCAGCGCGGGACACCGCCTGCCGCCCGTTCGCGGCACGACACCGAGACGTCGCGCACCCTGCTCGTGCGCCCGCAAAAACAAAAAAGCCCCGGCGCGCGAGCGGCCGGGGCCAACGGAACAACCACCAC
Source organism: Burkholderia cenocepacia (assembly GCF_014211915.1). NCBI lineage: Bacteria > Pseudomonadati > Pseudomonadota > Betaproteobacteria > Burkholderiales > Burkholderiaceae > Burkholderia > Burkholderia cenocepacia. The sequence goes on along the minus strand of NZ_CP060040.1, from coordinate 380,395 downwards.
CTGAAACGACGGAGCGCGCGGCCGCTTTAAGCGACGGCAGCCAGCGCGGGCAAGCAGGTACGCAGATACGCCTCGAATTCGCGGCTCACTTCCGGATGCTGGAGCGCGAGCTCGACGGTGGCCTTCAGATAGCCGAGCTTGCTGCCGCAGTCGAAACGCGTGCCGTAGTAGCGATACGCGAGCACCTGTTCGTTCGCGAGCAGCGACTGGACGGCATCCGTGAGCTGCAGTTCGCCGCCCGCGCCCGGCTTGAGCTTGCGCAGGTGATCGAAGATCGTCGGCATGAATACGTAGCGGCCGACCACGCCGAGGTTCGACGGCGCATCCTCCGGCGCCGGCTTCTCGATGATGCCCGACAGCTTGATGATGTCCTCTTCCCACTCCCGGCCTTCGACGACGCCGTACGAGCGGCTGTCCTCGCGCGGGATCGTCTCGACCCCGATCACCGAGCTGTGATAGTGGTCGAACACGTCGACGAGCTGCTTGAGCACCGGCTGTTCGCCGTGCAGCAGGTCGTCGGCGAGGATCACCGCGAACGGCTCGCCGTGCACGAGCTTCTCCGCGCACAGCACCGCGTGGCCGAGGCCGAGCGCTTCCGGCTGGCGCACGTAGAAGCAGTTGACGTGGCTCGGCTTGATGCCGCGCACGAGCTCGAGCAGCTTTTCCTTGCCGCGCGCCTCGAGCTCGGCCTCGATCTCGTACGACTTGTCGAAATGATCCTCGATCGCGCGCTTGCTGCGCCCGGTGACGAAGATCATCTCGGTGATACCGGCGTTGATCGCTTCCTCGACCGCGTACTGGATCAGCGGCTTGTCGACGACGGGCAACATTTCCTTCGGGCTCGCCTTCGTTGCCGGGAGGAACCGCGTGCCGAGACCGGCAACGGGGAACACGGCCTTGGTGACTTTCAACATGTTCGCATCCTGATAGCGTTGACTGCGCCGTGTCGACCCGCGACCCGGCGCGATTGTGTTCCGAACGGCATATCGAGAATCGACGGTACTGCCAATTCCGCTCCGCTCATTTTCGATATGAACTGATTGCCCAATTATTCCGGAAAAAATATAATCGCTTCAATCCGGTCGATATTGCCGAACCGATTGCCGAAGCAGAAACAAATTACCGATTTTCCAGATACAAATTCTTACGATTCGAATTCCTCGATATAGGGCACGCCGCCCCGCTCGAGGCCCGGGCGGATCGGTTCGTTCTTCAGCGCCTCGCGGTACGCCGACAGCACGGCCATGACCAGCAGTACTGCAGCGCTCGCGATCCAATGCATGTCCATCTTGCCGCTCCTTGCATCACTCAACTGGAGCTTTCAAACTATCAGAAAAAAATCGGCAAATAATTCGCGCCCCTCGGCGAACCGCTTTCGGGTCGCGATAAATCCATGATGTGGAATACCGATATTTCCGGGCGAGATTTTTTTATTCATTGACCGAATTCTTGCGCATTACGATTGGATGAAACTTCCCGTCCATCCGTCGCAAGGAATCGAATCGCATGCAAGCTTTCAGCGGATCGTCTCTGGCCGCGCCGCCCGTCGCCGATCACAAGGAACACGTGATCGACGCGATGCGCGGCTTCGCGGCGCTGCTCGTCGCCTATTTCCACTGCCGCCAGGTCGTCTGGGTCGGCATGCAGAGCTTCCATCATGCTTACGGTCATGCACTCAGCCCGGGCGTGATCGCCGGCTACCTGACCTTCCCGTTCGCGTGGGGCTCCGCCGGCGTCCCGATCTTCTTCGTGATCAGCGGCTACTGCATCCACCGCAACGCGGCGCTCAAGCTCGCGGCGAACCCCGCATACCGGCTCGACGCGCCGAACTTCTGGGTGCGCCGCTTCGCGCGCATCTACCCGGTGCTGCTGGCCGCGCTGCTGTTCACGCTCGCGCTCGACGCGGTCAGCCTGCAGATCGAGCCCGTCAGCCACAAGATTCGCGACGTCGGCCTAGTCGCGTTCCTCGTGAACCTGTTCTCGCTGCAGGGCGTCGCCGGCTACACGTACGGGTCGAACGGCGCGCTGTGGACGCTGTCGCTCGAAGTGCAGTTCTACGCGATCTATCCGCTGCTGTTCGCGCTGCGCCGGCGCATCGGCATGCCGGCCGTCGTGGCCGCGGTCGCGCTCGTCAACGTCGCGTCGGCATGGCTGCTCGAACGGCACGACCTGCAGTTCTTCACGTCGTACTGGCTGTCCTGGACGATCGGCGCATGGATCGCCGACGTGCGCGCGCAGCAGTCACGCGACACGGCCGTCGTGCCGTCGCGCGCGTGGTACGTTGTGGCCGCCGTGCTGCTGGCCGCCGGCTGCGGCGCGTTCCATGTCGGCCAGTACGGCGCATTCCAGCTGTGGTCGGCCGGCTTCGCGTGCTTCCTGTACCGCGCGCTCGCCCGCCCGCCGCGCCCGACGCCACCGCTGCGCGTGCTGAGCTGGTTCGGCGATTTCAGCTACTCGCTGTACCTGGTCCACCTGCCGCTGTTCGTCTGCCTCGGCTCGGTGCTGTTCCACTCCGAACTGCAACTGTCGATCTGGCCGTCGTTCGCGTTCATGGCCGTCGCGATTCCGGTCGCGTACCTGTTCTACCGGATGTTCGAACGACCGGCGATGATGTGGTCGGCCAGCTTCAAGCCGACCCGCGCCGCCCGCGTCGTCGCCTCGACGCCCGAACAGGCCGTCTGACACAAGCCGGCCGGCCCGTCCGGTCTCGAAGCCCTCGCGCGGCGTCTCGCTGCGCGGGGGCTTTTTCACGGCCGGCACGCGGTCGCGGGCCGGTTCGACAAGGAACGGCAGCCTGCCGCTCTCCGACCGCGCCACGACCCGCGTAAGCCGTCTCTGCGGGGTTGCCGCGGCACGACTGCAACGGTGTCGCCTGCCCGCTTCACGTTGCCGATGGCCCCGATCCTGGTTTCAGATGACGGTCGGCTACGCTCGCGCCCGTCGCGGATTCGCGGCGCAAATCCGCCCGCTTGCCCGGGCCAGACACCTCGCCCGCCGAAAAGCGAAGCCCCCGCGCAGCGCAACGCCGCATGGGGGCTCGTTTCCCGCCGGCTCGCGCCGGCTGCTACTTCTTCGCGTTCGCGGCCTTGGCGGCCTTCGCCGTATCCGCGAGGATCTTCTCGACCCGCTCCACGTAGGTTTCGGTCCCGAACCGGCGCACCGCGGTCGCACGCCCGCTCGCGACGAGCCGCTCGCGCAGCGCGCGGTCACGCTTGAGCGCCGCCAGCGCATCGGCCAGCGCGGCCGCGTTGCCCGGCTCGCAAAGCAGCCCGTCGTCGCCATCCTCGATGATCTCGACGACGCCGCCCGCCCGCGCCGCGACGACCGGCCGGCGCGCGAGCATCCCCTCGACGATCACGCGCCCGAACGGCTCCGGCGTGATCGACGTGTGCGCGACGACGTCGACCGCCGTCATGCACGCGGCCACGTCGCGCTGGAACCCGAGGAAATGCACGCGTTCGTCCATCCCGTGCTGCGCGACGTATTCGTGCAGCTGCGCCGCATAGTCGTCCTCGCCGAACAGCGGCGCGCCGACCAGCACCACGTGCATGTCCGGGTGCCGCGCGGCGGCCTCCAGCAGCACGTGCTGCCCCTTCCAGCGCGCGAGACGGCTGAACGAGCCGACCAGCCATGCGTCCGCGGGCAGCCCGAGGCGCGCGCGCAGCGCGGCCTGGCTCACGCCTTCCAGCGCGTCGAACGGTTCGGCCGAAATGCCGTTGAACACGACGTCGACGTGCTGCGGCGTGAAGCCCGTCAGCGCGCGGAACGCCTGCGCGGAAGCGTCGGAGTTCGCGATCACGCGCGTGACGCCGAGCCGCGCGCAATACTTGATCGCCTTCAACTGCTTGCCGCCGAAATGATCGGTGCTGACGATGTCGCGCAGGTGCCAGACCACCGGCTTGCGCGCGAGCCGCCCGGCGAGCGCGGCGACCACCATCGCGCGTTGGGTGTTCGCGTAGATTACCTCGGCGCGGCGCGCGCGCCGGGCGACGTCGCGCACCAGCCGCACGAGCTGCTTCACCGCGCCGAACGACACGCCGCCCTGCTTGCGCACGCCCGCGAGCGCACCCTGCTCGACCACGTCGACGCGCGCACCGATCTCGTCGAGCGCCGCGCGGAACGGACCATCGGCGAACAGCAGCACGTCGGCGTTCGCGCGCATGTGTTTCATGATCTCGAGCAGCGACAGCTCGGCGCCGCCGAGCACGCCGCTCTGGTCGAGCACGAGCGTCGCCGGGCCGCGCGCGGCCGGCAACGGGGCGGCCGTGCCGCGCTGCGCGGTCGAACCGGGCAACGCCTGCTCCACGTAGTCGAGAAAGCGCCGCCGGAACGTGTCGGCGGAAAAGCGCTCCGCGTTCGCGCGGCACGCGTCCGGCGTGAAGCGCTGCGGCGCACGCTCGAAATCGTCGACGGCCGCGACGATCGCGTGCGGCGTCTGCTCGTCGAAGAAGAGACCGGTCGGGTTCAGGTTCGATTGCGGGTCGAGCACGGTTTCGAGCGCACCGCCCTTGCCGTACGCGATGACCGGCGTGCCGCACGCCTGCGCCTCGACGACCGAGATCCCGAAATCCTCCTCGGCCGCGAACACGAACGCCTTCGCGCGCCGCATCCGGTCGTGCAGCACCGCGAACGGCTGGTAGCCCATGATCTCGACGTTCGGGCCGGCCTTCGCGCGAATCTTCTGCATCTCGGGGCCGTCGCCGATCACGACGAGCTTGCGCTCGGGCGTGCGCGAAAACGCCTCGACGATCAGGTCGATCTTCTTGTACGGCACCATCCGCGACGCGGTCAGGTAGAAATCCTCTTTCACCGCGTTCAGCGAGAACGCGTCGACGTCGACCGGCGGAAAGATCACCGCCGCGTCGCGGTGATAGACCTTCTTGATGCGCCGTGCGATGAACGCGGAATTCGCGACGAAGCCGTCCACCGCGTTCGCGGTGCGCGTGTCCCAGTTGCGGATGTAGTGCAGGATCATCCGCGCGAGCAGCGATTTCGGCCCGTGCGTGAGGTTCGACTGCTCCAGATACTGGTGCTGCAGGTCCCACGCATAGCGGATCGGCGAATGCACATAGCTGATGTGCACCTGGTCCGGCCCGGTCAGCACGCCCTTCGCGACCGCGTGGCTGCTCGAGATCACGAGGTCGTACTCGGATACGTCGAGCTGCTCGATCGCGAGCGGCATCAGCGGCAGGTAGCTGCGGTACTTGGTGCGGGCGAACGGCAGCTTCTGGATGAACGACGTCGTCACCGGCTTGCCGCGCACGAATGCGCGGTCGTCGAGGAAATCGACGAGGCTGAACAGGTCCGCGTCGGGAAAGCACGCGACGATCTGTTCGAGCACGCGCTCGGCGCCCGCATAGGTGACGAGCCAGTCGTGGACGATCGCCACGCGCAGCGCACGCGCCGGCTGCCGCGCGCCCGCGCGCTCGGCCGGCACCGCGCGGTGCAGCGCGGCGTCGCCCGGGTGGGCCACGGCGGCATCGGCCGCGGCGAGATTCAGGACGGCGTGTTCCGCCAGATCGCGATTCATATGGTTTTCCTCGCATTGAGACGGACAAACAGGTCGCGCACGAGTGCGCGCAATCCCGGCGTCATCGTGAGCGACCACGCGACGTTCAGCACCAGCACGACCGCGCACATGCCGATCGACTCGCCGAGCCCCGACCAGGCTTGGGCCAGAAACAGGCTCGCCAGCAGGAAGGCGAGATGGGCGAGCATGTCGAGCACGATCGCGCGCATCCGGATCGCCGACAGGTACAGCAGCACGCCGTAGTCGACGAGCGCGCGCGCCGCGACGACCACCGCCGCGCCGATCAGCCCGAAGTGATGAATGCCGAACCACAGGCCGCCGACGAAGAACGGCATCTCGACGAGCCCGGCGAATGCCGCGCGGGCCGGGTTGACCTGCGACTGGATCAGGATGCGCGTGACGCTCGCCTGGCCGACGAGCCACACGCTGATCACCAGCACGCGGCCGACCGGCGCGGAATGCGCGGCGAGATCGGCGCCAACCCACAGCGTGAGGAACGGCGCGAGCGCGAAGATCGCGACGATGCCGACCGGCGTGAATACGCCGTTCAGGAATTCGAGCGACTGGCGCGCGAGGGTATCCGCATGATCGCGGCCGACCGCCGACAGCCGCGGGAACAGCGTGCGCACCAACGCATTCGGCAGCATGTTCAGGCGCGTGACGAGGTTCTGCGGCACCGTGTAGTAGGTGACGAACTTCGCGCCCATGCCGGCGCCGAGCATCACGCGGTCGAGCGTGTCGGCGATCATGCTGGTCGTGCTCGCGATCAGCATCCAGCCGCCGAAATTGAACAGCCCTTTCGCGGTGCCCCACTGCGGCGGATCGATGCGGCGGATGCCGAGCACCTTGATGCTGGCCTGCCCGAGCATCACCGCCGCGATCAGCCGCGCGACGACGGCCGCGGCGAGCACCGTCTGCAGGTTCGGCGCGATCCACCACGCGGCGGCGAGCGGCAGCAGCTGGAACAGGAACGTGCCGATCGTCTGGTTCGTGTTGAACACGCCGAACCGTTCGGCGCCGTTGATCGCGCCGGCGAACACCCACGACACGTTCGCGAGCGGAATCGCGAGCGCGAGCCACGGCAGCGCGAGATACACCTCGTGCTGCATCGCGGCCGATACCTTCGTGAAATACGCGGTGTAGACGAACGCGCCGAAATAGATCAGCAGCCCGCCCGCGATGCCGGTGCCGAGATTCAGCCAGAACGCGCTCCAGAACACGCGTGCGCTTTCGTCGGCGTTGCCGCTCGCGAGCGCCTTCGAGATGTGGTTCTGCGCGGCCATGCTCATCCCGAGATCGAGGATCCCGAAATAGCCGATCAGCGTCCACACGAGGCTCACGACGCCGTAGCGTTCGACGCCGAGCGCGTGGATGTACGCGGGCACGGTCACCAGCGACACGAAGGTCGGCAGGATCAGCCCGATGAAGTTGATCGAAACGTTCTTGAGTATGCCTTTGTCCATGCTTTAGCCTTGTGTGACGTTGACGCCGACGACGGCGCGCCGCCCGTCACGGTTTCCAGCGGTACATGAGCACCTTGCCGCGCGCGTCTTCCTCGACGAACACCAGGTACTCACCGTTCTCGCGCCGGAACGCACTGATGCCGAACGGCACGTCGACCCAGCCCGACGCCTTGCCGACCTCGGCGCCCGGGCTCATCACGCCGACTTCCTTGCCGGTTTCCTTGTCGTACACGTGGATCTTGCCGACCGGCTCCACCGTGAAGAGGTAGCGGCCCTCGACCGTGATCCCGATCAGGTCGAAGATCGGCTTCGCATCGAGCTTCCACGGCAGCGCCACCTGGTAGCGCGCGACCGGCGAGCCCGTCGACCACTTGTCGAAGCGGATCAGCACGCGCCCCACTTCCTTGTTGATGCCCGGCTGCGGCGGCGCGTCGGCCGTGTAGCCGGTCACGTACAGCGTGTCGGTCTGCGGCTCGTAGATCGCGCGGCGCAGCTGCGTGAACGGCTGCGGCATCGGGTAGGTCGTGACCTTGTCGTACGAATAGATCGGGTTGCCGGCCTTGTCGACGCCGCCGTACTGGAAGCGGTGGATGCCACGCACGTCGCTCGTGCGCCAGATGTCGCCCTTCGTGTCGACCCACCAGCCCCAGCCGCCCGCCTTCGCCTTGCCCGTCGTGTTGATCTCGGACTCGTCGGCATCGATCCGGCCGTTGCCGTTCGCGTCGCGCCACAGCCAGTCGCCGCCCGGCGGCTTGTTCGGCACCTTGTCGACCGGCCGCGCACGGCCTGCGATCAGGCCGGACGGAATCGCGACCTCGCCGTCGCGCTTCGCGTCGAACCGGTAGATCTTGAGGTGATCTGCGTACATGTCGGTCAGGTACAGGAACGTGCGCCCGTCGACGCGCCGCGCGATCGGCATGCCCGGATACTGATCCGTGTGGAACACCGGGTCGTCCGGATACTTGAAGCGGTTCGACAGGAAGCCGACGTATTTCCAGTCCTGGCCCGGCGGCTTCGACAGGTCGAGCTCGAAGCGCTTGTTGCCCGTGTACACGCTGTTCGGCCGCGCGGGGTCGAGCCACGCGCCGTCGACGAACAGCAGCCCCTGCACCTGCCAGCGCAGCTTGCCGTCCGGCGTGTAGCTTTCCAGCACCGCGCCGAGCCCCGCGCCGATCGTGTCGTGGCGCGGCCCGATCCCGTTCATCGATACGTAGATGTTGCCCGCGCGGTCGACGCCGACGCCGGTCAGCCCGTTGAAACGCTGCGGGCCCGGCCGCCCCGGCACCGGGCCCGCGAAAATGCCGCCGCGCTCGCCGAGCGTGCCCGACGGCGCATAGCCGTTGCCGCCTTTCGAGAAGATCAGGATCTGCTGGCGCGGCCCGTTGTCCGCGACGAGCACGCGCCCTTTCGCGTCGACCGCCACGTCCACCGCGTCGGTGCCTTCCGGCAGCGCCGGCGCGTCGTCGAGCTTGCGGCCGTCGGCCCGCACGTGCACGAGATGCGCAGGGCCGCCCAGCGTATCGGTCAGCAGCCACAGCGTGCCGTCGCCGGCGAGCGCGATGCGGCCCGGCTCGTGCGCGCTCCACGTGCCCTTCTGCTGCATCGTCTCCGCGTCGTAGACATCCACCACGTCGCGCGACGGATTGGTCGCGAACAGCGTCTTGTCGTCGGCCGCGAGGCCGCCCACTTCCGCCTTCGCCTCGCCCACTTCCGAGCGCGCGGGCGCCGGCACCTCGTTCATCATCATGAAGCTGGCGGCCATCCGTGCGCGGCCGGTATCGGCGCGCCCGCCCGGCGCGACCTGCGGCGCCGCGCGAAACGGCGCGGGCTGCTTCATGTCGCCAATCGTGCGCCGCGAGATGCCGAACCATTGCTTGCCCTTGTCCGGCCAGATGCCGGGCGACTGCAGGTGACCGCGCTCGTTGCCGACACCGATCGCGACATACGCGTACTTGCTGTTCACCGCGATCGCGCTGCCGCCGAGATTGCCCCAGCCGTGCGTGCCGCCGGCGAAGCCGAGCATCTTCCCGTCCTGGTAGACGCTCGCCTCGGCGCCACTCTCGTCCCACGGCGCATTCGTATACACCTTGCCCTCGGGCGTCACCGCGATCGCGCGGATGTCGATCTGCGTCCATGTGCCATCGCCATAGCCGAACGTGTTGCCGATCCACGAGGTCGTCGCGGGCAACACCGTTTCGGCCGGCGCGGCGCTCGTCAGCAGCACCGCGCATACCGTCATGCCAACCAGAATCAGACGTCGCAATGCGCTTCTCCAGACTCGATGCAACAGCGACCGGCGCTGCCACGGATCGCCCGCGGCCGCGCCCTGTCGCTAAATGGGTTTCAAACGTCGCGATGCAGGTTACAAGCAAAAATAATCACAAGAAATTTGGAAATATTTGGGGATGTTTCTGCCTGAAATATCGAGCCGGAACAGCGAATAAACGACGCCCAAAAACGGCAATAACGACCGCCTTTTTCCGCGCCACCACGTAGAAAATTCCGCTCCGCGCCGCCTGGTGAGCCCGTCCGGGCGCCAACCTTTCATGCCGCGATCGTAATAATCGGCATTTGCCTATTTATCGCCCGCTAACCGACGCGCGTTTTTTTACCGATTTCTTTTCCCTAGAATCGGTTTCGATTCCATATTCGATTTAAAGGCATGCAATACGTACACGCATTGGATGCGGGTCGTGAAGGAGCCGCGCGATGACGGCCCTGGCGCGCCCCGCCGACCTCGCCCCGCCGCACCACGGCCGGATCGTGCAGCTCGACGGGCTGCGCGCGATCGCGGTGGGCGCCGTATTTCTGCAGCACGCGCTGAAGGCGCCGCTGTGGATGGGTGTCGACCTGTTCTTCGTGCTGAGCGGCCTGCTGATCACCGGCATCCTGCTCGATCGCAAGGCGCGCGGGCAGTCGTACTTCAGCCACTTCTATGCCCGCCGCGTGCGCCGCATCCTGCCGCCGTACGTGCTGCTGCTGGTGGTGTCGACGCTGCTGTTCGGCGCGAGCTGGCTGCCGCACTGGCCGTGGTTCGCGTTTTTCTCGACCAATATCGGGCTGTCGCTCGGCAGCATCGGCCATGACAGCCTGAACGTGCTGTGGTCGCTCGCGGTCGAGGAGCAGTTCTACATCTTCTGGCCGTTCGTCGTGCTGTGGTGCTCGGAGCGCGCGCTGCTGTGGATCGCGGCCGCGCTGGTCGTCGCGGCGCCGGTGCTGCGCGCGATCGCGACGCCGTGGTTCGATTCGTTCTGGCCGATCTACTACCTGACGCCGTTCCGGATGGACCTGCTCGCGGCCGGCGCGTTGCTGGCGATCGTGCTGCGTCGCGACCGGCGTGCGCTGGAGCCGTTCTATCCGCTCGCGATCGTCGGCGCGCTCGTGTCGCTCGCGATCCTCGGCTGGCTGCACCTGTCGTTCCCGCGCTTTCGCGCCGCGAACACGCCGCTCTCGAACGCGGCGCTCTACAGCATCTCGCTGCTGCTGTGCACGTCGATCGTCGTGATCGCGCTGCGCGGCCGCGGCCTCGTGCAGCGCGTGCTGACGAACCCGATGCTCGTCTACGTCGGCACCGTCAGCTACACCGTCTATCTGATCCACCTGAGCGTGCTGTACGCGCTGTGGCCGCTGCACCTGAACCGCTTCGTCACGGCCGTGCTCGCGCTGGCGATCACGCTCGCTTACGCGACCCTGAGCTGGTACGGCTTCGAACGGCGCCTGACACGCGGGCCGGCGCGCCGCGCGGTGCCGGCTGCCGCCGGCACGACCGCCTGAATTTCATCATCCATCGCTTCTACCAGGACAACGCCATGAGCCAAACGCGTAAAAAGGCCATCATCACCGGAATTTCGGGGCAAGACGGTGCGTACCTGACCAAACTGCTGCTCGACAAAGGCTACGAAGTCACCGGCACCTACCGCCGCACCAGCTCGGTGAACTTCTGGCGTATCGCCGAGCTTGGCGTCGACACGCACCCGAACCTGACGCTCGTCGAACACGACCTGACCGACGCAGGCTCGAGCCTGCGCCTGCTCGAACGCACACAGCCGGACGAGCTCTACAACCTGGCCGCGCAAAGCTTCGTCGGCGTGTCGTTCGACCAGCCGGCGACGACCGCCGAAGTGACCGGCATCGGCCCGCTGAACCTGCTCGAGGCGATTCGCGTCGTGAGCCCGAAGACGCGCTTCTACCAGGCGTCGACGTCCGAGATGTTCGGCAAGGTACAGGCCATTCCGCAAACGGAAACCACCGCGTTCTATCCGCGCAGCCCGTACGGCGTCGCGAAGCTGTACGCGCACTGGATGACCGTGAACTATCGCGAATCGTATGGCCTGTTCGGCAGCAGCGGGATCCTGTTCAACCACGAATCGCCGCTGCGCGGCCGCGAATTCGTCACGCGCAAGATCACCGACACGATCGCGAAGATCAAGCTGGGCAAGACGACCAAGCTCGAGCTCGGCAATCTCGACGCGAAGCGCGACTGGGGCTTTGCGCTCGAATACGTCGAAGGCATGTGGCGCATGCTGCAGGCCGACGAACCCGACACCTACGTGCTGGCGACCAACCGCACCGAAACCGTGCGCGACTTCGTGCGGATGGCGTTCGCGGCGGCCGGCTACCAGATCGAATGGACCGGCAAGGGCGAGCAGGAGCGCGGCCTTGATGCGGCGACCGGCAACGTGCTCGTCGAAGTGAATCCGAAGTTCTACCGCCCGGCCGAAGTCGACCTGCTGATCGGCTGCGCGGACAAGGCGAAAAGCAAACTGGGCTGGGCACCGAAGACGACGCTCGAACAACTTTGCCAGATGATGGTCGAAGCGGATTTGACGCGGAACCAACACCATGACACGTTCTGAAACCGGGCGTCCGTCGCGCCGTGCATTCGTCACGGGCCTGACGGGCTTCACCGGTCGCTACATGGCCGAACGCCTGCAGGCGGCCGGCTATGACGTCTGGGGCACGGTCGCGCCCGGCACGCCCCGCCCCGCCGATCCGGCGTTCGCACACTGCACGCTGCTGCCCGCCGACCTGCTCGACGCGGAGGCCATGCGCGCGGCCGCGGCCGATGCGCGCCCCGACGCGGTCGTGCATCTCGCCGCGCGTGCGCACGTCGCGCAGGACGAGCCGTCGCAGACCTACGCGGTCAACATCGTCGGCACGCGCAACCTGCTGGCGGCGCTCGCCGGCCTCGACCGCCGTCCGTCGGCGGTGTTGCTGGCCAGCAGTGCGAACGTCTACGGCAATTCGACGGCCGGCGTGCTCGACGAAACCGTCGCGCCTGCCCCGGCGAACGACTACGCGGTCAGCAAGCTCGCAATGGAATATGCGGCGAAGCTCTGGGCCGACCGGCTGCCGATCGTGATCGCGCGGCCGTTCAACTACACCGGTGTGGGCCAGAGCGACGCCTATTTGCTGCCGAAGCTCGTCGCGCACTATGCGAGCAACGCGCCGCGGATCTCGCTCGGCAACCTCGACGTGAGCCGCGATTTCTCCGACGTGCGCGACGTGACGGCCGCCTATCTGAAGCTCATCGAAACCGCGCCGGCCGGCGAGACGTTCAACGTCTGCTCGGAGCGCGCGTATTCGCTGAAGGAAGTGCTGGCAATGCTGTCGCGCATCGCCGGTTACGTGATCGACGTGACGATCGACCCGCGCTTCGTGCGGCACAACGAAGTGAAAAGCCTGAGCGGGTCGCGCGACAAGCTGCGGCGCGCGGTGGGCGAATTGCCGGTCACGCCGCTCGACGAAACGTTGCGTTGGATGGTGGACGCGATGCGTGCCGCACCGCCCGGGCACGCCGCTGGCTGAACGTCGGCGAAACGCACGCGACGGCATACGCCGAAATGACAACGGGCCGCTCTCTCGAGCGGCCCGTTTTCATTGACGCCCAGCCAAAAAGTGCTATCTCGCTCAGCCGTCCAGACCACGCGCCAGATCGTTGCGAACGTCGCCCGCATGCTCGAGCCCGACCGCCAAGCGGATCAACCCCTCGGTGATCCCCGCCGCCGCACGCGCTTCCGGCGTAATCCGGCCGTGCGTCGTGGTGGCCGGATGCGTGATCGTCGTACGCGTGTCGCCGAGGTTGCCGGTGATCGACACCAACTTCGTGCCGTCGATCACGCGCCATGCGTTCGCGCGCTGCTGCTCGGGCGTGTCGCCCTTCAGCTCGAACGACACGATCGCACCACCCGCCTTCTGCTGACGCTTCGCGAGTTCATGCTGCGGATGCGATTCGAGCCCTGGATAAAACACGCGCGCCACCGCTGGATGCGAGTCGAGCCAGCGCGCGATCTCCAACGCGTTCGCCGACTGCTTCTCGACGCGCAGCGACAGCGTCTCCATCCCCTTCAGCAGCACCCAAGCATTGAACGCCGACAGCGTCGGGCCCGCGCTGCGCACGAACGGGAACACCTTGCCCATGATGAATTCCTTCGAGCCGACCAGCGCACCGCCGAGTACGCGGCCCTGCCCGTCGAGGAATTTCGTCGCGGAGTGCATCACGACATCCGCGCCGAGCTTCAGCGGCTGCTGCAGCACCGGGCTGCAGAAACAGTTGTCGACGACGAACAGCGCGTTCGCCGCCTTCGCGATCTTGCCGATCGCCTCGATGTCGGCGAGCTCGGTCAGCGGGTTCGACGGCGTCTCGAGGAAGAACATCTTCGTTTCCGGCCGCACCGCTTCCTGCCACGCGTTCAGGTCGGTCGGGTCGACGAAGGTCGTCGTGATCCCGAACTTGCTGAAGATCTGCGAGAACATCCCGAGCGTCGAGCCGAACAGGCTGCGCGAGCTGACGAGGTGGTCGCCCGCCTGCAGCGCGGACATAACGACCGACATGATCGCGGCCATGCCCGACGCCGTCGCGATGCACGCCTCGCCGCCCTCGAGCGCCGCGAGACGCTCCTGGAACATGGTGACGGTCGGATTCGTGAAGCGCGAATAGGTGAAATAGTCTTCCGAATTCGCGAAGCGCTCGGCCGCGTCGGCCGCGCTCGAGAAGCAGAAGCTCGACGTGAGGAACAGCGCTTCCGAATGCTCGTTGAAGTCGCTGCGCAGCGTGCCCGCGCGCACGGCAAGCGTGTCGAAGTTGAGGGAGTCGTCCATGTTCCGTTTTCCGTATTCGAGGGCCGCGCCGACGGTCGTTCATGCGGCGCGGACCCGGTCAAAACCGAGGCCAAAAAACAAAAAGCCCGCTATGCGTCGGCATCAGCGGGCTTCGGTGCGGTACGACAGCGATCGACTCGGGCCGGCTGCCGCCGGCCTTCGCTTTAGCTGTTTTGGGAAGTTGCCCCGCGTCCGCAAGCTGATATCAAATCGACGCAAGGCCACATCCTATCACGCCTCGATAAAAGCGTGCGCCGGCGTTACTCGACCGACAGTTGCAGGTTCATCTGCGAACGCTCGGTATCGCCGGCCGTATCGCGATCGGCCTGCGACGCCGGCGCGAGGCGCGCGCGCTCGATCGCATCGAGGTACTCGGGCGTCACCGCGCCGGTGATGTAGTTGCCATCGAAACACGATGCCTCGAAGTGCTCGAGCTTCGGGTTGATGTCGCGCACCGCGCGGCGCAGATCGTCGACGTCCTGATAGATCAGGTGGTCGGCGCCGATGATCTTCGCGACTTCTTCGTCGGTGCGGCCGTGCGCGACGAGTTCGCCACGCGTCGGCATGTCGATGCCGTACACGTTCGGGAACTTCACGGGCGGCGCCGCCGACGCGAAGATCACCGACTTCGCGCCCGCATCGCGCGCCATCTGCACGATTTCGTGCGAGGTCGTGCCGCGCACGATCGAATCGTCGACGATCAGCACGTGCTTGTCCTTGAACTCGATGCTCATCGCGTTGAGCTTCTGGCGCACCGACTTCTTGCGCACGGCCTGCCCCGGCATGATGAAGGTCCGGCCGACGTAGCGGTTCTTGAAGAAGCCTTCACGATACTCGACGCCGAGCTTCGCGGCGACCTGCATCGCCGCCGGGCGCGACGAATCGGGAATCGGCATCACGACGTCGATCGGCACGTTCGGCAGTTCGCGCTTGATCTTCTCGGCGAGATAGTCGCCCATGCGCAGGCGCACGTTGTAGACCGGCACGCCGTCGAGGCACGAATCCGGACGCGCCAGATACACGTATTCGAACATGCACGGATTCAGCGTCGGGTTCTCCGCGCACTGCTGGCTGTGGAAGTTGCCGGCCTTGTCGATGAAGATCGCTTCGCCCGGCTCCAGGTCGCGCACGAATTCGAAACCGATGCCTTCGACCGCCACCGACTCCGACGCGACCATCCACTCGGTGCCGTGCTCGGTCTCGAGCTTGCCGATGCACAGCGGCCGGATGCCGAACGGATCGCGGAACGCGAGCAGCCCGTAGCCGGCGATCAGCGACACGATCGCGTACGAACCCTGCAGGCGGCGATGCACGCCCGAGACCGCCTTGAACACCGACGCCGGATCGAGCTCGAGGCCCGTGGTCGACAGTTGCAGCTCGTGCGCGAACACGTTGAGCAGCACTTCGCTGTCGGAATTGGTATTGATGTGCCGGCGGTCGATCCGGAACATCTCGTCCTTCAGTTGCTGCCAGTTCGTCAGGTTGCCGTTGTGCGCGAGGATGATCCCGAACGGCGCGTTCACGTAGAACGGCTGCGCCTCGGCCTCGCTCGACGCCGAGCCGGCCGTCGGGTAGCGCACCTGGCCGATGCCGTAGGTGCCGGGCAGGCTGCGCATGTTGCGCGTGCGGAACACGTCGCGCACCATGCCGTTCGCCTTGTACATGTGGAAATTGCTGCCGTCCGCCGTCGCAATGCCCGCCGCGTCCTGACCGCGATGCTGCAGCAGCAGCAGGCTGTCATAGATCAGCTGATTGACCGGGGATTGGGAGATAACGCCTACGATGCCGCACATGGCATGTCCTTCAGAATGACAAAATCGGTTCCGTCCTGCCCGGCCGCGTCGTCACACGCGTACGTACTGGGCCATGCCGTCGGGCAGGAGCTGCTTCAGCTCATGCACGCCCTGTTCGGCAAAAGGACGCAAGAGCGCATTGCGCCAGAAATCCTGTTTGGGCAATTCGGTCAGCCCGGCCGCCGCGACCAGCAGCACCACCAGCACGCAGCCGCGGACGAGCCCGAACATCATGCCCAGCGAGCGGTCGACGCCGCCCAGGCCACTCGCCTGCGCGATCCGCGACAGCAGCGCGTTCGCCACGCCGGCGACCAGCACGACGCCGATCACGAGCAACGCGAAGGCGATCACCCACTGCGTCAGCGCGCCGCCCGGCCAGTTCGCCGGAATGTACGGCACGACCAGCCCGACGTAGCGGCTCGCGATCACGATCGCCGCGATCCAGCCGATCAGCCCGAAAATCTCGGACACGAAGCCGCGCCACGCGCCGCGCAGCGCCGACAACACGATCACCGCCAATACAGCGTAGTCGAAAGCCGTCAGCATCGTGGCATTACTGCGTCAGACCGGCTTCGCGCACTTTCGCGATCGCGGCGGAGGCCGCCGAACGATCCGCGAACGGGCCGGCCCGCAACAGTGTAGCCGTGCTGCCGTCTGCCTGCTTGCGATGCTCGACATATGCGGGCACACCCGCCGATTTCAACTTGGTCGCCCACGAACGGGCCGTCGCGTCGTCCTTGAACGAGCCGAGCTGCACCGCGAAGCGCGCACCGGCCGGCGATGCCGGCGACGATGCGTCGCCGCTGTCCGGGCTCGCGGCGCCGTCATTCGCGACGGTTGCGGGCGCAGGCTTCGGCGTGGCCGGTTTCGCGGCGGACGCAGCCGGCTTCGGCGCGGGCTTCGGCGGCGTCACGCTCGCCGTGGTGGTCGTATCGGGTTTCGCGGCCGGCTTCGCGGCATCCTTCGGCGCGGGCGCCGGTGCGGCCGCAACGGCCGTATCGGAGGCCGGCGGTTCGTCGTGCGCGACACCCGCCTGCACGTCGGACACATCGTCGTCGCGCGGCGCGACCGCCTGATGCGCGGGGCGGTTCGGGATGTCGATCGCGATGTCGTCCGTGACCGGCTTCGGGTGCGAATCGAGCACCATCGGCAGCACGATCACCGCGGCCACGACGAGCGCGATCGCGCCGACGAGGCGACGGCGCGCGCGTTGCTTTTCTGGAAGGGTCGGATCGAGGAGCAGTGCATCCGATTCCGGACGCTCGGTGCGGCGCGAGCGTCGCTCGACGCGTTCAGTGCGCTCCGTGCGCACGTTCCGGGAGGCCCCGGTGCGACCGCCGCGCCGCGGGGGCGCGTCGTCGTCTTTCTTGCCGAACGAGAAAATTCCCATGAATGGCTGAGTCCGAAACTGCCCGTCAGTCAGTGTTGCTGCGATTTACGGTAGGCCAGCACGCCGGCAACCGTATGGAAACTGCCGAAAACCACGATTCTATCATTCTCGGATGCTCTTTTTAGCGCATCGCGAAACGCTTCCGCGGGCGACGCGTACCGCGTCACGCTCGAATCAGGCCCCTCCTCCACGCCGGCCTTGCGCAGCGCGGCTTCGAGCTGCTCCGCGGAGGCCGCGCGCGGCAGCGGCAGGTCGGTCACGCACCAGTGGTCGATCTCGCCCTTCAGGTGCTGCAGCACGCCGTCGATATCCTTGTCGTGCATCGCGCCGAACACCGCGTACGTGTACGGGAAGAAGCCCATGTTGCCGAGGTTCTGCTCGAGCACGGCCGACGCATGCGGGTTGTGCGCGACGTCGAGCACGATCGCCGGCTTGCCCGGCAGCACCTGGAAGCGCCCCGGCAGCTCGACGTTGGCCAGCCCGAGCCGGATGTCCTGCGCGGACACCGGCAGCACCGGGCGCAGCGCCTCGAGCGCGGCGAGCGCGGCCGACGCATTGATCAGTTGGTTCGCGCCGCGCAGCGCCGGATACGCGAGCGCCGGATAGCGCTTCTCGCGGCCGAGATAGCTCCATTGCTGACGCTCGGCGCCCGCCTGCGCCTCGTAGCGGAAATCGCGGCCGACCAGCCACAGATCGGCGCCGATCGCTTCGGCGTGGTCGATCAGCGTCTGCGGCGCGGCCGGATCGCCGCAGATCGCCGGCTTGCCCGCGCGGAAGATCCCGGCCTTCTCGAACGCGATCTTCTCGCGCGTGTCGCCGAGGTATTCGGTGTGGTCGATGTCGATGCTCGTGACGATCGCGCAATCGGTATCGATGATGTTGACCGCGTCGAGCCGGCCGCCGAGGCCGACTTCGAGAATCACCGCATCCAGCCCGCGCGAGGCGAACAGATGCAGGATCGCGAGCGTCGTGAATTCGAAATACGTGAGCGATACAGGTTCGGCCAGCGACGTGCGCGCGGCTTCGACGGCCTCGAAATGCGGCAGCAGCTCGTCGTCGGTCACGTTCTGCCCGTTCACGCGCGCGCGCTCGTTGAATTCGAGCAGGTGCGGCGACGTGTGGCAGCCGACCTTGTAGCCCGCGCGCACGAGGATCGTCTCGAGGAACGCGCAGGTCGAACCCTTGCCGTTCGTGCCGCCGACGGTGATCACCGGGCACGCGAATTCGAGCTGCAGCGCCGCCTTGACCTGCCCGATACGGGTCAGGCCCATGTCGATGCCGACCGGGTGCGCGCATTCGAGATGCGAAAGCCACGCGTCGAGAGTGGGAAAAGTGCTCATCGGATCAAATCTGGATCGGTACCGCCACTACGCCAAAAAACGAAGCGCGCCGCCTGACGTTGAAGCCAGGCGACGCGCAGAGTCACAACCTTGCGCCGGTCAAGCCAGCGCGTCGGCCGGCTGTCGCTGCAGCAGCGCGAGCAACTGCGCGATCTCGTCGCGCATCTTGCGACGGTCGACGATCATGTCGATCGCGCCCGTCTTCAGCAGGAATTCGGCGCGCTGGAAGCCTTCCGGCAGCTTCTCGCGGACCGTCTGCTCGATCACGCGCGGGCCGGCGAAGCCGATCAGCGCCTTCGGCTCGGCGATCACGACGTCGCCGAGGAACGCGAAGCTCGCCGACACGCCACCCATCGTCGGGTCGGTCAGCACCGAGATGAACGGCAGCTTGGCTTCCGCCAGCTTGGTCAGCATCGCGGTGGTCTTGGCCATCTGCATCAGCGACAGCAGGCTTTCCTGCATCCGCGCGCCGCCCGATGCCGTGAAGCAGATGAACGGCACGTGCTGCTCCAGCGCGTTCTGCGCGCCGCGCGCGAAGCGCTCGCCGACGACCGAACCCATCGAGCCGCCCATGAACGAGAACTCGAAACAGGCCGCGACGACGGGCAGCGTGTGGATCGCCCCGCCCATCACGACCATCGCGTCGGTCTCGCCGGTTTCGTCCATCGCTTCCTTCAGACGATCGGGGTACTTGCGGCTGTCCTTGAACTTCAGCGAGTCGACCGGCACGATTTCCTGGCCGATTTCATAGCGGCCTTCCGGATCGAGCAGCCCGTCGAGGCGCTCACGCGCGCCGATGCGCATGTGGTGATCGCACTTCGGACACACGTGCAGGTTCGCGTCCACGTCGTTGCGATAGAGAACGGCCTCGCAGGACGGGCACTTGACCCACAGGCCTTCCGGAATGCCCTTGCGGCTTTTCGGGTCGGTCTGCTTGATCTTCGGCGGCAACAGTTTGTCGAGCCAGCTCATCGTATGGTTTCCTGTTCCGTGGCGGGGCGGGCCAACCGGCCCGTTCCCGCTTCCTGTGTTGTGTTTATCGCGCCGTGTTGCCCGCACCGTCCAGCGCAGCGCGCAGCTCGGCGATGAAAGTCTTCAACGCGGCAGCGGCGCCTTCCGGCGCGGCGCTCTCGAGCAGCTGCACGAGGCGGCTGCCGATCACGACGGCGTCCGACACTTCGGCCACCGCGCGCGCCGTTTCGGCGTCGCGGATACCGAAGCCGACGCCCACCGGAACCGGCACGCGCGACTTGATGGCCGGGATTTTACCTGCAATGCTCGAAACATCCAGATTTCCCGCGCCGGTCACGCCCTTGAGCGACACGTAATACACGTAGCCGCTCGCGATCTTGCCGACGTCGGCGATGCGTGCGTCGGTCGATGTGGGCGCAAGCAGGAAGATCGGATCGATCTGCGCGGCACGCATCTTTTCCGCGAACACGCCCGCCTCTTCCGGCGGATAGTCGACCACCAGCACGCCGTCGACGCCGGCCGCATGCGCTTCGGCCGCGAACGTGTCGACGCCCATCCGTTCGATCGGGTTCGCATAGCCCATCAGCACGACGGGGGTTTTGAGGTCGGTTTCGCGAAAACGCTTCACGTCGGCGAGCACGCTCTTCAACGTGACGCCGCGCGCGAGCGCGCGTTCCGACGAGCGCTGGATCACGGGGCCGTCGGCCATCGGGTCCGAGAACGGCACGCCGAGTTCGATGACGTCCGCGCCGCCCGCGGCGAGCGCGTGCATGAATTCGACGGTTTTCGCGGGATCGGGGTCGCCGGCGGTGATGAACGGGATCAGGCCCTTACGGCCTTGTTCGGCGAGCGCGGCGAAGGTCTGCTGAATACGGGACATGGCAATTTTTCCTAGATGCATGCGGCGATGCGGCGGCGCGATTCACGCGCACGCCGGCGCGGCGAGCGCGCTCACGCGCTCGTGCGCGATCGCACAATAGCTTTCGTTGATCTCGTAGCCGACGAAGTCGCGCCCCTGCCGTGCGCAGGCCACCGCGGTCGTGCCGCTGCCCATGAACGGATCGAGCACGCGGCCGCCCGGCGGGCAGCTTGCGAGCACCATCCGCTCGATGATTTCGAGCGGCTTCTGGGTCGGATGATCGACGCGCTCCGCGTGCTGCCGGTGCAGGCGCGAGACCGACCAGACGTCCTTCGGGTTGTAGCCCATCTCCAGCCACTTGCTGCCTTCGAACAGCTTGCGCGAGCGGGCCTTCTTCGTATCGGCGTCGTACGGGATGCGGACCGGATCGAGATCGAAGTAATACGCCTTCGAAACCGCGAAAAGGCCGATGTTGTCGTGCACCGACGTGAAACGGCGCGTCGTGCCGCCCATGCTCGGCACGCGCCGGTCCCAGATGATCTCGTTGACCATCGTGAGCTGCGTCTTCAGGAAACTGAAGATTTCCGGCGCGTACTGCCACGTGCAGAAGATGTACATCGACCCGCTCGGCTTCAGCTTCGGAATCGCGAGCTCGAGCCACCCGCGCGTCCACGCGAGGAAATCGTCGCCCGAACGCTTGTCCGAATCGTTGCCGTAGTCCTTGCCGAGCCCGTACGGCGGATCGGCGACGATCAGGTCAATCGACGCATCCGGCAGATACGCGGCATGGGTCAGGAAGTCGCGGTTGTGCAGTTCGATACCGGACGGCAGCGCGCGCGGCGCGGCAGCGGCGGGCTGAACCGCCTCCGCCTCGCTCGCGGCGCCGCCGCCCGGCTCTTCGATCAGGTCACGCATCGGTCGGGGTCAGAGCTCGATGCCCGATCGCTCTGCGACCGTGTGCATGTCCTTGTCGCCGCGGCCCGACAGGTTGACGAGCAGAAGCTTGTCCTTCGGCAACGTCGGCGCAAGCTTCACGCCATACGCGATCGCGTGGCTCGACTCGAGCGCGGGAATGATCCCCTCGATCCGGCAGCAGTCGTGGAACGCCTTCAACGCTTCCGCGTCGGTGATCGGAACGTACTGCGCGCGGCCGCTGTCCTTCAGCCATGCGTGCTCGGGACCGACGCCCGGATAATCGAGGCCCGCCGACACCGAATGCGTCTCGATGATCTGGCCGTTGTCGTCCTGCAGCAGGTACGTGCGGTTGCCGTGCAGCACGCCCGGGCTGCCCGCGATCAGCGAGGCAGCGTGATGGCCCGTGTCGAGGCCGTCGCCGGCCGCTTCGACGCCGATCAGCTGCACCGAGGTATCGTCGATGTACGGATAGAAGATGCCCATCGCGTTCGACCCGCCGCCGACGCACGCGATCACCGCGTCCGGCTGACGCCCCGCGAGTTCGGGCATCTGCACCTTGCACTCGTCGCCGATCACGCGCTGGAAGTCGCGCACCATCATCGGGTACGGGTGCGGGCCCGCGACCGTGCCGATGATGTAGAACGTGCTTTCGATGTTCGTGACCCAGTCGCGCATCGCTTCGTTCAGCGCGTCCTTCAGCGTGCGCGAACCCGATTCGACCGGCACGACCGTCGCGCCCAGCAGCTTCATCCGGTAGACGTTCGCGGCCTGCCGGCGCACGTCCTCCGAGCCCATGTAGACGACGCACTCCATCCCGAAGCGCGCGCAGATCGTCGCGGTCGCGACGCCGTGCTGGCCGGCGCCCGTCTCGGCGATCACGCGCTTCTTGCCCATGCGCTTCGCGAGCAGCGCCTGGCCGATCACGTTGTTGATCTTGTGCGCACCTGTGTGGTTCAGGTCTTCGCGCTTCAGGTAGATCTGCGCGCCGCCGAGCATCTCGCTCCAGCGCTGCGCGTGATAGATCGGCGACGGGCGGCCGACGAAATACTTCAGCTCGCGCTCGAATTCGGCGACGAAGTCGGGATCGTTCTGGAACTTTTCATACGCCGCGCGCAGTTCGTCCAGCGCGTGAATCAGCGTCTCGGCGACGAACACGCCGCCATACGGGCCGAAATGGCCGCGATCATCAGGAAGGTTGTACATGGTGTCTCTCTCGATCGGTCGGTGCGCCCGCTTTGGGGGTCGCACCGGCTTGCATCACCCGGCGTCCGCTTCGCGCACCGCGCGTACGAACGCCGCCATCCGGGCATGATCCTTCACGCCCTTCTCGCCCTCCACTTCGATGCCACTCGAGACATCGACAGCAAACGGACGCAGCTGGCGGATCGCATCACCGACGTTTTGCGCGTTCAAGCCACCACTCAAAACGGCCCGACGCGCGAGCTCTGCGGGAATAAGAGACCAATCGAAGACCTTGCCGCTACCGCCGTAATCCGGCACCAAAGTGTCGAACAGGAGGCCGCGCGCTTTCGAATAATGAAGAGCCGATTCTACCAAATCGGCACGCTGCGTCGAGGGGCCGACGCGTACCGCGCGCAACCACGGCAGGCGGGCCGCGCGGCCGAGCGCATCGCACTGCTCCGGCGTCTCGTCGCCATGGAACTGCAGCACCGTGAGCGGCACGTCGCGCACGACGGCTTCGATGTCGGCTTCGGTTGCATTCACGAACAGCCCGACCACCGACACGAACGGCGGCGCGAGGCTCGCCAGCTCGGCCGCCTGCGCGATCGTCACCGCGCGCGGGCTCTTCGGGTAGAACACGAGGCCGATCGCATCGGCGCCGAGCGCGGCCGCATGCAGCACGTCCTCGGGACGCGACAGCCCGCACAGCTTGATGCGCGTGCGCGGCGCCAGGCCGGCCGCGGCGGAATTCGAAGAAGACACGGCGTGCTCCGTCATGTTTGTGGGTCCAGATCCGCCCAGACGCTGCTCCACGGTACGCTGCCGAGCTGCGCGGGCGGGACGGCGAATTCCGCCGGATAGCCGACGTGGGCGAGGTACAACCCGTCGGCCATGAACGTGGGCGCCGCGAGATTGCGGTCGCGCCCGGCCAGCACGTCGGCGAGCCAGTCGGCCGGATAG
Organism: Burkholderia cenocepacia; assembly: GCF_014211915.1. Taxonomy (NCBI): domain Bacteria; kingdom Pseudomonadati; phylum Pseudomonadota; class Betaproteobacteria; order Burkholderiales; family Burkholderiaceae; genus Burkholderia; species Burkholderia cenocepacia. The sequence goes on along the minus strand of NZ_CP060040.1, from coordinate 356,890 downwards.
CGGCCGCGCCCGACCGCAACGAGGCAGCCCATCAGGTTGCGCACCATGTGATGCAGGAACGCGTTCGCGCGGAAGCGGAAATGGATGAAATGCCCCGCGCGCCGCACATCGATCTGATACAGGTGTTTGACCGGCGTCTTCGACTGGCATTCCGACGACCGGAACGACGAAAAGTCGTGCTCGCCGATCAAATGCGCGGCGGCGGCGCGCATTGCGTCGTCGTCGAGCGGCGTGTGGATCCAGCCGGCGCGTCCGGCCAACATCGGCGAACGCACCGGATGCACGTACAGCGCGTAGTAGTAGGTGCGCTCGAACGCCGAAAAACGCGCATGGAACGTGTCCGGCATCGGCTTCGCCCATTGCACCGACACGGTCGGCGGCAGGAACGCGTTGGTGCCGCGCACCCACGAAAACACCTCGCGCTCGAGATCGGTGTCGAAATGCACGACTTGCCCGAGTCCGTGCACGCCGGTATCGGTCCGCCCCGCCACCGTCGTGTGCAGCGGCACCCGTGCGAATTCGGCCAGCGCGTGTTCGAGCCGGTTCTGCACGGTCTTCCCGTGCGGCTGCGCCTGCCAGCCGCAGAACGCCGCGCCGTCGTACTGGATGCCCAGCGCGATCCGCATCACGCCTCGTCCGCCAGTTTCGCGAGCAGCGCGCGTGCATCGTCGCGGGTCGCGGCGTCGTTCGCGTCGATCACTTCCTGCAGCAGCGTCCGTGCGCCGGACAGGTCGCCCAGTTCGACGTATTCGGCCGCGAGGTCGAGCTTGTTGCGGGCGATGCGCGCGAGCTCGTTCGGGGTGAGTGCGGGCAGCGCGGCGCCCGGTGTCGATGGCAAGTCGAGGTCGAAGTCGAGCTTAAGCGCGCCGAACTGCGCGCCGCCGAGCGGCGGCAGCGATGTCGTCACGGGCGGGCTCCCAGCTTGGCTGGCGGGCGTCGCTGCGTCCGGGTCCCAATCGAACTCGTCGTCCTGGTCGGCGGGATGTTCCGGTGCCGGTTCACTCGCGCCCGTTGGCGGGCGCTGCGCGGATTGACCGTTAGTTGCGATTTTATCACCGTCGGACTGCACTGCCCGCGCAGACGGTTCCTCTGCCGTCGACGATGGCTCGTCCGCCGTCCGCGGCGGCAGCGGCATGTCGAGACTGTTGAGCGCGCTGATCGCGTTCTGCATCAGCGACGCGTGCTGCGCTTCGGTCGTCGAAGGTGCGACGGATGCGGCGGTCGGGTCGGCTGGCTGGTCCGCTGCGGTGGTTTTTCCCGCCGGTTCTGCGTCGTGCGGAGCCTCGACCGGAGTCGCCTCGTTCGCGAGCGGCCCCGCAGCGTGAGCAGCCGGCAATTCGGGCGACTCGTCACGCGGCGTCATCACTTCAGGCGCGGGCGATGTGTCAGCTGCGGGCGGCTCGATCGTCTCCGCCGCAGCGGCAGTCGCCGCGGCGAGGGTCATGTCGGACGCCGCATCGCGTGCGACCGGCATCTCGGGCGTGATCGGCAGTTCTCGTTCGACGGACGACGCGGCTTCGGCTTCCGCAGCCACGGCACCGCCCCCTGCGGCCGCAGTCGCAACGGTACCCGCATCGTCAGCGCGGCGACCCTTCCGGCGCTTGCGCCATGCGAAGCCGGCCGCAAGCACGATCACGGCAGCGCCGGCCACGGCGACCGGGCGCCAGTCCATCTGTTCGGTACGACGTGCAGGCGTCGCGACAGGCGCGACCGGTTGTACCGAAGCCGATGCCGGTTGCGGCGCACTCGCTGCCGCACCCGACGCGGCTTCGTCCGCCGTCGATGCCGCGGCCGATGCACCCGCGTCATTCGCGGCCGGACGCGGCGCGGCGGGCGCCGGAGCAGGCGCGACGCCGGTCGTCGTCGCCGGCTTGCCGATGCCGTGCTTCTGCAACTCCATCAGCACGCGATTCTTCAACGCCAGCAATTGCTGAAGGCTCGACGGCCGCGGCTGCGACGCACTCACCGCGGGCGCCGCGCCGGCCGGTTCATGCACGCCGGAAACCGGGCTACCCGGCACCGCCTGCCCCGCGGCCTCGCTCGCGGACGACGGCGCCGACTGGATCGCACCGCTCCACACGTGCGGGCCGCTTGCCCCGGCCGTGGACGCCGCCGGCTGCGTGCTTTCGACAGCCGACGCGCCATATGCGGCCGATGCGCCGATCGAAGCCGAAGCACCGTTCGAGGCCAACGCTCCCGCCGCCGTCGCCGTCGCGACACTCGCCCCGCTCACCGGCGCCGCATGCACGGCCGGCGCCACCGGCGCGGGTTGCACGGTCGAGCCGGGATGCGGCGCGGATGCGCCATGCTGCGCGATCGCCGCTCCGCCCGATGCGGCGGCGGGCGCGGAAGCAGCCGCCGTACCGGAGGCAGCGGATGCGCCGGCCGGCACGAGCGCCGCGCCGGTCGCGTCGAGCGCGGGCACGGTCAGCGTCGCGCCGACTTTCAGGCGGCTCGCGTCGCGTTTCATGAACGCCTGCGGATTGGCGTCGAACAACGCACGGCCAGCGCGTGCGAGCACGGCCGGATCATGCGATTGCGTGGCCGCTTTCGCGATGTCGTTCAGCGACTGGCCCGGCTGGACCGTCACGGTAAGCGGTGCGGCGGTGCCGGCGGCGGACGCCGGCAATTCGCCGGTGCCGACTGCCCACGCCGATGCGGCTACGCCGAGCGCCAGGATCGCCAGCGCGCCACGCACGGCGCGCGACAGGCGGGACTGACGCGGAAACAAGAAAATTCGGGACATCGTTGGCTCTATCGCCGCGCGCGGGCGCGGCTCGGATTCGCGGTTGGAAGCGTCAATAAAGTGGCTGCAGAAATGCAAAAGCGTCGCGCGAAACGCGACGCTTTCGGCGGGTCTGTGCGTCGTAACCGCGTAGTTTACTTCACGCGATCGGGTTCCGGCCGAATTCGTCGCCGGCAGGTGCCGCCGGGCGCGGGCGGGCGCTCATGTCGAGCGGGTGCGCGTGTCGCAGTCCATGTATCCAATCCGTAAAAATGAACCTGCTTGCCGCAGTCGAAAGCCGCCTCACGGCAGACTCGCGCCCACTCGAATGACACGGCCTTGTGGCGCTCAGCGGACATCCTCCGAAGGACCGGAGCAACAGAATCGCAAGCGTTTCCTCAACAATCCATCCCGCCCGCCGTTAATGAATGACCAGCCGCACAATCAAAACAAATCTCGACCGGCGATCAATCCCATCCCGATCGATTCCAATTCGTCGTTAAGAAGTCAATTTCCCCCTCTTATCGGAGAAATGAGAATTCACACCGCCAAAGCCCCGCCCCGTAAGGCTTTCACCCCTTCCGCACGATCCATTACTCATACAAAAGCGATCGTTTCTGCATCAATCCAATTGCATTACACAAAATTACACAGACCTGATAACCGCCGTCGATACGATCGCCTTCAAACAGGAATCGGCACATTTCGACCTCGCGCCCGCCCATGCCGGAAAGACAGCAGCACGCGGTCGGACTGATGCCGTGAAGTACCGGAGGGTCATCGCGCAGTCGCACGACTGCATTCACTCACGAGCTCGTTACGGGGACGAACATGGGCTATCAGCAGGGTTTGAGCGGGTTGGCCGGGGCGTCGAGCAATCTCGACGTCATCGGCAACAACATCGCGAACGCAAACACGGTCGGCTTCAAGCAGGGACGCGCGAACTTCGCCGACATGTACGCGAATTCGGTCGCGACGTCGGTCAACACGCAGATCGGCATCGGCACGCGGCTCGCGTCGGTGCAGCAGAATTTCGGCCAGGGGACGATCAACTCGACGAAGTCGTCGCTCGACGTTGCAATCAACGGCAACGGCTTCTTCCAGATGTCGAGCAACGGCGTGACCACGTACTCGCGCGACGGCACGTTCCACCGCGACAAGAACGGCGCGATCGTCGACGCGCAAGGCCGCAACCTGATGGGCTATGCGGCAGGCGCCGGCGGCGTGATCAACACCGCGCAGACCGTGCCGCTGCAGGCGCCGACCAGCAACATCGCACCGCGCGCGACGAGCAGGATCACCGGCCAGTTCAACCTGAACGCGCAAGACAAGGTGCCGGCCAAGACGCCGTTCAACGCGACCGACAACACGACGTACAACTACAACTCGTCGATCCAGGTCTACGACACGCTCGGCGGCTCGCAACAGGTCACGATGTACTTCGCGAAGGGCGCGGCCGGCACGTGGCAGGCCTACGCGGGCGTGCAGGGCCAGACGCCGACGAATCTCGGCACCGTCACGTTCGATGCGTCGGGCCGGCTCAGCTCGACGACGTCGGCCGCGACCGGCCAGCCGACGCCGAGCCTCGGCCAGTTCGCGTTCTCGATCCCGAGCACGACGGGCGGCGCCAATCCGCAGAACCTGACGCTCGACCTCGGCGGCACGACGCAGTACGGCGGCAAGGACGGTGTGAGCAATCTCGCGCAGGACGGCTTCGCGAGCGGCACGCTGACGACGTTCTCGATCGGCACCGACGGCAAGCTCACCGGCAACTATTCGAACGGCCAGAGCGCGGTGCTCGGCCTGATCGCGCTCGCGAACTTCAACAACCCGAACGGGCTCGTGAACATCGGCGGCAACCAGTATGCGGAAACGGCCGCGTCGGGCGTGCCGCAGGTCTCAGCTCCGGGCAGCACGAACCACGGCACGCTGCAGGGTAGCGCGCTCGAAAACTCGAACGTCAACCTGACGACCGAGCTCGTGAACCTGATCACCGCGCAGCGCAATTACCAGGCGAATGCGCAGACGATCAAGACTCAGCAGGCCGTCGACCAGACGCTGCTGAACCTGCGCTGAACGACCGCCCATGAAAAATGCGCCGCGCCGACCCTGAATCCCAAGGCCGACGCGGCGCGTCGTATCGTGCAGCGCGGCCCGCGGGCCGGACCGCCAGCGTGCTTACTTGTCGAGCAGGATGCGCAGCATGCGGCGCAGCGGCTCGGCCGCGCCCCACAGCAGCTGGTCGCCGACCGTGAACGCCGACAGGTATTCGCCGCCCATCGCGAGCTTGCGCAGGCGGCCGACCGGCACCGACAGCGTGCCGGTGATCTTCGCCGGCGACAGGTCGCGCATCGACGCTTCACGCTCGTTCGGCACGACCTTCACCCAGTCGTTCGCCGATGCGAGGATGCCGTTGATTTCGTCGAGCGGCACGTCCTTCTTCAGCTTGATCGTCAGCGCCTGCGAGTGGCAGCGCATCGCGCCGATCCGCACGCACAGGCCATCGACCGGGATCGAACCCGGCTCGCCCATCGCCGGCTTGCCGAGGATCTTGTTGGTTTCCGCGCCGCCCTTCCACTCTTCCTTCGACATCCCGTTGCCGAGATCCTTGTCGATCCACGGAATCAGCGAACCGGCCAGCGGCACGCCGAAGTGGCTCGTCGGCATCGCGTCGCTGTTCATCGCGGCCAGCACGCGACGGTCGATGTCGAGGATCGCGGACGCCGGATCGGCGAGCTGTTCCTGCACCGCGCCGTTCAGCGTGCCCATCTGCGACAGCAGCTCGCGCATGTTCTGCGCGCCCGCGCCCGATGCGGCCTGGTAGGTCATCGCCGTGATCCAATCGACGAGGTTCTCGCGGAACAGGCCGCCGAGCGCCATCAGCATCAGGCTGACCGTGCAGTTGCCGCCGATGAAGTTCTTCGTGCCCTTGACCAGCGCATCCTTGATCACGTCGAGGTTGACCGGATCGAGGATGATGACCGCGTCGTCCTGCATCCGCAGCGACGATGCCGCGTCGATCCAGTAGCCGTTCCAGCCGGCCGCGCGCAGCTTCGGGAACACGTCGTTCGTGTAGTCGCCGCCCTGGCACGTGATGATCACGTCGCACTTCTTCAGCTCGTCGACGTTGGTCGCGTCCTTGAGCGTGGTCTCGTTTTTCGCGAACGACGGCGCCTTGCCGCCCGTGTTGCTGGTGCTGAAGAACACCGGTTCGATCAGGTCGAAATCGCCCTCTTCCTGCATGCGCTGCATCAGGACGCTGCCGACCATGCCGCGCCAACCTACGAGACCTACGTTCATGACTAACCCTTTGCTTGAATGGAGCTTCCCCGCCATTTCCGTCCCGCGTGACCGCGCGGGGAAACAGGCGGGCACGACGGCGATCAGCGTTTAATGATCGTTTTCGTGGTAATGGTTTTCGTGATGACGATGGCGCGCGCACCCGCACGGGCAGTGTTGCCGTGGAGTTTCAGGACCGGGGAGATCAGGGAAATCAGCGCCATCGTTCGAGTCTACACAAAGCCGCTGGCCCGCACAACGGCCAACGGTGCGCGAACCGGCCGATTTTTCCGGCCCGTTCGCGCCCTTTTCATCTTAATTACCGGACTTCATTTCCGTCCGCTTACAGCGCCGCGACCACCGCGTCGCCCATCGCCGCCGTGCCGACCTGCTTGCAGCCCGGCGTCGCGATGTCGCCCGTGCGATAACCCTGTTCGAGCACCGTTTTCACCGCCCGCTCGATGCGATCGGCCTGCTCCGCGCGATTCAGCGAGTAGCGCAGCAGCATCGCGGCCGACAGGATCGTCGCGAGCGGGTTCGCGATGCCCTTGCCCGCGATGTCCGGCGCCGAACCGTGCGACGGCTCGTACAGCCCCTTGTTGTGCTTGTCGAGCGATGCCGACGGCAGCATGCCGATCGAACCCGTCAGCATCGACGCTTCATCCGACAGGATGTCGCCGAACATGTTGCCCGTGACGATCACGTCGAACTGCTTCGGCGCCTTCGCGAGCTGCATCGCCGCGTTGTCGACGTACATGTGCGACAGCTCGACGTCCGCGTACTCCTTCGACACGTCGATCATGATGTCGCGCCAGAACTGCGACGTTTCCAGCACGTTCGACTTGTCGACCGACAGCAGCTTCTTCGCGCGCTTTTGCGCGGCCTGGAACGCGACGTGCGCGATGCGGCGCACTTCCGGCTCCGAATAGCGCATCGTGTCGAAGCCTTCGCGCTCGCCGGCGAACGGGCCGTCCGGCGCCGCGCGCACGCCGCGCGGCTGGCCGAAGTAGATGTCGCCGTTCAGTTCGCGCACGATCAGGATGTCGAGGCCCGCGACGAGCTCCGGCTTCAACGGCGACGCATCGACGAGCTGCGGATAGCAGATCGCCGGGCGGAAGTTCGCGAACAGCTCGAGGTGCTTGCGCAGCCCGAGAATCGCCTGCTCGGGGCGCAGCGCGCGCTCCAGCGAGTCGTACTTCCAGTCGCCGACCGCGCCGAACAGGATCGCGTCGGCCTGCTTCGCGAGCGCCAGCGTCGCGTCGGGCAGCGGATGGCCGCTCGCCTCGTAGCCCGCGCCGCCGACCGGCGCCTGTTCGAGTTCGAACTTCTCGTCGAGTGCGTTCAGCACCTTCACCGCTTCATTGACGATTTCCGGACCGATGCCGTCGCCGGGCAGCACTGCAATCTTCATGCGAAATTCCTGACAGGGTAGATTGTTATGGAGGCAGGCCGGCGAGCGCACGCACGGCGCGCCCGCCCGCCACGCGCGATCAGCCGACCAGCTTGGTGTTGAGCCACGGCTGCTTCACGAGCCGCTCGGCTTCGAACTGGCGGATCTTGTCCGCGTGGCGCAGCGTGAGGCCGATGTCGTCGAAGCCGTTCAGCAGGCAGTACTTGCGGAACGCGGCGATCTCGAACGGATACTCGCGGCCGTCGCCCGCGCGCACGACCTGCGCGTCGAGGTCGATCGTCAGTTGAAAGCCGTTGAACGCCACCGTCTCGTTGAACAGGTGATCGACCTGCTGCTCGGTCAGCACGATCGGCAGCAGCCCGTTCTTGTAGCAGTTGTTGAAGAAGATGTCGGCGAAGCTCGGCGCGATGATCGCGCGGAAGCCGTACTGCTGCAGCGCCCACGGCGCGTGCTCGCGCGAGCTGCCGCAGCCGAAGTTCTTGCGTGCAAGCAGCACCGATGCGCCCTGGTAGCGCGGCTGGTTCAGCACGAAGTCCGGGTTCAGCGGACGCTTCGAGTTGTCCTGGCCCGGCTCGCCGTGATCGAGATAGCGCCACTCGTCGAATGCGTTCGGACCGAAGCCCGTGCGCTTGATCGACTTCAGGAACTGCTTCGGGATGATCGCGTCGGTGTCGACGTTCTCGCGATCGAGCGGCGCCACGACGCCGGTATGTACAGTGAATTTTTCCATGATCCGTCTATCCGGTTGAAGGGCCGGCATTCAGCCGGCGCACATCGACAAATTCTCGGCGGGAAACGTCACTCCGCGGCGCGCTTCAGTGCGCTGCCGGCGGCATTGACGTCTTCCCCGAAGCCTCGGACGGTATTGCACCCCGCGAGGCCGAAGCCCAGCCCCGCCAGCGCCAGCGCGGCAACCAGCCGCGCGATGACCTTCGATGCCGTCACGTGTTACCCCAGCTGGCGAATGTCGACGAAGTGACCTTCGATCGCCGCGGCCGCCGCCATCGCGGGGCTCACGAGGTGCGTGCGACCGCCCGCGCCCTGCCGGCCTTCGAAGTTGCGGTTCGACGTCGACGCGCAGCGCTCGCCCGGCTCGAGCCGGTCGGCGTTCATCGCGAGGCACATCGAGCAGCCCGGCTCGCGCCATTCGAAGCCCGCATCGGTGAACACCTTGTCGAGCCCTTCGCGCTCGGCCTGCGCCTTCACGAGGCCCGAGCCCGGCACGACCATCGCGAGCCGCACGTTCGACGCGACGCGACGGTTCAGCTTCTTCACGACGTACGCGGCCGCGCGGATGTCCTCGATCCGTGCGTTCGTGCACGAGCCGATGAAGATCTTGTCGACCTTGATCGATTCGATCGGCGTGTTCGGCTCGAGCGCCATGTATGCCAGCGCGCGCTCCATCGCGTCGCGCTTGACCGGATCCTTCTCGCGCTCGGGATCGGGCACGCGACCGTCGATCGACGTGACCATTTCCGGCGACGTGCCCCACGTGACCTGCGGAACGATCTCGGCCGCGTTCAGCTCGACCACGCGGTCGAACTGCGCGCCGTCGTCCGACTTGAACTGCCGCCAGTATTCGACGGCCTGATCCCATTCCGCGCCGGTCGGCACGAACGGACGGCCCTTCAGGTAGTCGATCGTCGTGTCGTCCACCGCGACCATGCCTGCGCGCGCGCCGGCCTCGATCGCCATGTTGCAGACGGTCATGCGGCCTTCCATCGTCAGCGCGCGAATGGTCGAGCCGCCGAATTCGATCGCGTAGCCCGTACCGCCCGCGGTGCCGATCTTGCCGATGATCGCGAGCACGATGTCCTTCGCGGTACAGCCGCGCGGCAGTGCGCCCTCGACCTTCACGAGCATGTTCTTGCTCTTCTTCTGCAGCAGGGTCTGCGTCGCGAGCACGTGCTCGACTTCCGACGTGCCGATGCCGTGCGCGAGCGCGCCGAACGCGCCGTGCGTCGACGTATGCGAATCGCCGCACACGATCGTCATGCCCGGCAGCGTCGCGCCCTGCTCCGGCCCGATGATGTGGACGATGCCCTGGCGCACGTCGTTCATCTTGAACTGCGTGATGCCGAATGCGTCGCAATTCGAATCGAGCGTGTCGACCTGCAGCTTCGAGACGGGATCGGCGATGCCGTGGCTGCGGTCCGTCGTCGGCACGTTGTGGTCCGACACGGCCAGGTTCGCGCTGATGCGCCACACCGGACGCTGCGCGATCTTCAGCCCTTCGAACGCCTGCGGGCTCGTGACTTCATGCAGCAGCTGACGGTCGATGTAGAGCAGGGTCGTGCCGTCTTCCTCGGTGTGGACCACGTGGGTGTTCCACAGTTTGTCGTAGAGAGTCTGTGCCATGGGTATGCGGGGTCGTTGTGACTACAAGCCTTGCGGATGTGGTCGATTATGCCACGCAAAATCGGCCCGCGGAGTACCACGATAACGAAAAAAGTGAATAAAAACAGTGAGTTGGGTGGTACAGGCGATACCCGGATAAGCATTACCCGGCAAGCGCGGCGGCCGGACGCGGACAAGTCGCGCCGTCGGCATACGCACTTGGCGCAGGTTGTCGCGAGCGATGCGCAACCCGGCCAAACGCGCCCACGCGTGCGACGCGTGCGACGCATCCGTGCGCCGCACCCATGCTGGCTTGCGCGGCGCGATTTCTCGACCGCCGCAGGCCGCCCAGGGCATCGCTATCGACTTGCGGCGGCGTGCTAACGGAAGAAATTGCGCAACTCGCGCGCCAGCGCCTGCGGTTGCTCCTCGGGAATGAAATGCCCGCTATACGCGATCGTCGCAGCCGTCACCTGTTCCGCGACATGTTCAAGCGGCCCCGCCATGTCGGGTATGGATCCCTGATCCGCACTGACGGCGAGCACGGGCATCTTCAGCTTCCCCAGCGCCTGCAGCTTGCGGTTCTGCGCCGACGACTCCGACACGGCCCGGTAGAAGGCCAGCCCCGCTCGCAACCCGCCGTCCCGGGTGAACACCCGGAGATACTCGTCGACATCCGCGTCGGAGAACGACTCGGGATTGGCCGCCTTGCGACGCAAGAACCAATCGAGATACTCGCGCTCCTTGCCGGCAATCAACGTCTCCGGCAGGTCGGCGACAGCATGAAATGCGAAGTGCCACGTGCGCCATGCGTTGCCGGGCTCGATCGGCAGTGCGGCGGGCAGCGTGATGCCGGGTATCCCCGCGTCGAGCAACGCCAATCGCTTCACTGAATCGGGATACATCGCGGCAAACGGATAGGCGACCCACGCCCCGACGTCGTGAGCGGCCAGGTAAAAGCGCGCGATATTTTGCCGCTCCAGCAGGCGCGCAAGCGTTGCCGCGACGGTCTGCGTGTCGTAACCGACGAGTGGACGATCCGAATCGCCTTGTCCGGGAAGATCCGGCGCCACGATTCTGAATTCGTCCGCGAGAAGCGGCATGATTCTCCGCCACGCGTACCAGCTTTCCGGAAACCCGGCGAGCAGGACGATGGTCTCGCCGTCGGCGCGGCCTCCTTCGACAAAATGAAGGCGCACCCCGTCTACCGTATCGAACCGATGACGAAAGCCGGCGAGCCGCGGGTCTTCCCGAAAATAGGGCGCGGCCTCGAAGTGCGACGCCTCCGCGGATGATTGATGCTGGTACATAAGTTCGTCCTCTCTACAGAATCGACTGTCCTCGATGATGGCCCCCCGGGGCAGCGGGAGCCATTCCATTCGGAAATACTCATTTCCCAATTCGGCGAAACCGGACCACGCGCACGCGCGGTTTCGCGTGCTATTTCACATCGAGTCACCGGTCCGGTAACGCAGAAACCTTAGTCGAGCAGCCGCATTGCCTCGTCAACCAGCATCGACATGTCGCTCCGGCTCTGGCCGAGCTTCCCCACCACTCGAAGCCCCTGCACCATGGCAAACAGACAGCTCGACGCGGCTTGCGCGTTCAGCGCGGCATCGACGGATCCATCGGCCTGCCCTTGCTTGATCAAATCGCGAAGGAGACGCTCGATCCTCTGCATCGATTTGTGGACGATACCGGCGATCTCACTATCCAGCGTACTCAGAACAATGGCGCCGGCGACGACCAGACAGCCCTTTCGACCCTCGTCTCCATGCGAGACGTCCGCGTAAAAGCGCAGGAGCGCTCGCACCTTGTCCCGTCCGTTTTTTTCATCGGCAAGGATCATGTTGAGCTCGCTTACGCGCCGATCGATGTACCGGTTCAACGCGGCAACGAATATGGCGTTCTTGTCGGCAAAGGCCTTGTAAAGACTGCCGGCGGTGAGCCCCGTCTCCCGGGACAGGTCGCCGATAGAAGTCGCATGATAGCCACGCTCGCGAAAGACGCGGATGAAGCCGTCCAGCGCTTCATCCATATCGAACTCTCGCGGCCTGCCAACGTTCGCTGCAATTTTCGTAGCCATGCGGCATTATAGGAAATGATCATTTCCGAATCAAGCCATGCGAACCGTCAGCAGGCATACGATGCGTGGCCCCGACACGACGCAGGTCGTCATTCACCGGAGACCGGCCGAATGGCTGCGACGAACGCCGCCCATGACACGCGGCGCCACTGGCATTTCGCACTCGATCTCATAGACTGTCTATTCGCAACGGGCGGCGTGCTGCCGCCCTCCCCGCCATCGCGATGCGTGCATCCCGGCGCATCGACCGGACAGGAGACTTGCATGCAATACGAACTCTATTACTGGCCCGAGATCCAGGGCCGCGGCGAATACGTGCGGCTCGCGCTCGAGGCGGCCGAGGCCGATTACGTCGACGTCGCGCGCGAATCGGGGCGCGGAATGGGCGTGTCGGCCATGATGCGCATGATGGACAGCGCGAAGGCCGAATGCGTGCCGTTCGCGCCGCCGTTCCTGAAGGCCGGCGACGTGGTCGTCGGGCAGACCGCGAACATCCTGCTGTTTCTCGGCGCGCGGCTCGGGCTCGCGCCTGACGACGAAGCCGGCCGGCTGTGGGTGCACCAGATCCAGCTGACCGCCGCCGATTTCGTCACCGAGATCCACGACACCCACCATCCGATCGGCAGCGGCCTCTACTACGAGGACCAGCAAGCGGAAGCAGCCGAGCGCGCCGCCGATTTCCTCGAGAACCGGCTGCCGAAATTCCTCGGCTACTTCGATCGCCTGCTCGAACAGAATCCCCACAAGAGCGGCTATATCGCCGGCAGCGCGCTCACCTATGCGGACCTGACGATGTTCCAGTTGATCGAGGGCCTGCGCTACGCGTTCCCGAAAGCGATGAAGCGCGCGGAGCGCAAGGTCGCGGCGCTGGTCGCGCTGCACGATCGCGTCGCGCAGCATCCGCCGGTCGCGCGCTACCTCGAGTCGGAACGCCGCATCCCGTTCAACGACATGGGGATCTTCCGGCACTATCCGGAGCTGGACAAGTAACGGCCGGGCACGTACCGCGGAAAGTGCGCGCGCGGGCGGATTTCACGCAGGATCAATGCGGCTGCCCGTGCTGCGCGGCGGCCGCGTCGACGGCCTCGACCGAGCGCGTGAGCCACGGCCCGATGTCCATCTCCTCGTAGCGCACGAGCCGGCTCTTGCGCGCGCGGCGATACGCCCACCAGATCGCGACGAACAGCGGAATCCACACATAGATCGACAGCACTTCCATCCAGTCGATGCGTGCCGCGAAAAACGCCTGGTAATCCTGGCCGAGCGAAATGACGATGCAGATCGCGATCGCGAACAACGGCCCGAACGGAAACCATTTCGCGCGATACGGCAGCTGATCGAGCCGATAGCCCTGCTTCAGGAATCCCTTGCGGAACCGGTAATGGCAGACCGCAATGCCGAGCCACGCGATGAAGCCGGTGATGCCGACCGTATTCAGCAGCCACAGATAGATGCGCTGGTTGTTGGTCAGCGACGTGAGGAAGCACAACCCGCCGACGGCCATCGTCGCGTACAGCGCGTTGCGCGGCACGCCGCCCGGCGACAGCGTCGCGAACATCGCCGGCGCGCGCCCTTCCGACGCGAGGTTGTACAGCATCCGCGTCGCCGCGTAGGTGCCGGAATTGCCGGCCGACAACACGGCCGTCAGGATCACCAGATTCATCGCGCCGGCGGCGAGCGGGAACCCCGCGTGGCTGAACACCAGCGTAAACGGGCTCACGCCGACATCGGTCACGTCGCTCTTCAGCAGGTTCGGATCGGTGTACGGCACGAGCAGGCCGATCACGAAGATCGCGAGCACGTAGAACAGCATGATCCGCCAGAAGATCTGCTTCACCGCGCGCGGAATCGTCTTGCGCGGGTTTTCCGATTCGCCGGCCGTGATGCCGACCAGCTCGGTGCCGAGGAACGAGAAGCCCGCGATCAGCGCGACGCTCATCATCGCGTGCACGCCGCCGACGAACGGCGCGTCGCCGGTCGTGAAGTTGCGCCAGCCGACGGTATGCCCGGTGCCGGCATACCCGCTGCCGGTATGCCCGTCGCCCAGCACGCCGGCCGCGATCAGCAGCCCGGCCGCGATGAACGCGATCACGGTGACGACCTTGATCAGCGAGAACCAGTATTCCGATTCGCCGAAGCCGCGCACCGACAGCGTATTGAGCAGGAAGACCAGCACGAGGAAGCCCGCGCCCCACCACACGCCCGGCACCGACGGAAACCAGTAGCGCATCACGATCTGCGCGGCGACCAGCTCGATCGCGATCGTCACCGCCCAGCTGTACCAGTAGGTCCAGCCCAGCGCGACGCCGAAGCCTTCGTCGACGTACTTCTCGCCGTAGATCGCGAACGAGCCCGATACCGGCATCAGTGCGGCCATCTCGCCGAGCCCCGTGACGACGAAGTAGACCATGATCCCGATCGCGAGATACGCGGCGATCGCCCCGCCCGGCCCCGCCTGCGCGACCGACGCGCCCGACGCGACGAACAGCCCCGTGCCGATCGAACCGCCGATCGCGATCATCGCGATGTGGCGGCCCTGCAGACGGCGCTTCAGCGTCGTCCCGGACGGCGCGGCCGTCTCCGCCGCCGCTTGCATGGCATCCATAGTGTTCACCCTGATTGTGGTCCGGCCAGCCGATTTGATTTGGAATGCAAATCGATTGCCCCGGTCATTCGCATCGAAACCGGCCCTGCCGGGCCGGTCGCATCACACGACACTGCGCTTGATCGCCTGCAGTTCGGCCGTCGTCACGATCTTCTCGATCCGGAACCGCGGGCTTTCCAGCCACACGTTCGCGATCCGCCGGTACTCGTCGAGATCCTCGCACGCGAGCCGCACGAGAAAATCGAACGTGCCGCTGACGAGCCAGCAGTCGAGCACGGCCGGATTCGCGCGCATTTCCTCTTCGAACGGCGCCTGCGAACGCCCGTGATCGGCCAGCACGATCTGCGCGATCACGACGATCGGCTTGGTCGTGCGCGGCGCCTTGATCACCGCGCGATACCCTTCGATCACGCCGAGCGCCTCGAGCCGCTCCACGCGCGCCTGGCATGGCCGCGGCGTGAGGTTCACGAGTTCCGACAGCTTCCGGTAGGACATTCGCCCGTCGGTACGCAGGATGTCGAGGATCCGGAGATCGATCTTGTCGAGCTGCATCTTCTTGTCGGTCATCCGCGTTCGCTCCGGTCGGGTCGTGGCTGGTGCGCGCAACGCCTGCCGTTCCGCGCGGGGCCACATTATCCGGCCGAAGCGGCCGCGCGCCAATCGGCTAGAACCGCAGCGACAGGCAGGTCAGGCCGCCGTCCATCTTGCGGAATTCGCTCGTGTCGATCACGTGCAGCGGCAACCCGAGCGACGCGATCGCGTCATGCACGCGCGGGTAACCGGCCGGCGTGATAAGCGTGCCGTTTACGCGCAGCGTGTTGCCCGCGTATTCGTCGGCGGCCGAGATCGCGATCCGGCGATAGTCGGCGAACGCCGGATGCGCGGCCAGTGCGTCGGTCACGAGCAGCGTGTCGTCGCCGAGCGCGTTGACGACCGATTTCAGGTGCAGGCCGGCGCCGACCGGCACCGCGACGACCGAGTAGCCGTGGCGCGACACCAGCGACTCGAACGCGGCGATGCCTTCCGCGTCGGTGCGGCTCGTCAGGCCGATGAAGAAGCGCTTGCCGACCTGCATCACGTCGCCGCCGTCGAGTCGGCCTTGCTGCATCGGCAGCAGGTCGCGATGCGCGGCGAGCGCCGCTTCGATATGAACGGTCTCGCCGCGCCGCGCAGGCGCGCCGGGGCGCGTGATCACCGCGAATTCGGGCGTGACGACCGCGACGTCCTCGACGAAGTGCGAATCGGGAAACGCATCCAGCGGCGGCAGTTCGGTCAGCTCGACGCCGAGCGCGCGCAGCGCGTCGCAGTATGCGTGGAACTGCGTGAGCGTCTTGTCGTAATCGGGCGCGCCGAGTTCGGCGGTGGTCAGACCCGCGCCGCAGGACGGCGCGGGGCGGCGAACGATCGCTTGCGTGAATTGCATCGACTCCTCCATGGTCTGCCGCACCCGTGCGGCGCACGGGCCGGCGGCGTTGTGTCCGGACCATTATCGGAAGCCAAATTGCGCAATTCGCGTCGATTTCGGCGGCGCCGACAGCCGATTGCGTCGAATTGCGCGCGTCACGCAGCGGATTCGGCAGACCGGCCGCCCGCCCTCTCGCGAACGGCGGTTTTCGCCCGCCTCACACGCTTTACGCGTCGGGCTCGAACCCCATCTGCGCACGGCCGAGCGCCGTGAGTTCACCCGCCTGCGCGCGCCCGTCGAAATCGACCTCGAAATGATCGGCCGGGAAATCGGGCGGGCTGTCGCCGCGCAGGAACGCCGCACGCTGGCGTTGCAGGTACGCATCGTTCTTCGCGCAGCCAGGCGCGGCCGCGATGTACATCACGTTGCTGTCGCCGCTGCCGCGATGCGCATCCTCGACCGCATGCACGACGTCGCCGTGCCAGAACACCGCGTCGCCCGGCTCCATGTGCGGGATCGGCACGAGCGCGTCGAGCAGCAGTGCGTGCCATTCCTGGCGGATCGACAGCGCGCGGCCGGGGCGCGCGCCGCACAGGTCGTCGTCGGCGACGTCGTCCTGCAGCGCGCGCAGCACGACATAGGCCATCGCATTCGCGACCGGAATCAGCTGCAGCGTGCCGTCGCCGGGCCCTTGCGGCGTCAGCGCGGTCCAGCCCTGGAACGTGCGGAACATCGAACACACGGCCGGCGACGGAATTTCCTCGACGTCGGGGCGGAACGCCGCATCGAACGGATCGTAGTCGCGCCAGCGGCCGGCCAGCACGTGGCGATAGACCTGGCGAAAATTCGCGCCGAGCCAGCGCTCGACGGAGCCGCCGTCGACATGCGGCGACAGCCCGAGCGACGTCGAACCGGGCGGCCGGCGGCGAATCCGGTCCGCGTACGCGGGCACCTGATCGGGATCGAAATGGGTGCGCGCGCCGTCCGCATGCCGCCACAGACGGTTCAGGAACACCCGCGCCTGCGTCAGCGCCGGCGACTGGCGCGCGGCCACCTGCGGCTTCGACCAGTAGACGCCGTAAATCTGCGGCTTGCCCGACGCGAGATTGCCGAAATAGCGGTCTTCCGCGCGTGCATGCAGCCGCTCGGTGAAACGGTTCGCCTCCAGATACGCGCCGATCTCGTCGTTCCAGTCGCGCGCCTGCCGCGTATCGAACACGCCGCGAATCACCACCGCGCCATGCGTGCGGATCGCGGCCATCGCGTGCGGATCGACCCGCCCACTCGCGATATCCGCGAACGGCACGACCGGAATCACGCCCTGGCCGTGCGCGTGCGCGCGACGGATCGCGTCGACCTGCCGTGCGATGTCGCCCTCCACTTCGCGGAACGTGGCGGTGTAACCGGGCAGGTCGGCGCGCAGCGCCCGTTTCGCCGCGCGAATCGCGGCGGGCAGATCGTCAATCGTCAGGTGCATCGTCTCCTCCTCGCTGAAGCATGTCGTGATGTGCTGTCAGCGTACGGCCGGCACGTGGTCGCCATCACCACTATCCGGTCAATGATCAATACAATCCTGACAATCGCGTGTCACTCTGGACGATGGCAGACCACGCAGAGCTTGTTGCCGTCCGGATCGCGGAAGTAAGCGCCGTAGTAGTCGCGGTGATAGTGCGGCCGCAGGCCCGGCGGCCCTTCACAGGTGCCGCCCTGCCGTAGCGCGAGCGCGTGGCAGCGATCGACGTGCGCGCGGGTCGGCGCATCGAATGCGATCGTGCGGCCGTTGCCCGGCTCCGGCGGATGGCCGTCGAGTGGCTTGCCGAAGAAGAACAGCGGCCGCTCGGCGTCTGCCGGCATCCAGCCCGACCAGCCGTCCGGCTCGCGGAATTTCAGGCGCAGCCCGAGTTCCGCGAACAGCGGCGCGTAGAAATCGTAGGCGCGCGCCGTATCGCTGACGCCCACGCAAACATGTGAAAACATGGCATCGCTCCGTGGTGACGATCGCTCCCGATCATGCCACGACGCGCTGCCTGCCCCAACGGAGGCCGCGATGAAACCGCAATACGAGCACGTGACGTTTGCGTCCGGCTGCTCCATCCGCGTCTATCACCGCCAGCTCGCGCGCATTCCGTTCGAATGGCATCGCCACCCCGAGTACGAGCTGACGCTGACGCTCAACAGCCGCGGCCAGCGCTTCATCGGCGACCACGTCGCGCGTTACGCGGACGATGATCTCGTGCTCGTGCCGCCGAACCTGCCGCATACGTGGTCGTCGAACGCGCGCATCGATCGCGACGCGCCCGAGGTCGCGCTCGTCGTCTGGTTCGACGGAGACTGGGTGCGGCGGCTGGCCGACTGCTGTCCCGAATACGCGCCGCTGCGCTCGCTGTTGCGGCGTGCGGTGCCGGGCCTGCACTTCGACGTGGAGACGGCCCGCGCGATGCGCGCGCGACTGCCGCGGTTGCTCGATCCGTCGCCGCGCGTGCGGCTCGCGGCCACGCTCGACACGCTTGCCGATCTCGCGGAAACAGGCGGCGAACCGCTCGCCACCGCGCAGGCGTACGACCGGGCCCACGGCGCGCCGTCGCCCGCCGACCCGGCCGCCCCCGAAGCCGAACGCCTCGACCGTGTGCTCGACGCGATCGACCGGCATTTCCACGAACCGCTGCGCATCGATGCCCTCGCCGCTGTCGCGCACTTGTCCGAACGCACACTGCAACGGCTGTTCGTCCGGCATCTCGGCGAAAGCGTCGGCCGCTACGTGCAGCGGCTGCGGCTCGCGCACGCGTGCCGCCATCTCGTCGGCACCGACTGGCCGATCGCGACTGTGGCCGCGCGCTGCGGCATTCCGAATACCGCGAACTTCAATCGCCAGTTCCTCGCCGCGCGCGGCACGACGCCCGGCGCGTACCGGCAGTTCTTCAAGCAGCACGGCCATGCGCCCGACGACGATGCGCCCGCGCTCGACACACGGCCGCCGTCACTGGAGCACCGCGCCGGATCGGGCCAACGTCGCCGCCCAAATGAAAACACCCCGACGGGCTGACCCGTCGGGGTGTCGTGGCGTGGCGATTGCCGGACGCGAGCGGCCTGCCGGCCGTTCGCGCCGCACACGGCTTAACGTGCGTCGATCGGCTTCGCTTCGCGCGGCGTATCGCCGACGAAAAGCTGACGCGGACGGCCGATCTTCTGTTCCGGATCCGCGATCATTTCGTTCCACTGTGCGATCCAGCCGACCGTACGTGCCATCGCGAAGATACACGTGAACATCGACGTCGGGATGCCCAGCGCGCGCTGGACGATACCCGAGTAGAAGTCGACGTTCGGATACAGCTTGCGCGACACGAAGTATTCGTCTTCCAGCGCGATCTTCTCGAGCTGCATCGCGAGCTTGAACAGCGGGTCGTCGTGCAGGCCAAGTTCGTTCAGCACTTCGTAACACGTTTCGCGCATCAGCTTCGCACGCGGATCGTAGTTCTTGTACACGCGGTGGCCGAAGCCCATCAGCTTCACGCCCGAATTCTTGTCCTTCACCTGCTTGATGAATTCGGGGATGTTGTCCGGCGAACCGATCTGCTCGAGCATGTTCAGCGCGGCTTCGTTCGCACCACCGTGCGCCGGGCCCCACAGACACGCGATACCGGCCGCGATACACGCGAACGGGTTCGCGCCCGACGAACCGGCCAGGCGGACCGTCGACGTCGATGCGTTCTGCTCGTGATCGGCGTGCAGGATCAGGATACGGTCGAGCGCGCGGACGAGCACGTCGTTGACCTTGTACTCTTCGCACGGGTTCGAGAACATCATGTGCATGAAGTTCGCGCTGTACGACAGCGAGTTCTTCGGATACACGAACGGCTGGCCGATGCTGTACTTGTACGCCATCGCGACGAGCGTCGGCAGCTTCGCGATCATGCGGATCGCCGACACTTCGCGGTGACGCGGGTCGTTGATGTCGAGCGAGTCGTGGTAGAACGCGGACAGCGCGCCGACTGCGGCGACCAGGATCGCCATCGGGTGCGCGTCGCGACGGAAGCCGCGGAAGAAGAAGTGCATCTGCTCGTGCACCATCGTGTGCTTCGTGACGGTGTCGACGAATTCCTTCTTCTGTGCGGCGTTCGGCAGTTCGCCCTTCAGCAGCAGGTAGCAGCTTTCGAGGAAGTCCGCGTTTTGCGCGAGGTTGTCGATCGGGTAGCCGCGATACAGCAGTTCGCCCTTGTCGCCGTCGATGTACGTGATCGCCGAATTACAAGCTGCCGTCGACATGAAGCCCGGGTCGTAAGTGAACTTGCCGGTCTGGCCGTACAGCTTGCGGATGTCGATCACGTCCGGGCCCATCGTGCCCTTGTAGATCGGCAGTTCGACGCTCGGCGAGTTGTCGCTGAACGATAGCGTGGCTTTAACATCAGACGGAGTCATGGCACATCCTCAATCGAAATAAAGAAACGGGATTCGATAACGGGCACAGCGCGTTACACCTTGGCGTTACACGTTGCGCAGCATCTCCAACAGCCGGTGAATGTCCGGGCTGTCTAGGTCGCCCTCTGGTTCCTTGCGCGCGAGGAGCAAGTCCATCAGGTCGTTGTCGCTCAGATCGAGCAGGCGCGACAACGCGCCTACGTCTGCATCGGTGAGGTCATGCTCGTATCTGCCGAAGAACCGTTCGAAAACGATGTCGTTCTCCAGCAGACCCCGTCGCGCGCGCCAGCGAAGGCGCGCGCGGCGGTGCGGGTCGGATTGATGCGAATCGTCGCTCATCAATCTTTATACCGCGCGACGAACCATCAGTTCCTTGATCTTGCCGATCGCCTTCGTCGGGTTCAGGCCCTTCGGGCAAACGTCGACGCAGTTCATGATCGTGTGGCAACGGAACAGACGGTACGGGTCTTCCAGGTTGTCGAGACGCTCGCCGGTGGCGGTGTCGCGGCTGTCCGCGATGAAGCGGTAAGCCTGCAGCAGGCCGGCCGGGCCGACGAACTTGTCCGGGTTCCACCAGAAGCTCGGGCACGACGTCGAGCAGCTCGCGCACAGAATGCACTCGTACACGCCGTCGAGCTCGTCGCGCTCTTCCGGCGACTGGAGGCGTTCCTTCTCCGGCGGCGGCGCGTCGTTGATCAGGTACGGCTTGATCGAGTGGTACTGGTTGAAGAAGTGCGTCATGTCGACGATCAGGTCGCGCACGACCGGCAGGCCCGGCAGCGGACGCAGCACGATCTTCTGCGGCAGGTCGTTCAGGTTCGTCAGGCACGCGAGACCGTTCTTGCCGTTGATGTTCATCGCGTCCGAACCGCACACGCCTTCACGGCACGAGCGGCGGAACGACAGCGTCTCGTCCAGTGCCTTCAGCTTGACCAGCGCGTCGAGCAGCATGCGTTCATGCTGGATCTCGAGCTCGTACGTCTGCATGCGCGGCGCTGCGTCCTTGTCCGGATCGTAGCGGTAGACTTCAAAAATGCGTTTTGCCATTTCGGATTCCCTTTGACTCGGCTTAGAACGTGCGCGGCTTCGGCGGCACGGATTCGACCGTCAGCGGCTTCATTTGAACCGGCTTGTAGTCGAGGCGATCGCCTTCGCTGTACCACAGCGTGTGGCGCAGCCAGTTGTCGTCGTCGCGGTGTTCGTAGTCGCTGTGTGCGTGTGCACCGCGGCTTTCCTTGCGCGCTTCGGCCGACACCATCGTGGCGCGAGCCACTTCGATCAGGTTCTCCAGTTCGAGCGCTTCGACGCGCGCGGTGTTGAACACCTTCGACTTGTCCTTCAGGTGGATGTTTTCCACGCGCGCCTTCAGGTCGGCCATCTGAGCGACGCCTTCCTTCAGCAGCGCCGACGTGCGGAACACGCCTGCATGCTTCTGCATCGTCGCGCGGATGTCGTTCGCGACGTCCTGCGTGTACTCGCCCGAGCTCGACTTCTCGAGCTTCGCCAGGCGCGCCAGCGAGAATTCGCCTGCGTCAGCCGGCAGCGGCTTGTGTTCCTTCTGGTTCTTCACGTGCTCGACGATGTGGTTGCCGGCCGCACGGCCGAACACCACGAGGTCCAGCAGCGAGTTCGTGCCCAGACGATTCGCGCCGTGCACCGACACGCACGAGCATTCGCCCACTGCGTAGAAGCCGTTGACCGGTTCCTTGTGATCGCGCGACGTGCCGACGACCTGACCGTGGATGTTGGTCGGGATGCCGCCCATCTGGTAGTGGATCGTCGGGACGACCGGGATCGGTTCCTTGATCGCGTCGACGTTCGCGAACTTCAGCGCGATTTCGCGGATCGACGGCAGACGCTTCATGATCGTCTCGGCGCCGATGTGCGACAGGTCGAGCAGCACGTGATCCTTGTTCGGACCGACGCCGCGACCTTCCTTGATTTCCTGGTCCATCGAACGCGACACGAAGTCACGCGGCGCCAGATCCTTCAGCGTCGGCGCGTAGCGCTCCATGAAGCGCTCGCCGTTCGCGTTGCGCAGGATACCGCCTTCGCCGCGCACGCCTTCGGTGATCAGCACGCCCGCGCCGGCCACGCCGGTCGGGTGGAACTGCCAGAACTCCATGTCCTGCAACGCGATGCCCGAGCGCGCCGCCATGCCGAGGCCGTCGCCGGTGTTGATGAACGCGTTCGTCGATGCCGCGAAGATCCGGCCTGCGCCGCCCGTCGCGAACAGCGTGGTCTTGCCTTCCATGATGTAGACGTCGCCCGTCTCCATCTCGAGGGCCGTCACGCCGAGTACGTCGCCGTCCGCGTCGCGGATCAGGTCGAGCGCCATCCATTCGACGAAGAACTGCGTCTTCGCTTCGACGTTCTGCTGGTACAGCGTGTGCAGCAGCGCGTGACCGGTACGGTCGGCGGCCGCGCAAGCGCGCTGGACCGGCTTCTCGCCGTAGTTCGCGGTATGGCCGCCGAACGGGCGCTGGTAGATCGTGCCGTCCGCGTTGCGGTCGAACGGCATGCCGAAGTGCTCGAGTTCGTACACGACGTTCGGCGCTTCACGGCACATGAACTCGATCGCGTCCTGGTCGCCGAGCCAGTCGGAGCCCTTGATCGTGTCGTAGAAGTGGTAGTGCCAGTTGTCTTCGCTCATGTTGCCGAGCGACGCGCCGATACCGCCCTGCGCGGCCACCGTGTGCGAACGCGTCGGGAACACCTTCGACAGCACGCCGACCGACAGGCCCGCGCGCGACAGTTGCAGCGCTGCGCGCAAGCCGGAGCCGCCTGCGCCGACGATCACGACGTCGAACTTGCGGCGCGGGAGGGAAGTTTTGATTGCAGCCATTCTTTACACTCTCCAGAGAATCTGCGCGGCGTAGCCCGCACATGCGAGCAGCCAGACGATGGTCAGCGATTGCAGCAGCAGGCGCACACCGACGGGCTTCACGTAGTCCATCCAGATGTCGCGCACGCCGACCCATGCGTGGTAGAAGAGGGAAAGCAGCATCACGAAGGTCGCGAGCTTCATCCATTGCGCGGCGAAGATCGATGCCCAGCCTTCGTACGAAAAATCGTGCGCGCCGAAGAACAGGACGAGCAGAATGACCGTGTAGACCGCCATGATCGTGGCGGTGACGCGCTGCGCGAGCCAGTCGCGCAGGCCGTAGTGTGCGCCGACGACGAGGCGCTTCGAGCCGATTCGGTTGTTGGCTGCCATTTTCTTAGAATGCTCCGAACAGTTTGAGTGCCATGGCGATCGTCAGCGCGATCGAGACGACAAAGACGACGACTGCCGTCCGCTTGCCGCCTTCCTTCGTGACGGCGTCGTGGTTGACGTCCATCAGCAGGTGGCGAATGCCGGCGCAGAAATGGTGGAAGAAGGCCCACGACAACGCGAGGACGATCAGCTTGACGACGATGTTGGAGAGGAAAGCCTTGAAGACTTCGAAGCTGAGCTCGGAGGTGAGGCTCTGGTCGAAGAGGAACAGCAGGAACGGCAGGAACAGGAACAGCAGCGCGCCGCTGATACGATGGAGAATCGACAATATCGCGGCCAGCGGCATGCGATATTTCAACGTGATGTCGCCGATTCCGATGTTCCGGTATTCCGGCCTCGGCTTTCTTACTGCGTCAGTCATGCTAGACCCCTACTATGTTGTCACACTAATCCGCGATTTTAGCGCCTTTTTATATCGCGCTGCAGCGAAAGTCTGCTCTGGATAATTGCGCGAACAAGAACAAAGGCGGCCCGAAACGTGCTTCGCGAGCGTGGGAAACGCGAATGCACGCGGCTGAGCCGAACGTCGTCAGCTCAAGTCATTCTGATAGTAGTACCCGGTTGTGACATACCAGCCGCGACGCACTTCCACCGGCCGGTCCCCGTACGTATAGGACACGCGCTCGACCGACAGCAACGGGAACCCCGCCGGCACGTGCAGCAGATCGGCCACCGCCGGGTCCGCCGCCACCGCGCGGATCTTCTCCGTCGCGCGGATCATCCGCGTACCGAACTCCGTCTCGAACATCGCGTAGAGCGGCCCCTTGTACTCGCTCAGCCGCTCGAACGTGAGCCCGCGGAACATCGCGCCCGGCAGCCAGATCTCGTCGAGCACCGTCACTTCGCTGTCGAATTCCAGCAGGCGGCGCACCTGCACGACGGGATCGGCGGGCTTCAGGTCGAGCTGCCGCGCGATCTCCGCCGGCGCACGCAGGCGCCGGCATTCGAGCAGGCGGCTCACGTGCGGGTGCTCGGCACCGTCATCGGCCAGGAGACGCAGGAAGCGGAACTGCGCGCGATCCTCATTGTGCGTTGCAACAAAAGTGCCCTTGCCCTGCCGCCGGACCACGAGGTTTTCGGCGGCCAGTTCGTCGATCGCCTTGCGCACGGTGCCCTGGCTGACCTTGTATCGGGCCGCGAGCTCCACTTCGCTGGGGATGATCTCGCCCGGCTTCCATTCGCCGGATTCGAGACTTTGCGTGATCAATGACTTGATCTGCTGGTATAACGGGCTGAACGTCGGCGACGCGGAGGCCGCGGGCGAGGCTGCGGGATCGCCCGCGCCCGGCTGCCCTGGGCCGCCTGCGCCGGTCTGATTCGCGGTGTTCGCCTGGTTCGATGTCATGGCGCGCATTTCATCACAAACCGCACTTTTCCGTCCACTCAATTTCCGCAAAACATCTGTCTTATATAAGACATATGATACCGTTTGACTTTGCGCCTGACGGCTCCTACACTCCCGGTCGAGCAAGGGTTCGCGGGTGCAACAGCGCGTCCCCGGCTACGTGCCACGGCCGTCTCCAGGTTCACCGCGTCTGCCATCGCGAGTCCTCCGCCCTGCTTCAATGCAACGCTACGCACAACGCGCATAGAATGGCGTTTTCGCTCGCGTCCAACGCTTCACCCGTCCTGGAGATTTTCAATGGCTAAGCCCGCAAAGCGCGTTGCCGTCACCGGCGCCGCAGGTCAAATCGCTTACTCCCTGCTGTTCCGCATCGCGAACGGCGACCTGCTCGGCAAGGACCAGCCGGTCATCCTGCAACTGCTCGACCTCCCGCAAGCCCAAGGCGCCGTCAAGGGCGTCGTGATGGAACTCGACGACTGCGCGTTCCCGCTGCTCGCCGGCGTCGTGATCACCGACGATCCGAAGGTTGCATTCAAGGATGCAGACGTCGCGCTGCTGGTCGGCGCACGTCCGCGCTCGAAGGGCATGGAGCGCAAGGACCTGCTGTCGGCAAACGCCGAAATCTTCACGGTTCAGGGCGCTGCGCTGAACGAAGTCGCGAGCCGCGACGTGAAGGTGCTGGTCGTCGGCAACCCGGCGAACACGAACGCGTACATCGCGATGAAGTCGGCGCCGGATCTGCCGAAGAAGAACTTCACGGCGATGCTGCGCCTCGACCACAACCGCGCGCTGTCGCAGCTCGCCGCGAAGTCGGGCAAGCCGGTCGCGTCGATCGAGAAGCTCGCCGTGTGGGGCAACCACTCGCCGACGATGTACCCGGATTTCCGCTTCGCGACGGCCGAAGGCGAATCGCTGCTGAAGCTGATCAACGACGACGTGTGGAACCGCGACACGTTCATCCCGACCGTCGGCAAGCGCGGCGCGGCGATCATCGAAGCGCGCGGCCTGTCGTCGGCGGCGTCGGCAGCCAACGCGGCGATCGACCACGTCCGTGACTGGGTGCTCGGTACGAACGGCAAGTGGGTCACGATGGGCATCCCGTCGGACGGCTCGTACGGCATTCCCGAAGACATCATCTACGGCGTGCCGGTCACCTGCGAAAACGGCGAATACAAGCGCGTCGAAGGCCTGGAAATCGACGCGTTCTCGCGCGAGAAGATGGACGGCACGCTGGCCGAGCTGCTCGAAGAGCGCGATGGCGTCGCCCACCTGCTGAAGAACTAAGCATCACGCATCGTGCCGGGCGGCCTTCGGGGCGCCCGGCTGCGGCACGGGCCGGCATGCCGCCGGCCCGTGCCGGCCGATCCGATCCGCGCACGTTTTGCCGCCCCGCGCCCGCCGCGCACCGGCCCAGAACCTGCCCGAATCCGATTTTCTCCACGTTGACACGCTCCCCTGACGTAGACGAGATGGCCGCGCTCACTCCTGCACAAGTGCTGTACGACGGGGCGTCCCCGCCCGCGATCCTGCCCTGCTGCGATCACTACGCGGGCAGCGAGAAGCTGATGCGCAAGTCGCTCGCGCTGCAGGCCGAGCTGGGCCCGGTGTTCGACCTCACGCTCGACTGCGAGGACGGTGCGACCGTCGGCCAGGAAGCCGCCCACGCGGCGCTCGTCGCCGACCTGCTCGGCAGCGCCGAGAACCGCTTCGGCCGCGTCGGCGTCCGTATCCACGACTTTTCCCACCCGCACTGGCGCGACGACGTGCGCATCGTGCTGCGTGCGTCGCGCGCACCCGCCTACATCACGCTGCCGAAGATCGCGAACGCCGCCGACGCGGCCGAAATGACCGCGTTCATCGAAGGCACGCGCCGCGAACTGGGCATCGCGCAGCCGATCCCGGTCGACGTGCTGATCGAGACGCACGGCGCGCTCGCGCAGGCGGCCGCTCTCGCCGCACTGCCAACGGTCGGCACACTGAGCTTCGGGCTGATGGATTTCGTCTCCGCGCACCACGGCGCGATCCCCGATTCCGCGATGCGCTCGCCCGGCCAGTTCGACCACCCGCTCGTGCGCCGCGCGAAGCTGGAAATCGCCGCGGCCTGTCATGCGCACGGCAAGACGCCGTCGCACAACGTGACGACCGAGGTGCGCGACATGGGCGTCGTCGCCGGCGATGCACGCCGCGCGCGCGACGAATTCGCTTTCACGCGGATGTGGAGCATCCATCCCGCGCAGATCCGCCCGATCGTCGACGCCTTCGCGCCGCGCACCGACGAAGTCACGCTGGCCGCCGAGATCCTGCTCGCCGCGCAGGCCGCCGACTGGGGCCCGACGCGCCACGATGATACGCTGCACGATCGCGCGAGTTACCGTTATTACTGGTCGGTGCTGCGCCGTGCGCGGGCCACCGGCCAGCCCGTACCGGACGAGGCCGCGCCGCTGTTCGGCCCGGCCGCCGCGGGCGCCGCGCCTTGAGGGCGCGCCGCCGGCCGATACACGCGTTTCATGCATTCGCCGGGACGCAAGCCGGACAGAGGTTTGCGAAACGACAAAAAACGTAACGGAGCCCGAAAACCTGATATATGCGCGGCCAAATAGGTGAAAATAGCGGCCGCTGCGCGCTTTCGGGGCGCGTGCAGTTTCAACCCGGCCGGCAGTTTCGATTGCCGGCCCTTGTCAACTGATTATCGAAAGGTTCTGACTCCATGAAGAAACTCCTGATCGCTACCGCCATCGGCGCCTTGTCCGCCACGATGCTGGTGTCGGCTCCGAGCGCGTTTGCCCAGGGTACGGCCACCACGACCGCGAAGAAGGCCACGGCCAAGCGCCCGGCGCCGGCCAAGCGCATCATCCCGCGCAGCAAGAAGGCGCAGGCGCGCGCAGCCGCCAAGGTCGATCCGGTACCGGACGGCGCGGTCAAGTGGGCCTGTAAGGAAGGCCTGTCGTTCGACCTCGCCGGCGACATGAAGCGCGACCAGGTCGTCACGGTTCACTGGGCGAAGAAGAACTACAAGCTGCCGCGTCAGGCCACGACGACGGGCGCCGACACGTTCTACGATCCGGCAGCCGGCTTCAAGCTGGTCGTGATCCCGACCAAGGCGATGCTGTTCTCCGACGCGAACGGCGGCGAGCGTCTCGCGGACGAATGCGTGACGCCGGAAATGGCACAGGGCAACGCAGCGCCGACGCAGTCGAACGAGCTGAAGCCGGCCGCGAACTAAGCGTCCCCCCGGCCCCTCGATGTCCGCCCCGGTCTCCAACGTCCGCCCCGCGCCGGATTCGGTACTCGTCGACATCGTCGACTACGTGCTGAACACCGGCATCGACAGCGCGCTCGCGCTGGAGACGGCGCGTCATTGCCTGATCGACACGCTCGGATGCGGACTCGAGGCGCTGTCCTACCCTGCCTGCACCAAGCTGCTCGGCCCCGTCGTGCCCGGCACGATCGTGCCGAACGGCGCGAAGGTGCCAGGCACGTCCTTCCAGCTGGATCCCGTCCAGGCCGCGTTCGACATCGGCGCGATGATCCGCTGGCTGGACTTCAACGACACCTGGCTCGCCGCCGAATGGGGTCATCCGTCCGACAACCTCGGCGGGATCCTGGCGACGGCCGACTGGCTCTCCCGCACGGCCCGCGCGGCCGGCCGGAAGCCGCTCGCGATGCGCGACGTGCTGGTCGCGATGATCCAGGCCCACGAGATCCAGGGCTGCCTCGCGCTCGAGAACTCGTTCAACGCGGTCGGGCTCGACCACGTGCTGCTCGTGAAGGTCGCATCGACGGCCGTCGTCGGGCGCCTGCTCGGGCTCACGCGCGACGAGCTGATCAACGCGGTCTCCAACGCATTCGTCGACGGCCACGCGCTGCGTACGTACCGCCATGCGCCGAACACCGGTTCGCGCAAATCGTGGGCGGCCGGCGATGCGACGTCCCGCGCGGTGCGCCTCGCGCTGATCGCGAAAACGGGTGAAATGGGCTATCCGTCGGCGCTCACCGCCAAAACCTGGGGCTTCTACGACGTGCTGTTCGACGGCAAGCCGTTCCGCTTCCAGCGCCCGTACGGCACGTACGTGATGGAAAACGTGCTGTTCAAGATCGCATTCCCCGCCGAATTTCATGCGCAGACGGCCGCCGAGGCCGCGCTGCAGCTGCACGCGCAGCTCGCCGCGGCGGGCCGCACGACCGACGACATCAGCCGGATCACGATCCGCACGCACGCGGCCGCGATCCGCATCATCGACAAGCAGGGCCCGCTCGCCAATCCGGCCGACCGCGACCACTGCATCCAGTACATGGTCGCCGTGCCGCTGCTGTTCGGCCGGCTGACCGCGGCCGACTATGAAGACGCGGCCGCGGCGGACCCGCGCATCGACGCGCTGCGCGCGAAAACCGTGTGCGTCGAGGATCCGCAGTTCACGAAGGATTACCACGATCCGGACAAGCGATCGATCGCGAATGCGCTGACGATCGCGTTCACGGACGGATCGAAGCTTGCCGAAGTGGCGGTCGAGTATCCGCTCGGCCATCGGCGGCGGCGCGCCGAAGGCGTTCCGCTCCTGGTCGAGAAGTTCAGGACCAACCTCGCCCGTCGCTTTCCGGCCAAGCAGCAACAAGCGATTCTCGACGTGTCGCTGGACCAGGCAAAGCTCGAAGCGATGCCGGTCGATGAGTACGTCGACTTGTACGTGATATAGCCGTCATTTACAGGACACGTAGTTTCCTAGCCTTAAACCCAGGAAAATCACCATGGCCCACAATCTCCACAAGACCCTCAAGGAATTCGACAGCGGTTCCGGCAAAGGCAAGTTCTACTCGCTGCCGCAGCTCGGCAAGGAACTGAAGACGAAGATCGAACGCCTGCCGGTGTCGATCCGCATCGTGCTCGAGTCCGTGCTGCGCAACTACGACGGCAAGAAGATCACCGAAGAGCACATCGAGCAGCTCGCGAACTGGAAGCCGACCGCGAAGCGCGTCGACGAGATTCCGTTCGTCGTGTCGCGCGTCGTGCTGCAGGATTTCACG
The DNA here is from genome assembly GCF_014211915.1 of Burkholderia cenocepacia. Classification (NCBI taxonomy): domain Bacteria; kingdom Pseudomonadati; phylum Pseudomonadota; class Betaproteobacteria; order Burkholderiales; family Burkholderiaceae; genus Burkholderia; species Burkholderia cenocepacia. The sequence continues at coordinate 326,982 of NZ_CP060040.1, read as the reverse complement.
GGCGTACCGCTGCTCGCCGACATCGCGGCCATGCGCGGCGTCGCCGAACGCACGGGCAAGAACCCGAAGAAGATCGAACCGCTGGTCCCGGTCGATCTCGTCGTCGATCACTCGGTCCAGATCGACTACTTCCGCCAGAAGGACGCGCTCGACCTGAACATGAAGCTGGAATTCCAGCGCAACAACGAGCGCTACCAGTTCATGAAGTGGGGCATGCAGGCGTTCGACACGTTCAAGGTCGTGCCGCCGGGCGTGGGCATCGTCCACCAGGTGAACCTCGAATACCTCGCGCGCGGCGTCCACAAGAAGACCGACGGCGGCGACACCGTGTACTACCCGGACACCCTCGTCGGCACGGACAGCCACACGACGATGATCAACGGCATCGGCGTGGTCGGCTGGGGCGTGGGCGGCATCGAGGCGGAAGCCGGCATGCTCGGCCAGCCGGTGTACTTCCTGACGCCGGACGTCGTCGGCGTCGAGCTGAAGGGCAAGCTGCGCGAAGGCGTGACGGCCACCGACCTGGTGCTGACGATCACCGAAATGCTGCGCAAGGAGAAGGTCGTCGGCAAGTTCGTCGAATTCTTCGGCGAAGGCACGCGCTCGCTGTCGCTGCCGGACCGCGCGACGATCGGCAACATGGCGCCGGAATACGGCGCGACGATGGGCTTCTTCCCGGTCGACGAAAAGACGATCGACTACTTCGAAGGCACGGGCCGCACGAAGGCCGAAATCGCCGCGTTCGAAAACTACTTCAAGGCGCAGAACCTGTTCGGCATCCCGAAGGCCGGCGACATCGACTACACGAAGACGGTGACGCTCGACCTCGCGACGGTCGCGCCGTCGCTGGCCGGCCCGAAGCGCCCGCAGGACCGCATCGAGATCGGCCACGTCAAGTCGACGTTCACCGACCTGTTCTCGAAGCCGGTTGCCGAAAACGGCTTCGCGAAGAAGGCGGACGACCTGAACACGCAATACACGACGAGCAACGGCGTCGACGTGAAGAACGGCGACGTGCTGATCGCCGCGATCACGTCGTGCACGAACACGTCGAACCCGAGCGTGCTGCTGGCCGCCGGCCTGCTCGCGAAGAAGGCGGTCGAGGCCGGCCTCACGGTCGACCCGAAGATCAAGACCTCGCTCGCGCCGGGATCGCGCATCGTCACCGAATACCTGACGAAGACGGGCCTGCTGCCCTACCTGTCGAAGCTCGGCTTCGAAGTCGCGGCGTACGGCTGCACGACCTGTATCGGCAACGCGGGCGACCTGACGCCGGAACTGAACGAGGCGATCACGAAGAACGACATCGTCGCGGCGGCCGTGCTGTCCGGCAACCGTAACTTCGAAGCGCGTATCCACCCGAACATCCGCGCGAACTTCCTCGCGTCGCCGCCGCTGGTCGTCGCGTACGCGATCGCCGGCAACATCACGCGTGACCTGATGACCGAGCCGGTCGGCAAGGGCAAGGGCGGCCGTGACATCTACCTCGGCGACATCTGGCCGACGAGCGACGAAATCCACGCGCTGCTCAAGTTCGCGCTCGATCCGAAGAAATTCGAGGACAACTACTCGAAGCTGACCAAGAAGGGCGACCTCTGGAGCAAGATCGAGGGCGAATCGGGCGAGGTCTACGACTGGCCGAAGTCGACGTACATCGCCGAGCCGCCGTTCTTCGGCAACGACTTCTCGATGGAGCCGGCTGCATCGATCCCGACGGTCAAGGGCGCGCGCGCACTGGGCATCTTCGGCGACTCGGTCACGACCGACCACATCAGCCCGGCAGGCTCGATCAAGGAAGACTCGCCGGCAGGCAAGTGGCTGAAGGAAAACGGCGTGCAGAAGGCCGACTTCAACAGCTACGGCTCGCGCCGCGGCAACCATGACGTGATGATGCGCGGCACGTTCGCGAACGTCCGGATCAAGAACCTGATGATCCCGCCGAAGGCGGACGGCACGCGCGTCGAAGGCGGCCTGACGATCCACCAGCCGAGCGGCGAACAGCAGTCGATCTACGACGCAGCGATGCAGTACGTCGCAGCCGGCACGCCGACCGTCGTGTTCGCGGGCGAAGAGTACGGCACGGGCTCGTCGCGCGACTGGGCCGCGAAGGGCACGCAGCTGCTCGGCGTGAAGGCCGTGATCGCACGCAGCTTCGAGCGCATCCACCGCTCGAACCTGGTCGGCATGGGCGTGCTGCCGCTGCAGTTCAAGGGCGCGGACAGCGTCCAGTCGCTCGGCATCACCGGTGAAGAGACGTACGACATCGAAGGCCTTGGCGACGACTTCAAGCCGCAGCAGGACGTCACGCTCGTGATCCATCGCAAGAACGGCGAAACGCAGCGCGTGCCGGTGCTGCTGCGCATCGATACGCCGATCGAAGTCGACTACTACAAGCACGGCGGGATTCTGCCGTTCGTGCTGCGCTCGCTGCTCGCAGCGTAAGCGCGCGGCTGTTGCAGGTGCCGCAGCCGCCTCGCGGGCGGTTGCGGCCGATTTGGATGCCCGACCTCGTGTCGGGCTTTTTTTCGTCTGTCGCTCGGTGGGCCCGCGGCGTAGCGTCGACCGCACGGCGGCGCCACGCTTTCGCGGGATGTCACCGGCCGGCATCCGGCTCGCGCGTCACGCCGCCTTGCTGCTTCGCACCTTCGCGCCCGCGGAGGAACCCGCCCGCGCGTTCTTCTTCAGATGGGTGCGGTTGTATTCGATCGCCGCGCGCACGAGGTGCTTCAACGCCCGCTTGTCGAGCTTGTCGCCTTCGAAGAAATCGATCGCGCGCCGCGCATTGCCTTCGAGGCCGTCGTTGAACAGCTGGTCGGGATCGGGCAATTTCGCGCCGTGCATGAACGTCAGCTTCACCTTGCCCTTGTGCGCGTTCGCGACCGCGATCATCCCGTCGCACGACCACACGGGGCTGCCCATCCACTTCCATTCCTCGACGATGCTGTCGTCCGCCGCGAGAATCGTCTGCCGGAGCTCGGCGAACGTCTTGCCGCGCCAGTCGACGATGCCGGCGATCAGCGCATCGATACGCTCCGACGGGGTCGGGTCCGATGCTGCGCTCATGAGCGGGCCTCCGTGCCTTCGTCGGGGTGCGCCAGCACCTGTTCGAGCGAATCGAAGAACCGCACCCAGCCGTGCTGCGCACCGCGGTAGGCCTGTTCCTGATCCGTACGGAAGCCCGCCTGCTCCATGCGCAGGTGCGTGCCGGCCGGCGTCGGCGTAAGCGTCCACGTCACGACGCTTTCGAGGCCGTGGGCCGCCCACGTATAGGACAGCGTGCGGTGCGGCTCGATCGCGAGGACCGTACAGTCGACCGAGCCCCAGTCCGCGCGGAAGCTGAACGCACGGCCCGCGACGGGCTCGAAGTCGCTCTTCATCAGCCACGCCTCGATCAGGTGCGGTTGCGTGAGCGCGCGCCAGATCTTCTCCGGCGGATGCGGCAGTTCCCGGTCGACGACGACGGAGCGCGTTTCGGTAGTGGCTTGGTTCATTACTGATCCATCCTTTTGAGCAGATCTTCGAGGGCATCGAACCGGCTCTGCCAGAAGCCCGCCATCTGGCTCGTCCAGTCGATCAACGGGGCCAGCGCCTGCGGCTGCGCGCTGTAGTGCGTCTGCCGGCCTTCGTGACGGTCGTTCACGAGCCCGGCCTGCTTCAGTACGCCAAGGTGCTTCGACACGGCCGGCTGCGACACGCCCGCGTGGGCGGTCAGCGCGGCAACCGTCAGCTCGCCCTCCGCGCACAGCCGCTCGAAAAGCGCGCGGCGCGTGGGATCGGCGAGTGTCCGGAAAAGCGTGTCGTGGGTGTTCTGCATGTCTGGCACAATCCATAACTCGATGGTTATGGATTGAAGGATAGCTGCTGATCGCCGCACGTCAAGGCGGGATTTCGCGAACGACGTCGTTCGATCTCGCGCCACGGGTGCGTGCGTCGCACCGGCCCGCGCCCGCGCCGGATTCGAGCATTTCTTCTAATCGGCGATTGTGACGCGCGATCCGAAAGCAGCCTGCAAGACTGCCCGACGCGCCGTTCCACAGTTCGGGAAACGTCCGGAGTCGGCCTGCCCCGTTCTTGTGCCTGCACGAAGCCGTTCCTGACGGGTTGCTTCCAATGACCACATAGTGCGATACGGCGTGCCGCCATTGACACGCAAACGTCATGCATCCACGCGGTCCTCACCTCCACGAACGCGCACATTCCAACGCTGCAACGAACGACTCGTGCGTGTGAGCGACGCGCGTCGCCGCACCGTCGTACCGCGAACCGGTTCCGCCCGCCGGCCTCGCCATCGTCAACATGTACGACGCCGCGCGCGCACTCATGCGTCCCATTGTCAGAACTGACAGCTATGGAAAATGGCAGCTACCCGAACGCCACCGACGCCCTACGCTCGTCACCGCTCGCGGCCCCACAAGGGCCGGGGGTTCCAGTAACGTCGCCTCTCCTAAAAAGGACTCCCGATGAAAAGGAACGCCTGGTTTGCCCTTCCCCTTCCGTCGCCCCGCCGTCTGGCGTGCGTGGCACCGCTCGTGTTCGCCGCCGTTGCGGCGCATGCGGCGACGGATTGGGTCGATACCCATACGAAAGCCTTTCTGACCGGCCCGCAGTTGATGGCGCGCAGTGCGGCGCCGTCGCTCGAACTCGCGGCCGGCGAGACGACCAACGTCGTCGTCAGCCTGAAGCTGCGCAACGCCGCGCAGCTCAAGCAGCTGGCGCGCGACGTGAACCGGCCCGGCAGCGCGCATTACCGCCAGTACCTGACGCATGAACAGTTCCTCGCGAACTACGCGCCGACCGATGCGCAGGTGCGGTCGGTCGTCGACTATCTGCACAAGAGCGGCTTCACGAACGTCGAGGTCGCGCCGAACCGGCTGCTGATCTCCGCCAGCGGCACGGCCGGCACGGTGAAGACGGCCTTCAACACGTCGCTCGTGCACTTCGAGTACGCAGGCCGTTCAGGCTTCGCCAACACGTCGACCGCGCAGGTGCCGCGCGCACTCGGCGACGTCGTCGGCTCGGTGCTCGGGCTGCAAAGTGTCGCGCGTGCGCGGCCGCTGCTGCGCATCGGCAACGTGGCGAAACCGCAGGCGCTCGCGGCCGGCACGGCCACAGGCCACTATCCGAAGGAATTCCCGGGCCTCTACAACGCGACCGGCGTACCGACCGCAGCCGGCGTGACCGTCGGCATCATCACGATCGGCGGCGTGTCGCAGACGCTGCAGGACCTGAAGCAGTTCACGTCGAGCAACGGCTACGGCACGGTTTCCACGCAGACCGTCAAGACCAACGGCACGGGCGGCAGCTACACCGACGACCAGGACGGCCAGGGCGAATGGGATCTCGACAGCCAGTCGATCGTCGGCTCGGCCGGCGGCCAGGTCGGCAAGCTGGTGTTCTACATGGCGGACCTGAACGCCGCCGGCAACACGGGCCTCACACAGGCGTTCAACCGCGCGGTGTCGGACAACACCGCGAAGGTGATCAACGTGTCGCTCGGCTGGTGCGAAACCGATGCGAACGCGGACGGCACGCTCGACGCGGAGGAGCAGATCTTCACGACGGCCGCCGCGCAGGGCCAGACGTTCTCGGTATCGTCGGGCGACGAAGGCGTGTACGAGTGCAACAACCGCGGCTATCCGGACGGCTCGAACTACACGGTATCGTGGCCGGCTTCGTCGCCGCATGTGCTCGCGATCGGCGGCACGACGCTCTATACGACGTCGGCGGGCGCGTTCTCGAACGAGACGGTGTGGAACGAAGGGCTCGATTCGAACGGCAAGCTGTGGGCGACAGGCGGCGGCGTCAGCACGATCCTGCCCGCGCCGTCATGGCAGTCGGGCAGCAATCGCCAGTTGCCGGACGTCGCGTTCGATGCCGCGCAAAGCACGGGCGCGTACATCTACAACTACGGCCAGTTGCAGCAGATCGGCGGCACGAGCCTCGCCGCACCGATCTTCACAGGCTTCTGGGCACGCCTGCTCGCGGCGAACGGTACAGGCCTCGGCTTCCCGGCCAGCAACTTCTATGCGGACATTCCGTCGCATCCGTCGCTCGTGCGCTACGACGTCGTGTCGGGCAACAACGGCTATCAGGGGTATGGCTACAAGGCCGGCACCGGCTGGGATCTGACGACCGGCTTCGGCAGCCTGAACATCGCGAACCTCAACCAGCTGATCAAGTCGGGCGGGTTCTGAGCGAAGCGTGAAGACCGGCGCGCGGCGATGGCTTGCCGCGCGCCGGTCGTGAACATCCCGTGCCCTACTCCGTCGCCGGCTCCTTCACGGGCTCCGACACGACCGGCGCGCCGGCCCGATGCGACGGCGCGAACAGCCGCAGCCCGCTCGCGACGCTCGCCGCGCCCGCGAAACCCGCACCGAGCATCAACGCAAGCGTCGGTCCGTGGCGCCCCGCGATCCCGAACGATAGCGCAACGAGCGCCGCGCCCGTCGCCTGCCCGATCAGCCGCGCGGTCGCGATGATCCCGCTCGCGCCGCCGCTGCGCTCCGGCGGCGCGCTCGACATCAGCGCCTTCAGGTTCGGCGACTGGAAGAAACCGAAGCCCGCGCCGCACAGCATCATCCGCCAGCCGATGTCGACGACGCCCGGCGACACCGGCAGCGCGGCGAGCGACACCATGCCCGCGCTCAGCAATGCAAGGCCGATCGCGCCGAGCAGCCCGGGCGGATAACGATCCGACAGCCGCCCCGCGATCGGCGCGGCGAGCGCGACGATCGCCGACCACGGCGTCATCAGGAACCCCGTTTCAACAGCACTGCGATGCAGGACGGTTTCGAAATAGAACGGCAGCGACACGAACGCGAGCCCCTGCGCGGCGAACGCGCAGACGGCGGTCAGCGCGGACAGCGTGAACACGGGCCGGCGGAACAGGTCGACTGGCAGCATCGGCGCCGGGTGCCCGGCCTGGCGGCGGATCAGCAGCCAGCCGAACGAGAATGCCACCGCAGCAGCCGCGAACACGACCGAGAGCGGCCCACGCTGCGCGAATTCGCCGAGCGCGAAGATCAGCGACGCGAACGTGATCACGTTGAACAGCGCGGCCACCGGATCGAACGCATGCTTGCCGCGCGCCGTCTGCGGCAGCGACGGAATCGCGACTGCAAGCGCGAACACGCCGAGCGGCACGTTCACCGCGAACAGCCACGGCCACGCGGCCACCGACAGGATCAGCGACGCGATCGTCGGCCCCACCGCGAACGACACGCCGACGACGAGCGCGTTGAAGCCGACGCCGCGCCCGAGCCGGTGCGCGGGAAACAGGCCGCGAATCAGCGCGACGTTGACGCTCATGATCGCGCTCGCACCGAAGCCCTGCACGATGCGCGCGGCCGTCAGCATCGGCAGCGTCGACGCGAGCGAACAACCGAGCGACGCCAGCGTGAACACCGCCAGCCCGGCGACATACACGCGCTTGTGACCGACGATGTCGCCGAGCGACGCGAACGGCAGCAGCGTCGCGACCATCGCGAGCTGGTACGCGTTGATGATCCACACGGACGCGGCCGGCGACGCATGCAGGTCGGCGGCGATCGCGGGCAGCGCGGTGTTCGCGATCGCGGTGTCGAGGGTGGCGAGCGCGACGGCCAGCAGCACGGCGGACATCGCGCGCCAGTTGACGGCCGGCTCGTGCGCGCCGGCGGGGGAAGCGAATTCGGACAAGATGGGCTCGGCTGACGGGCGACGCGCGGCGTCGCGGATTGAGCGGCGCGGCGACGAGCGCTCCGTGCGGCAAGAACGGAACGCGCGACACCGCGAGCCGTATTGTTGCAGAGCCGCACCGAACGTGCAGACGGCCGCGCCGTCAGTCAGCGAAACGAAAGCTTGCGGGATGCCGTGCCTTGCGCGCGGCGTCGTCGATGCGCACAACGATCGACGATCCGGCGATTGCCGGGCAGCCTTTCGGGCTCGCGCCCAGCTTCGTCGTGTCGGCGCCGGCAGCCGGCCCGGCCGCGTCTGCCGGCGACATCACGCATCGGCAATGCGCCGATGCGTGGCACGCGTGCGCCGCCGTCGCGCCACCGCGTCGTCAGGTCAGGTCACCGCACGCCGCGCATTGCGGCCGCGCAGCCATTCGAGCGCGAGCAGCAGGCTCGTCGAGAAAATGATCAGGATCGTGGCGAGCGCCGCGATCGTCGGGCTGATGTTCTCGCGGATGCCCGTGAACATCTGGCGCGGCAGCGTCGTCTGGTCCGCGCCGGCGAGGAACAGCGTGACGACCACTTCGTCGAACGACGTCGCGAATGCGAACAGCGCGCCCGACATCACGCCCGGCGCGATCACCGGCAGCGTCACGCGGAAGAACGTCGTGACCGGGTTCGCGCCGAGCGACAGGCTTGCCCGTACGAGGTTCTGGTTGAAGCCCTGCAGCGTCGCGGCCACCGTCGTCACGACGAACGGCACGCCGAGCGCCGCATGCGCGGCGATCAGCCCCGTGTAGGTATTCGCGAGCCCGAGCGGCGCGAAGAACAGGTACATGCCGACGCCGACCACGACGACGGGCACGATCATCGGCGACAGCAGCACGGCCATCAGCAGCCCCTTGCCGCGGAAATCGGCTTTCGTCAGGCCGATGGCCGCGAGCGTGCCGAGCACGGTCGCGACGACGGTCGCCGACGGCGCGACGATGAAGCTGTTCTTCGCGGCCATGCGCCACTCGTCGGATGCGATCAGGTTCTCGTACCAGCGCAGCGAGAAACCCGGAATCGGATACACGAGGAACGTGCTCGACGAGAACGACAGCGGCACGATCGCGAGCACCGGCAGGATCAGGTACAGCAGCGTCAGCACGACGAGCACGCGCAACGCGACGTACCACGCGCGCTCGACGAACGACATGTGCGGCGCGAACAGCGGCCTGGCGAGTTTCATGGTCGGCATCCCCTTCCCGTTTCCCTGTGCCCGGCGCTCAGCCGAGGCTCACGTTGGTGCGCGTGAAGCGCCCGTATACCGCATACAGCACGAGCGTCGCCGCGAGCAGCAGCCCGCCGAGCGCACACGCCATGCCCCAGTTGATCGTCACGTTGGTGAAGTACGCGACGTAATAGCTGACCATCTGGTCGTTCGGCCCGCCGAGCAGCGCGGGCGTGATGTAATAGCCGATCGCGAGGATGAACACGAGCAGCGCGCCCGCACCGACGCCCGGATAGGTCTGCGGCACGTACACGCGCCAGAACGCGGCGAACGGATGGCTGCCGAGCGACACGGCCGCGCGCTGGTAGGTCGGCGGAATCGACTTCATCACGCTGTAGAGCGGCAGGATCATGAACGGCAGCAGGATGTGCGTCATCGAGATGTACACGCCGACGCGGTTGAACAGCAGCGTCAGCGGATGCGAGATCAGCCCGCTGCCGATCAGCGCCGTGTTGATGAGCCCTTCGCTCTGCAGCAGCACGATCCACGCGGCGACGCGCACGAGCACCGACGTCCAGAACGGAATCAGCACGAGGATCATCACGAGGTTCGCGCGCCGTTCCGACAGCGTCGAGATCCAGTACGCGAGCGGATAGCCGAGCAGCAGCGCGAACAGCGTGACGGCGATGCCGATCACGAACGTGCGCCCGAAGATCGCGAGATAGATCGACTGGTCGGGATCGGCCTGCACGATGTGACCGAAGCCGTCCTGCTTGTGATCGAGCGCGGCGAGCAGGTAGAACGGCGACACCTGGCTGCCGTTCTTCGCGATCGACTGCCAGTACGCGACGTCGCCCCAGCGCGCATCGAGGTCGATGAATTTGGCGCGCGTCTGCGCGGGCGTCAGCGCCGCGTCATTGTCGCCCTTCAGCGGCATCGCGCGCGCCGTCTTCGCGACGAGCGAGCGATAGCCGGGAATCTCGGTGTTCAGGCGCCGCGCGAGCGCGCCCATCGCCTCGCTGTCGGCCACCTTCGTCATGTCGGCCGCGAGCGCGACATACGCGGCGTCCGCCGGTGGCGTCTTGCGGTCCCAGCCCGACAACGCGGCGACCGTGTTCGGCAACGCGGTCGCGATCTCCGGGTTCTGCACCGCACGCGTGAGCAGCGTGCCGATCGGCACGACGAAAATCAGCAGCAGGAAAATCGCGAGCGGCGCGACCAGCAGCAGCGCCATCGTGCGCTTGCGGGCCTCGGCGGCCTTCAGCTCGCGCTTGAGCGCCGCGGTCGACGGCGAGGAAGGCGCGATCGTCATCGTATTCAACTGGTCTCTCCGGCCGGACACGTGCCGGCGGAATGCCGCGCGACGCGATCGACGCGTCGCGCGGCCGGTTGCATCACGACACCCGTGAGGATGCCTGACCGGTTACTTCGTTGCCCATGCGGCGAAGCGCTGTTCGAGCTCGTCGCTGTGGTCGGTCCAGAAGCCGATGTCCTCCAGCACCGCGTTCTTGCCGTTGGCCGGCGAGTTCGGCAGGTTCGCGAGCGTCTTCGCGTCGAGCGCCTTGATCGCCGCGATGTTCGCCGGACCGTACGCGATGTGCTGCGCATACGCCTGCTGCGGCTTCGGCGTCAGCGAGTACGCGATGTACTGCTCGGCCAGCGCCTTGTTCGGCGAACCCTTCGGAATCGCCCAGTAGTCGAGGTCGTAGATGCTGCCGTTCCACACGACCTTCAGGTTCTTGCCTTCCTTCTGCGCGGCGTCGATGCGGCCGTTGTACGCGGTCGACATCACGACGTCGCCGGCGACGAGGAACTGCGGCGGCTGCGCGCCTGCTTCCCACCACTGGATGTACGGCTTCAGCTCGTCGAGCTTCTTGAACGCGCGATCCTGGCCGGCCTTCGTGCCGAGCACCTTGTAGACGTCCTTCGTCGCGACGCCGTCGGCCATCAGCGCGAATTCGAGGTTGTAGCGCGCGCCCTTGCGCATCCCGCGCTTGCCGGGGAATTTCTTCACGTTCCAGAAATCGGCCCAGCCGGTGGGCGCCGACTTCAGCTTGTCCGCGTTGTACGACAGCGCCGTCGACCACACGAAGAAGCCGACGCCGCACACCTGCGGCGATTCCGGAATCAGGTCGGATTTCTTCGCGATCTTCGACCAGTCGAGCTTCTCGTACAGCCCTTCGTCGCAGCCGCGGTTCAGGTCGCCCGATTCGACTTCCACCACGTCCCAGTTGACGTGCTTCGCCTCGACCATCGCCTTCACCTTCGCCTGCTCGCCGTTGTATTCGACGGCCGTGACCTTGTTGCCGGTCGCCTTCTCGAACGGCTGGTTGAACGCGACCTTCTGTGCGTCGCCGTTCGCGCCGCCGAAGTTGACGACCGTGAGCTCGGCAGCGGTGGCCGATGCGCCGAATGCGACCAGGGCCAGCGCGAGCGCCGTGCGGCGCGCGGTAAAGCTTGCTCGTTTCATGATGGTTCCTCTCCTCTCGTGGTGGAAGTGGGCTTTGTTGTTGACGACGTGCTGCGAAAAACCGGGGTAAACCATGCTCACGCGAACACGCGCAGGTGTTCGGGCGAGAACGCAAGCGAGACCGGGGCGCCGGGCGAGAACGCGTCGAGCGCGCCGGTGCCGAGCGGCACCTTCACGAAACATTCGTCCTGGCCCGGCAGTGCGCAGCGCATGCGCACGTGATCGCCGAAATAGATGAGGCTGCGCGCCTCGCCGCTCACGCAATTGGCGGCGGCGCCGTTCGCACCGTTCGCACCGTTCACGCCGTGCGCGGCGAGACTCATGCGCTCCGGGCGGATGCACGCGACGGCCGATGCGCCCTCGGCGGCTTCGCCGATATGGCGGCCGACGAGCTTCGTGCCGTCGTCGAGCCGGAATTCGCAGAATTCGCCGTCGACGCGTGCGATGGTGCCGCGCAGCCGGTTGCTGTCGCCGATGAAGTTCGCGACGAATTCGTTGCACGGCGATTCGTACAGGCGGTCGACGGTGTCGAGCTGCTGCACGATGCCCTTGTCGAACACGGCGACGCGATCGGACATCGTCAGCGCCTCGCCCTGATCGTGCGTCACGTACACGAAGGTCACGCCGAGCTTCTCGTGCAGCGCCTTCAGTTCGTACTGCATGTGTTCGCGCAACTGCTTGTCGAGCGCGCCGAGCGGCTCGTCCATCAGCACCAGCTTCGGCTCGAACACGAGCGCACGGGCCAGCGCGATGCGCTGCTGCTGGCCGCCCGACAGTTGCGCCGGATAGCGTTTCGCGAAGCGCTCCATCTGCACCATCTTCAGCGCGTGCGCGACGCGCTCCGCGCGCTCGGCGGCGGGCAGCTTGCGCACCGTCAGCGGATACCCGACGTTCTGCTCGACCGTCAGGTGCGGAAACAGCGCGTAGTTCTGGAACACCATGCCGATGTTGCGCTTGTGCGGCGGCACGCTGTTCAGCAACTCGCCGTCGAGGCGGATTTCGCCGCCGGTCGGGAATTCGAAGCCGGCCAGCATCATCAGGCAGGTGGTCTTGCCCGAGCCGGACGGCCCGAGCAGCGTCAGGAATTCCCCGCGCTGGATGTCGAGGTCGAGCGATTTGACGACCAGCGTCTCGCCGTCGTAGGTCTTCCGCACGCCGCGAAAGCTGACGATCACATCATCGGACTTCATCGTGCTGTCCCCTGGTTCCGCGCCAATTGATTTTGAGATGCGAGCCACTATACGGCGCGCACGGTTCTATACTAGGGAACCATTTCAATATTCCTAGTAGGACCACTTTGGATACCGTGATCGTCGCCGACTGGCTGTCCGCCCGTCTGGACCGCAGCTCGTCCGAGCCGATGTACCGGCAACTGCTGCAGCTGATGCAGCAGGCGATTCTGACGGGGGAATTGGGGCCAGGAACAAAGCTCCCGAGTTCGCGCACGCTCGCGGGCGACCTGTCGATCGCGCGCAATACCGTGCTGCACGTGTACGACCAGCTGACCGCCGAAGGCTACGTGCTGACGACCACTGGCAGCGGCACCTACGTGGCCGACACGCGACCGGACGCCGCCGCGATCCGCGTACCGGGCGCCCCGCCGCCGCCGGCGGCGGCCGACGAACCGCCGCTGCCCGACGCGCAGGGCAGCCTGTCGATGCGCGGCCGGCAACTGGTCGAGCATGCGGGCGTCTCGCGGCGCCAGTGGGGGGCGTTCATGCCAGGCGTGCCGGACGTGTCGGAATTCCCGAGCCGCACGTGGAGCCGCCTGCAGGCACGGCTGTGGAAGGAGGCCAATCCGGAGCTGCTGACCTATGCGCCGGGCGGCGGCTACCGGCCGCTGCGGCGCGCACTCGCCGATTACCTGCGCGTCGCGCGCTCGGTCAAATGCTCGCCTGACCAGGTGATCATCACGACCGGTATCCATCAGTCGATCGATCTCGCGGTGCGGCTGCTGTCCGACATCGGCGATCGCGCGTGGGTCGAGGAGCCGTGCTACTGGGGCGTGCGCAGCGTGCTGCAGGCAGCCGGCCTCACGCTGGCGCCGGTGCCGGTCGACCAGGAAGGGCTCGATCCGCGCGCGAGCGACATGCAGCATCCGCCGCGGCTCGTGCTCGTCACGCCGTCGCACCAGTACCCGCTCGGGATGGTGATGAGCCTCGCGCGGCGCCGCATGCTGCTCGAATATGCGCGCCAGCACCGCTGCTGGATCATCGAGGACGACTACGACAGCGAATTCCGCTACGGCAGCCGCCCGCTCGCGTCGCTGCAGGGGCTCGACGACGGCGGCCGCGTGATCTACGTCGGCAGTCTCGGCAAGATGCTGTTCCCCGGGTTGCGGATGGGCTACATGGTCGTGCCCGAGCATCTGGTCGACACGTTCCGCACCGGGCTGTCGGAGCTGTATCGCGAAGGCCAGCTGATGCAGCAGGCCGTGCTCGCCGAATTCATCATGGACGGCCACCTCACTTCGCACGTCAGACGAATGCGCACGCTGTACGGCGAGCGCCGACAACTGATGATCGACGCGATCCGCGCGCGCTTCGGCGACGCGCTGCCGGTGATGGGCGACGAGGCCGGCCTGCATCTGGTGCTCGGCCTGCCCGACGCGTGCGACGACCGCGCGGTCACGCAGAGCGCATTCGACGCCGGCGTGATCGTGCGCCCGCTCACCAGCTACTACAGCAACCTCGACACCGCGCGGCAGGGTTTGCTGCTCGGCTATGCCTGCGTCGCGCACGAAGGCATCCGCCCCGCGTTCGACACGCTCGCCGATACCATCGAGCAACATCTGCCGCGAAACATCACGCGCGCGGCGTGAAGCGCGCCGCACACGGCGGCGCCCGCTTCGTCAATGCGCGCTGCCCGCGCCGCGATCGAGCGATGCCGCGCGCACGGCTTCGCCGGGCTTCGTGAACACACGCTGCCGCAATGCGGCAATCTGTGCGTCGCGATCCTGCGGCGACAGGCCGGCCGATTCGATCTGCGCACGCTGCGTCGCATAATCCGCGTAACGGCTCTGCCACGACGCATCGTCCTGCTGCATCTGCGCGACGCGCGCGGCGGCCTCGGGGCCGAGCGTCTGCGTCAGTTGCGCGCGCATCGCGTCGGGCGTCGCGCCGCTCTTCTGCAATTGCGCGATCTGGTCGATCGCGGCACGCTGCCGGTCCACCCGCTGCTGCGCAGCGCGTTCGTCGGCCGGCATCTGCTGTTCGAGCGCCGCGAGCCGCTCGGCCTTCTGCGCATCCGTCAGTGAGCGATCCTGAGTGATCTTCAATCGTGCGAGGTCATAGCGCTGCCGCCACTGCTCCACGCCGAAGAACGGCTGACTCCAGTCGCCGAGCGTGCGGTACGCGATCGACGCGCGCTGATCGAGCGCGAACTGCAACGCGGCGAGGTCGGACTTGTCGACCGCACCCGCATCGCGCAATGTCGCGAGCGCATCGAGATACGCGCGATAGCGGTGCCACACGTCGAGCGCCTCCACCTGCGCGACCGTGCCGTCGAGCTGAGCGGCGATCTCGCGCACGACGAACGCATCGAGCGCGGCCGCGCTCAGGTCGCTCCGCGCGGTCAGGCAATAGTCGAAGAAATCGCGTACCGCACGCGACTTCGCCAGATGGCCGCCTGCATCGAGCGGCAAGCGCGGTGCGCTAGAGCCGGCCAGCGACGGCGGCAGGCCCGCGCCCGCCGGCACGGCGGCCTGCGGTGCGGCAGCCGCCACACTGCCCACCGCGGCCGCATCCGGCGCGTCACCCGCGGCGCCCGTGCCGCGATGCGGTCCGGCGCCGCTCCAGATCGCGACGCCGGCGATCGCCGCCAGCCCCACGACACCATAGATCGCAGCGCGCCGCGCCAGCGGCGCATGTCCTTCACGTGCCGCCATCGATCACACGCCCGCAAGCTTCAAGCGGTTCGCATGCGTGCGGATCACCGCAACCGGATCTTCCGCATAGGCGCCGCGCACACCGAGCAACTGGTTGATCTCGTCGATGTGGTTCCACTTGTAACTCGTGCTCAGCACCTTGCCGTACAGCGCGCTGCACTTCGACACGAGTCCGTCGTTCTGGCCCGAGGCGCGGTTGATCATCACCGTGCCCGTGCCAAGCAGCGCGAGTGTCGACAGGTCGAGCACGTTCGCCGGATCGACGAGCGGAATCGTGCTCGTGTCCGTCGCGCCCGTCACGCCGAGCGCGGAAAACGTCGGCTGGATCGCCGTGCCGGCCCATGAATACAGCAGATGCGTGTTGCCGCCGACGGTTTCCGTCGGCGCGCCGGTCTGGCAGCTTCCGGGGGCGCCGAGGCCCGCGCTCGGATAGTTCTGGTTGTAGGTGGCGGCCTGCGCGGTCGTCAGCGTCTTCAGTGCGGCGAGGGCGTCCTGGTTCGTGTTGTGGCTGCTGCTCGTCAGGATACCGAACACATTGACGAACGCGGCGATCACCGTCGACGACAAGCCGGTCGGATCGTATGCGAGCACGCCCTGCACGAAGTCGGCGAACTCGGAGCCGCGATGCGGCGTGCCGATCGTCGTCACCGACGCGACGAGATCGGGCGCGACGGCCGCGACATAGCGCGACGTCAGCCCGCCCTGGCTGTGACCGACGAGATTGACCTTGGTCGCACCGGTCGCGGCGAGCACCGTCTTCACGTAGGCCAGCAGCTGTTCGCCGCGCCCGTTCGGGCCGTCGTCGCTCTGGAAGCCCGACAGATTCGCGACGTAGACGGTCGCGCCATGCTGCTGCAGGTTTTCCTGGATGCCGTACCAGTACTCGAGTACGCCCGCGTACTTGTCGGTGCCGGTCAGCCCGTGCACGAGAATGATCGGATAGCGCGTCGCCGCATAGTTGTCGGCGGGCGCGGTTGCCGCCATCGCCGTGTGCGTCGTCGCGAGCGTCATCAGCGCGGTCGTCCCCGCGAACGGCGCGACGCTCATCGCGCATGCCACTGCCCCTGCCATTACCCTGGAACGCATCGATCTGACCATGCATGTTCTCCTGATTATTGTGCTGCCGGTGCGAATGACACCGGATCGACACGCACGCCGCATCGCGCGCACGGCGGGTGTCGAAGCGGGAGTGAAGCACGACTCGTGAACGTTTGCGCCCCGACTAGATACGGTTCTCTAATCGGTTGACGCGCGCCGCCCGTTCGGGCGGTGCGGCACTCAAGCGCGCGCATGCTGCGATGCACACACGCGCTGCAGGCTACAGCTTCGCGCTCACGCGCATCCACGCGGTACGCCCCGGCTCCATCACCGGCGCGTTCGCCGGATAGCCGAAACCCGCGTTGCCGGCGAGGTTCAGATGCTCGGTGTAAGCCTTGTTCAGTACGTTGTCGACGCCGACCGAGATCTGCACGGTCTTGCTGACGTTGTATTGCGTATGCAGCGACAGCACGCCGAATCCGGCGCTCGGGCCGAAGTCCTTGCCGACCACGTTGCCCTCGTTCAGCGCGTAGCGATGCTGCGGCGCAACGATGCGCCACAGGCCGCCCGCCGACCACGCGCCGCGCGTGTATTCGAGGCCAATGCGCGCTTCGAGCGGCGGCATCTGCGGCAGCGGATCGCCGCTCGCCACGTTGCGCCCCCACGCATACGCGAGCGACATCTCGACGCGCAGCGGCGCGACCGGCCGCCACGACACGCCGGCTTCGCCGCCCATGATCTGCGCGTTGACGTTGGTTGCCTGCGTGGTCGGGCCCATCATGCCGGCCGCATAGTTGAACAGGATGAAGTCCTGGACGTAGCCCGCGTACGCCGACACCCATGCATCGAACCGGTCGCTCTTGTATTGCGCGCCGATATCGAGCTGGGTGGTCTTCTCCGGCTGCACCGCCGAGAACGCATTGACCGAACCGGCCGGCCCGCGCGTCGCGGAGAACAGTTCCCAGTAGTCCGGATAACGCTCCGCGTGGCCGATCCCCGCGTACCACGTGACGGGTAGCGACGCGAGATCGCGCTCGTAGCGCACGAAGCCGCTCGGCAGCACCTTCGTCCGATCGTCGTCGAAAGTCGGGTTCGGCTTGCTCGTCATCATCCCGCTCTTCATCGCGCGCTTGTCGCGTGCGCTCGCATAGTCGATGCGCGCGCCGCCGATCACACGCGAGACGTCGCTCGCATACCACGTCAGCTCGCTGAACACGCCCGCGTTCCACATGGCCGCCTGCGCATCCCACGGCTGGTCGCGGTAGTTCTGCTGCCCCATCGACGCACGCGAATCGAGCCGGTTCGATTGCGCATCGACGCCCGTGACGAGCTTGAAGTCGTCGCCGAAGCGGAACGTCGCGGCGGCACGCGCGCCGACCGTGCGGCGCCGTACGTCCGCGGCCATGCGCATCGGCATGCTGCTCGTCGGGTCGGGCTGCCGCAACGTAGTGTTGTCCATCACGTGATCGGCTTCGTTGTAGTACACGCGCGCCTCGATCCGGTCGAGCACGTCGCCGAGATGCCGCTTGTCGAACGACAGGCCGAACGTCTCGCGGCGGAAATGCGCGCCGTCCATCCCGCGACCCGCGTAGCGCGCATAGCCGTCGCCGGTGCCGGCGGTCAGCTCGAGTCGCGTATGGTCGTCGGGCGTCCAGCCGAGCGCCGCATCGGCGTTCCATTTGTCCCACTGCGACGGCACGGTGTTGCCGTTGCCGTCCTTGTAGTCCTGCGAATGCGCGTGGTTCGCGGTCACGCGGCCATAGGCATCAGGCGTGCCGGCGGTCAGGTCGATGTTCTGGTCGTTGCGGCCGAACGACCCGCCGACGAGACTGCCGTCGAAGCGCATGCCGGGGCGCTCGAAACGCGGCGTCACGCGCTCGAACAGCACGGTGCCGGCCGACGCGCCCGAACCGTACAGCACGGTCTGCGGCCCTTTCACGACGGTGACATTGTCATAGCTTTCCGGCGCGATGTACGAGGTCGGCGCATCCATCCGGTTCGGACACGCGCCGAGCGTCGGCATTCCGTTCGCCAGGATGTTCAGCCGCGAACCGAACATCCCGCGCAGCACGGGATCGCCGTTCGTGCCGCCGCTGCGGATCGACGTGAAGCCGGGAATCGTCTTCAGGTAATCGGCGCCGTCGCTGGCGGGCAGCGGCTGGCGCGGCGCCTTCGGATCGGTGACGACGACGAGCGGCGTCGACAGCGGCGACGCGACGACTTCGACGGGCGGCAACAGCATCGCCGCATCGCCCGACGGCGCACCGGCCGCCGGCGTGGTTTCGGCTGCGGCAGCGCTAGCGGCCAGCGCGCCGACAGCCAGCGCAGGAACGGTGAGTTTCAGTACGCGCGGCAGAGGCCGCGCACCGGCATTGCGTGGCGCCCGCGGCGCACGCAACAGGAAATTGGTCATGATCGAAAGCCCGAGTGACGCCCTCCACGCGGCCGCGACGGGCCGCACGGATATCGGCGGAAAATAGGAACGGCGGGAAACGCGTCAGGCGCGCTCGGGCGGTGCGCGCGGATAGGCGCGCGGATAGCGGTCGCCGCGCGCCGCGACGGCAGGCGACGCGACGGCGGAAACGGAAACGACGGGAATGAAGGCGACCGACGTGGCGGCAGGCGCGCCGATGGCCGGGCTATGAGCGAAGAAGCCGCAGTAGCCGCACGCGTCGAGATGCAGCGCATGATCGTGCATGCCGCCCATATCCGACGAACGATGCGCACCATGCTCGGTACTACAGACGATCGCCTCGGGCACGGCCGCCTGCGCGATACGCCACTGCGACACCAGCGGCGCCGCGATCGCGATCCAGATCGCGAGCAGGCCAAGCCAGGCAGTCAGGTGACGATGTCGGTGC
Organism: Burkholderia cenocepacia; assembly: GCF_014211915.1. Lineage (NCBI taxonomy): Bacteria > Pseudomonadati > Pseudomonadota > Betaproteobacteria > Burkholderiales > Burkholderiaceae > Burkholderia > Burkholderia cenocepacia. The sequence continues at coordinate 307,859 of NZ_CP060040.1, read as the reverse complement.
AGCATGTGCGGCGACGAGTAAGCGGAATGTAAAAGCAGCCGAGATGTTACAGAATGTTCAACGCGATGGCCAGTGCGGGCGACGGTAAACGAAGCGAGGGCGCATGGTTGTCAACACAACCATGCGCCCTCGCCTTCCGTGCGCGTCCGGAGCCGGACGATCAGGGCGCCATGCGCCGCAGCACGTCGTCGCGCCGGATGAAGTGATGGTAGAGCGCGGCCAGCGCATGCAGGCCGATCACGAAATAGAACGCGTTGCCGATCAGCTCGTGCGCTTCCTTGATCGTCGGCCGCAGCGCCTTGTCGGGGCCGAACAGCGTGAACGACACGCCGAGCCAGTCGAGCGACACCGGCTTGCCGCCCATGTTGACCATCATGATGCCGAGCAGCGGCTGCGCGATGATGAACACGTAGAGCGCGACATGCGCGAGCTTAGACAGCCAGCGCAGCAGCGTGGCTTGCGGAATCGCTTCCGGCACGCGGCTGACGACCCGCCACAGCACGCGCAGCACCGACAGCACGAGGACGAACGTCCCGGCCATCAGATGCACGTTCATCCAGAACGCCCGGCTGTCGCTACCCTTCGGTCCGCGAATCTCGATGGCCAGGTAGGCCAGCGCGACCAGCAGGAAGATGGCCCAGTGGAAGAAGATCGCGGGCGAGCTGTAGCGCGTCTGTTTCGCGAGGATGTTTTTCATGCTTCGTCTCGTGTTGTATGCGGGGAGGGGGCGCCAGCTGCAACCGGCCGCGCCCGGCAAGGCTGTGACGATTGTAGCCGCAGGGGCGGCCGGTTTTGCACGGCGCGATCAAATATCCGACGAATCGTCGACGCGCGCCGCACGCGGTCCGCCTATGGAAAATCCGCATCGCGCGCCCGGGCGGCTGTGGCACGATGAAGCTTTGGTGCGACGGCGCGCGGGCATCATGAGCAAAGCGTTCTTCGTTGCAGCCTATCGGCTGATCGCCGCATTGCTCGCGGTGTCCACCACGCTGCACAGCGTCGCCGACTACTGGTGCCTGCCGACCTTCCATCTCGGCAACTACCTCAGCTACTTCACGCAACTGAGCAGCCTCTACGCGGCCGCGATGCTGGCCGCGGGGCTGTGGCGCATCGCGCGCCCCGGCTCGCCGCGCTACGAATCGATGCGCGGCGCGGCGGTGCTGTACGTGCTGATCACCGCGATCGTCTACGAACTCCTGCTCGCGCGGCTCGATGCGGTGCGCCACGTCACGCCGGCGTTCAACAACTGGGTACTGCACCGGATCGTGCCGCTCGTGATGCTGTGCGACTGGCTGTACGTCGAACCGCGCTCGCCGATTCCGCGCCGCAGTGCGTTCGCGTGGCTCGGCTTTCCGGTCGTCTATCTCGGCTATACGCTGGTGCGCGGCGCGGTGGAGGACTGGTATCCCTACCCGTTCGTCGATCCGCGTCCGCACGGCTACCTGCCCGTCGCGATCCAGTGTTCGCTGATCGCGCTCGGCGCGGCGGCGGTCGCACTGGGCATTCGCTGGCTCGGCAATCATGCGAGACAGTCTGGCAGCGCGACGCTTAAGGAAGGATGAAGGTGAAAAAATGAAGTGAGCGGGAACGTGTGCGCCGCCCGGCGCACACGTGGCGCTGACAACGATCAGCCGCCGTTGCGCGGCAGGAAGTTCATCGGATCGACGACCTTGCCGTTCTGGCGGACTTCGAACTCGAACGTCGAACGACCGCTCGCGTCAGTGCCCATTTCGGCGACCGGCTGGCCCTGGCGCACCGCGTCGCCTTCGTTGACGAGCAGCTTGCCGTTGTGCCCGTAGGCCGTGATGAGCCCGTTGTCGTGCTTCAGGATCACGAGCGGACCGTACGCCTTGACGCCGGAGCCGGCGTACACCACCCGCCCGTTTGCCGCGGCCCGCACCGAATGGTCGGGCCCGGATGCGGCGATCACGAGGCCGCGCGTCTTGCCGGCCGAGAACGGTGTCGCCACGACGCCCGTGGCCGGCCATGCGAGCGAACCCGGCTGGGCGGCTGCCGCGGGCGGCTGCCCGTACGAGGTCGCCGCCGGCGGCGGCGCGACCCGCAGGACCTGGCCCGGCGACACGGCGTCCGTGGGCGCCATGTGGTTCCAGCTGGCCACGTCCTGCACGCGCTGCCCGTAGGCGTTCGCGATGCCCGCCAGCGTATCGCCCGGGTTCACGCGGTAATAGCCGGCAATCACGCCCGGCGTCGCGGCCGACGTGGGCGCCGATTGGCGCGCGGGTTGCCAGCTGTCGGTCCACGGCGTCATCGTGCAGCCCGTCAGCGCGATGGCCGCGGCAACGAGCGCCGCCTGCGGCAGCCAGCGCGTGAGCGCGTCGTGGATGGGAATAGTTTCTCTCAAGGGTCCTCCCGGATTTGCGTCGTCGCGCCGCCCGCCGCCCCCCGGCGCGCGACGCACGATGTCCGGCCCGACGGCCGGATCAACCAGTATCCGACCGCTCGCGCGGCCGTCAGTTTCCACAGCGGAACATCGGCGCGAATGAGCTCACCGGCCCCTTTTTCGCGTCGTTCCGATCGGCAAAGATACCATTTGTCGCGGTCAAGGCCCCGACAGTTGCCCGGGCCGGAAACAATCTTGCGGCGTCGCCTGGGCACGCCAATCGCCGGCGAGCCGTGCCAGGCGGGCGCTTTGGGGAGTTCACGGGCGCGGTCGCCGCGCCTGCCGTATCGGCCCCGTCATATTGTCCGCTTCGATCGCCGCCTATACTCGGTGATGCGCAGCGCGATCCAACGACAACGAGGAGCATGACAATGAATAACGCGACGTTTCTCTCCGTGCAGCTCGACGCCGACGATTTCGCCGGTTCCAGCGGTCTGGTCGAATTGCTCAACCGGCACCTGTTGTTCGCGACCGACGTCGCCGAAGCGGCCGACGCGCTCGTTCAGCTGGCGAGCGTCACGCACCTGACCGGCGCCACGCGCCACAGCGTCGAGCTGCCGGTCCTCGCGATCGAACGGCTGCGCGACGCGCTCGACACGCTGAGCGGTTACGACGAAACGTGGCTGCAGGTACTGGAGCCGGCCGAAGCGCTGTTCCGCGATATCGGGCGCGGCCGACGCCCGCTGCACTGAACGCCGGCGCTTGGCGCGCCGCCAATGAAAAAGCCCGTTGTTCCGCATAGCGGAACAACGGGCTTCGTACTACAGGGGGTCGGATGCGGTCGCCAGCGCGGCCGTACCATTAACGACCCTTGTAGACCGGTGCGCCGTCCGAGACGCGCTTGACTTGCCAGCCGGTCTTGGCCGCAGCCGGGGCGCCCGATTCCTGGCCGGCGGCCGGTTGCGCACCGTAGCCGGTCGTATCGGCAGCGGCGACGTTCTGTTGCGGGTTTACGCGCGCTTCAGCAGCCTGGATGCCTTCCGGGTAGTTGGTCCGGTCGCTGCCCAGCTTGTAGCCAGCCTGTTGCAGCTGAACCAGTTCGGCCTTCACCTGGGCACGGGTGACGGGCGCGTTCTGTTGGGCGAACGAGACGGCGGGGACGGCGAGGACAGCAGCAGCAGCGAACGTTGCGATCAGCGATTTCATGATTACCTCCGGGATTTTTTTGCTTCGCCGCACACACCATGTCTGCAGCGATGGAACAGAGTTTAGTCCCGGCAGCACCTAGGGAAAACCATGAAAGAACGAAAACACTGTTTCCCCGGAGCCAACAATGTCGGCATCCGGGATAGAAAAACCCTATTCAAAGAATAGATTTTCGCAACAATGCCGCCTCGCCCAGCCGGTTACGACCAGTTCGCGTGGAAGCTGCCCGGCTTGTCGGTGCGCTCGAACGTGTGCGCGCCGAAGAAGTCGCGCTGCGCCTGCACGAGGTTCGCCGGCAGCCGCTCGGAACGGTAGCTGTCGAAGTACGCGACCGCCGATGCGAACGCCGGGACCGGCACGCCGGCCTTCACCGCGGCCACCACCACATCGCGCAGCGCCGTCTGGTAGTTCGCGGCGATGTCCTTGAAGTACGGGTCGAGCAGCAGGTTCGCGAGCGCCGGATCCTTCGCATACGCGTCGGTGATCTTCTGCAGGAAGCGCGCGCGGATGATGCAGCCCGCGCGGAAGATCTTCGCGATCGTCCCGAGATCGAGGTTCCAGCCGTATTCTTCCGACGCCGTGCGCAGTTGCGCGAAGCCCTGCGCGTACGAGATCACCTTGCTCAGGTACAGCGCGCGGCGCACCGCTTCGACGAACGCGGCGCGATCGCCGTCGAACGGCGCGGCGGCCGGGCCCGACAGGATCTTGCTGGCCGCGACGCGCTCCGTCTTCAGCGACGACAGCACGCGGGCGAACACCGACTCCGTGATCAGCGGCAGCGGCACGCCGAGATCCAGCGCGTTCTGGCTCGTCCACTTGCCGGTGCCCTTCTGCGCGGCGCGATCGAGGATCACGTCGACGAGGTGCTTGCCGGTTTCTTCGTCCTTCTTGCCGAAGATCTTCGACGTGATCTCGATCAGGTAGCTGTCGAGCTCGCCCTGGTTCCATTCGGTGTACACCGCGCCGAGTTCGTCGTTGGTCAGGCCCGCGACGTCCTTCAGCACCGAATAGCTCTCGGCGATCAGTTGCATGTCGCCGTATTCGATGCCGTTGTGGACCATCTTCACGTAGTGGCCCGCACCGTCCGGACCCATGTACGCGACGCACGGCTCGCCGTCCGACGGCGCCTTCGCGGCGATCTGCTTGAGGATCGGCTCGACGAGATCGTACGCGTCGCGCTGGCCGCCAGGCATGATCGACGGGCCACGCAGTGCGCCCTCTTCGCCGCCCGACACGCCGGTGCCGATGAAATGCAGGCCCGACTGCGCGAGTTCCTGGTTGCGGCGGATCGTGTCGGTGAAATGCGTGTTGCCGCCGTCGATCAGCACGTCGCCCTTCTCGAGCAGCGGCTTGAGCGAGGCGATCGTCGCATCGGTCGCTTCCCCGGCCTTCACCATCATCAGGATCCGGCGCGGCGTTTCGAGCGACGCGACGAATTCCTCGAGCGTATAGGTCGGCACGAGATTGCGGCCGGGGAATTCGGCGATCAGTTCGTCGGTTTTCTCGCGGCTGCGGTTGAACACCGACACCGCGTAACCGCGGCTCTCGATATTGAGTGCGAGATTGCGGCCCATCACCGCGAGCCCGATCACACCGATTGCTTGTTTGCCCATTAGTCAATTCTCCGGAAAAAACGGGGCGCGACCCGAGCCGGGCCGCGCGCACAGGCGAAAGGATAGAGGAAACCCGGCCGCGCTGCCCGCTTGCGTGTCATTGCTCCGCGTGCGGCAGGCGCCGGAACACGACGCTCAGGTTGTTCGCCGGCATCTCGACGACCTCGCTGCAGTCGAGGCCGAGGTCGAGCCCGAGCGCGACCACGGTTTCGAGATCGCGCACGCCCCACGACGGGTCGCGGCTGCGCAACTGCCGGTCGAACGCTTCGTTCGACGGCGCCGTATGCCGGCCTTCGCGACGGTACGGACCGTACAGGAACAGCACGCCGCCCGGACGCAGCACGCGCGACGCGCCCGCGAACAGCGCGTCGGTACAGGCCCACGGCGAGATATGGATCATGTTGATGCAGACGATCGCGTCGAGCGCCGCGACCGGCCACGGCGCGTCGCGCACGTCGAACGCCAGCGGCCCGGCGACGTTCGCGAGGCCCGCATGCGCGACCCACGCGGCGATCGAACGCCGCGCCTGCGCATCGGGATCGCTCGGCTGCCAGTGCAGGCCCGGCAACGCTTGCGCGAAGTGAACGACGTGCTGCCCGGTGCCGCTCGCGATTTCGAGCACGCTGCCGCTCGCCGGCAGCACACGGCGCAGCACGTCGAGGATCGGCCCGCGATTGCGTTCGGCCGCCGGCGCGGACAGCCGCTCGGACGGATCGGGCGAAGCAGCGGCGCCGGTCACGATGCATGCTCCGTCGTGTCGCTGGTGCTGGCGCTGTTGCGCCCGAGCCCCAGCCGCGCCACGAGTGCGTCGAGCGCGGGCGCGCAGTGCGCCTCGACCTTCAGCGTCAGCATCGGGTCGGCGCGCGTATGGCCGAGATTGAGTGCGGCAACCGGCTTGTGCTGCGCCTGCGCCCACACGCAGAAGCGGTAACCGGAATACACCATCAGCGACGAGCCGACGACGAGCAGCGCGTCGGCCGCATCGAGCGCCTGCGACGCCAGCGCCACGCGCTCGCGCGGCACGTTCTCGCCGAAGAACACCACCGCAGGCTTCAGCAAGCCGCCGCACGCGGGGCACGCCGGAACGCGGAACGTATCGAGCGCGGCCCATTCCAGATGCGCGTCGCCGTCCGCGGCGGGCTCGGCCTGCGCGCCCAGCAGTTCGGAATTGTCGGCTTCGAGCACGGTCTGAATCGTCGCCCGCGCGTGATGCGCGCCGCATTCGAGGCAGGTCACGCCGTTGATGCCGCCGTGCAGTTCGATCACGTCGTCGCTGCCCGCGCGCTGATGCAGGCCGTCGACGTTCTGCGTGACGAGGCGCTCGATTCGCCCTGCGTCGCCGAGCCGCGCCAGCGCGACATGCGACCCGTTCGGCCGCGCGCGGCCGACGACCGGCCAGCCGATCATGCTGCGCGCCCAGTAGCGGCGCCGCGCGGCATCGGAACCGAGGAATTCCTGGAGCTGGATCGGCGGCGAGCGCATCCATTGGCCGTTGCGGTCGCGATAACCGGGAATGCCGGAATCGGTGCTGATGCCCGCGCCGGTCAGCACGAGCAGGCGCGGATGACGCTCGACGAAGGTCTGCAGCGCATCGAGCGCGGCCGGATCGGCGTCGGCGAGGGAGGGATCGGGCAAGGCTTTGTCGTTCATGTTGGCAACGTGATCGGTCGCGCCGGCAGGCCGTGCGCCCGCACGGGCAGCCAGGCACGCCAGCACATGATACAGAACGCCGTGCGATCGGGCGGGCCGCCGCCACGGCAAGCCGTCGCACGCAAAAAGACGCCCGTCGCCGCTCGGCGACGGGCGCTTCAACAATTGATCCATCGGGGTAGTGGATCAACTGACAGCACAATGTTGCGACGTCCGTCATGCCGCGATCGACGGACGCTCCCCGGACTCCACGTGTTCCTCGCTGCCGCGCACATCGGCGCGTCACCGGCTGTCCCGGCCCGGTCCTGTGCCGCTGGCTCGTCACGCCGACACGATGCGCGGCATGCAAACGCATTCGCCGCGCGGCGCCATGCGTTGCGCCATGGCATGACGATTCCGGGATCCAGGCCAGGGGCCATCCGCCGCGTTCGTGGTGCATCCCCGACGGCCGACCGGCACGGGTCGGCCTCGTGCGTCACGGCTGCACGTCGTCGTTCAGAACGAACCCGATTGCTCGGATGGAACGGAAAGCCGCTCGCTCACGTCGCCGCAATCAATGGCGAAGCGAATACCCGGGCAGGTCGGCGATTCATGTTTGCAACACGCTGCGTTGCGTTTCGGTCTTTTTTCATTCTCTTGTCCCCGTCTCCGATACATCCGACCCACTGAAGCGATTGCCGGGTCGACAACACCCGCGATCGCGCTCACGGCCCATACAACCATGCAAGGAGCGCACCATGCTTCACGCCGCAAGGCCTCGCGGGCACATGCCGGGCCGCGGGTAGCCATCGCACCCCGTCAGAAAGCGCGAACGTTTCGAAACTGAAACGCGCCGCCAGACCAATTGGCATCGTCGCGTCGGCTCTGCGTGGGACGGGCAGTCGCCTTACAATCGCCTCACAGCTGGCGACGCGCCTCGACCGGATGCGTGCGCCGGCCTTGCCCTTTCCCGCGGCTCGCCGCCGCCCGCCCCGAACCCACCCTCGCCGTGATCACACTCGCCGTCGCTTCGCACACGCATGCCGTTCTACGGCACCGACCGCGACCACCGCGCATCGCGACGCGTGGCGTCACGCGGGGGCTCGTGTTGCGTGGCACGACGCCGCAGGTCGTTTAGCGCAGCGCGGCGCCGTCCCGCTCGGGCATCGCGCAAACACGCTAGCATTCGGACACGGAACACTGTGCGTTCGCCCTGCCTCGCCTTCAAGGATTCGCCATGCCCCCAACCGTTCCCGCCCGCCCCGACGTCGCGCAGCGTGTCTTTGCTGACGGGCGGCTGTCGATCGGCCTCACCCTTCCGCTGCTTCGCAGCGGCCATATCGTCGCGGACTTCGACGAACAACTCGAACTCGCGGCACTGGCCGATTCGCTCGGCTTTCGCGCGCTGTGGATTCGCGACGTGCCGCTGAACAGCGCCGACTATCCGGACCCGGTCGGCCATCTCGACCCGTGGGTGCTGCTCGGCGCACTGGCGTCGCGCACCCGCCGGATCGCGCTCGCCAGCGGCGCGATCGTATTGCCGCTGCGCCATCCGTTGCATATCGCGAAAGGCGCGCTGTCGGTCGCGACGCTGTCGGGCGGACGCTTCATCCTCGGGCTCGGCTCCGGCGACCGGCCGCCCGAATATGCGGCGTTCGGCGTCGACGCGGAAACCCGGCGCGACCGCTATCGCGCGCACTGGGACGTCGTCGCGGCCGCGCTCGGCGCGCCGTCGCGCGTGCTGCCCGACCAGGCGCCGCCCGATGCGCCCGAATTCACGCTGCTGCCGCGCGACGGCGACGCGGTGCCGATGCTTGCGGTCGGCTCGGGCGGACAGAGCGTCGACTGGATTGCCCGCCATTCGATCGGCTGGATGACCTATCACCGCGATCCGGATACGCAGCGCGCCCGCTATTCGATGTGGCGCGCGGCGGTCGACCGGCTCGCGTCGCCGCAATTTCGCGCGTTCGGCGTATCGATGCGGCTCGACCTCGCCGCACATCCCGATACGCCCGCCACCGCGCTGCCGCTCGGTTATGCAACCGGGCGCCATGCGTTGGCCGATATCCTGCGGGACATGCGCACGGCGGGAACGCACCATGTCACGCTGAACCCCGGATCGGACCGGCCCGTGCGCGACGTCATCGAAGAAATCGCGGCGCACGTCTTGCCGGCATTTCACGACGATCCGGCCTGATTCATAGGAATCCGAATTCACCTGACGTGATGCCAGCGTGGAACGAGACCGGACGAACGCTCATCGGGTGACGCTTCGCCCATCGGCATCGGAAAGCACGCGTTACAGACGCCTTACGATCGGGAACACGGGACGCCTGCGTCGCGTCGCTCATGCCTGATCCGAATAGCCGGCGACGGAACTATTCGGTCGCGATCGCAATCATGTTAACTTCCGTCCATCATTCAGCCTCGCGGGCCGCGTGACGAGACGCACCCGCATGCCCACTCCATGCGACATATCCTCCTCGGCTGGCTGCTCGCCGCCGTCGTCTCGGCCGCCCACGCGGCCGCTCCCGCTCCGGCCGCCGCGTCGGCTGCCTCCGGCGCCGCGCCCACACTGACGCCACAAGAGGCGCGGCAGGCACTGAACGTGCTCGAAAACCCGCGCGATCGCGCGCAAGTCGAAACGACGCTGCGCGCAATCGCGGCCGTCGGCGCATTGAGCGCACCCGCCGTGCCGGCAAGCGCAGCGCCTGCGGCCAGCGGCGCATCGGCCGCCGCGGCGCCGGCCGCGCTCACGTCGAACGGGCTCGCCTCGATGCTCGTCCGCCAGGGATCGCGCTGGGCCACTCAGATCGGCAACGCGCTGCAGGAATCGCTGCGCTCGCTGCTCGATATCGGTTCGGTGGGAAGCTGGTGGCACGACAAGCTCGTCAGCGCCGACCAGCGTGCGGATCTCACGCGCACGCTCGGCATCCTCGTGGCGGTACTCCTGCCAGCGCTCGTCGTCGAATGGCTCGCGAAGCGGCTGCTGCGACGCGCGCTGGCGGCAGTCGCCGCGCGCCGCGCCGACACGTCGCAGCACACCGCGTCCGATTCCGCCGCACCGGACGCGGCCCCCACGCCGCCGCCCGATACGTCCACCCCACCCGACACCGCAGCCCCGGACACCGCAGGCGCCACCCCGCATCCTCGCAAAGCCGAGGCCACGCCCGCCGGCACACCACGCTGCTGCAGCGGATGCCGCGCGCACTCGTCAGTCTCGCGCTGCGCGCGGTGCCGCTACTCGTGTTCGTCGGCGTCGCGAGCCTGACGATGTCGTTGCTCGTCGAAGCAGACACGCCGATCGAAGCCGCGCTCGAAGCGTTGATCGACACCTACGTGATCTGCCGGCTCATCACGATCGTCAGCCGGCTGTTCTTCCAGCCCGATGCGCGGCAGTTGCGGCTGCTGCATATCAGCGACGCATGGGCCGATTTCGTGCAACGCTCGATCGCACGGATCGTGATCGTGGTCGGCGCGTGCACGGCGGCCGTCGAGATCGCCGCGAACTTCGGCCTGAGCGAAGCCGGCCATGTCGCGCTGCTGAAGGCCGTCGCCCTCGTCGGGCACGTGATGATTTCGGTGCTGATCCTGCAGTGTCGCCGGCCGGTCGCGGCACGGATTCGTGCCGCCGGCGCGGATCGTCCGGCCTTCACGGTCGTCGGCAACGCGCTCGCGGACGCGTGGGCGCCCGTGTCGGTCTTCGTCGTGATGGCACTGTGGTTCGTGTGGGCGCTCGACGTCCACAACGGCTATCGCGTGCTGATCACGCTCGGCGGCCGCTCGATCGCCGTGATGATCGCGATGCGGATGGTGTCAATCGTCGTGTTCGGCGCGCTCGCGCGGCTGTTCCAGCGCCGCGACGACGACCGCACGCTCGTTCATCTGCACGCGTACCGCTACTACCCGCTGCTGCGCCAGATCGTGTCGGGGGCGATCGGCGTCGTGACCGTCGTGCTGCTGCTGCAGATCTGGGGCGTGCCGATCTTCCGCGCGTTCGAGACGGGCACGATCGGCCACCGGCTCGCGTCCGCGCTGGTGACGATCGCGATCGCGGCGATCGTCGCGCTCGTCGTGTGGGAGGCAGCCAACATCGCGATCGAGCGCCGGCTGCAGCGCTGGACGCGCGAAGGCAACCTGGTGCGCGCCGCGCGCCTGCGCACGCTGCTGCCGATGCTGCGCTCGCTGCTGTTCGTGATGATCGCGCTCGTCGTCGTGCTGACGGGCCTCAGCGAGCTCGGCGTCAACGTCGGCCCGCTGCTGGCCGGCGCCAGCATCTTCGGCGTCGCGCTCGGTTTCGGGTCGCAGAAGCTCGTGCAGGATTTCATCACCGGGATCTTCCTGCTGATGGAGAACGCGATGCAGGTCGGCGACTGGGTCACGCTCGCCGGCGTGTCGGGCACGGTCGAATACCTGTCGATCCGCACGGTGCGGCTGCGCGCCGGCGACGGATCGCTGTACACGATCCCGTTCAGCTCGGTGACGACCGTCAACAACACGAATCGCGGGCTCGGCAACGCGGCCGTCAAGGTGAGCATCGCGTACGGCGAGGACATCGAGCGCGCGATCGCGACGCTGAAGGAAATCGGCGCCGCGTTGCGCGACGATCCGAAATACCACGACGGCATCCTGTCGGACTTCAGCTACTGGGGTATCGACCAGGTCGACGGCGCGGCGCTCGCGCTGGCCGGGCAGATGCAATGTACGGACTCGGCGCGCTGGGGCGTGCAGCGCGAATTCAACCGACGGATCGCGGAGACGTTCCGCGAACGCGGAATCCGGATTGCCAATCCGCAGCGCAGTGTCGTCGCCTATGCGGACGGATCGCGGCCGGTCGGCAGCGAGGAAAACGACCCGCGCCCCGACACGCGGAATACCGCCGAGACGACAGCCCGGCCGCCATCGCCCGACGAAGCGGAGCGCAAGCCGGGCTGATCGCGATCGCCCGCGGCCGGTGACCCGCCGCGCTCAACGCGCGGCGGGCTTCTTCACGCGCGTCGTGCTTTTCGCGGCGGGCGGTACCGCCCCCGGCTTCGCCGCACGTCGTTTCGCCGCGGCACCCTGCGCGCGCTTCGCAGCCGATTCCGCGCCGGCGGCACCCGCATCGCGCTGCGCATGCCATTGCTCGAGCAGCACGCGCGTCTGGTCGGCAATCGTGTCGGTCACCAGCGCCGCGCGCTCGCCTTCGAACGCCTCCCATTCGAGCAACTGCAGCGCCGAACGCTGCGCGACGTGGAACACCGTGATCTGGCCGAACAGGCTCAGCGCGCGCAACCGCGTGACGGGATCGTCGGCCGGTCGCCCCGTGATGCGGCCGATCAATTCCGCGCTCACGTCGTTCAGCGGCTTGCGCATGCGCGTCATCAGGATCTCGCTCGCGCTCGCCGGCTCCTGGCCGCCCTGCTCGCGCGCGAAGAACATCCGCTGGTTCATCGTCTTCGGCGCGGTGAACATCCGGTCCGACAGCGCGCGCAGCAGCCCGACGAACGCATCGATCAGCGCATCGACGCTCGCATGGCCGTCGAGCATCGCCCGCGCATGGCCGACCGCCGGCGCGAACACTTGCCAGCCGTGCTCGGCGATCGTCTCGACGCACGCGCGGTACACCCCTTCCTTGTTCTCGAAGTAGTACTGGAGCGCCGGCGCGTTCACGCCCGCCATCGCGGCGATCTCGCGCGTCGACGCCCCCGCGAACCCGCGTTCGCCGAACAGTTCGATCGCCGCCTCGATGATCCGCTGGCGCGTCTCGTCGCCGCGCGCGTAGCCGCCCGCCGACGTGCGGCGCAGCTTCTTCGCTTCGTTCATGCCTTCCTCGTCATTCGATCGATCCACATTCTACTTGACACAATTTTATCAACTGGAATAATTCTTCCACTTGGAATAATTTGGATCCCGAATGTCGACGCCACAAGACCCGCCACAGAAAGCAGATCGTCAGGAAAACGGAACAACGCCGCGCAACGGCAACGGCGGAACGAGGCGGCGCATCCTGCTCGTGGCCGCCGTGCTCGCGGCCGTCGGCGGCACGGTCTGGCTCGGCCGCTGGTGGACGGTCGGCCGCTTCATCGAAAGCACCAACGACGCGTACCTGCAGGCGGACAGCATGACCGCCGCGCCGAAGGTCGCCGGCTACGTGACCGACGTCTACGTGCGCGACAACCAGCCCGTGAAGGCCGGCGATCCGCTCGTGCGGCTCGACGTCCGTCAGTACCAGGTGGCGCTCGCGCAAGCGCTGGCGACCGTCGATGCCCGCCGCGCCGATATCGCGCGCGCCGAAGCCGACATCAGCCAGCAGCGCGCGAATCTCGAGCAGGCCGACGCGCAGGCGAAGGTGTCGCGCATCAACGCGCAGCACGCAAGTGACGAGTACACGCGCTATGCGCCGCTCGCGGCGACCGGCGCCGAAACGCACGAACGCGTGGCCGACCTGAAAAGCACGCGCGACCAGGCGGCGGCGACACTCGCCGCGAACAACGCGTCGATCGCCGCCGCTCGCACGCAGATCGCATCGTTCACCGCCCAGCTTCAGCAGGCGCGTGCGCAGCTCGAGGCCGCGCAGGCCAGCGCCGCGCAGGCGCAGCTCGACCTCGACAACACGATCGTGCGCAGCACGCTCGCGGGCCGCGTCGGCGATCGCACGGTGCGCGTCGGGCAATACGTGCAGCCCGGCACGCGCCTGCTGACCGTCGTGCCGGTCGATTCGATCTACCTCGTCGCGAACTTCAAGGAAACGCAGATCGGCAACATGCGCATCGGCCAGCCCGTCGAGCTGCATGTCGATGCGCTGCCGGACGGCCCGCTGTCCGGCGTCGTCGACAGCTTCGCGCCCGGCACCGGCGCGCAGTTCGCGCTGCTGCCGCCCGAGAACGCGACCGGCAACTTCACGAAGATCGTCCAGCGCGTGCCGGTGCGCATCCGTCTCGCCGCGAACGCCCGCGCGCAACGCATGCTGCTGCCCGGGCTGTCGGTGACGGTCGACGTCGATACGCGCTCGGCCCGCGACGAGCAGCATCATGGCTGATACGCCCGCCACGATCCCCCTGCCGCCGCGTGAAGGCCGCGCGAGCGTGACCGACTGGATCGCGGTCGCGGCCGGCGCGCTCGGCGCGCTGATGGCGACGCTCGACATCTCGATCACGAATTCCGCGCTGCCGCAGATCCAGGGCGAAATCGGCGCGACCGGCACCGAAGGCACATGGATCTCGACCGGCTACCTGATGTCGGAAATCGTGATGATCCCGCTCGCCGCCTGGCTCACGCGCGTGTTCGGGCTGCGCAATTTCCTGCTGACGAACTCCGCGCTGTTCATCGCATTCTCGATGATGTGCGGCTGGTCGCATTCGCTGCCGATGATGATCGCGGGCCGGATCGGCCAGGGCTTCACCGGCGGCGCGCTGATTCCGACCGCGCAGACGATCATCCGCACGCGCCTGCCGTTGTCGCAGTTGCCGGTCGGAATGACGCTGTTCGGCCTGATCGTGCTGCTCGGGCCGCTGTTCGGCCCCGTGCTCGGCGGTTGGCTCGCGGAAAACGTGAACTGGAGCTGGTGCTTCTTCCTGAACCTGCCCGTGTGCCTGCTCCTGATGGCGCTGCTGGTGTTCGGGCTGCCGTCGGACCGCCCGCAATGGAGCGCATTCTTCAACGCGGACTGGCTCGGCATCTTCGGCCTCGCGATCGGCCTGAGCTCGCTGACCGTCGTGCTCGAGGAAGGCCAGCGCGAACGCTGGTTCGAATCGCAGATGATCGTCACGCTGAGCATCGTGTCGTTCGTCGGGATGGTCCTGATCGCGCTGTCGCAGCGCTTCGCGAAGCGGCCGATCATGCGGCTGTCGCTGATGCGCAACCCGCGCTACGCGAGCGTGATCGTGATCGTGTCCGCGGTCGGCGCCGGGCTGTACGGCGTGTCCTACCTGCTGCCGCAGTTCCTCGCGATCGTCGCCGGCTACAACGCGGAACAGGCCGGTGCGATCATGCTGCTGTCGGGGCTGCCGGCCTTTCTCGTGATGCCGATCCTGCCGCGCCTGCTCGGCAAGGTCGATTTCCGCATCCTCGTGATCGCGGGGCTGCTGCTGTTCTGCCTGAGCTGCATGCTCGACATCAGCCTGACCGCACAGAGCGTGGGCCACGATTTCGTATGGTCGCAACTGATCCGCGGCCTCGCGCAGATGCTCGCGATGATGCCGCTCAACCAGGCGTCGATGGCGGCCGTCGCGCGCGAAGACTCGGGCGATGCGGCCGGACTCTACAACATGGCGCGCAACCTCGGCGGCTCGATCGGGCTCGCGATCATCGGCACCGTGATCGACCGGCGCACGACCTTCCATACGGCCGCGCTGCGCGAATCGGTGACCGCGAACTCGCTGATCGGGCAGGATCGCCTGTCGGCCTATGCGGCCAACTGGTTCGCGCACACCGGCGATCTCGCGTATTCGAACCTGCGCGCGCTCGGCCAGCTGGCGCAGCAGATCCAGATCCAGGCCGTCGTGATGACCTATTCCGAAACCTTCTATCTGCTGGGCCTCGCGCTGCTCGCCTGCGTGCCGCTCGCGCTGCTGCTGAGAACGCCGCGCGGGCCGCAACCGATGTCGTCCGGCCATTGACCCGTCATACGCGATGAAACCCTTCTCCCTGCCCCGCCGCTCCGCGCTCACCCTGTGCGCGGCCGCGTGCCTGCTCGCCGGCTGCACGGTCGGCCCCGACTACCGCGGCGCGCCCGCCGCGCCCGATGCATCGACCTTCGTGCGTGCGCCGGCCACCGGCGTCGACACCGCCTTGCCCGCGCCGGGCGCGTGGTGGCATGCGCTGAACGATCGCCAGCTCGACGCGCTGATCGTCGCCGCGCTCGTGTACAACCCCGATCTGCACGCGGCGCAGGCCCGCTTGCGCGCGGCACGCGCGCAGCTCTCGCAACAGCGCGCCGCGCAGATGCCGAAATCGTCGGCCACCGTCGCGGCCATCCGCATGCGCGAGCCGGACGTCAGCGCGCTCGGCTCGCTGCTGCCGTCGAACGGCTCGGAGCAATCGGGCGGCACGTCACCGTCGCTCGGTGGCTCGGGGCCGCTGCAACTCTATTCGGCGGGCTTCGACGCGACCTGGGAAATCGACCTGTTCGGCGGCACGCGCCGCGCGGTCGAAGCCGCATCCGCCCAGGCCGAAGCGGTCGATGCCGATCTCGCCGACACGCAGGTGTCGATCGCGGCCGAAGTCGCGAATGCGTATGTCGACCTGCGCGACCAGCAGCAACGACTTGCGTTGTCGAAGCGCACCGCGCAACTGCAGCAGCAGATGCTCGAACTCACGCAGCAGCGCCGCGCGCGCGGCGTCGCGGCCGATGCCGACATCGAGCGACTGACGACGCAGGTCGAGAACACGCGCGCGTCGCTGATCCCGCTCGATGCCCAGGTGACCGAATCGCTCGACCGGCTCGCGATCCTGACGGGCCGCGCGCCGGGCGCACTCGATGCGGCGCTGTCGACCGCGGACGCGGCATTGCCGACGCTGCCCGCCAGCGTCGCGATCGGCGATCCGGCCACGCTGCTGAAACAGCGCCCCGATATTCGCGCGGCCGAACGCCGGCTTGCGTCCAGCAATGCGCAGATCGGCGAGCATGTCGCCGACTATTTTCCGAAGGTGACGTTGCTCGGCGATCTCGGCTTCAGCGCGACGGACCCCGGCCACCTGTTCCGCAAGCAGAATTTCACGTGGGTCGGTGCGCCGTACCTGCAATGGAACATTCTCGACTTCGGACGCACGCGTGGCGCGGTACGCGCGGCAGAAGCGTCGCGCGATGAAGCGGAGGCGAATTATCAGAAGGCCGTGCTCGGTGCATTACAGGATGCCAACACCGCGTTGCAGCGTTACGGACATCAGCGCGAGCACGTCGTCGCATTGACGAAGGTGCAGACGTCGGCCGTGCATTCGCGCGCGCTGATGGACCAGCGCTATCGCGCGGGTGTCGCGTCGATGATCGACCTGCTCGATACGCAACGTGAAGCGCTCGCCGCGCAGCAGAACGTGATCGCCGGACAGGCCGAACTGATCAAGAACTACGTGTCGGTGCAGAAGAGTCTCGGGCTCGGCTGGCAGGCAAGCGCCGGTTGACGCACCGCCGCAAATCATGCGCGACCGATGCATCATGCTCGTTGAAACAATCCAGCAATAACTCATTGCGCGCGCAACAATCCCGCTTCGGTTCTTGCGCAACGAACGGGCTCGCGCCGCATCGATCCCACGGCTATCGAAAACATATCGAATATCAATTAGCCAATCGTCTGACGATCTCTTCTAATTCAGTCGGTTTCCCCACCACCGATCGGATCAAGGAGTTCCATCGTCATGTCCTCATCCTCCCATCGCGTGCTGCGGCACGCAGTCGCCGCAATCTGCGTTGCACTCTCCGCCTCTCCGTACGCCGCCGAACTCACGCGGGACACCGGCGCGCCCGTCGGCGACAACCAGAATTCGCAGACGGCCGGCCCCGCCGGCCCGGTGCTGCTGCAGGATTCCGCGCTCATCGAGAAACTGCAGCGCTTCGACCGCGAACGCATTCCCGAGCGCGTCGTGCATGCGCGCGGCACCGGCGCATTCGGCGAGTTCGTGCCGAGCGCCGACATCTCCGACCTGACGAAAGCGAAAGTCTTCACGCCGGGCACCCGCACCCCCGTATTCGTGCGCTTCTCCACCGTGATGGGCTATCGCGGCTCGCCCGAGCAGGCGCGCGACCCGCGCGGCTTCGCGGTGAAGTTCTATACGCAGCAGGGCAACTGGGACATGGTCGGCATCAACTGGCCGGTGTTCTTCATTCGCGACGGCATCAAGTTCCCCGACTTCGTGCACGCGAACAAGCCGAGCGCCGTGACCGGCGTGCAGGACCCGAACCTCGCGTTCGACTTCTTCGCGCACACGCCCGAAGCGACCCACATGCTGACGCGGCTGTACACGGACGAGGGCATGCCCGATTCGTATCGCCGCATGGACGGCTTCGCGGTGCATGCGTTCAAGTTCGTCAATGCGCAAGGCGACGTGCACTACGTGAAGTTCCACTGGAAGAGCCAGCAAGGCGTACACGGCCTGCGCCCGCAAGAAATCCCGGCGTCGATCGGCCGCGACTGGAACCTGATGACGAACGACCTGTACGGCGCGCTCAAACAGGGCGATTTCCCGAAGTGGGACCTGTACGTGCAGGTGCTCACGCCGAAGGATCTGAACCGCTTCGACTTCGACGCGCTCGACGATACGAAGGTGTGGACCGGCGTGCCTGAACGCAAGATCGGCACGATGACGCTCAATCGCGTGCCCGACAACTACTTCCAGTCGACCGAGGAATCGGCGTTCGCGCCGTCGCGGCTCGTGCCGGGGATCGAGCCGTCCGAGGACCGGATGCTGCAGGATCGCCTGTTCGCGTACGCCGACACGCAGATGTACCGGCTCGGCGCGAACTACATGGATCTGCCGATCAATCGCCCGGTCGTGCCGGTCGTCAACAACAACCAGGACGGCAAGATGAACGCCGGCGACCGCAAGGGCGAGGTGAATTACGAACCGTCGACGCTGAACGAACTCGCGCAGGACCCGCAGTACAAGTCGGTCCGCATGGCGCTCAGCGGCACGACGCAACAGGAAGCGATACGCAAGAAGCTGCCGTTCCGTCAGGCGGGCGAGTACTACCGCAGCCTGTCGCAGCAGGACAAGGACGACCTCGTCACCGCGCTGTCCGGCGACCTCGGCCAGGTGAAGAATGCGCAGAACCAGTACGCGATGCTGTCGTACTTCTACAAGGCGGACGCCGATTACGGTACGCGGCTCGCGCAGGCCGTTCACGCGAACGTCCAGCAAGTGCAGTCGCTCGCGGCGAAGCTGAGCGACAACTGATCCCCGCGACTCCGGTCGCTGCCGACGTGTGCGACACGCGCCGCGCACGTCGGCCCGGCCACTTCATCAGGACACCCTCATGCGATCCGAACGCTTCCCCCACACGATCCGTGCGGCCGTGGCGGCGCTCGCGCTGGCCGCGCTCGCCGGCTGCGCGCACCTGCCCGACCAGCCGACGTACGGCAAGGCCGCCCCTGCCGAGCTGCGCCGCTATGACGGCGACTGGTTCGACGCCGCGCGCGTCGGCCGCGTCGATATCCTGCGCGCGTTGCACGATGCCGGCTATCCGGTCGACGCCACCGACAGCCACGGCTATACGGCCGTGATCCTCGCGTCGTACGACGGCCAGCCCGCGGCGCTCGACTACCTGTTGTCGGTCGGCGCCGATGCGTGCGTCGGCGATCGTCACGGCAACACCGCGCTGATGGGCGCCCTCTTCCGGAACGAGCCCGATATCGCGCGACGCCTGATCGACACGCGCTGCCCGATCGACCAGACGAACGGCGCCGGCGAAACCGCGCTGGGATTCGCGACGCTGTTCAACCGCTTCGAGCTGATTCCGCTGCTCGTCGCGCATGGCGCGAATCCGAACCATGTCGACCGGCGCGGCCAGTCACTGCTTCAACTCGCGCTGACGCACGACAACACGTATGCCGCGGACGCACTGCGAAATGCCGGCGCCAAACCGTAGCGCGCCCGCGCGTCAAATGGCGCGCCCCATTCGCTGACCCGATCCGCGTCGCCATCGCGCGATGCCGGCGCCATGTCGTGCACGTGTGCGCCCAGCGGCCCCGTCATGGCCAGCCAGCTGCAGACGCACCGCGCCTCGTCGTGCAGTTCCTCCGGCCCCCTGCCGGCTCGATCTTTAACCACCAGCGCGA
The DNA here is from genome assembly GCF_014211915.1 of Burkholderia cenocepacia. NCBI lineage: Bacteria > Pseudomonadati > Pseudomonadota > Betaproteobacteria > Burkholderiales > Burkholderiaceae > Burkholderia > Burkholderia cenocepacia. The sequence continues at coordinate 288,318 of NZ_CP060040.1, read as the reverse complement.
GCCGGCACGCGCGTCGAGCCGAAACACCGCGCGCCCGACACCGCGCCGCACCCTGTTCGTCCGAGCATTCCGCTTCGGCTCATCCCCTCCTTTCGGCGCCTTTCGCCGCCTCCATCGAATCTCCATCTTTCCGCATCAAAGCCCCCAACTAATCCAAGCACACTCCGCCCCGTCAAAGCAGGCAGTGGGCTGCCTGCGCTTCCTGGAGTCGCTATGAAGAATCAGAAACGATGCTGCCACGGCGCCGTATGCGCGCTGGTGGCGGCAATGCTGGCGGGGTGCGGGCCGTCCGAGCAGCAGGCCGCCGCACCGGCCACCCCGGTCGCGGCCATGACGGTGGCCGCCACGCGCGTCGACGTGACCGAAGACCTGCCGGGCCGCGTCGCGGCCGTGCGGGTGGCCGAGATCCGGCCGCAGGTGAGCGGCATCGTGCAACGCCGGCTGTTCGAACAAGGCACCGAAGTGCGCGCCGGCCAGCCGCTGTTCCAGATCAATCCGGCACCGTTCAAGGCCGAGATGGACACGGCCGCCGCCTCGCTGCAGCGTGCGCAGGCCGCGCTCGAGCGCGCGAAGGTGCAGACGGCGCGCTTCAAGCCGCTCGTCGAGGCCGACGCGATCAGCCGCCAGGTGTACGACGACGCCGTATCGCAACGCGACCAGGCCGCGGCCGACGTCGCGCAGGCCCGCGCGACGCTCGCGCGCCGCCAGCTCGACCTGAAGTTCGCGACCGTGGAAGCGCCGATCGCCGGCCGCATCGACCAGGCGCTCGTGACCGAAGGCGCGCTGGTGTCGAGCAGCGACAGCCAGCCGATGGCGCGCATCCAGCAGATCGACCAGGTTTACGTGGACGTGCGGCAACCAGCCGCCTCGCTCGAGGCGTTGCGCGACGCGCTCGCGTCGCAGCCGCAAGCGTCGGACGGCAACGGCCTGCCGGTCGACGTGCTGCGCGACGACGACACGCGTTACGACGTAAAGGGCCGCATGCTGTTCTCGGGCGTCAACGTCGATCCGGGCACCGGCGACGTGCTGCTGCGCGTGCTGGTCGACAACCCGAAACGCCAGTTGCTGCCGGGCATGTACGTGCGTGCCCGGATTCCGCGCGCGCACTACGCCAACGCCGTGATGGTGCCGCAACAGGCCATCGTGCGCGCCGGCGGCAAGCCGCAGGTGTGGGTGCTCGACGCGAAAGGTACCGCTCGTCTGAAAGCGGTCGAGGTCGGCGAACTGACGAACCGCAGCTATCGCATCAAGTCGGGCCTGCAGGCCGGCCAGAAGATCGTCGTCGAAGGCATGGAGCGCCTGACCGACGGCGCACCGGCTGCCGCGACCGACTGGAAGTCGCCTGACGCGGTCGCCACCGCGTCCGCGCACTGAGTCACGAGGAGCCTCCAGCCATGGCTGAATTCTTTATCCGACGCCCGGTGTTTGCGTGGGTGATCGCGCTCTTCATCATCCTGACCGGGCTGATCGCGATCCCGCAACTGCCGGTCGCGCGCTACCCGTCGGTCGCGCCGCCGTCCGTCACGATCACCGCGAGCTACCCGGGCGCCACGCCGCAGACGATGAACGACGGCGTGCTGAGCCTCATCGAGCGCGAATTGTCCGGCGTCAAGAACCTGCTGTACTTCGAATCGTCGGCCGATACCTCGGGCCAGGCGCAGATCACCGTGACGTTCAAGCCCGGCACCCATCCAGAGATGGCACAGGTCGACGTGCAGAACAAGATCAAGTCGGTCGAGCCGCGCCTGCCCGCCGCCGTGCGTCAGAACGGACTGATCGTCGAATCCGCGTCGTCAGGTTTCCTGATGATCGTCAGCCTGCGCTCCGACAACGGCCGCTTCGACGAAGGCGCGCTCGCCGACTACATGGCGCGCAGCGTCTCCGAGGAACTGCGGCGCATCGACGGCGTCGGCCGTGTGCTGCAGTTCGGTTCGGAACGCGCGATGCGCATCTGGGTCGATCCGCAGAAGCTGATCAATTTCGGCCTGTCGATGAGCGACCTGACGACCGCGATCGGCCAGCAGAACGTGCAGATCGCGCCGGGCAGCCTCGGTGCGCTGCCCGCGCTGCCCGGCCAGCGCGTGACCGTGCCGCTCACCGCGCAAGGTCAGCTCACGACGCCGGAGGCGTTCGCGAAGGTCGTGCTGCGCGCGAACGCGGACGGCTCGAAGGTCGTGCTCGGCGACGTCGCCCGCGTTGAACTCGGCTCGCAGAACTACACGTTCGTGAGCCGCGAGAACAACAAGCCGGCCACCCTCGCCGGCGTGCAGCTCGCGCCTGGCGCCAACGCGGTGAAGACCGCGGACGCGATCCGCGCCCGCATGGCCGAACTGAGCAAGTCGATGCCGTCGGGCATGAGCTACTCGATCCCGCTCGACACGTCGCCGTTCGTGAAGATCTCGATCGAGAAAGTGCTGCACACGCTGCTCGAGGCGATGGTGCTCGTGTTCCTCGTGATGTACCTGTTCCTGCAGAACGTGCGCTATACGCTGATCCCGGCCATCGTCGCGCCGGTCGCGATGCTCGGCACGTTCACGGTGATGCTGCTGACCGGCTTCTCGATCAACGTGCTGACGATGTTCGGCATGGTGCTCGCGATCGGCATCATCGTCGACGACGCGATCGTCGTCGTCGAGAACGTCGAACGCCTGATGGCCGAGGAAGGACTGTCGCCGAAGGACGCGACGTCGAAGGCGATGAAGGAGATCACCGGCGCGATCATCGGCGTCACGCTGGTGCTGACCGCGGTGTTCCTGCCGATGGCGATGGCGAGCGGCTCGGTCGGCGTGATCTACAAGCAGTTCACGCTGTCGATGGCCGTGTCGATCCTGTTCTCCGCGCTGCTGGCGCTGACGCTCACGCCGGCCCTGTGCGCGACGATGCTCAAGCCGCTCGCACCGGGCCATCACGAGAAGCGCGGCTTCTTCGGCTGGTTCAACCGCCGCTTCGATCGCATGACGAAATGGTACGAGACGCGCGTCGGCCGCCTGGTCGGTCGCACGGGCCGCGTGATGCTGGTGTTCGTCGCGATTTCGGGCGCACTGGTGCTCGGTTTCCGCAGCCTGCCGTCGTCGTTCCTGCCGGACGAAGACCAGGGCTACTTCATCACCAGCTTTCTGTTGCCCGCCGACGCTACCGCCGAGCGTACGCACGACGTGGTCAAGACGCTGGAGAAGCATCTTGCTTCGCGTCCGGCAATCCAGTCGAGCATTTCCGTGATCGGCTACGGCTTCTCGGGCCAGGGCTCGAACGCGGCGATCAACTGGTCGGTGATGAAGGACTGGAAAAACCGCGGCGGCGCGTCGACGATCGAGGAAGGCATGCTCGCGCAGCAGGCGATGGCCGGCGTGACCGAAGGCACGGTGATGAGCCTGCTGCCGCCGGCGATCGACGAACTCGGCAACAGCTCGGGCTTCTCGATGCGTCTGGAAGACCGCGCCAACCAGGGCGCGGCGGCGCTCAAGGCAGCGGAAGTCAAGCTGCTCGAACTCGCCGCGCAAAGCAAGGTCGTGACCGGCGTGTACCCCGACAGCCTGCCGGCCGGCACCAGTATCCGCCTTGAGATCGACCGCGCGAAAGCGCAGGCGCTCGGCGTGTCGTTCACGACGCTCAGCGACACGCTGTCGACCGCGATGGGCTCGACCTACGTGAACGACTTCCCGAACGCGGGCCGCATGCAGCAGGTGATCATCCAGGCCGACGCGCCGGCACGCATGCAGATCGACAACGTGATGAAGCTGTACGTGCGCAACGCGGCCGGCGGCATGGTGCCGCTGTCCGAGGTGGTGCGCCCCGTGTGGACCGACACGCCGCTGCAGATGGTGCGCTTCAAGGGCTATCCGTCCGCGCGCATTTCCGGCAACGCGGCGCCCGGCCAGTCGAGCGGCGCGGCGATGGCCGAGATGGAACGGCTCGCCGCGCAACTGCCGCCGGGCTTCGCGGTCGAGTGGACCGGCCAGTCGCTGCAGGAACGCCAGTCGGCGTCGCAGGCGCCGATGCTGATGGTGTTGTCGATGATCGTCGTGTTCCTGGTGCTCGCCGCGCTGTACGAAAGCTGGTCGATCCCGCTGTCGGTAATGCTCGTGGTGCCGCTCGGCCTGATCGGCGCGATCGGTGCGGTGCTGTTGCGCGGCATGCCGAACGACGTGTTCTTCAAGGTCGGGATGATCACCGTGATCGGCCTGTCCGCGAAGAACGCGATCCTGATCGTCGAGTTCGCGAAGCAGTTGCGCGAGGAAGGCAAGGGCTTGATCGAAGCGGCCGTGCAGGCGTCGAAGCTGCGCCTGCGCCCGATCCTGATGACCTCGCTCGCGTTCGGCCTCGGCGTCGTGCCGCTGATGATCGCGACCGGCGCCAGCGCCGAAACGCAGCACGCGATCGGCACCGGCGTGTTCGGCGGCATGGTGACCGCCACGGTGCTGGCTATTTTCTTCGTCCCTGTTTTCTTTGTGTTCGTGATGAGTATCCAGGAGCGTATCGGCGCATGGCAGGCTTCCCGCACGCAGCCGGCTTCCCCGACTCACGAACAGGAAGGTTGATGCCATGCGATTGCTTATTCTTCCCCTCGTCCTCGCGCTGTCGGCCTGCTCGCTGGCGCCCACGCTGGTCAGACCGTCGATGCCGGTGCCGACGGCCTACACCACCGCCGCTGCCGCCAATCCCGACGCGAACGCCGCCGACCTCGGCTGGCGCACGATGTTCGGCGACCGCCGCCTGCAACGCCTGATCGAGCTCGCGCTCGAGCACAACCGCGACCTGCGCGTGGCCGCGCTGAACGTCGAGGCCGCCGAAGCGCAGTACGGCATCCAGCGTGCCGCGCGCCTGCCGTCGATCAGCGCCGGCGCGAACTTCACGCGCCAGCGTACGTCGGACGACACGCAGTCGAATCCGCCGCTGTTCGGCGCGACGCAGAACCAGTACGGCGTCAACGTCGGCATCAGCGCGTTCGAGATCGACCTGTTCGGCCGCGTGAAATCGATGTCGGATGCGGCGTTCGCGCGCTACCTCGCGACCGATCACGGCCGCCGCGCGGTGCAGATCTCGCTCGTCGGCGGCGTGGCGGACGCGTACTTCGCGGAACGCCTCGCGCACGAGCAACGCCAGTTGTCCGAACGCACGCTCGCCGACTGGCAGCAGTCGCTCGATCTCGCGCGCCGCCTGAAGGAAGCGCATCAGGCGAGCGGCGTCGACATCGCGCAGGCCGAAGGCCAGGTCGCGAGCGCGACGGCCGATCTCGAAGCGCGCACGCGCGCCGTCGAGCAGGCACGCAATGCATTGCGCCTGCTGATCGGCACCGAGCTGCCGAAGGATCTGCCCGAGCCGCTGCCGCTTCAGCAGCAACCGGTGATGACCCAACTGCCGGCCGGCTTGCCGTCTGAACTGCTGTTCCGTCGCCCGGATATCCAGCACGCCGAACAGAATCTCGTCGCCGCGAATGCGGACATCGGCGCCGTGCGCGCCGCGTTCTTCCCGCGCCTGTCGCTGACGTCGTCGATCGGCTTCCTCAGCCCCGCGATGGGCAGCCTGTTCGACGGCGGGCAGCGCGCATGGAGCTTCGCGCCGCAGGTCACGGTGCCGATCTTCCAGGGCGGGCGGCTGCGTGCCGAGCTGCGTCTCGCGGAAGTGCGCAAGTCCAGCGCGGTCGCCGAGTACGAACGCGCGATCCAGGCCGCGTTCCGCGAAGTGGCCGACGGCATCGCCGGACGTGAAACCTTCGGCCGTCAGATCGAAGCCCAAACGCGCGTGGTCGGCTCGGCCGAACGCCGCACCGACCTGTCGAACCTGCGTTATCGCGCGGGTGTCGAGGGGCGGCTGGAGTTGCTCGATTCGCAGCGGCAGCTCTATGCGGCACGACAGGCGCTGCTCGACCTGCGCCGCAGCGAGCTCGGCAATGCCGTCGCGCTGTACAAGGCGCTCGGCGGCGGCCTGACGGACCAGGACGTCGCACCGTCGAAGCGCGTGGTGCAGAACTGAACGAACGGCGCCGTTCCGTCCCGCGCGGCAGCGTGGCGGAACGGTGCGCTCCGGCCCGGCAACGAGCCGCCCCGATTGTTCGACACGGCACGGCACACTCCATGACGAATTCCCTGATACTGATTGCAGAAGACGAGCCCGACATCTCGGACATCCTCGATGCCTACCTGAAACACGACGGCTTTCGCACCTACCGCGTCGCCGACGGGCAAGCGGTGCTCGACATGCAGCCGCACCTGAAGCCCGACCTGATCCTGCTCGACGTGAAAATGCCGCAGAAGAACGGCTGGGACGTGCTCGCCGAACTGCGACGGCGCGACAACACGCCCGTCGTCGTGCTCACCGCGTTCGATCGCGATCTCGACCGGCTGCAGGCACTGCACGCCGGCGCGGACGACTACATCGTCAAGCCGTTCAACCCGGCCGAGGTCGTCGCGCGGTTGCGCGCGATCCTGCGCCGGTCCGCCGCGCCGCCGACCCTGCGCATGCTGCGCGTCGGCGACCTCGAGATCGACACCGACAGCTATCTGGCCCGCGTGCGCACAGCGGGCGCCGAGGTGCCGATCACACTGACGCTGACGGAGTTCCGGCTGCTCGCGCACATGGCGAGATCGCCGAGCCGCGTGTTCACGCGCGGCGAATTGCTCGACGCGTGCATGGCCGACGTCAGCGCGCTGGAACGCACGGTCGACAGCCACATCTGCCGGCTGCGCAAGAAACTCGAACAGGCCGGCGCACCGGGCATGCCCGAAGTGATGCGCGGCGTCGGCTACCGGCTGCGGGGCGTGCATTGATGCGGCCGGTCAGGCCCGGTCGGCAAATCGGGCAGACGATCGGCCTCGCCGCGATCGTCGTCGTGTTGCTCGCCGGCACCGTTGCGTTCGTCGTCCATGCATTGCATGCGCCGGCCGCGTTGCCGCACGACGCGAGCGCCGACGCGATGCTCCGCAGTGCGTCCACTTGCCTGATGCTGGCGACGGCGCTGTTCGTCTGCCTGCTGGCCGCCGCGTTCGACCTGTTCAGGCTGCTCCGCCGCATGCTCGCGACGCTCGACGCCATGGCGGACACCGCCGGCCGGATCGTGGCCGGCGATCCGTCGGCGCGCACGGTTTCCCGCGACGGCTGCCCGGCCGACCTCGCGCGCTTCATCGACCACTTCAATGCGATGACTCACTCAATGAAATCCACGAATCCTTCCGATGCGACGGCCACCGTCGCCAGCAGCAGTCGCGTCACGCTCACCCACCTCGCCGAACTCGAAACGCGGCTCGACGCCATCAAGGCGCTCGCCACCGATGATGCGGACGCTTCCGCGCGCGACGCGCTGCTTCAGCAGGTCGACGCGCTGTTCCGCTGCGTCGAAGACCTTCAGCTAACCGAACGACAGGCGCCGGCGATTCGAACATTTCCTCGATAACGAACAGCCGTTTCAATACGCATCGGAAAGGATCGGCGAGTCGCTTTCGGCATTACCTGCCTTGCAGGTTTCGAACATTACAAAACACTGCCGATCTTTTCAAAATCATTGCGGTTTATTCTATTTAATTTTATTTCATATAATCAAAAAAAGTTTGACACCGCGCTTTCGTTCTTGATACCGTCCGATGCAAGCAATCCGACGGATTGCCCGCCACGCAAACGATTCCGCTCCACGTTTTTTCGCTTCCGCTGCACCGAAGTACGCGCCGCCGAATGATGCGTTCGCCCGCCGGCGCGTGCAGTATCCCGATGCATTTCAATGGACGGCTGCCATCCGGCAGCGGGCCGAAGGATCGAATCAAATGAGCAGGATAACGAAGCTGTTGCTCTAGCAATCCCGCCCGCGCCGACTCCGGCGCGACTGCCCCGCCCTGCGGCGCAGCTTTCCCGTTACCGCGTTTTCCGTATTTCGCCTCCGGAGAAAAACCACTTTCCGGATCGGGCGAAAGGCCCTGTCGCGTTCGTGCCATCCGCCCGCATGCGACAGAAAGCGGCGGTGCATGACCCGCACCGCTGTCGACCGTTGTTGTTCGTGCCGTTCGTTGTTCAACCGGAGGGGTAATTCAAATGAATCAGGTTGCAAACAAGAATCAAAAGCACATTCGCGTCGTCAAACTCGCATTCGCCGCCGCAGCAGCCGCGACGTTCGGCATGGCGACCGCCCATGCCGCGCCCGCGGCCGGCTGGACGGAAACGCGCACCAAGGGCTTCCTGCCGCTCGTGCAGCAGAACGAAGCCGGTACGGCCGGCGCGCCCGCGGCGAGCACGGCAGCCGCTGCCGCCTCGGCGATCGACATGGCGCCCGGCGAATCGGTGGACATCGTGCTCGGGCTGAACCTGCGCAACGAAGCCCAGCTCGACCAGTACCTGCGCGACCTGCATACGCCCGGCTCGCCGCACTACCGGCAGTTCCTCACGCCTGCGCAATTCGCCGCGCAATATGCGCCGACCGACCAGCAGGTCGCCTCCGTCGTCGCCCACCTGCGCAAGGCCGGCTTCGTGAATATCGTGGTCGCGCCGAACCGGCTGCTGGTCTCCGCGTCCGGCACCGCGGGCACCGTCCAGTCCGCGTTCCGCACGACCCTCAAGCGCTTCACGCGCAACGGCCGCAGCGTCTATGCGAACACCGACGCCGCGCAAGTGCCGAACGCGATCGGCAACGTCGTCGGCGCGGTGCTCGGCCTGCAGAACGTCGAGCTCGTGCATACGGGCGCGGGCAGCAAGCCGCAAGGCAACACCAGCAACCTGACGATCCCGGCCGGCGCGTCGGCGGTGCCGCACAATCCGACCGAGTTCTCGTCGATCTACGGCGGCGACGGCACGCCCACGGCCTCGCAGACCACGGTCGGCATCATCTCCGAAGGCGACCTGTCGCAGACGGTGAGCGACCTCAATACGTTCGCCGCGAACAACGGCCTCGGCACGATCAGCAGCAGCATCGTGAAGACGGGCCCGGCCGGCAGTTCGTACACCGACACCGACGGCACCGTCGAATGGAACCTCGACAGCCAGTCGATCGTCGGCGCGGCCGGCGGCAGCGTGAAGCAGGTCGTGTTCTACGTCGCGCCGTCGATGACGCTCACCGCGATCACGGCCGCGTACAACAAGGCCGTGACCGACAACGTCGCGAAGGTGATCAACGTGTCGCTCGGCGTGTGCGAATCGTCCGCGAACAGCACCGGCTCGCAGGCAACCGACGACACCATCTTCAAGCAGGCGGTCGCGCAAGGGCAAACCTTCTCCGTTTCCGCCGGCGACCACGGCGCGTACGAATGCGCGAGCGGCACGCCGTCGCGCTCGACCTACACGGTGAGCGAGCCGGCCACGTCGCCGTACGTGATCGCGGTGGGCGGCACGACGCTGTTCACCAATACGTCGACCAATGCGTACAACAGCGAGATCGTCTGGAACGATCCGAGCTGGCAGCCGGGCACCGTGTGGTCGACGGGCGGCGGGTACAGCAAGTACGAGGCCGCGCCGACGTGGCAGTCGTCGACCCTCACCGGCTCGACCAAGCGCGCGCTGCCCGACGTCGGCTTCGACGCCGACCTGCGCACGGGTGCGATTCTCGTCGTGAACGGCCAGACGTCGGACACGCTGTGGGGTTCGGGGTACCTGAACAACGAAGGCGGCACGAGCCTCGCCGCGCCGATCTTCACCGGCATCTGGGCGCGGCTGCAGTCGGCCAACAACAACGCGCTCGGGTTCCCCGCGTCGAGCATCTACAAGTACTTCCCGTCCAACGCCGCGCTGCTGCACGACGTCACGTCCGGCAACAACGGTAGCGGCACTTACGGCTACAAGGCGAAGGCCGGCTGGGATGCGACGACGGGCTTCGGCAGCGTGAACATCTCGAAGCTGAACGCGTTCATCCAGAGCACGTCGGATTTCGCGCGCTGATGGGCCGTTGACCGAACCGGGTGCGGTTGCGCAACACATCGCGTGCGCCGCAGCCGTACTCAACCGCGTTGAATAAACCCGCGCAGGCCTCGCAGCCTTCGCGGGTTTTTTTGCATGCCGTGTTCCCGCTCACCTCGCGCAGCAAGCGTCACGCCTGCGCCCCAACCTTGCAATCGTTGCGCAAACAACTTTCACGTCGGTTACCGCGCGCCCGCCTGTCCACTTACGGACTGCAAGGTACACACACTGTTACACAACGCCGCGACAACTTCCGCGCGTATCGTGCGTTTAACTAAAGGTATCGATTCGTCGCGGGACAACCACCATGCGAACACGATCCAGCCGCCCGCTCCGGCCGATGCCACCGGAACCTGCGCGGACGGTCGCGACATGGTGTTCGAGCCGATCGCCCGGCCCGCGTGCCTGCCAACGCTGTCACCACATCGAACGAACAACATGAACCACGCCCGTGCACACCGCCCCGTCAGGACGCTGATCGCGTCGTCCGTCATCGTGTCGCTGCTCGGCCTGTCGGCCTGCAAGCACGACGACAACAGCACCGCCGCGCCGGCCAGCGATGCGAGCGCCGCGTCGGCGGCCCAGCCCGCGTCGACGCCCGTCGCATACACGCCGCCGAGTGCCGACCAGCTCTACCAGATGGTCGCGCCGATCGCGCTGTTCCCCGACAAGCTGGTCGCGCTGGTGCTCGCGGGCGCAACGTATCCGGACCAGATAGCGGCCGCCAATACATGGGTGACGCAAAATCCGTCGTTGAAGGGCCAGGCGCTCGCGAGCGCCGCCGATGCGCAACCGTGGGACCCGTCCGTCAAGGCACTGACCGCGTTCCCCGCGGTGCTGTCGCAAATGGCGTCGAACCCGGCCTGGACCACCTCGCTCGGACAGGCGTACTACAACGACCCGACCGACGTGATGAATGCGATCCAGGTGATGCGCCAGCGCGCGCAGAAATCCGGCCATCTGCGCTCGAGCGGCCAGCTGCGGGTCACGCAAGTCGCGCAAGCCGCGCCGGCGGGGTACACGCCGGCCACCGACGCGCCGGTGGTCTACAGCGGGCCGGCGATCGTGCCGCCGCCCGAGCAGGCGATCGAGATCGAACCCGCGCAGCCCGATGTCGTGTACGTACCGTCGTACAACCCGACCGTCGTCTACGGCGAGCCGGTTTCGTCCTATCCCGGCTATGTGTATCGGCCACCCGTTTACAGCACCGGCGAAGTCGTCACGGCCGGCGTGATCACGTTTGGCATCGGCATCGCCGTTGGCGCGGCGATCTTCGGGCATCACGACTGGGGCTGGCATGCATGGGGCGTGAACTGGGGCGCACCGCACCCCGAAGGCCCGGCGTGGCACGGCGGCTGGCAGCGTCCGGCCGTGGTGTACAACCACACCACCTACGTGACGAAGTCGACCACGGTGATCAACAACGTCACGAACATCCGCAACACACGCATCACGAACAACTACGGCGGCAACGTCACCAACAACAACACGGCGATCGGGCGCAACACGGTCCGGCCGGGCGCGGAGCCGATGCGCGGCCAGGCCCTGGAGCAGCGCCCGGGTGCCGCGCCGATGACGATCCCGCATTTCGGTGCAAACGACGCGCGCCCCGGTGCACGACCCGCGCCCGAAGCATTCGCGCAGCATCGCGCGAATGCGCCGCATGCCGAGGTGCCTGTGCCGCATCCGCCCGGTGCGACGCACGACACGCGGCAGCAGGCGATGCAGCGCGAACATGCCGCGCAGGAGACTCGCGCGGCGGCGCAGCAACAGCAGCAGCAACGCGCGGAAATGCAGCGACACGACGCGGCCCAGCAGCGCGAAGCGCTGCAGCAACGCAATGCCGCCCAACAGCAGGAACACGCTCAGGCGCAGCAGCGCGACGAAGCGCAACAGCAGCAACGCGTGGAAGCGCAGCAACGTGACGAGGCCCGGCAACAGCAGCGGAGCGAGGCAGCACAACAGCCTCAACGCAAGGAGATGCAGCCGCACCCCGAAGCGCCGCCGCGCGAACACGCGGCACCGCAGCCTCGGCAAGCAGCGCCCGAGCATGCGCACGCGCCGCATCCGGCCGAGTCGCACCCGCCGCACGAGTCGCGCGAACATCGGCCGGGATAAAAGCACGACACGCCGGCATCATGGCCATGCGGGCGCTACGGCCCGCCACGCCACGCGCCGCCGCCCCCTTCAATCGGCCCAGTTCCGGACGTAGTCCGGCACCACCACGTTGCCGTCTGCATGGACCGGCGCGCCGCGCGTCGTCTTCAGTGGCAGGATCCCGGCCCACACCGCCAGCCCGAGATCCTCCTCCTTGTCGGACGGCAGCGAATCGCTGACTTTCACGGCCGCTTCCGCCATCGAAATCCGCAGCACGCTGGTCGCATTGATTTCCTTCGAATTTCCCGGCCGCGCTTCATGCTTGCGGCCCGGCGCGATCTTGTCCATCAACGCATCCAGCGCGGCGAGTTTTTCCGCGCTGCCTTCGATCACGTCGAACTGCCCGTAGATCACCGCGGATCGATAATTCATCGAATGATTGAAGGCGGATCTGGCCAGCACGAGGCCGTCCAGCAGCGTCATCGCGACGCAAGCCTGCGCGCCGGCCGACAATGCCTTGACCATGCGGCTGCCGTTCGACCCGTGGATATAGAGCGCGTCGCCCCTTCTCCAGTGCGCGGTCGGAATGCAGTGCGTGTTCTGCCCGTCGCCGAACGCGATGTGACAGACATACGCGTCGTCCACGATGCGGTGGAGCATCGTGCGATCGTGGCTCGCCAGTTCAGGCAGGCGGCGAATGGTCGTACGCGGCGTGGAAGAGAGATCGGTCTTTTCGTTCATCTATTTGTACTGCGAAATGAATGGTATCGGCATCGTGCCGTATCCGTGCATGAACGCGCGACTACCCGGCCCATCGACAGTCGCTCGTCGAATCGAGCAAAATACGCGCATCCCGCCAGTCGCGCCGATCGCCGAAAATGCGCGTTGCCGGCCTGCCCCGCGAGAACGTGAACGATACGATGCGCGCGGCCTCTTCGAAAGAACCAGCACAACGAAAATTTCTGGAACCAGCCCATGGATCTCGCGCTGCTCATCTCGTCGCTTGCCAGACAGGACGGCGCGACAACGCATAGCCAGCAGGAAGCCCTCTACCGGAGCCTGCGCAACATGCTGCTGGACGGGCACCTTCCGCCCGGCACGCGGCTCGCGTCGACACGCGTGCTCGCGGCCGAGCTGGGCATCGCGCGCAATTCCGCGGTCTATGCGTACGAGCGTCTTGCCGAGGAAGGCTTCGTGGCGGCCACGCGCAACGGCACGATCACACTATGGGACGGATGCGACCGCTCGAACGTCGGCAATGACGACGACCCCGCGCCGGTTCACTTGTCGGCGCGCGTGCACGGGCTGGAGAACGCCGATCCCGAGCCCGAACGCATGCTGCCGTTCGTTCCCGGCCTGCCGTCCCTCGACGAATTCCCGGTTGCCCAGTGGCGTCGTTGCATCGAGCGCGCATGGAAGACCATCACGCCCGCCCGGCTGGCGTACGGCCCGGTCGAAGGGCTGCCCGAACTGCGGCGCGCGGTCGCCGCGTACATCCGCGTGTCGCGCGGTGTGCGCTGCGACACGGGCCAGGTGTTCATCACCGACGGCACGCAGAGCAGCCTCGAACTCTGCGCGCGCATGCTGGCGAATCCCGGGGAATACGGCTGGCTCGAGAACCCTTGCTACAACGGCGCGAGAACCGCGTTCCGGTCGACCGGCCTGAATCCCGTGCCGATCGAGATCGATCGCGAGGGCATGGCGCCGACCGACGCGCAGTGGCGCACCCACCCGCCCCGGCTGATCTATACGACACCGTCGCACCAGTACCCGCTCGGCGCGCTGATGAGCCCGCGGCGGCGCGCGGCGCTCGTCGAGCATGCCCGTGCATGCGGCGCGTGGATCATCGAGGACGACTACGATAGCGAATTCCGTCACGGCGGCCAGCCGCTGCCCGCAATCCAGGGCCTGCATGCGGATGCACCGGTGTGCTATCTCGGCACGTTCAGCAAGACGATGTTTCCGGCCCTTCGGCTCGGCTTCATGGTGGTGCCGCCGGTGCTGGTCGACCGCTTCACGCGCACGCTGCGCGAACTCGTCCATCGCGGCCACTCGGCCGACCAGCTGGCGATGGCCGAATTCATCGACACCGGCCTCTTTGCGCGGCACCTGCGGAAGATGCGGGCGCTTTACGCCGACCGGCGCGGCAGCCTCGAAGCGGCGCTCGCCCGCCATCTCGGCACGTCGCTGAGCGTGCGGGAAAGCCCCGGCGGCATGCATCTTTCCGCGGATCTCGCGGTGCCGCTGCACGATACCGACGTCGCGCGTACGGCCGCCGCCCGCGGCTTGCGGCTCCAACCGCTGAGCAGCTACTGCATCGGCGACGGCCGCCGCTACAACGGCTTCGTGCTCGGCTATTCAGGGCTGAGCGACGCGACGATCGAGACAGCGGCGATACAGTTTGCCGACGTCATCGAGCAGCACCGCCGCGCGCCGCGCTGAGTGTCGCTCACAGTTGCGATTCGATCGGAAACAGCCCGAGAAACCACACTTCCATCCGCCGCGGGGCGGACACTTCCGGCTCGTGATCGATCTCGGTGACCTTCCCGTCCGCATCCGTCTGAACCCACTTGAGGCGCCCGCTGCCGGCCGCATCGGTTCTCGCCTCGACACGCCACGCGATCTGGTCGAGCCGCGCCTCCAGATCGTTGGCCACCTGCGATGCAATCGCCGGGCTCTCGCAATAAACGCCGATCTCCGTATTGAGGTTCAGCGAGCGCGGATCGAGATTCATCGACCCGATGAAGATGCTCGTGTGATCGAATACGTAGGTCTTCGCATGCAGCGATGCGCGCGACGAGCCGATGATCACCTGCTTCGAAATACTCTTGTCGCCCGAGGGCCGGCGCTCGTAAAGCCGCACGCCGGCGTTCACCAGATCGCTTCGATAGCGCCGGTAGCCGGCATGCACGGCCGCCACGTCGGTCGACGCGAGCGAATTGGTCAGCACCGTCACGCGCACGCCGCGCGCCGTGAGCGCGCGCAGCCGCTCGACCACCTCCTTGCCGGGCACGAAATACGGCGACACGATCAGCAGGTCGTGCCGGGGCTGCAACGCAAGCGCACGCAACTGCGGCATCAGGTGGCCGTCGCGGTCCTTCGGCGGGTGCGCGATCTTCGACGGATCGTCGTACAGCACCGTCGCATGCCCCCACGACAGCTCCGTGCCCTGCCCGTGGACGATCCGGTCGAGCCGCTGGCGGGCCTCGAGCACGTACGGATTGTCCTCCATGGCCCTCAGGTAGTCGCGCAACCGTTCTCGCTCGCGCTCGAGGCCGCCCGGCGCCGCATCGTGCCCGACCAGCGTATCGACCGGATATGCGTACGGCGAATTCCAGAACGTATCGAATTCCGTCGAGATGTCTTTCACGACCGGCCCGTGAACGACGACATCGAGATCGCCGAACTCCAGCATCGACGATGCGCCGAAGTATTCGTCGCCGATATTGCGCCCGCCGACGATCGCAGCCTGGTTGTCCGCGATCATCGCCTTGTTGTGCATGCGTCGGTTGACGCGCGAGAACTCGAACAGGGTGCCGAGCTTCTTGAACCGGCGCGTCGCCACCGGATTGAACAGCCGGATCTCGATGTTCGGATGCGCGCTGATCTCGAGCAGCTTGCGGTCGTCGGCGTTGGTGCCGAGATCGTCGAGCAGCGCGCGCACACGCACGCCGCGATCGGCCGCGCGCATGACCGCGTCGGCCAGTTCGTGGCCGGTCAGGTCGTCGTGCCAGATGTAGTACTGAAGGTCCAGCGAGCGCTCGGCGCGATCGGCGAGCAGCACGCGCGCGTCCAGTGCGTCGACCGGATCGGTCAGCAAATGAAACGCGTCCTGCCCCGGATGGGCGGCAGCCTGCTGACGAAATGCCACGCCGAGGCGCGTATCGTCGGTATCGGTGAACGCATGCGTCGGCGCGCGGTCCGCCTGCGGCGGCAGGCTCGCGCACGCGGCAAGCATCAGCAACGACAGAATCGCACCCCACGAACGCAGCCTGATCATGATCGCCGTCCCCGCTCCCGGGTGAAATCCGTTTGTTCTGGCCGCCGAATGGACGCGGCACTGATCGGCGGTCCTGACGTGCGCACGTATCGCACCGAGGCCGGCCGCGCCACAGCATACTTCGATTGCCCTCGGCGCGGCAGCCCCTCGTTGTTTTCCTGATCGCACCGCGCGGCCGCCCAAAGAAAAACCCGCGACGCATGACGCGATCGCGGGTTTTCGGCATGCCGCGATACTGCGCGGCGCGGCATGAAATCTGGTGGGCCCCCCGGGAGTCGAACCCGGCACCAACGAATTATGAGTTCGCTGCTCTAACCAAGCATGAGCTAGGGGCCCAGACGAGAAGCAAAGGGTGCTACACGCCACCCCGGCAACGAAGCCGGGCCGGCATTGTAACAACAAAGACGACAGAGGGAACGAACGCCACCGGCATCATGCGGATACCGGCGGCGTTCGTAAGAGAGACGC
The DNA here is from genome assembly GCF_014211915.1 of Burkholderia cenocepacia. Taxonomy (NCBI): domain Bacteria; kingdom Pseudomonadati; phylum Pseudomonadota; class Betaproteobacteria; order Burkholderiales; family Burkholderiaceae; genus Burkholderia; species Burkholderia cenocepacia. Next base: position 271,883 of record NZ_CP060040.1, on the reverse strand, counting down.
TGGAAATCAGTTCCCTTCGAGGAACGACTTCAGCTTGTCGGAACGGCTCGGGTGACGCAGCTTGCGCAGCGCCTTGGCCTCGATCTGACGGATCCGCTCGCGCGTGACGTCGAACTGCTTGCCGACTTCCTCGAGCGTGTGATCGGTGCTCATCTCGATACCGAAACGCATCCGCAGCACCTTCGCCTCGCGCGGCGTCAGCGAATCGAGCACGTCCTTCACGACGTCGCGCATGCTGGCATGCAGCGCGGCATCCGCCGGCGCGACCGTGTTGGTGTCCTCGATGAAGTCGCCGAGATGGGAATCGTCGTCGTCACCGATCGGCGTTTCCATCGAGATCGGCTCCTTCGCGATCTTCATGATCTTGCGGATCTTGTCTTCCGGCATCTCCATCTTCTCGGCGAGCGTTGCCGGGTCCGGCTCGAGACCGGTTTCCTGCAGGATCTGCCGCGAGATGCGGTTCATCTTGTTGATCGTTTCGATCATGTGAACCGGAATACGGATCGTGCGCGCCTGGTCGGCGATCGAGCGCGTGATGGCCTGACGGATCCACCACGTCGCATAGGTCGAGAACTTGTAGCCGCGACGGTATTCGAACTTGTCCACCGCCTTCATCAGGCCGATGTTGCCTTCCTGGATCAGGTCGAGGAACTGCAGGCCGCGGTTCGTGTACTTCTTCGCGATCGAGATCACGAGACGCAGGTTGGCCTCGGTCATTTCGCGCTTCGCCTGACGCGCCTTCAGTTCGCCGGCCGCCATCTGACGGTTGGTTTCCTTCAGGTCCTTCAGCGGCAGCACGACGCGCGCCTGCAGGTCGAGCAGGCGCTGCTGCTGTTCGCGGATCGCCGGGACGTTACGCGACAGCACCGCGCTGTACGGGTGACCTTCCGCGGTGATCTTCTCGGCCCAGTCGAGATCCGTCTCGCTGCCCGGGAAGCGCGCGATGAATTCCGAGCGCGGCATGCCGCACTTGTCGACGACGATGTGCAGGATCTGACGCTCGACCTGACGCACTTCGTCCACCTGCGCACGCAGCGTGTCGCACAGGCGTTCGACGGTACGCGCGGTGAAGCGGATCGTCATCAGTTCGCTCTGGATCGTTTCCTGCGCCTTCAGGTAGGCCTTCGACTTGTAGCCTTCCTTTTCGAACGCGCGGCGCATCTTGTCGAACCACTCGCTGATCTGCGAGAACTTCTCGAGCGACGCGCGCTTGAGGGCTTCGAGCTGGGCGGCGTTCGCCGATGCCTGCGCGGCACCGTCGTCTTCCTCCTCTTCCTCTTCTTCCTCTTCCTCTTCGGCTTCCTCGTCCTCGTTCTCGATGGCTTCCGCCTCCTTCGCGGAGAAGCCGTCCGTATCGGCGGCGTCCGCGGCATTCGGATCGAGCAGGCCGTCGACGAGCTCGTCGACGCGGATCTCTTCGTTCGCGACGCGTTCGGCCATCGCGAGGATGTCGGCGATCGTCGTCGGGCACGCGGAGATGGCCATCACCATATGGCGCAGGCCGTCCTCGATCCGCTTCGCGATCTCGATTTCGCCTTCGCGCGTGAGCAGCTCGACCGTGCCCATCTCGCGCATGTACATCCGGACCGGATCGGTCGTGCGGCCGAATTCCGAATCGACGGTGGACAGCGCGACTTCCGCTTCCTCCTCGACTTCATCGTCCGACGACGCGGCGGGCGCGTTGTCGTTCAGGAGCAGCGTTTCCGCGTCCGGCGCCTGCTCGTAAACCGCCACGCCCATGTCGTTGAACGTGCCGATGATGCCCTCGAGGGCTTCCGTCTCGGTGAAGTTGTCCGGCAGGTGGTCGTTGATTTCGGCGTACGTGAGGAAGCCGCGCTCCTTGCCGAGCTTGATCAGCGCGCGCAGTTTCACGCGGCGCTCTTCGAGCTCCTCGGCCGTGCCCGGCGTGCTCGTCGCGAACGCTTCCTTCAGCAGCGCCTTTTCCTTGGCGCGACGATCGCGCACCTTGGACTTGCCCGGTGCAGCCGCGGCTGCGGGCTGCTCGTCGCTCTGATTTGCGTCGTCTTCGACGGATACTTCGTTCAGCTTTTTGGTCATGGAGTTCGCCGTACCGGCTATATCGACTCGCGGCTGCTGGACGACAGCCGGTTGAACCGTGGGTGCATGAGTAGTACGTACTGCCGTTTCGTCCGCGTCGGCAGTCGTGTCCCTTGCGCTTTTCGCACTTGCCCGCTTCGCCGCCGGCTTGGCCGGCCCGGAGTCGGGTCTGGCGGCAGCCCGTGTTCTGGCTGCCGGCGCCGGCGCAGCCTGAGCAGTGCCGGCCGCGGTTTTCTTTCCTGCAGGGGCTGACGTGGCTGAAGACGTTGTCCTGGTGGAAGAAGCAGACTTGGCCGCTGTGACCTTCTTGGTCGGCTCCGTCGAGCCCTTGCCTGTTGCTTTCTTTCCGCCTGTCGTCTTTGCCATCGCGATTCTCGCCTCTGCTTGGAAAACAAACCGCTGGAAACCTTATATTATAGCACGCTGGGGAGCCCTCTCTAAGCGCCCCAGCCGCCTACAGCCCGAGCCGACGCTTCATGTCGGTTCGCTGCTGGTTCAATTCCGTCAATTCGGCCAATTCCTCGGGTGTGAAGGTGGATTGCCGCGCCAGCCTGTCCAGCCGGTCGCAGCAGGCGTCATAGCGCATCTTGAGCACCGCTGCCTGCAGCTCCTCCCCCGCGATCCGTTCCTGCTCACGCTGCCGCTCGGGCACCGTCTCGTCTTCCGGATTCTGTAACAGCAAATCGCGGACGTTTTCATCATAGTCCAGAATTTCGCGGAAGATTTCCTCGTAAGTCGCCCCGTTCGAGGACGTCCTGAGGACATCCGACAGCAGCCGGAACTCCGCACCGTCGCCCAGCGCGCGCGCATGATCGACGACTTCCGCGAACAGCTCGCCGATGCGCGGCAGCGCGCGCAGGGTCGCAATCTGTTCGTCGTCGAGCTGCGATGCAATGCGCGGATGCATCACCAGCGTACGCAACGCGCGCTTTTCGCTGTCCGTCACGCGGCGCCGCTCGCTGCGCGCGGGCGCCTGCCGCGGCGGCGTCGCGATGCGCGTATCGACGTCCGACAGCGCCGCGACCTCTTCGAACGGGATGTCGAGGCGGTCGGCGAACATGTGCATGATCTGCGCGCGCAACGCGTTCGCCGGCAGCGCCTGCAACAGCGGCTTCGCATCGAACAGCGCCTTCGCGCGGCCTTCCGGCTGATCGAGCGCCTTGCCGGCAATCGCTTCGTTCAACAGAAATTGCGACAGCGGCATCGCACGTTCGACCTGCTCGGAGAATGCGTCCGCGCCGAATTCGCGCACGTAGCTGTCCGGATCGTGCTCGGTCGGCAGAAAAAGGAACCGGATCGTGCGGTTGTCGCCCGCATGCGGCAGGCAGGCCTCGAGCGCGCGCCGGGCCGCGCGCCGCCCGGCCGAATCGCCGTCGAAACTGAAAATGACCGTGTCGGTCTGGCGCAGCAGCTTCTGCACGTGAATCGGCGTGCATGCGGTGCCGAGCGTCGCGACCGCGTTCGGAAACCCGAGCTGCGCGAGCGCGACGACGTCCATGTAGCCTTCGACGACCAGCACGTACTTGCGCTCGCGAATCGCGAGCCGCGCCTCGAACAGCCCGTACAGCTCGCTGCCCTTGTTGAACAGCGGCGTTTCCGGCGAATTCAGGTACTTCGGTTCGCCGCTGCCGAGCACGCGGCCGCCGAAACCGATCACCTGCCCCTTCACGTTGCGGATCGGGAACATGATCCGCTCGCGGAACCGGTCGTAGCGGCGCGCGACGCCCTGGGCGTCGGTCTTCTCGCTGACGATCACGAGCCCCGCCTCGACGAGCGACTCGTCGCGATAGTCCGGGAACGCGGCTTCGAGGTTCTGCCAGCCGTCCGGCGCATAGCCGAGACCGAAGCGCGCGGCGATCTCGCCGGTCAGACCCCGGTTCTTCAGGTACTGGATCGCGACGGTCGCGCCGCGCAACTGCTTGCGGTAGTAGTCGCATGCCGCCGTCATCGCATCAGACAGCGCGGTCGCGACCGATTTCGACACGGGCGCCGGATAGTCGCCGCCACCGCCTCCGCCCCCACCGCCTCCGCCCCCACCGCCGCCGCGCATCGACGGTTCGTGCGGCACGGTCAGCCCGACGGATTGCGCGAGTTCCTGCACGGCTTCCGGGAACGTGAGCCCCGCATGTTCCATCAGGAAGCCGATCGCCGTGCCGTGCGCGCCGCAACCGAAGCAGTGATAGAACTGCTTGGTCGGGCTCACGGTAAACGACGGGCTCTTCTCGTTATGGAACGGGCACAGGCCCATGAAGTTGGCGCCGCCCTTCTTGAGCTGCACGTACCGGCCCACCACGTCGACGATATCGACGCGGTTCAGCAAATCCTGCAGGAACGAATGCGGAATCACCGTGAGATCGAGCGAAAAAAGACAATACGACGCCCGGCGCACGCATCGCTGGGCGCGCCGGGAACGGGTTTTACTTCGTGAGCGCGGCCTTGACCTGCGCGGAAACGGCCGTCATGTCGGCACGGCCGGCGAGCTTGCCCTTCAGCACGCCCATCACCTTGCCCATGTCCTGCGGGCCTGCCGCGCCGGTTTGCGCGACGGCCGCCTGCACCTCGGCCGCCACTTCGGCGTCCGACAGTTGCGCGGGCATGTAGCCGCCCAGCACGGTCAGCTCGGCTTGCTCCTTCGCGACCAGATCGTCGCGACCGGCCGCCTGGAACTGGCTGATCGAATCCTTGCGCTGCTTGATCATCTTGTCGATCACGGCCGTGATGCCCGCGTCGTCGAGCGTGACCCGATCATCGACTTCGCGCTGCTTGATCGCGGCCATCAGCAGGCGAATCGTTGCCAGGCGCTCGCTTTCCTTCGCGCGCATCGCGGCCTTCATGTCTTCGCTGATCTGCTCTTTCAAACTCATCTTTCACCCGGGATGGAAACGTGAATCCGACGCCCGCGAATGGGCGTCAACACAAAAACCCGCTTGGGACAGTGTCTCAAGCGGGTTGCTCGAATCCGGCATCGGCGACTCGCCGCCTGATCGGCTGCGCGATCACACCCGATCGCACGGAGTCGCCGGTGCGCCGCTCAGCGAACCGCGCGGCGCCCAATCGTTCAGTACAGCTTCTTCGGCAGCGTCTGGCTGCGAATCCGCTTGTAATGACGCTTCACCGCAGCGGCCTTCTTACGCTTGCGTTCTGCGGTCGGCTTCTCGTAAAACTCGCGCGCACGAAGCTCGGTCAGCAGACCGTTCTTCTCGATCGTGCGCTTGAAGCGACGCATTGCAACTTCGAACGGCTCGTTCTCTTTAACGCGAATGATCGTCATGATCCGACACGAATAAAGGTTTGCAAGGAAAGACTACCGAGTATAGCAGAGCGATTGTTCAAAGGCACGGACCCCAACCCGCCAGAACGGCGCCGGCCGGCGCGTCAGGCGCCTCGCGCATACTCGGCCGCGGCCTGCCCGGCCGCCGTGCCGGACGCCCATGCCCACTGGAAGTTGTAGCCGCCGAGCCAGCCCGTCACGTCCACCGCCTCGCCGACGAAGAACAGCCCCGGCACGCGCGCGCTCATCATCGTCGCTGACGACAGCTCGCGCGTATCGACCCCGCCCTTCGTCACCTCGGCCTTCTTGTAGCCTTCGGTGCCGTTCGGCGTCAGCGTCCAGCCGGACAGCGCTTCACCGATCTGGCGCAGCGTCTTGTCGGGCAGATCCGCGAGCCGCGCGTCGGCCGCGACGCGATGCGTGTCGAGCCACGCATGCGCGAGGCGCGACGGCACCCAGTCGGCGAGCAGTGAGCCGATCTGGCGCTTCGACGTGCGCTTCGCGTCGAGCAGATCGGCCACCGTGTCGCGCTGCGGAAGCAGGTCGACGCGGATCGGGTCGCCGGGCTGCCAGTAGCTCGAGATCTGCAGGATGCCGGGCCCGGACAGCCCGCGATGGGTCAGCAGCAGGTCCTCGACGAATTCGCCGCCACGCTTCTTGTCGCCGGTCGACACGCGCACTTCGAGCGATACGCCGGACAGCGGCGCGAACGGCGCCCAGTCTTGCGGTGCGAACGTCAGCGGCACGAGCGCGGGCCGCGTATCGACGAGCTTGTGGCCGAACTGCTTCGCGAGCCGGTAGCCGAAATCGGTCGCACCGATCTTCGGAATCGACAGCCCGCCGGTCGCGACGATCAATGCGCGTGCCCCGATCGGGCCGGCCTGCTGCGTGTCGAGCGTGAAGCCGTCGGACGGCGCATGGCGCACCGCGTCGACGACGACGGGCCGGCGCCACGCGATGCCGCCCGCGTCGCACTCGTGCTTCAGCACGTCGATGATCGCGTCGCTGCCGTGGTCGCAAAAGAGCTGGCCCTTGTGCTTTTCGTGCCAGGTCACGTGATGGCGCTTGAGCAGCCCGAGGAAATCGCGCGGCGTATAGCGCGCGAGCGCCGAGCGCGCGAAATGCGGATTCGACGACAGGTAGTTGTCGGGCCCGGCGTACAGGTTCGTGAAATTGCAGCGGCCGCCGCCCGAGATGCGGATTTTCTCGGCGAGCCGCGGCGCGTGATCGATCAGCACGACGCGGCGGCCGAGCTGGCCGGCGACCGCGGCGCTCATCATGCCGGCGGCGCCCGCGCCGATCACGGCGATGTCATAAGTTTCCATGGCGCGGATTGTACCCGCCCGGCCTCGGGCTCGGGCCGCCCGCAGGGGCCGTGAGCCCCCGCCTGCTATAATTTCGGGTTACGTTGACCTACCTGCGGCGCGCCCGAAACGGCGTGCCCCGCCCGCACCCATGCTCGTTCTCGGCATCGAAAGCTCCTGCGACGAAACCGGCCTCGCGCTCTACGACACGCAGCGCGGCCTGCTCGCGCACGCGCTCCATTCGCAGATCGCGATGCACCGCGACTACGGCGGCGTCGTGCCCGAGCTCGCATCGCGCGACCACATCCGCCGCGCGCTGCCGCTGCTCGAGGAAGTGATGGCGCAAAGCGGCACGCGCCGCGACGACATCGACGCGATCGCTTTCACGCAGGGCCCCGGCCTCGCCGGCGCGCTGCTGGTCGGCGCGAGCATCGCGAATGCACTCGCGCTCGCGTGGAACAAGCCGACCGTCGGCATCCATCACCTCGAAGGCCACCTGCTGTCGCCGTTGCTGGTCGACGAGCCGCCGCCGTTCCCGTTCGTCGCGCTGCTGGTGTCCGGCGGCCACACGCAACTGATGCGCGTGACCGACGTCGGCGTGTACGAGACGCTCGGCGAAACGCTCGACGACGCGGCCGGCGAAGCGTTCGACAAGACGGCGAAACTGATCGGCCTCGGCTACCCGGGCGGCCCCGAAGTATCGAAGCTGGCCGAAACGGGCACGCCGGGCGCGGTCGTGCTGCCGCGCCCGATGCTGCATTCGGGCGATCTCGACTTCAGCTTCAGCGGCCTGAAGACGGCCGTGCTCACGCAGATGAAGAAATTCGAAGCGGCGAAGCTCGAAGGCGAAGCCCTCGAACGCGCGAAGGCCGACCTGGCACGCGGCTTCGTCGATGCGGCCGTCGACGTACTCGTCGCGAAGTCGCTCGCCGCGCTGAAGAAGACGAAGCTCAAGCGCCTCGTGGTCGCGGGCGGCGTCGGCGCGAACCGCCAGTTGCGCGCGGCACTGTCGGCGGCCGCGGCCAAGCGCGGCTTCGACGTGCACTACCCCGATCTCGCGCTCTGCACCGACAACGGCGCGATGATCGCGCTGGCGGGCGCGCTGCGGCTCGGCCGCTGGCCGGAACAGGCGAATGCCGACTATGCGTTCACGGTGAAGCCGCGCTGGGACCTCGCGTCGCTCGCGGGCTGAATCGCGCCACGCGACACCGCCAGCCGGAAAACGAAAAAGCCGCTCGTTCGAGCGGCTTTTCTCATTGGCAGGACAAAATGCCGCGGTCGCAGCGTTATGCAGCGTGGCGCTTGTCGCGTTCGATCAACGCATACGCGCTGTGATTGTGGATCGATTCGAAGTTCTCGGCTTCGAGCACGTAAGCAACCACCCGCTCGTCCGCATCGAGACGTTGTGCGACGTCGCGCACCAGATCCTCGACGAACTTCGGGTTCTCGTATGCGCGCTCGGTGACGAACTTCTCGTCCGGACGCTTCAACAGCCCCCACAGTTCGCACGACGCTTCCTCTTCCGCGATGCGGATCAGCGCCTCGACCGGCAGATCGGCGGCCAGTTCGGCATCGATCGTCACGTGCGAGCGCTGGTTGTGCGCGCCGTACTGCGAGATCTTCTTCGAGCACGGGCACAGGCTCGTGACCGGCACGAGCACCTTCAGGAACAGGCGCGTGTCGCCGTTGCGGCTTTCGCCGGCGAGCGTCACTTCATAGTCGAGCAGGCTCTGCACGCCGGACACCGGCGCGGTCTTGTTCACGAAATACGGGAACGTGACTTCGATGCGGCCGGCCTCGGCTTCGAGCTTCACGAGCATCGACGCGAGCATCGCGCGGAAGCGCTCGACCGTCAGCGGCGCGCGGTTCTCCTCGAGCAGCGCGACGAAGCGCGACATGTGCGTGCCCTTCTGATCGGCCGGCAGACGGACGTCGAGATTCCAGACACCGACGGTCGGTTGCACGTCGCCGCTTTCGGTACACACCGTCAACGGATGCCGGACCGCCTTCACGCCCACGCGCTGAATCGGGATCTGACGGGTATCCACCGTGCTCTGCACGTCGGGCATCACGAAGGCGGGATTCATCTGGTTCATCTTGTTCAATCCTTGTAAGCCGCGCGTTCGACGACGCGCACGCCGCATCATGCGGCAGCCGGAAAAGCAACATGGGCCCGCAGGCCCATGTTTTCCGCATCAATGAAGACCGGTTGCGCCAGTCGCACCGACGCCGCCCGCAGGCGGCGCCAGCTTATGCGACGCGCTTCGCGTGGCCGGCGACATCGGCCGCAGGGCTCAGGAAGCGTTCGCGAATCGACTTCGCGATGCCCGCGCCGTCGAGGCCGCATTGCGCCAGCAGCTTCGCGTGGTCGCCGTGGTCGACGAACTGGTCAGGGAGGCCCAATTGTAGTACGAGTCGGATAACCCCACTCTCCATCAGGGCTTCCACGCAGGCCGAACCCGCGCCCCCCATCACGCAGCCTTCCTCGACCGTGACGAGGTAGTCGTGCGTTTCGGCCAGCTCGCGCACGAGCGCCGCATCGACCGGCTTCACGAAGCGCATGTTCGCGACCGTTGCATCGAGCTCCTCGGCAGCGGCGAGCGACGGTGCGACCATCGTGCCGAACGCGAGGATCGCGACGCGCTTGCCTTCCGGCTGCGACGTGCGGCGACGCACTTCACCCTTGCCGAGCGGGATCTCGGTGAATTCCTTCACCGTCGCCACGCCCGTGCCCGCGCCGCGCGGATAACGCACCGCGGTCGGGTTCGGCTGCTGCAGCGCCGTGTGCAGCATCTGGCGGCATTCGTTCTCGTCGGACGCGGCCATGATCGTCATGTTCGGGATGCAGCGCATGAACGCGAGATCGTATGCGCCCGCATGCGTCGCGCCGTCCGCGCCGACGAGGCCCGCGCGATCGATCGCGAACACGACCGGCAGGTTCTGCAGCGCGACATCGTGGATCAACTGGTCGTACGCACGTTGCAGGAACGTCGAGTAGATCGCGACGACGGGCTTCAGCCCTTCGGTCGCGAGACCGCCCGCGAACGTCACCGCGTGCTGCTCGGCGATGCCGACGTCGTAGTAGCGATCCTTGAAGCGCTTCTCGAACTCGACCATGCCCGAGCCTTCGCGCATCGCGGGCGTGATGCCGACCACGCGCGTATCGCGCTCGGCTTCGTCGCACAGCCACTCGCCGAACACCTGCGTGTAGGTCTTCTTCGCGGGCGTCGTCGACGGCTTGATGCCTTCGGCGGGGTTGAACTTGCCGGGGCCGTGATAGAGCACCGGATCGGCTTCGGCGAGCTTGTAGCCCTGGCCTTTCTTCGTCACCACATGCAGGAACTGCGGGCCGCGCAGTTCGCGGATGTTCTGCAGCGTCGGGATCAGCGAATCGAGATCGTGACCGTCGATCGGGCCGATGTAGTTGAAGCCGAACTCCTCGAACAGCGTGGCCGGCACGACCATGCCCTTCGCGTGCTCCTCGAGCTTGCGCGCGAGTTCGAGCACCGGCGGCGCCACACTCAGCACGCGCTCGACGCCCGCGCGCGCAGCCGCATAGAAGCGGCCCGACATCAGGCGGGCGAGATGGCGATTCAGCGCGCCGACCGGCGGCGAGATCGACATGTCGTTGTCGTTCAGGATCACGAGCAGCTTCGCATTTTCCGATACGCCCGCGTTGTTCATCGCCTCGAACGCCATGCCGGCCGTCATCGCGCCGTCGCCGATCACCGCGATCGAGAAGCGGTCGTCGCCGTTCAGCTGGCTGCCGATCGCCATGCCGAGCGCGGCCGAGATCGACGTGCTCGAGTGCGCGGTGCCGAACGTGTCGTATTCCGACTCGCTGCGGCGCGGGAAGCCCGAGATGCCGTCGTACTGACGCAGCGAATGCATCTGGTCGCGGCGGCCCGTCAGGATCTTGTGCGGGTAGGTCTGGTGACCCACGTCCCAGACGATGCGATCGTTCGGCGTGTTGAACACGTAGTGCAACGCGATCGTCAGCTCGACCGTCCCGAGGTTGGACGACAAATGGCCGCCCGTCTTCGACACGCTGTCGAGCACGAACGCGCGCAGTTCATCCGCGAGCGGTTGCAGTTGGCGACGATCGAGGCGGCGCAAATCCGCCGGGTCGTCGATGGTTTTCAGCAAGTCGTACATCGTCGTTCCATTGTAGGAAATCAAACGCGCCCGCATTCTTTTGCACGCACCGTAGCGTGTGCGCGGCGGCGGGCTTTCGCGTCAGCTGACCCGGTTCACTACCAGGTCGGCAAGTTCGGCCAGACGCTGTGCGCGTGCGCCGAACGGTTTCAGCGCATCGTGCGCTTCGGCGCGCAGCTGCGCTGCCAGCTCGCGCGACGCCTCGAGACCAAGGATCGATACATAGGTCGGCTTGTCGTTCGCCGCGTCCTTGCCGGCCGTCTTGCCGAGCGTCGCCGAATCGGTCGTGACGTCGAGAATGTCGTCGACGACCTGGAAGGCCAGACCCACGGCCCCCGCGTAAACATCCAGCGCGGCCATCGTTTCCGCCGACGGCGTCTCGCCGGCCAGCGCGCCCATCCGCACGGCCGCGCGCAGCAATGCGCCCGTCTTCATCCGGTGCATCGTCTCGAGTTGTTCGCGCGTCAGCTTCAGGCCGACGCTCGCCAGGTCGATCGCCTGCCCGCCGGCCATGCCGATCGAGCCGCTCGCCAGCGCCAGCTCGCGCACGAGCGCCGCCTGCTGCACCGGCGACAGCGCATCGGCGTCGGTCAACGCCACGAACGCCTGCGACTGCAGCGCGTCACCGACCAGCAGCGCCGTCGGTTCGTCGTACTGCACGTGCACGGTCGGCTTGCCGCGACGCAGCGCGTCGTCGTCCATGCACGGCATGTCGTCGTGCACGAGCGAGTAGACGTGGATCATCTCCAGCGCCGCCGCCGCGGCGTTGCGTGCCGCCTCCGTCGCACCGGTCAGCTCGCCTGCTGCATGGCACAGCAGCGGGCGAACGCGCTTGCCGCCACCGAGGACCGCGTAGCGCATCGCCTCGTGAAGTTTCGCGGGCATCGCGGTTTCAGCCGGCAGATAGTGGCCGAGTGCGTCCTCGACACGGTCAAGCACGGACCGCATCCATTGTTCGAATGTCATAGATCGTCGTCTTCGCCGTCCGTGGCGGCCGTTCCGGACGAAAGCGGCTTCAGCGTCGCGCCGTCGAGCACGCGAACCTGCTGCTCCACTTTCTCGAGCTGCTGTTGGCAAAACGCAACGAGGGTCGCACCGCGGCGATACGCCGCCAGTGAATCCTCGAGGCTCAACGCGCCGCCTTCCATCCGGGCAACCAGCGTCTCGAGTTCCGCGAGCGCCATCTCGTAATTGTCCGGCAACGGTTCGGTGCCATTGCCGGGCGGCGTGGCGCCTGGGGATGCGGTTTTCGCCATGGACGAGGTGTCAAATTTCAAAACAAGTCGGACATTCTACGGCAAAAGAGAATTTTCCGACCTGCCGTCTTGGGCGCCCGCGCACAATTCCGGCCCCATCTCCAGCGCACAGTGTGCGCCTTTCGAGGACAGCCCGACAAAAAATTGACACAAATCAGGCACTTAATCCTAGCCTTGCGAGGCGAACCGGGTATAATTCTCCGTTTCCCTAAATCGATTTTTCGATGGTTGGGTTGTTCACTGCTTTCACGCTAACACCGGGAGTGGGAATGTCCAATCTGAGCGATGCGCTTCAGTTGAAGTCGGCCCACAGCCAGCTTCCAGTCACTGCATATTTCGATGAGGCGCTACTCGAGCGCGAGATCGAAACCCTCTTCAAGAAAGGACCTCGTTACGTCGGGCACGAGTTGATGGTGCCCGAGGCGGGGGATTATTTCGCGCTGCCGTCCGAGCAGGAAGGCCGCGTGCTGGTCCGTAACCAGACGAACCAGATCGAGCTGCTGTCGAACGTGTGCCGCCACCGGCAGGCGATCATGCTCAACGGGCGCGGCCGCACGCAGAACATCGTGTGCCCGCTGCACCGCTGGACGTACGACCTCGAAGGCGAGCTGCTCGGCGCACCGCACTTCCCCGACAAACCGTGCCTGAACCTCGGCAAGAGCCCGCTGCAGAACTGGCAGGGGCTGCTGTTCGAGGCCGAGGGCCGCAACGTCGCGCGCGACCTCGCCAACCTCGGTACGAAGCATCACTTCGACTTCTCCGAGTACCAGTTCGATCACGTCGAAGTGCACGAGTGCGATTACAACTGGAAGACGTTCATCGAGGTCTACCTCGAGGATTACCACGTCGTCCCGTTCCACCCGGGCCTCGGCAGCTTCGTGTCGTGCGACGATCTCAAATGGGAGTTCGGCGACTGGTACAGCGTGCAGACGGTCGGCGTGCACAACGCCCTCGCGAAGCCGGGCAGCGCGACTTACCAGAAATGGCACGAGCAGGTGCTGAAATTCCGCAACGGCGTGCCGCCGGAGTTCGGCGCGATCTGGATGGTCTACTACCCGGGCCTGATGATCGAGTGGTATCCGCACGTGCTGGTCGTGTCGTGGCTGATCCCGCGCGGGCCGCAGAAGACGACCAACATCGTCGAGTTCTATTACCCCGAGGAAATCGCGCTGTTCGAGCGCGAATTCGTCGAGGCCGAGCGCGCCGCCTATATGGAAACGGCCGTCGAGGACGACGAGATCGCGATGCGGATGGACGCGGGCCGCCGTGCGCTGATGGCGCGCGGCGAGTCGCAGGTCGGCCCGTATCAGAGCCCGATGGAAGACGGGATGCAGCACTTCCACGAGTTCCTGCGCCGCCACCTCGGCGACCTCTGACGGCGGATGCGGCGCTTTGACGCCGCCCGGCCTCCGGCAAACGAAAAGACGGGCTTCGGCCCGTCTTTTTTTGTTTAGACTTGGAGTGTCAGGCCATTTGCACTCGAGGGAGCCGTCATGCCACACACTCATTACACCACGCTCATTTCCGCCGCCAATCTTGCCGAGCGCCTGGCCGCGGCGCCCGGCAGCGTGGCATTGTTCGACTGCCGCTTCGATCTCGCCGATCCCGGCGCCGGCGAAGCCGCGTACGCGGCCGGCCACCTCCCCGGCGCGCAATATCTTCATCTCGACCGCGACCTGTCGGGCCGCAAGACGGGCACCAACGGCCGCCATCCGCTGCCGACCCGCGACGCGCTCGCGACGCTACTCGCCAGCCGCGGCCTCAAGCAGGGCCAGCAGGTCGTCGCGTACGACGCGCAAGGCGGCGCCTATGCGGCACGCCTGTGGTGGCTGTTGCGCTGGCTCGGTCACGATTCGGTTGCGGTGCTCGACGGCGGCCTGCAGGCCTGGGAAGCGGCCGGCCAGCCGCTGACGACCGACGTGCCGCAACCGGTCGCCGGCGACTTCCGCTCGGCCACGCCGCTCGAATCGACGGTCGATGCAGCGGCCGTGCTCGCGAACGTGTCGTCGCCTGCGCGCGTCGTGATCGATGCACGCGCACCGGACCGCTATCGCGGCGAGAATGAAACGATCGATCGGGTGGGCGGCCACATTCCCGGTGCGCGCAACCGCTTCTTCAAGGACAACCTGACTGCCGACGGCCGCTTCAAGACCGGCCATGAATTGCGCGAGGCATTCGCCACCGTGCTGGTCGGCACCGAGCCGAATCGCGTGATCCTGCAATGCGGCTCCGGCGTCACTGCCTGCCACAACGCACTGGCGCTGGAAGTGGCGGGCCTGCACGGCGCGTCGCTGTACCCCGGCTCGTGGAGCGAATGGAGCGCCGATCCGTCGCGACCGATCGCGACCGGCCCGAATCCTTGAGCACCCGCGCGGCGCGACGACGATGAAACGGCGGCCGATGCCGCGGCGGCCGGTGCCGCGGCGGTAGTTGCCGCCGCCCGTCGTTTACATCACGCCGTACTTGTGGAACCACTCGATCGCGCGCTTCCAGCCGTCCTCCGCATCGCCTTTCACGTAGCTCGGCCGGTAGTCGGCAAAGAACGCGTGGCCGGCATCCGGATACACGACGATTTCCGATTCGCGCGCGAGCTTCGAATCGCTCGTCTGGATCGCCTTGCGCATGTCCGCGAGCGACGCCTGCGTGATGTTCTGATCCTTCTCGCCGTACAGCCCGAGCACGGGCACCTTCAACGACGATGCATGATCGACCGGGTTGAACGGCGTCATCTCGTCGGTCTTGCCTTCGACGAACCCGTACCACGCCACGGCGGCCCGCACGTGCGGATTGTGCTCCGCATACAGCCACGCCTGGCGACCGCCCCAGCAGAACCCGGTCACGCCGAGGCGCGTCAGGTCGCCGCCGTTCTTGCCGGCCCAGGCGACGGTCGCATCGAGATCCTCGGTGACCTGGCGGTCCGGCACCTTGCTGATGATGTGGTCGTACAGTTCCTTCATCGTCGGATACTTCGCCGCGTTGCCCTGCCGGGCGAACAGGTCGGGCGCGATCGCAAGATAGCCGAGCTTCGCGAAGCGCCGGCAGACATCCGCGATATGCGCGTGCACGCCGAAGATCTCGTGAATCACGATGACGACCGGCAGGTTCGTCTTGTCGACCGGCTGGGCGCGATAAGCCGGCACGCTTGCATCGCCGGAGCGGATCTCGATGGTATCGACGTCCAGCCCGGTGCTGTCGGTCGTGACCGTCTGCGCCGACACGGGCAGCACGGCTGCCGCGAAGGTGCCGCCCAGCGCGGCCTGCATGAACTTGCGGCGCGAGAACGGGACATGGGGGACCAGGCTGTCGACTTCGGGTTTCAACATGAATGCACTCCTCGATTGGGCGCCGCCGTCACGCTCGCGGATACGGCATGACGGGGCATCGCACCGGCACGCGGCGCGGATGTCGCGGCGGTTGGCACCCCGCCGCAAACGAAAACCCGGACAAGATGCCCAATAATCCGTTGTCGCGTCAACTGTCAGATGTGTAAGACTCGATTACGACGCGTGGCGGCAATCGAATCGATCATCGCGCGACAGCCCGCCGGCCGCCTGCCGAGTCCGCGTGCGGTGGCGCGTATCGAGAATCGTCGCGCGACCGAATCGTTGCGAACCGAAAAGAAAAACGGGCGGCGAACACGCACGACATGCGCATTCCCGCCCGCTCCACACGCAAGTATGCGAGTACGCGATCAGTGCAGCTTGACGCGCGGCAGCGTCGTGCGCCGCAGCCAGTGCGCGACCGTGTCGAGCATCATCCGCGGATAACCGTGCAGCGCCGCGATGTGCAGCCGGTACAGCGACATGTACATGAAGCGTGCGAACAGCCCTTCGATCAGCATGTTGCCGCCGATCAGCCCGCCCATCAGGTTGCCGACCGCGCTGAAGTGGCCGAGCGACACGAGCGAACCGAAATCGCGATACGTGAACTCGGGCAGCGGGCGCCCTTCGAGCCGGCAGCTGATCGCCTTCAGCAGGAAGCTCGCCTGCTGGTGCGCCGCCTGCGCACGCGGCGGCACGTTGCGTTCATTGCCCGGCCATGCGCAGGCCGCGCAATCGCCGAGTGCGAACACGTTGTCGTCGGTGAAGGTCTGCAGCGTGCGGCGCACGTCGAGCTGACCGAGCTTGTTGACCTGGAGGCCGTCGAGATGCGAGAGCACGGACGGCGCCTTGATGCCGGCCGCCCAGACCGTCAGGTCGGCGCGCACTGCCTTGCCGCTCGCGGTATGCACGAACCCGGGCGCCACCTCGGTCACGCGCTCGCTGAGCATCAGCCGCACGCCGAGCTTCTCGAGCAGTTCGGCCGTCGCCGCCGACACGCGCTCCTGCAGTGCCGGCAGTATCCGCGGCCCTGATTCGATCAGCACGATGCCGACGTCATGGCGGGGATCGAGCTTGTGCAGCCCGTACACGGACAGCACCTGTGCGGTATTGCGCAGTTCCGCGGACAATTCGACGCCCGTCGCGCCGCCGCCGACGATCACGACCTGGATGCGCGGCTCGGCCGACTCGCCTGGCACGCTCGGCGCCGGCGCCTGATGCTCGGCGCGCATGCATGCCGCGATCAAGCGCTTGCGGAAGCGTTCGGCCTCCCCGACCGTATCGAGCGCGATCGCGTTTTCCGGTGCGCCCTGCACGCCGAAGAAGTGCGTCGTGCTGCCGATCGCGATCACGAGCGTGTCGTATTCCAGCTCGCGCGCCGGCAGCAGCTCCGCGCCGTCGCTGTCGTTGAGGGGTGACAGCGTGACGCGCTTCGCCGCACGGTCGAGCCCGGTCAGCTCGCCCTGCTGGAACTCGAAGCCGTGCCAGCGCGCCTGCGCCGCATATTCGAGCTCCTGCGTGAACGGGTCCATGCTGCCGGCTGCGACCTCGTGCAGCAATGGTTTCCAGATGTGCGTCGGATTGCGGTCGACGAGCGTGACGAGCGCACGCGCGGGACGATTGCCGCGCGCGCCGTAACGGTCGCCGAGCCGCGTCGCCAGTTCCAGGCCGCCGGCACCTCCGCCTACGATGATGATCCGATGCATCTGATTCCCCCTTTGCGATTCGAAACTGCTGCCGCCGGATGAAGCAAACGCGATGCACCCGCGCCGCCCGGTGGATTAACCGGTTCGGACATCATCGATGTGCAGTTCGAAGCACTTCGATGCGTCCGATCCGGAACGCGGGGCGCGCGCCCCACGTCAATGACATGACTGACATGCATTGTCCGGGAGCTTGCGCGTTGACCACAAGCAAACCATCTCGATATTCAGCATCCCTGCAACAATATGCCGCGGGAACGGGGAACTGGCCGGGGGTGCGTCAGTGTGCCTCTTCCCAGTTCGCGCCGGCACCCACTTCGGCGACCAGCGGCACCTTCAGCTTCGCGACGCCGCACATCATTTCCGGCAGTTTCTCGCGCACGAGCGACAGCTCGCCTTCGGGCACCTCGAGCACCAGTTCATCGTGCACCTGCATGATCATTCGCGATGCGAGCCGGTCGCGCGTGAGCCAGTCGTCCACCGCGATCATCGACAGCTTGATCAGGTCGGCCGCCGTGCCCTGCATCGGTGCATTGATGGCCGCGCGCTCGGCCGCCTGACGGCGCGGACCGTTGCCGCCGTTGATCTCGGGCAGCCAGAGACGGCGACCGAAAACGGTTTCGACGTAGCCCTTCTCCTTCGCGGTCGCGCGCGTATCTTCCATGTACTGCGCGACGCCCGGATAGCGGGCGAAATAGCGGTCGATATAGAGCTTCGCCGCATCGCGCGTGATGCCGAGATTCGATGCGAGCCCGAACGCGCTCATCCCGTAGATGAGCCCGAAGTTGATCACCTTCGCGATCCGGCGCTGGTCGGAATTGACCTCCAGCGGCGTCACGCCGAACACCTCGGCAGCCGTCGCGCGGTGGATATCCTCGCCCTGCGAGAACGCGCGCAGCAGCGACGCGTCGCCCGAGATGTGCGCCATGATCCGCAGTTCGATCTGCGAATAGTCGGCCGACACGATCCGGTGGCCCGGCGACGCGATGAACGCCTCGCGGATGCGCCGCCCTTCGGCCGTGCGCACCGGAATGTTCTGAAGATTGGGATCGTTCGAGGCGAGACGCCCCGTGACCGCGACGGCCTGCGCATAGTTCGTGTGCACGCGGCCGGTGGCGGGGTTCACCATGCGTGGCAGCTTGTCGGTATAGGTCGACTTCAGCTTCGACAGCCCGCGATGCTCGAGCAGCAGCTTCGGCAGCGGGTAGTCCTCGGCCAGCTTCTGCAGCACTTCCTCGTCGGTCGACGGCGCGCCGCTCGGCGTCTTCTTCACGACCGGCAACTGCAGCTTCTCGAAGAAGATCTGCCCGATCTGCTTCGGCGAGCCGAGATTGAATTCGCCGCCCGCCAGTTCGTACGCCTCGCCCTCGAGCTCGATCAGGCGCGTCGCGATTTCGGTGCTCTGCGCGTGCAGACGCGCATCGTCGATCAGCACGCCCGTGCGCTCCATCTTGCGCAGCACGAGCGACACCGGCATCTCGATCTCGCGGTACACGCGCTCGAGGCCCGGCTCGCGTGCGACCTGCGGATACAGCGCGTGGTGAAGCTGCAGCGTGATGTCGGCATCTTCGGCTGCGTATTCGGCGGCCTGCGCGAGCGCCACTTCGTCGAAACCGATCTGCTTCGCGCCCTTGCCCGCCACGTCCTCGTACTTGATCGTCTTGACGCCCAGATGACGCAACGCGAGGCTGTCCATGTCGTGCGTGCGGTGCGATTCGACCACGTACGATTCGAGCAGCGTGTCGTGCTCGATGCCGTTCAGCGCGATGTCGTAGTTCGCGAGCACCTGCGCGTCGTACTTCAGGTGCTGGCCGACCTTCTTGCGATCGGCCGATTCGAGCCACGGTTTCAGGCGCGCGAGCACTTCGTCGAGCGGAAGCTGCTCGGGCATGTCGGGGCCGCGGTGCGCGACCGGCAGGTAGGCTGCCTTGCCCGGCTCGACCGAGAACGACAGGCCGACGAGCCGCGCGAGCATCGGATCGAGCGCGGTGGTCTCGGTGTCGAACGCGGTCAGCGCGGCCGCGTCGATTTTCGCGAACCACGCGTCGAACTGTTCCCAGGTCTGGATCGTTTCGTATTCGCGCACGACGTCGGCTGCGATCACTGGAGCCGGCTCGCCTTCCGGCGCATCGGCGCCCCCGCCTTCCGCAGGCGCGCTGTCGACTTCGCGCAGCCAGGTCTTGAAGCCGTAGCGCGCGAAGATGTCGCGCAACAGGTCGCGCGCCTCGCCGTCGCTCTTCAGCGAGGCTTCGATCGATTCGAGATGCGGCGTGAGATCGCACGACGTATCGACGGTCACGAGCTGGCGGCCGAGCGGCAGGAAATCGAGCGCGCGGCGCAGGTTGTCGCCGACCACGCCCTTGATGTCGGCCGCGTGTTCGATCACGCCGTCGAGGGTGTCGTATTGCGTCAGCCATTTCACGGCCGTCTTCGGCCCGCACTTCTCGACGCCCGGCACGTTGTCGACGGTGTCGCCGATCAGCGCGAGATAGTCGATGATGCGCTCGGGCGGCACGCCGAACTTCGCGATCACGCCGTCGCGGTCGAGCGTCTCGTTGGTCATCGTGTTGACGAGCGTGACGCGCTCGGTCACGAGCTGCGCGAGATCCTTGTCGCCGGTCGACACGATCACGTTCATCCCGTGCCGCTCCGCTTCGCGCGCGAGCGTGCCGATCACGTCGTCGGCCTCGACGCCCTCGACCATCAGCAGCGGCCAGCCGAGCGCGCGCACGGCGCCGTGGATCGGCTCGACCTGCAAGGCGAGATCGGGCGGCATCGACGGACGGTTTGCCTTATAGTCGGCATAAAGGTCGTCGCGGAACGTCTTGCCCTTTGCATCGAACACGCAAGCGCTATACTCTGCACTGACTTCCTTGCGCATACGGCGCAGCATGTTGATGATTCCGTAGAGCGCTCCGGTCGGCTCCCCGCCAGGGCCACGCAAATCAGGCATCGCATGGTAAGCCCGATACAGATAGCTCGAACCGTCAACCAATAGCAGGGTCTTACCTTCCAGATTTCGTTCTTCAGGCATTATGAACAAGAGAAAAGTGATTCCGAGTCTGCGTTCGCTCGCAGATCAAGAGCGCGCGACGGCCAAGAAGGCGCGCGCATCGTGGCAGATGTTCACGATTATGGCAGAGTTTATCGAGGCGACCGAGTACCTGTCGGAGATCCGCCCGGCTGTCAGCATCTACGGTTCTGCCCGCCTCAAACCCGACACGCCGCACTACAAGCTGGCCGTGCAGATCGCGCGCAAGCTGTCGGACGCCGGCTTCGCGGTGATCTCCGGCGGCGGCCCCGGCATCATGGAAGCCGCGAACAAGGGCGCGCACGCCGGCAAGGCGCCGTCGGTCGGCCTGAACATCGAGCTGCCGCACGAACAGGCCGGCAACCACTACCAGGACATCTCGCTGCGCTTCCGCCACTTCTTCACGCGCAAGGTCACGTTCGTGAAGAACTCGGATGCGGTGATCGTGATGCCGGGCGGCTTCGGCACGCTCGACGAACTGTCCGAAGTACTCACGCTGATCCAGACGAAGAAATCGCGCCTCGTGCCGATCATCCTCGTCGGCAGCGAGTTCTGGCAGGGGCTGCTGCAATGGTTCCGCGATCAACTGATTCCGATGGGCCTGATCAATCCGGAAGACATGGATCTGATGCAGGTGATCGACGATCCCGACCAGGTGCTCGACGCGGTGCTCGCGTTCTACGAGGACAGCGGCGAGGAAGAAGGTTCGGACGAGGACGATCATCCGCCGCGCCCGGAAGAAGACCGGATGTTCTATCTGTAACCGGTCAGTGACGACAGCCGGCCGAGCGCCCGCTGTCGTGCTTTTCATGCAACGGACAGTGCGCTCCGGCGGCTCGCCGGGCGTGACTTTGTAACGCGCTGTTAATACCTGTTCGCCGCCGTGCGCGGTCGAATGTCAAATGCCCGCAGCCGGCGCTGCACGATGCGGCGGAATCGGCCGCACCAGCGGCCCGCCAATGTCAAATGGGTGGCCCCTCGCGTGCCTGCGCGCCGCCAATCCTCCGTAATAATCACGACTCGCCTTTTCCGTCGTGCCGCAGCACACTGCATCGTGTCGGCGCGGCGTTCCCCCGGTGGAACGGTCCCCTCGCTTCCATCGCGTCGCGTCGGCCCATTCATCACCACACCACGGAAAAGAACATGCAACGCTCGCTGATCGCCCTCGCTTTCGCCGGCCTCGGCCTTTCGCTGTCCGGCCTCGCTCACGCCGTCAACGTCGACGTCAACATCGGCACGCCCGCACCGGTCGTCGTCGCCCCGCGCCCGTCGTGGTCGCCCCCGCGCCGGTGATCGTCGGCTGGCACGGCGACCGCTACTGGGACGGCCGCCGCTACTGGGAACGCCGCGAGTGGGAAGATCGCGAGCGTCATCACGGTCATGGCGGCTATCACTGCCCGCCGGGGCACGCGAAGAAGGGCGAGTGCTGAGTGCCCCAAACACAGCACGGCCGTTCGACCCGCAAGGCCGCCCGCGCACTTCGGTGCCGGGCGGCCTTGCCGCTTTGCACAACGCACCACGAACGCTGCCTCTACGCCGAAGCGCCCCGGCCGGACGAAACCGGCGTCAGCCGCCACGCTCGCGGTCGACGAAGCACCCGTCACGCATGCGCGTGAGCGAACGAAAGCGGCGCGAGGTCGGGATGCGCGCCTAGCCGGGCGACCAGGAAATCCATCAGCAAACGGTTTCTGCGCGGCAGATGCTCGCGCTGTGGCATGCACAGGTAGAGACCGTATCGACAGGTGACGTGCCGGGTCAGCAGCGGCACGAGCCGCCCTTCACGGACGTGCTCGTGAACCGAATAGCCGAAAAACTGGCCGATCGCGGCACCGCTGAGCACCGTATCGAGCTCCGCGTCGATGTCGTTGGTCGCGATGAACGGGTCGATCTGGCGGGTGTCGACCCGACCGTCGACGAGGAATTCCCACGGAAACGGCTTGCCCGTGCGCGGGTACAGGAACGCGGTGCAACGATGGTCGCGCAATGCGTCGATCGTCTGCGGCGCGCCATGGCGGCGCAAATACGCGGGCGCCGCGCAAACGACCAGTTGCAGCTCGGCGATGCGCCGCGCGATCAGCCCGCTGTCGGGCAGATCGCCGGTCCGCACGGCGAGGTCTATTCGCTGCTCGACGATGTCGGCCATGTCGTCGCTGACGACCAGCTCGGCGGTCATGCCCGGATGCTGGTCGCAGAACTCGCCGAGCAACGGCGCGAGAAACCGCCGCGCCAGCGAGTAAGGTGCCGCGACGCGCAGCGTGCCGACCGCGTGCACGCGATCGTCGTCGAGCATGCGCAGCGCGGTTTCCAGTTCGCCGACAGCACCGCGGCACTGCGCGAGCAGGCGCTCGCCCTCGACCGTCAGCGCAATCCGGTGCGTCGAACGCTGGAACAACCGAACATTCAGCAACGCCTCCAGCGCAGCGACCTGCTTGCTGGCCGCCTGCGGCGTCATGCCGAGTTCGCGAGCGCCCGCGCTGATGCCGCCCGCGACCGCGACGCGGACGAACACCGTCAGCGCCTTCAAACGATCCATTCGATGCTCCTGTCGAGCCGGGCCTGCCCGGGCATTCGTCCATGGCGCCGCGCTGCCGCGCCGTCAAGTTGAATCGGTTTCAACCGGTCCGGCGCTAGTCGCGTGCCGTTCCGCTTCGCACAATGGCGCCGTCTTCAACGATCAGCCCGTACGGGCCGCTCATCATGAAACTGCGTTGGGTTTCCGTCACCTTCCGGGCCGCCGTCGCGGCCGCATCGATCGTCGTCGGTACGACGACGCCCGCGCTCGCGCAGCAGACCGGTGCACCCGCCCGCGCCGTCGAGACGGTGCTGCTGCAAACGATGCGCGCGTGGGACGGCTCGCCCTACCGCGCCTATCCGACGGCTCGACCGGAGGTGACGGTCGTACGCTACCGCATCCCGCCGCACGCCGTCCTGCCGTGGCATACGCATCCGTCGATCAACATCGGCTACGTGCTGTCGGGCCACCTGACCGCCGTGCGCCGAAGCGACGGCAAGCGGCTGAAGCTCGGCCCCGGCGACGTGGTGCCGGAAATGGTCGGCGGCGCCCATCGCGGCGAGACCGGCGACGAAACCGCCGAGCTGATCGTGTTCTATGCGGGCACGCCCGGCACACCGCTGACGGTTGCGGACGGCGAAGACTGAGCGGCCGGCGCATTTCATCTTCACACGGAGCACTGCACATCATGTCCGATTCGCTCATCTTATCAACCCCGTCCGCCACCATGCGGCCCCGGCTCGACGGTCGCGTCGCGCTCGTCACCGGCGGCGGCACCGGTATCGGCCGGGCGGCCGCGCTCGCGTTCGCGCGGGACGGCGCCCGCGTCGTCGTCGCCGGGCGGCGTGCGGCGCCGCTCGACGAAACCGTCCGGGCGATTGTCGAACGCGGCGGCGAAGCGTTCGCGGTGACCGTCGACGTCGGCTCAGCCGATGGCGTGCGCGCACTCGTCGACACGACGATCGGGCGCTACGGCGCGTTGCATGCGGCCTTCAACAATGCCGGCACCGAAGGCACGTTCGCACCGATCGTGGAACAGACCGAGGCCGACTTCGACCACGTGATCGCCACCAATCTCAAGGGCACGTGGCTGTCGATCAAATACGAAATGGAGGCGATGCTCGCGCACGGCGACGGCGCGATCGTCAACACGTCGTCATGGCTCGCGAAAGGCGCGCTGGCCGGCTCGTCGACCTATTCCGCGAGCAAGGGCGCGCTCGATGCGCTGGTGCGCGCGGTCGCGCTCGAAGGCGGCCCGCACGGCATCCGGATCAACAATGTGAACCCGGGCATCATCGATACGCCGATGGCGCGCCGCTTCGGCGACGACGAGATGTTTCGCCCGTTCGCCGCGTTCACGCCGGCCCGGCGGATCGGTACCCCGGAAGACGTTGCGGATGCAGTCGTCTGGCTCTGCAGCGACGAAGCACGCTTCGTGACCGGCGAATCGATCCTCGTCGACGGCGGCTACACGATTGGCGGCATGCGCTGACCGGCGCCCCAACGGAGATCGAACCGATGGAGTACGTGAGACTGGGAACGTCCGGGCTGAAGGTATCGAAGCTGTGCTTGGGCTGCATGACCTACGGCCATCCGTCGTGGCGGCCGTGGGTCGTGACCGAGGACGTGGCGCGCCCGTCCATCCGCGCGGCGCTCGACGCAGGCGTGACGTTCTTCGATACGGCCGACATCTATTCGGGCGGGGAAAGCGAACGCATTCTCGGCCGCGCGCTGCGCGACTTCGCGACGCGCGACGACGTGGTGATCGGACCCAAGGCATTCTTTCCGACCGGCGACGGGCCGAATGCGCGCGGGCTGTCGCGCAAGCATCTGCTCGCAAGCATCGACGCGTCGCTGCAGCGCCTCGGGACCGATTACGTCGATCTTTACATCGTCCATCGGTTCGATCCGGATACGCCAATCGAAGAAACGCTCGATGCGCTCGACACCATCGTGAGGAGCGGCAAGGTCCGCTATCTCGGGGCATCGTCGATGCACGCGTGGCAATTCATGAAGATGCTCGCCTTCCAGCAGCATCACGGTCTCGCACGGTTCGTGTCGACGCAGAGCCAGTACAGTCTGATCTGCCGGGAGGACGAGCGCGACATGCTGCCGCTGTGCATCGACGAAGGCATCGCGTACACGCCGTGGTCTCCGCTCGGCCGCGGATTGCTGGCTGGCTCGCGCGGCGAGCAGACGACGCGGGCCGCGACCGATCAGCAGATGGTGTCCTGGTACGACGGCCGCGACGCGGTCGCCGCGACCGTCGAAGCAGTCCGGCTGGCAGCGCAGGCGCGCGGCATGCCTCCCGCCCGCGTCGCGCTCGCCTGGGCGTTGCGGCGCGCCGGCGTCACCGCGCCGATCATCGGATTGTCGAAACCGCATCACATGACCGATGCGCTCGCGGCACTCGACCTGACGCTCGACGCGCACGAAACCACGTCGCTCGAAGCGGCGTTCGACCGGACGATCGAACCGGCGCAATGGTAAGCGTGGCGCCGCCGGCCCGGTTTCGCAACCGGGCCGGCGATCACGTCACTGAAACGCCACTTCCGCAAAACTCCGCAGCTTCCGGCTATGCAGCTTGTCGAGCCCGTTCGTGCGCAGGATCTCCATCGCCTTCACGCCGATCTGCAGATGCTGGTCGACCTGCCCGCGATAGAACGTGTCGGCCATGCCCGGCAGCTTCAACTCGCCGTGCAGCGGCTTGTCCGATACGCACAGCAGCGTGCCGTACGGCACCCGGAAGCGGAAGCCGTTCGCGGCGATCGTCGCGCTTTCCATGTCGAGCGCAATCGCGCGGCTCTGCGACAGCCGCTGCACGGGCTCGCGATGGTCGCGCAGCTCCCAGTTGCGGTTGTCGACGCTCGCGACGGTGCCCGTGCGCATCACGCGCTTCAGCTCCACGCCCTCCAGCCGAGTGACCTCGGCCACGCCGCGCTCGAGCGCGAGCTGCACTTCGGCCAGCGCCGGGATCGGCACCCACAGCGGCAGGTCGGCGTCGAGCACGTGATCTTCCCGCACGTAACCGTGCGCGAGCACGTAGTCGCCGAGGCGCTGCGTGTTGCGCAGCCCCGCGCAGTGACCGAGCATCACCCACGCGTGCGGACGCAGCACCGCGATGTGATCGGTGATCGTCTTCGCGTTCGACGGGCCGACGCCGATGTTGACCATCGTGATCCCGCTGCCGTCCGCGCGCTTCAGGTGATACGCGGGCATCTGCGGCAGGCGCGGCGGCGCGGTGCCCTCGGCCGGCTCGCCGCCGAGGTTCGCGTTGTACGTGACGACGTCGCCCGGCTCGACGAACGCGCTGTACTCGCTGCGATACGCGCGCACCTCGGGATCGTCGCTTTCCGTCATCATCGTGCGGCCGAGCTTCACGAACTCGTCGATGTAGAACTGGTAGTTCGTGTAGAGCACGTAGTTCTGGAAATGCGTGGGCGACGTCGCCGTGTAGTGGCGCAGCCGATGCAGCGAGAAGTCGACGCGCGCGGCCGTGAACAGCGCGAGCGGATGCGGCTCGCCCGGCGCCGGCTCGAACGTGCCGTTGACGATGCGGTCGTCGAGATACGACAGGTCGGGCGTATCGAAGATGTCGCGCATCGCGAGCAGGCGGTCGCGATCGAGCTCGCCCTCGAGATGGATGCCTTCCGGAAACGCGAAATGAATCGGAATCGGCTGCGACGACACGCCGATCTCGATCTTGACATGGTGGTTCTTCGCCAGCAAACGCAGTTGCTCTCGGTAGTAGTTCGCGAAGAGATCGGGGCGCGTGACCGTCGTCTCGAATACGCCGGGGCCCGCGACGAAGCCGTACGAGCGGCGCGAATCGACGTGCGTGTTGACGTCGGTGCGAATCCGCACGAACGGATAGCATGCGCGCACGTGCTCGGTAATCGCTTCGTGGCGGCGATAGCGCGCGAACGCGTCGCGCAGGAAGCCCGTATTCGTGTCGTAAATGGCGGACAACCGCGCGACGGCGGCGATCGGATCGTCGAAAGCCTCGACCGACGGGCTTTCGGGCGACAGCACACGGTGCCGGCGGCTCAAATCGTTCTTCATTTTCATCACCTCGTCTGATCCGACGACATTACCACGGAACCCGGTCGCCTTTATGGCCGCCCCTGCGCACGGAGGGGCCGGATGGCGCGCAGTATTTGCTAAAATCGGTGGGTTCACTGGAGACTCATCATGAAGCCGCTCATTTTCGTCGCCGCTGCCGTCGCGTTTGCCGCCGCCAGCGTCGCTCACGCCGCCGGCGGCACGCCTGACGCCGACGCGCAGGCCCGGGCCGAGGCCAACGAAGCCGCCGGCCTGCCCGATCTCCGCAAGATCAACCGGCCGGGCGCCGAAGTCACGTCGAAAGTGGACTTCGCCGACATCCGCCGCACGCCGAGCTTCCACGAAAAGAGCAAGAACGGCACCGAAGTCACCGAGTACCGCGACCGCGGCAAGCCGGTCGAGATCGACGTGAAGTCGAACTTCGGCACGCGCTACCAGATGAGCTCCACGCCCGACACGTCGCCGAAGCCGCATGACGCGGGCATCCCGATCACGCGCCTGCCGTCGCTGAACCTGCGCTACTGATTCCGTGGCGCGGCACACCAACCGCGCCGCCCCTTCACCTGCTGTCGCGCTGCACGCCGCCCGCGTGCCGACACCCTGACCTGACGCATCCCGCATGGCCGTTTTCACCGCTGTTTCCGACTCCGATCTCGCGCAATGGATGCGCCACTACGAACTGGGCGACGTGCTTGCGTTCCGCGGCATTCCGTCCGGTATCGAAAACAGCAATTTCTTCCTGACGACGACGCGCGGCGAATACGTCCTCACGATCTTCGAAAAGCTCACCGCGCAGCAGCTGCCGTTCTACCTCGACCTGATGCGTCATCTGGCCGCCCACGGCGTGCCGGTGCCGGACCCGATCCCGCGCGACGACGGCGCGCTGTTCGGCGAGCTGCACGGCAAGCCTGCCGCGCTCGTCACGAAGCTCGACGGCGCGGCCGAACTCGCGCCTGGGGTCGAACACTGCATCGAGGTCGGACAGATGCTCGCGCGCCTGCACCTCGCGGGCCGCGACTATCCGCGCAACCAGCCGAACCTGCGCAGCCTGCCGTGGTGGCAGGAGAACGTGCCGGCGATCGTGCCGTTCATCACGGACGCGCAACGCGCGCTGCTCGAAGGCGAGCTCGCGCACCAGGCCGGTTTCTTCGCGTCGGACGACTACGCAGCGCTGCCGGCCGGCCCATGCCATTGCGACCTGTTCCGCGATAACGTGCTGTTCGCCCATGCGGCGCCCGGCACCGGCCACGACGTGCGGCTCGGCGGCTTCTTCGACTTCTATTTCGCGGGCTGCGACAAGTGGCTGTTCGACGTCGCGGTCACCGTCAACGACTGGTGCGTCGACCTCGCGACCGGTGTGCTCGACGTCGCGCGCGCCGATGCGCTGCTGCGCGCGTACCAGACCGTGCGGCCGTTCACGGCCGCAGAGCGCCGCCACTGGAGCGACATGCTGCGCGCCGGCGCGTACCGCTTCTGGGTGTCGCGCCTGTACGACTTCTACCTGCCGCGCGCGGCCGAGATGCTCAAGCCGCACGACCCCGGCCATTTCGAACGCATCCTGCGTGAGCGTATCGCGCATACGCCCGCGCTTCCCGAGATCCAAACCGCATGCAACTGATCGAAGTGCCCGCGAAAACGGGCTATGTCTGGTTCCGTCAAGGCATCTGGCTGTTCCGCCGGAATCCGCTCGCGTTCATCACGCTGTTCTTCACGTACCTGCTCGCGATCACGCTGGTGTCGATGGTGCCGGTGATCGGCTCCGCGCTGCCGCTGGTGTTCATTCCCGGCATCGCGGTCGGCTTCATGGCAGCGTGCCGCGACACGGTGGCCGGCAAGACGGTGATGCCGACGATCCTCGTCGACGGCTTTCGCTCGTACGGCACCGTCGCGACCCAGCGGCTGCTCGTGCTCGGCGTGATCTACGTCGCGTCGATGGTGCTCGTGTTCGCCGCTTCGTCGTTCGTCGACGGCGGCGCGCTGTTCCACGTGATGATGGGCGCAGCCGACGAAGCGAACACGACGCCCGAGACGCTCGCCGCGCAAGGCACGCTCGGCGCGCTGTTCTTCGCGACGCTGCTCTATCTGCCGGTCGCGATGCTGTTCTGGTTCGCGCCGGTACTGGTCGCATGGCATGACGTCCCGCCGGCGAAGGCGCTGTTCTTCAGCGTCGTCAGCTGCTGGCGCAATCGCGGCGCGTTCGCCGTATACGGCGTGCTGTGGTTCGCCGTCGCGCTCGGCACGTCGCTCGCGCTGTCGCTGCTGCTGCAGGCGCTCGGCGCCGGCGCGTACGCGCTGACGATCATGATGCCGGTGACGATCATCATCGTCACGATGCTGTACTGCTCGTTCTACGCGACCTATCGCGGCTGCTTCGGCGTGCAGGAACCGGGCGCGACGACGACGATGTCGGGCCGCTGAACCGTCTCCTGACCGGCGCATGGCGCCGGCCGTCACGCAGTTTCCGCGCCGGGTCGTCCCCCGGCGCGCACCTGATCTCTCCCCTTTCTCGTATCGACCGCCTCGGGTCGGCCCTGTTCAACCCGATCTTTTGCGCGCAAAATAATTTGCGTACAAATCGTTCGCGCATTGCCGCGCCTCCCGAACCATGGACCGCCTGCCTCCGCTGCCCCAGACGCTCGACGAGCAACTGTGCTTCGCGCTTTATTCGACTTCGCACGCGATGACGAAGGCGTACAAGCCGCTGCTCGACAAGCTGTCGCTGACCTATCCCCAATATCTCGCGATGCTCGTGCTGTGGGAGCGCGACGACATGGCCGTGAAGGACATCGCCGCGCGGCTCGACCTGGACCCGGCCACGGTCACGCCGCTGCTCAAGCGGCTGGAAGCGCTCGGCTACGTGGAGCGCGTACGCAGCGCGGCCGACGAACGCGTCGTCAACGTTCGCGTGACGCCGGAAGGCCGGGCGCTGAAGGATCGCGCGCGCTCGGTGCCCGCCGACCTCTTTTGCGCGATGCAACAGACACCCGAATTCCTGATCAGGCTGCGCGCCGATCTCCAGCAGCTGCGCGATGCGCTGTCGGTGGCCAACGAACGCTGACACGCCCGGCATGAACCGACCTGCCCGCTGCTGCCGGGTTTTTCTTCAAAATTTCATTTGCACACTAATGATTTGTGTTCTATATTTTGTCCATGGCCGGCGACATTCCGTCCGACCGGACCGCTGTTCCCCTCTCTTCCCGACAGGAGCTGCACGATGAACATTCTGTACAAGACCAGCGCCACGAGCACGGGCGGCCGCGACGGCCGCGCGGTATCCGCTGACAACAAGCTGGAAGTGAAACTGGCCGCGCCGCGTGAACTCGGTGGCACGGGCGCGGAAGGCACGAATCCGGAGCAACTGTTCGCCGCAGGTTACTCGGCCTGTTTCCTGAGTGCGATGAAATTCGTCGCGGGCCAGAACAAGCAGACGCTGCCGGCCGATACGCAAGTCACGGCGGAAGTGGGCATCGGCCCGAACGACGCAGGCGGCTTCGGGCTCGACATCGAGCTGCGCGTGTCGCTGCCGGGGCTCGACAAGAACGACGCGCAAGTGCTGGTCGACAAGGCGCACCACGTGTGCCCGTATTCGAACGCCACGCGCAACAACGTGCCGGTGCGCCTGACGGTCGTCTGACGCGGCACAGGTTCAGGGCTCAGGAAATACAAAAAGGGCGCGTGCGGCATGGTGCCGCACGCGCCCTTTTGCGCGATGCATCGAAATGGCGGGCCGGCAGGCCCGCGTGCGCCGCTTAGCGCGCGCCGATCGAATACGGGCGGTTCATTGCCGCGTCGCGATCGATCTTGCGCATGCGGAATTCGAGGTCGTAGATGTCGGTGGCTTCGGCCAGATACGCGTCGGCGCGCTCTTTCGCGGCCTTGTCAGCGTTCTTGGTCAGCATCAGGAAGAGGTGGCTCAGCAGGTACATGATCGATCTCGCTATTCAAAGGTTCTGGACTAGGGTTTTCCCGAATTATAGGGAAAACCCTAGGCTTTGACCAGTGTCGATCAGACGATGCGTCGTTCGGTCGCCACAGTGCGGCGACGGGTTTCGAAAAAAGCCCAGATCATCGCGCTGGCGTCGGGGCCGACCGCCGCGTGAAACGGCACGGCTTCGTCGCCGCCGGCCCACGCATGATCGAGCCCCTTCACGTGACACAGCCGCACCACCGGCTCGCCGTCGCGGCACACGTCGGTGATCTGTGCGCCCGTTTCGCGCGTCTCGACCCGCTCGCCGCCGCGCAGCGCGCCTCGGCTGTCGGCGAGCCCGTTCAGGCGCATGAACTGCACGGTCAGCTGATCGGCATTCTTCGGCGCGACGACATGATCGCCGTCACCCTGGACGATCAGCGCGGGCATGCCCGGATAGGCGCCGGCATCGACCAGCGCATCGACCGCCGCGGCCGGGTTCTGCCTCAAGCCCCGCCGCATCACGTCCATCGCGGTGATGCCGGAATTCGCCTCGCCGAGCGCGGGGCCCGAGTGCAGCGCGACCGCGGCGAAGCGGTCCGGATGGTGCAGTGCAAGAAGCGACGCAAGCCCCGCACCGGCCGACAGCCCCGCGACGTAAACACGCGACGCGTCGAAGCCATGTTCGTCGACCAGCGCGTCGACCAGGGACGCCACCGTGTCCGCCTCGCCGCGCCCCGCGCGATCGGTGTCTTCATACCAGTGCCAGCAACCGTGCGTATGCGCGCGCAGCGACTGTTCCGGATACAGCACCGCGAAACCGTGCTTGTCGGCCAGCAGGTTCATCCGGGTGCCCTGCGCGAATTCGTCGACGGACTGCTGGCAGCCGTGCAGCATCACGACCAGCGGCATCGCGCCACGCCGGCGGCCGGGCGGTATGTAGAGCCCGTATGCGAGATTCTGGACGAGGCGGCCGAGCGCGGGTGTCATCGGATGTTCGCCCCGCGTCCACTCGCCTGCCGCCCATGCGGCGGCGCGCGGCCGCACGCGCGATTCGCGCGGCGGGGACAGATCTGAGGCCGCGGCCTCGAGTGCGTCGCGTGTGATGCGCTGGGCATCGCGCGCCGCGCGCTTGGCGGTCGGGGACAGCATGCGTTTCATGCCGCCCAGCCACACTTTGGTCAGACTTTTGGTCATCGATCGGGCTCGCAGTCAGGAAAAATAGGGGCGCCATGAGAGCGCCACAACGGATGCATCGTTCGACTTTGTGCAATGCACCATAACATTGTTTCCAGGATTTTTCCTGCACGCCGGTCGTGGCCGGCGGCGCAAAAAACGGGCCTCATGCGGACGCGGCGCTATACTGGGGCTTCGCCGCTTGTATCCGTTGTAGTCGTTCTTCCCGGCTCGCGCGTTGATTTAAGCATTCTCCCGCCTTCGTTCGTCCCCTTCCCGATGTTCGACCTGCCTTCTCACCTGTGGATCATGATCACCGCGTTCGGCGGCGCCGGGCTGACCTTGCCGCTCGCGATCACGATTGCCGTCTGGCTCGCGCTCGGCTACTCGTGGCGGCGCGCGGCCGCGTGGCTCGGCGTGCTCGCGGCCGCGATCGGCGTGGTGGCGCTAACGAAGATCGCGTTCCTCGGCTGGGGCATCGGCATTCGCGCGTGGGATTTCACCGGCTTCAGCGGGCATGCGATGCTGTCGACATCGGTGTATCCGGTCGCGATTTTCCTCGCGCTGATCCGCACGCGCACGCCGGTGCGGATCGCCGGCATCGCGCTCGGGCTGGCGGCCGGCGTCGCGGTCGGCGTGTCGCGCGTCGCGCTCGACGCGCATTCGCCGTCGGAATCGATCACCGGCTGCATCGTCGGGGCAATCGCCGCGCTCGCGTTCATCGCCGGCTCGTGGCGGGCGGTGCCGCACCGCTGGTCGGTGCCGGCGGTCGTCGCGAGCCTCGCGCTCGTCACCGTGGCGCTGCACGGCCTCACGGTGCCGTCGCACCGCTGGGTCACCAAGGTCGCGCTGGAACTGTCGGGACACGAGCGTCCGTTCGTCCGGGCGCGCTGGAAGGCCAACCCGAACTACCATCCCGCGTCGCAGCCGTCGTCGCTGCAGCGCACCGAGTCGGCGCCGCCTACGCTTCACGCGTGACGGCCCGCCCGGCCAGCCCTTCCCACGTCTGACCATTTCATGCGCACCGTCGCATGCGCAGTATGCCGAGCGTTATAACCCGCCCTATATTACGATTACGGTTTCTACCCGTTCAAAACGAATCCACCATGCGCTCAACCGTCCGTCCGCTTCGCCGCACCCTGCTTCGCCTGCTGCCGATCGCCACGCTTGCCGCCGGGTTCGCGTTCAGCGCGCCCGCTTCCGCCGCCGACGAACTGGTCGTGTCGGCCGCCGCCAGCCTGACGAACGCATTCAAGGCCGTCGGCGACGCGTACGAGAAGCAGCATCCGGACACCAAGGTGCTGTTCAACTTCGGCGCATCGGACGTGCTGATGCAGCAGATCGCCAAGGGCGCGCCGGCCGACGTGTTCGCGTCGGCCGACCAGAAGGCGATGGATCGCGCGGTGAGCGAAAAGGTGATCGTGCCCGGCACGCGCCGCGATTTCGCCGCGAATTCGCTGGTGCTGATCGTGCCGGCGGACAGCCGCGCGGCCGCGCCGACGTCGCTGAACGACCTGACCGCGCCCGGCGTGAAGCGCATCGCGTACGGCGACCCGGCCTCGGTGCCGGTCGGCCGCTACACCGAGGGTGCGCTGCGCGCGGCCGGCGTGTGGGACGCCGTCAGCGCGAAGGGCGTGCTGGCTGCCAACGTACGCCAGAGCCTCGACTACGTCGCGCGCGGCGAGGTCGACGCGGGCTTCGTGTTCGGCACCGACGCCGCGATCATGCCGGGCCGCGTGAAGGTCGCGCTGACGGTGCCGACGCAGACGGTCATCACCTACCCGATCGCCGTGGTCAAGGACAGCCGCCACGCCGCGCAGGCCCAGTCGTTCATCGATTTCGTCGCGTCGCCGCAGGGCCAGGCCGTGCTGTCGACGTTCGGCTTCAAGCCCGTCAAGTGAGCTTATCGCGATGCAAGACGCCTGGGTCCCGCTGCTGCTGTCGCTGAAGGTTGCCGGCTGGGCGACCGCGCTCGACATCGTGCTCGGCGTCGCGGCCGCGTTCGTGCTCGCACGCTGGCGCTCGCCGCTGCGCGACGTGGTCGATTCCGTGCTGACGCTGCCGCTCGTGCTGCCGCCGACGGTGCTCGGCTATTACCTGCTCGTGCTGCTCGGCCGGCGCGGCGTGTTCGGCGCGTGGCTCGACAAGTTCGGTATCGAGCTGGTGTTTACGTGGCAAGGCGCGGTGATCGCGTCGATGGTCGTCGCGTTTCCGCTGATCCTGAAATCGGCGCGGGCAGCGTTCGAGGGCGTCGATCCGCATCTCGAGCGCGCCGCGCGCACGCTCGGGCTCGGCGAAGCCGCGGTGTTCTTCCGCGTGACGCTGCCGCTCGCCACGCGCGGGATTCTCGCCGGCGCGCTGCTCGCGTTCGCGCGCGCGCTCGGCGAATTCGGCGCGACGCTGATGATCGCCGGCAATCTGCCCGGCCGCACGCAGACGCTGTCGGTCGCGATCTACGCGGCCGTGCAGGCCGGCGACGACAGCACGGCCAACTTCCTCGTGCTGGTGACGTCGATCACCTGCG
This sequence comes from Burkholderia cenocepacia, assembly GCF_014211915.1. NCBI lineage: Bacteria > Pseudomonadati > Pseudomonadota > Betaproteobacteria > Burkholderiales > Burkholderiaceae > Burkholderia > Burkholderia cenocepacia. Next base: position 237,604 of record NZ_CP060040.1, on the reverse strand, counting down.
TGCTGGTGCTGCTCGCGACCGGCTGGCTCGTGCCGTCGCGCGCCCGGCGGAGCCAGCTGACATGAAGCGCCTGTCCTGTCCGCATCGCCGGAGCCGTCCGGCGGCCGGCCTCCTTCGACGGAGGCCCGCATGAGCCTCGTCGTCGACATCCGCAAGACCTGCGCGAGCGCCGAGCGCCGCTTCACGCTCGACATGTCGTTCACGGCGACGACGCAGCGCGTCGTGCTGTTCGGGCCGTCGGGCGCGGGCAAGAGCATGACGCTGCAGGCGATCGCCGGGCTGCTGACGCCCGACGCAGGCACGATCACGCTGAACGGCGAGCCGCTGTTCGACGCCGCGCGCCGCATCGACGTGCCGACTCGCGAACGCCGTGTCGCGTACCTGTTCCAGGACTACGCGCTGTTTCCGCACCTGAACGTGCGGCAGAACATCGCGTTCGGGCTCACGTCCGGCCTGCGCAACCCGCGCGCGAAGACGGTGCCGCCGGAGGTCGCGTACTGGCTCCGCGCATTCGACCTCGAATCGCTCGCGGGGCAATATCCGTCGCAACTGTCGGGCGGGCAGAAGCAGCGCGTGGCGCTCGCGCGCGCGCTGGTCGCGCAGCCGCGCATCCTGCTGCTCGACGAACCCTTCGCGGCGCTCGACGGCGCGATGCGCCAGCGCATGCGCCATGAGCTCGCCGAATTGCAGGCGCGGCTCGACATCCCGATGGTGCTGATCTCGCACGACCCCGACGACGTCGCCGCGTTCGGCGACCAGGTCGTGCAGTTGAGCGAAGGACGCGTGCAGGCGAGCCCGCCGCACGCCGAGTGGCCGACGCGCGTCACCTGAGCGCGCGACGCCGTGGTCGTGAGCGTGGCGCCGGCTACCACGTTGGAGCCTGAGAGACGCCGCGGCGCGGCGCATGCTGCAAGCGGAAACGAAGCCGGTGCGATGCATACGCGTGCGGCACCGGCTTCGCCCCGCCTCGCACGAGGGCCGCCGGCCAACGCGAGCCGCGCTGCCGGCCAGGTCAGCCCGTCACCGCCAGAATCACGCTCGACGCCTTGAACAGCGCGATCGCGCGCCGGCCGGCGGCGAGCTGCAGCGCATCGACGCTGTCGTTGGTCACGACGGCCGTCAGCGTCCCGCCGCCGTCGAGCGCCAGCGTCACCTCGCTGTTCACCGCGCCCGCCGCAACGGCGTCGACGCTGCCGTGCAGCCGGTTGCGCGCGGACACCTTCAGGTCGGGCCCGCCATCGTCGACGGCAAGCACGACCCACGACGCCTTCACCAGCGCGCACGCGTGTGCGCCTTCCCGCAGCCCGAGCGCCTCGGCGCTGTCGTGCGTCACCACGGCGACGACGGCTTGCCCGCCCGGCAGCGCAAGCGTCACCTCGTCGTTGACGGTGCCGCGCACGAGCGACGCGACCTTGCCGAACAACTGGTTGCGCGCGCTCGTCTTCATCCCGATCCGGCCGATCAGCGCCCAGTCGACGTCGAAGCCGGCAACGGCCGCGCTCGCGGCCTCGATGAAGCGGCGATGCTCGCGCTCGATCGTGCGGAACGCGGCGATCAGCGACGTCGCGCGCGGCGTCAGCGTCGTGCCGCCGCCGCCCTTGCCGCCCGTCGAACGCGCGACGAGCGGTTCGCCGGCGAGATTGTTCATCGTGTCGACCGCGTCCCACGCGGCCTTGTAGCTGAGGCCGACGGCCTTCGCCGCGCGCGTGATCGAACCGGTGTCGCCGATCGCCGCGAGCAGCGCGATGCGCGTCGCGCCGCCGAGGGTCTGTTCGCCGGCGCGCAGCCACAGCTCGCCGCCCAGTTCGAGCGGTCCGGCGGACGAGGAAGAAGGCGGGACGTCGGTCATCATCGGCATGCGTGCGGGAAACGGGCGGCCATTATAGGGGCGGCGCACGGCGCTCAACGTGGCTTGCCGTCGAGCTTCGGCGGCCGCAGGCTGGCCAGCAGCGTCTCGGCGTCGCGCGCCGCCCGCTGTTCGAGCGCGGCGCCGTAACCGCGCACGAAACCAAGCTGATACGGCGGCGCCGCCAGTTGCTCGAGATGATGCAGCGCGACCATCGCGTCGTTCGCTTCGCCGAGCACGCTCTGCACGCGCGCCAGCGTCTTGACCGTCTCGGTGCGCGTGCGGCGCGACGCCAGCGACGCGAAGAATTCGAGCGCGTAGCGCAGCCGCTTCGCATCGATCCGCACCTGGTGGCGTGCCGCCGTGTCGAGCGACGTGAGCGACGGCGATCCGTAGAGATGCCCGAACAGCCGCCGTACGCGCTTGGTCGCGTGACGCCGCAGCGACGGCGCGTCGTCGCCGTCGGCCGCCGGCAGCGCGAGCGCGCTCAGCCATTCGAGCCAGCCGAGCGTCAGCCGCGCATAGCGCGCCGAATGCAGCGCCTGCCGCAGCTCGACGCGCGCGGCCATCGACTGCGCGCGGGCGGCATCGAGCGTGCCGTCCCAATCGCTACCGCCGCCATCGGCCGCGATCAGCGCAGGCAGGCTCTCGGTCGCGAACACGTCCCAGTCACGCACCGTGCCGAGCAGCTTGGCGAGCCAGCGCAGATCGGCGCCGAGCGTGTCCTTCCATTGACGGTCGGCGAAGCGCGGGAAGAAGCGCATCAGCGTACGCAGGCGGCGCAGCGCGACGCGCATCTGGTGCACGAATTCGGGATCGTCGCGATCAAGCACGCCGCACTCGTTGCCGAGCCATTGCGCGGTGATGTCGCCGGACAGCGCGAACAGCGCGGCGCGCTGCGTGCGGATGCCGGTCAGGTCGACGGGCTGCGCCTTGACCAGCGTGGCGGCCACCGGCCCGCCGGCACAGGCGCGGTCGATCACGCTCGTCAGTTGCACGAAGGCCGGCCACGCGCCGCTCAGTTCGCGCGCCGCGGCAAACAGCGCGTGCAGCGCGGCCGTGCGCGCGGCGACGGTTTCCCAGTCGGGCGCGGCCAGACGCAGCTCGACGTAGCGGCGCGGCGGCTCGCCGCCGCCGTGCAGCGTGATGTCGTCGAGCGTCATCTCGACCACGACGCCGCTGTCGTCAGCCCAGCGCCCGCGCCGCCGTTCGCTGACGAGGCGCAGCGCCGACGCCTGGGCCCGCGCTTCGTCGGTATTCGGTGCAACGCCGTCGATTTCGGCGGCCGGTGGTGCGTCGGCATCGGTCGCGCCAGCCGTCGCGGGCACCGGCAGCGGCGTCGCGACGACGATGCCCGCGTGTTCCGCGTCGAACAGTTCGCGCTGCGTGATGCCGGGGGCGAACGTCTGGGTGCGCGATGCGACGACCCGCGTGCCATGCGCGTTCGATTCGACCCAGGTCCACCAGCTCGCACCGGGGCTCCGCTCGGCCTCCTCGATCTGGCACGGCTCGACCGTCACGCGCTCGTGGCCGCGCCGCATCCGGACCTGCGGGCAGATCCGCCACGCGCGCACGAGTTCGGCGCCGAAGTCGCGTTGCGCGCCACGGGCACGGCTTGCGCCCTTGACCGGCCATCCTTCCAGCGACAACGACAACACGATTTCCAGCACACGCGACATGGAGGCTCCTGCACATGAAGGATCGCCGGCGCATCGACCGCGCCGGCGTCGCTCGTGAAGCAGCTTCCATAGTACACGCCGCCCAAACGCGCGGGCATCGATCCGGCCCCGCCGCCCTGTGGCAGGTCAAGCCGGCGCGTCAGACGGCGTATTGCGCGATGCCGTTGCCGAACGACCAGTTCTCCTTCAGCACTTCGACGAGACCGATGAATACGTCTTCCTGCCGCACGCCGGGCTGCTGCGCGAGGTTGTCGGCGATCGCCCGGTACAGCGAGCGCTTCTGCTCGAGCGTGCGGGTGTTGTTCGCGGTGATCTGGATGATCACGAGATCGTCGCTGCGTTCGATATCGAGGTAGTGGCGACCGAACACGAAGTTCTCGGCCGTATGCTCGGTTACAACCATGAAGATGTCGTCCTCGGGAACGTTGAACGTCTGGATCAGCGCGCGTTGCACGCCGTCGACGAGGGCCCTGCGGTAGGCGGCCGGCTTGCCTTCGCGTACGGCGATACGGGTGAATGGCATGGTCATGCTCCTGTCGGTGAGTGACGTTGAAGAACGAAAACACAGCGTCAGGTTAGGCGCGCCCACCTATAATGAACAGTCATTGATGAATATTTCATTTATTTTCATTTGAAATGAAAGTACTCGATCTCGATGCCGTCCGCGCGTTCGTGCTGGTCGCCGACCTCGCCAGTTTCACGCGCGCCGCCGATGCGCTCGGCACCACGCAATCGGCCGTCAGTCTGAAGCTGAAGCGACTGGAGGCCCATCTCGGCAAGCCGCTGCTGGCGCGCACGCCGCGCGTCGTCAAGCTGGCCGCCGACGGCGAGAATTTCCTGCCGGCCGCCCGTGCGCTGCTCGACGCGCACGAGCGTGCGCTCGGCGCGATCTCGACCGGCACGGTGCGCCTGTCGCTCGGCGTCAGCGAGCACGTCGCGGTGCCCGACCTGCCGGCCGTGCTGACGAGCCTGCACCGGCAGGACCCCGGGCTGTCGCTGGAAATGCATCTCGGGGCGTCGACGAGCCTGCTCCCGCAATACGACGAACGGCGGTTCGACGCGGTGATCGCGCGGCACGAGCCCGGCGAGGACCCACCGCGCGACGACGCCACGCCGCTGTTCACCGAGCCGCTGGCATGGCTCGCCGCGCCCGACTGGGCGCCGCGGGCGGGCGAGCCGCTGCCGCTCGCGGTGCTGGCCGGCCCCTGCGGGGTGCGGGCCGCCGCACTGCGCGCGCTCGATCGCGCGGGGTTGCCGTGGCGCGAGCGCTTCACGGGCGGCGGGGTCGCGGCGGTCACGGCGGCCGCCGCGGCCGGGTTGGCCGTCTGCCCGCTCGCGCGGCGCGTCGCCCCGCGCACGCTGGTCGACGTCGGCGCGAAATTCGGGTTGCCGCCGCTGCCGCAATCGCAGGTCGTGCTGTATTCGCGCGTCCGCGACGCCCGGGCCGCCGCCGCGCTGCGCAGGTTTGCCGACAGCCTTGCAATCTCGGCGTAAACTGGCGGGCCCGCCGCCCCTAATCTCCAGACGAATGCCGATGAAGCCCGACGCCCGCAAGCACCTCCGCGCCAACCTGCTGATGCTCGGCGCCGCCGCGATCTGGGGCTCCGCTTTCGTCGCGCAACGCCTGAGCCTCGACGTGATCGGGCCGTTCCTGTTCACCGGGCTGCGCTTCCTGCTCGGCGCGCTCGTGCTGGTGCCGCTGCTGATGGTGAATGCGGCGTCGCGCGCGCAACTCGCGGCGATCCGGCGCGAACCGGCGCTGCTGCTGCCGGGCCTCGCGCTCGGCGGGCTGCTCGCCGTATCGATCTCGCTGCAGCAGGTCGGCCTGCAATACACGCGGATCGCGAACGCCGGCTTCATCAGCTCGCTGTACGTCGTGATCGTGCCGCTGATGGGCGCGCTCGCGCGCCACCGGATCGGCGCGGGCACGTGGTTCGGCGCGTTGCTGGCAGCGATCGGCCTGTATTTCCTCAGCATCGACGAGCATTTCTCGGTGCTCTACGGCGACTGGTTCCAGCTCGCGGGCGCCGTCATCATCGCCGCGCACGTGATGGCGGTCGGCCATCTCGCGAAGCGCCACGATCCGCTCGTGCTCGCGTTCCTGCAGTTCGCCGTGTGCGGCGTGGCGTGTCTCGCGGTCGGCCTGGCGGTCGAACCGGTCAGCGCCGCGATGCTGCGCGGCGCGCTGCCGACGCTGCTGTACGGCGGGCTGCTGTCGGTCGGGGTCGGCTATACGCTGCAGGTCGTCGCGCAACGCGACGCGGCGCCCGCACACGCGGCCGTGATCTTCAGCATGGAAGGCGTGTTCGCGGCGATCGCCGGCTGGGCCGCGCTCGGCGAAACGCTGACGCTGCGCGCGCTCGTCGGCTGCGCGCTGATGCTCGCCGGCCTGCTCGCGTGCCAGTTGCTGCCGAACGGCGACGCACGGAAAAAGGACGAGGACGCGCTGCCGGCGTGACGCCCACCGTCCCTATAATGGCGATTCGCGTGACTTCCACGCCAACCGCTTCCGACAGGCCAGCTCCGTGACGTCCACTTCCGTCGATCCCGCCGCCGACCTGCTGCGCGAACGCGCAGCGCACTACGCCGCCCAGGCGGCGCTGTTCCTGCGCGACCAGGCGCTCTCCACCGCGTCGCACGACCTGCGCAGCCCGCTGAATGCGATGCACAGCTGGGCCTACGTGCTCGAGCGCCAGCTCGCCAATGCCGATCCCAATCTCCAGCGCGCGCTCGCGGGCATCCGCACGGGCATCGACCAGCAGGTCGCGCTGATCGATGGCGTGCTCGACGCGCCACGCGCGGAAACGCGCACGCTCGTGCTCGCGCCGCAGCCGTTCGCGCTGCGCGCGCTGCTCGACGAAACGATCGCGCTCGTCCGGTTCGCGCTCGCCGACGCACGCCAGGTCGCGCTCGACACGACGCTGCCGGACGGCGAGCCGTCGCTCACCGTCGATCGCGAACGCGTCGCACAGGCGCTGTGGACCCTGCTGACGACGGCCGTCGAAGCCAGCGCCGCGGGCAGCCGGGTCGCGTTCGCCTGCACGCGCGACGGCGCGCAGTTCACCGCGCGCGCCACCTGCACCGTGAATGCCGGCGTTCTCGTGGACCCCGCGCAGCCGCATGCGTTCGAATCGTTCGCGCGGCGCGAGATGCTGCACGAGCGCGATGCGAAACGCAGCGCGTGGACGCTCGCGCTATGCCAGCGCGTCGCCCTCGCGCACGGCGGCACGTTCACGCACGACGCGTTCGCCGACGGCGCGGCCGCCACCCTCACCTTCTCGATTCCCTGCGAGGCGCCGGTGTAAGCAAGCGGTCGCCCGACGCATTACAAATTCCTTTCTGGCTCTATACTGATGGGCCTGTCATAACCGGAGCGATTCTTTGTTACAGATCTTCGCGCTCATCGGCGCGTTGTTCCTGGTGGCCCTGAACGGGTTCTTCGTTGCGGCCGAATTCGGCCTCGTCAAACTCCGCGCGACGCGCGTCAAGACCCTCGCCCGCAAGCACGGCCTGCGCGGGCGCATCCTCGGCATCGTGCACGGCCGGCTCGACGCGTATCTTTCCGCGTGCCAGCTCGGCATCACGCTCGCATCGCTCGGCCTCGGCTGGGTCGGCGAACCGGCGTTCGCGCAACTGCTCGGCCCGCTGCTCGACCTGATCGGCGTCCAGTCCGAGCGCGTCGTGCACCTGATCTCGCTGGTGTTCGCGTTCTCGCTGATCTCGTTCCTGCACATCGTCGTCGGCGAACTGGCGCCGAAGTCGATGGCGATCCGGCAGCCGGAGAAGGTCGGCCTGTGGGTCGCGCTGCCGCTCTACGCGTTCTACTGGGCGATGTATCCGGCGATCTGGGTGCTCAACACCAGCGCCAACGCGGTGCTGCGGCTCGCAGGGCTGTCGGCCGACCACGGCGGCGACGCGCACTATTCGACCGACGAGCTGAAGCTGATCCTGCGCAGCCGCCGCAGCGCGGCCGGCAATGCGGCCCAGCCGGCGCGCGGCACGTACACCAACGACGAGTGGAACACGCTCGCGCATTCGCTCGATTTTTCGTCGATGACCGTGTCGGACCTGATGCGGCCGGCCCATGAAATGATCGGCCTGCGGCGCGACCTGCCGCTGCCCGACAACATGGAGATCGTCGCGCGGCACCGCTTCAGCCGCTATCCGCTGTTCGAGGATGCGTCGCGCGAACAGGTGAGCGGGCTGATCCACCTGAAGGACCTGCTGCTCGCGCGTCACGCGGGCGCCGCGCTCGAGGATCTCTCCGACTACGTGCGCCCGGTCCAGTACGTGAAGCCCGATACGCCGGCGCTGGAGCTGTTCCGCCGCTTCCGCAAGGGCGCCCCGCACTTCGCGCTGGTCGGCAACAAGGGCGAGAAGCCGATCGGCTTCCTGACGCTCGACAACCTGCTCGGCGCGCTGGTCGGCCAGATCCACGACGAATTCCGCCAGGGCGACGCCGACTGGAGCCGCCTCGACGACGGCACGCTGATGGGCAAGGGCAGCCTGCCCGTCGTGTCGCTCGAGCAGGCGCTCGGCATCGACATCGACGAAGGCCGCGCGGAATCGGTCGGCGGCCTCGTGATCCAGGCGTTGAGCGACCTGCCGACCGAAGGGCAGCGCGTGTCGTTCGACCGCTTCGACGTCGTCGTGAAGAAGATGAACGGGCCGCGCATCGTGCTCGTGCGCGTCTATCCGAAGATCGCGAAAGAGGCCGACGAATGACGGCCCGGCGTCGCATCGCACGATGAACGCGCCGCTGCCGCGCTGCTGCGTGATCACGCCGGAACCGGCGTCCGCGTCGGCGGCCGATCGGGCGGCGTTCCTCGACCGGCTGTCGGCCGTGCTCGCCCGCGGCGAAACGCTCGTGCAACTACGCGTGAAATCGCTCGACGCGGCCGCGTTCGCGTCGCTGGCCGCCGCGGCGCTCGCGCGCTGCGACGCGGCCGGCGCGCACCTGATGCTGAACGGCCCGATCGATGCAACCGGCGTGATACGGCTCGACGGCGCCGGCTGGCATCTCGACGGCGCCGCGTTGCGCGCCGCCGCGCAACGGCCGCTGCCGGCCGATCGATGGGTATCCGCCGCGTGCCACACGCAAGACGACCTGCTGCTGGCCGCGGGCGCCGGCGCGGATTTCGTCACGCTGTCGCCGGTGCTGCCGACGCTCAGCCACCCCGGCGCGCCGGCGCTCGGCTGGGCGCGATTCGACACGCTGGCCGCACAGGCCGCGATGCCCGTGTTCGCACTCGGCGGCATGACGCGCGCGCATCTCGACGACGCGCGCCGTCACGGCGCGTACGGCATCGCGGGCATTCGCGGGTTCTGGTAATTCGGTGCTTTCCGGCAGGCGGTCGGCTGCGTACGACCGCGGCCGGCCGCACCGCTTCACGCGTTCACCGGCTCATGCGTTCAGGTTCGGACGCATGCCGCGCCACGAACCGTCGTCGATGCGACGCACGTCGTGCGTCAGCGCGTAACGATTGACGTCGCCGGTCAGCCACGCGACGAGCGAATACGGCGGCAATTCCCCTTCATCGACCCGATCGCGGGCGCGTGCCGGCGTCTCGAACACCACCCGTCCGCCCGGCGCATCGAACGGCACCGCATCCGGCGACAGGTTCAACGCGATCGTCAACGTCTCGTCGTCGGCGAGCCGCCATGATGCGCACAGCGCGTCGGCATCGCCGTCGCCGTCCGCCTTCAGCGCATGGGCTTCCTGCGGCCGGCAATCGGACAGCCGCGGCGCGATCAGCTTCGCGCGCACCGCGAGCGCCGACTGCACGAAATGCGCGCGATCGATGTCGCGCGCGGTCTCGTCGAAGATCAGCGGGATCTGCGGCGTAAGCAGCGACAGCGCGAGCGCGGCCAGACCGGCCGCCTGCCCGGGATCGCCGGGGCCGCCGTCGCGCCATGCGCCATCGGACAGCACGAGCGACGTCAGCGACAGGCCGCCGTCGAAGGCCATCCCGTCCGCCGACGCGGCCGGCTGGTACGCCGCGCCGGCCGCGGTCAGCGCGCGGGCGAGCGTGTGGATCGACTGGTGCGTGGAAATGCGCTCGCGCGCCGACGTGTCGCGCCCCGTGAGCCGGTGCAGCGCGCGTTCGCCGCAGCCGTTCCACTGCGCGTCGAAATGGGTATCGGCCAGATGCGCCGGATGCCGCTCGCTGCCGAGCACGAGGTGGATCAGCCGGTCGGCCGGCACGGCGGCGCGCACGCGATCCGCGATCTCGCGCAGCCACGACACGCCGATCCGGTCGGCTTCGCGCAGGCGCAGCCCGTCGCAACGGTATTCGTCGAGCCAGTACAGCGCGTTGTCGCAGAAGAAATCGCAGACTTCCGGATGATCGAGCGCGAGCGGCGCGGCCTGCAGCGGATCGTCGCGCGTATGGAAGAACGGCCCCGCGTAGTGGCGCAACGCATCGGTGCCGCTGCCGAAGCGCGCGTAGTCGAGCTCCAGCAGCACCGCGAGACCGTAGCCGTGCGCGGCGTCGATCAGCGCCTTGAGCGCGTCGGGGCCGCCTTCGGCCGCGAGCGGCGCGAACGGCAGGCTGTCGTGCGGCGATGCGAGCAGCTCCAGCGCGGTCACCCCGAGGCGCGCGAGCTGCGGCAGGCGGCGGCGCACGGCGTCGAAGCCGCCCACCGCGTGCGGGCGGATCGCGTAGAGCGCGACGTCCTCCCATGCGCGCCCGTGCCAGAACGTATTGCGCCACGTGAATGCGCGTGGATCGACGACCTCGCTCGGCCCGTTGAGCCCCTCGGGTTGCGAACGCGACGCGGGGTCGGGAATCGACACGGTATCGTCGAGACGATAGCGGTAACGCGCGCCCGCGCCGCAGTCGACGAAGACTTCGAACCAGTTCGGGCCGGCGCTCGTCATCGGCACGAGCATCGGGCCGTAGCCGGTATCCAGTTCGAGCTGGACGTGGGTGCTGCCGGGCGCCCACACGCGGAAATGCGTGCGCGGCGTCGTGCTGAGCGCGCCGCAGGGCTGCGCGCCAAACGGCAAACAATGGATGTAGTGTTGCGCGTACGGATCATGCGGACAATCGGACATCATGCGCTCCTCGTGCGTACCGAGCGGCATGGCCGCGCCACTGGCGCAGCGCATCGGAGCCCGGCATGCGACGGCCAGGCGGGGGGAGAGAAACGAGTATGCGCCGGATTCGCCACCGCGATGCGGTGTGGTCAGACATTTTTAAATGCGAATCGACCCCGGGAAACCGCCGCCGGAAACGAAGCGGCATGCACCCGCGAGTCGGGTAGTCGGCATACCGGAATGATTGCTCGTCTTGTTGCGCCGGCCGCGCGCGCATACGCTGCCCGTCATGCTCGCGGACACGTCGTCCGCGCCCGTCAAGAGGAACCCGCCATGTCGCTTCCCGCCAGCGCCGCGAAATTCGATCCGTCACGCGCGCACGAATACGCCGAACAATCGCGCATCGCGCTCGCCGGCTACGACGCCTGCCATGAACTCGCCGCCTGCATGCTCGCGTCGGCAATCGGTGCGACCGATGCCCGGATTCTCGTGGCCGGCGCGGGCGGTACGGGGCAGGAAATCTGCGTGACGGCCGCGCTCGAACCGGGCTGGCACTTCACGGCCGTCGACCCGTCCGCGCCGATGCTCGCGCTCGCGCGCTCGAATGTCGAGGCCGCGGGTTTCGGCGCGCGTACCGCGTTCGTCGAGGACGGCGTCGACGCGTTGCCCGATACGCCCGCGTTCGACGGCGCGACGCTGATCGGCGTGCTGCATCACGTGCCGGGCGACGACGCGAAAGCCGCGCTGCTGCACGCGATCGCGCGGCGACTGAAGCCCGGCGCGCCGCTCGTGCTCGCCGGCAACCATCGCCGCTACGCGGACCACCCTCGGCTGCTCGACGCCTGGCAGCAGCGCTGGCGCATGAAGGGCGCCACGCCCGACGCCGTGCGCGCGCAACTCGCGAAGATCCTGCAGGGCGCCGATCCGCCCGCGTCCGAGGAAGCCGTATTCGCGCTGCTGCGCGACGCGGGCTTCGATGCGCCGCTGCGTTTTTTCGCGAGCCTGTTCTGGGGTGCGTGGATCGCGGTGCGGCGCGCATGACGGTTCGATGCGGTGCGCCACGACGCGCACCACACGATTCGCGAACGCGCCGCGTGCGCTCGGTATGATGTCGTTCCCGCCCCCTTCCGGCCTCGACATGCTCACCGTCCATCACCTGAACAACTCGCGTTCGCAGCGCGTGCTCTGGCTGCTCGAAGAACTGGATGTGCCGTACGAGATCGTGCGCTACGAACGCGATCCGAAAACGATGCTCGCGCCCGCCGAATTGCGCGCGATCCATCCGCTCGGCAAGTCGCCCGTCGTGACCGACGACGGCCGCACCTTCGCCGAATCGGGCGCGATCATCGAATACCTGGTCGCACGCTACGGCAACGGGCGCCTCGCGCCGCCGCCCGGCTCGCCCGAGCGGCACGACTACACGTACTGGCTGCACTACGCGGAAGGGTCGGCGATGCCGCCGCTGCTGCTCAAGCTCGTCGCGCTGCGGATCGCGCATGCGCCGATGCCGTTCTTCGCGCGGCCGATCGCACGCAAGATCGCCGCCACGCTGCAGTCGGGTTTCGTCGATCCGCAGATCGACCTGCATCTCGGCCACGTCGACGGTGCGCTGACGCGCAGCGGCTGGTTCGTCGGCGACGGCTTCAGCGCGGCCGACATCCAGATGAGCTTTCCGCTCGAAGCCGCGACCGCACGCGGCGGCGGCAGCCGGTATCCGGCGATCGCGCACTTTCTCGACACGATCCATGCGCGGCCCGCGTACCAGCGCGCGCTGGAGCGCGGCGGCCGGTACGACCTGCTCAAGTAACCGGCGTCAGCTCAGCAGCCCCGCCGCGACGTTGATCGACAAGCCGAGCACGGCCATGTTGAAGTAGAACGACAGGATCGACTGCGCGAGCACCGAGCGCCGCGCGGAGCGGTTCGCGAGCGACACGTCGGCCGTCTGCGACGCGACCGCGAGCGTGAATGCGAAATACAGGAAATCCCAGTAATCGGGCTCCGGGTTCCGGTCGGGGAAACGGAGCGCGCGATCGTTGCTCGGCGAGCCGTAATAGAGCCGCGCATAGTGCAGCGTGAAGATCGTCGGGATCAGGAACCACGCGCCGAACAGCGTCGCGCCCGTAATCGCGTAGTGGCTGAGCCCCGCGCTGAAGCCGACGCTCTTGGCGGTCGCGAGTTCGATCGCGATCGCCGCCACGCTCGCGACGGTCGCGAGGCACACGACGGTCAGCACGGTCGTCGCGTTTTCGTCCTCGCGAATCGCGACTTCGCGCACCTTGTGATGATGCGCGGTCACCATGCGAACCCACATCAGCACGAGGTACAGCCAGACCGCGCAATCCCAGCCGATCAGCACCCGCGCGGTCGGGCGCAGCGGAAACGGCAGCAGCACCGCGCACAGCACGCCGGCGACGAACGCCGCGACCATGCGCGGCCGGTTGCGTAATACCTGCGGATAAAGCGTCATCGTGTGATTCCGAAAGCGGATGGAAAGGGTTCGGCCGGTGCACTGGAAAGCCGCCGCGCCGGCGGGTAACGCGCCCCGATTATCGCCATTCCGTCGTGACGTGGCGATGGGCACGAGCGCCTAAGATAAGGGGATGACCGCCACCGCCCTGCTCTGCCGCCATCCCGCGAACCCGGCCGGCCGCGACTTCGTCGTCGGCGACCTGCACGGCTGCGTGGACGTGCTGCGCGCGCTGCTGCACGACGTCCGCTTCGATCCGGCCCGCGACCGGCTGTTCTCGGTCGGCGATCTCGTCGACCGCGGCCCGGCCTCCGAAGCCGCGCTGGACCTGCTCGACCGGCCGTGGTGCCACGTCGTGCGCGGCAATCACGAGGAAGTGCTGAGCCTCGTCGCGCGCGGCAAGCTGCCGCCCGACGCGTGGCGCGGGATCGGCGGCGACTGGGGCGCCGACCTGCCGCCGGAACGGCTGCACGCGCATGCGGTACGCGTCGACGCGCTGCCGCTCGTGCGTGTGATCGGCGACGGCCCGGCGCGCTTCAACGTGCTGCATGCGGAATTCTTCGGCTCGGATGCGGATCTCGATACCGGCAGCTATCCGCACGACGTGCGCGAGCGGCTGATCTGGGGCCGCGATCTGATCCAGGGGCTCGCCGATCCGGCGCGGCAGGCCGGACTGTCGCTGACCTGCACGGGGCACACGCCGGTGCGTGAACCGCAACGGCTCGGCGCGCAATGGTTCATCGACACGGGTGCGTTCGCGCCGGCCGGGCGCCTCACGCTCGCCGAGCCGCGCACCGGCCGCACGTGGTCGATGACGCAGGCCGAGGCGCGCGAACGCCACGCGGGCGACTGGCCGCTGCCGTGACGGGCCGGTCGGTGGCCGGTGGCCAGTGTCCGCTCCGCGCCATGCAACGCCCGCCGCGCCCGGCCAGGCGAACGCTAGCCGACCTGATTCAGTTCGAACACCGCATCGACGGCCGAGCCGTTCCAGTTGTATTCGAGATAGGCCGCATGCTGGCAGTCGCGCAGCAGCGTCGTGCGGAATGCGGCGAGACATTCGCCGCGCGGGTCGCGCACCGACGGATAGACGATCCCCGCGCCGCCGGCCTGGCGCACCGCGCGGCCGAATGCCTGCCCCGCGCTGTAGTCGACCGGGTCCAGCAACGCGGGATCGCGCTGCGGCCACGTGCGCACGTCGGCAACGTCGCCGTGCGCGAGCACGGTATAGAGCCGCATCTGCTGGCGCATCGGCGGCTCCTTGGTCGCGGCGAGGAACAGCCCGCTGTGATAGCGCGTTTCCGCGATCGCCGTATCGCGCGAGCGCGTGCAGTAGAACACGCCGTAGCTGCCGTCCGAAAAGCGGCTGCCCAGCGGATTCAGGTGCGTGAACGCGGCCATGATCGGCCCCCAGCCCTGCCCGTAGCGGCGCTCGGCGGGCGGCACGAGCTCGAGCGTGCCGACTTCGTTGCGGATGCGGTCGTTGGTCAGCGATTCGAGCGCGTAGAGCGCGTCGAAATCGTCCGCCGACGCGACGCGGTCGAACAGGTTGATGGCCGGAAAACGGGTGGGAATCACGCGATAGGCGGGCGCCCAGTCGACGGTGGTCGTGGGCCACCGGGTGACTTCGATCGGTGTCGTCACGCCCAGCCACCCCGCATCGCATCGAGATATTGCCGCACGGCCACCAGGTCGCCGACGTTGCCGGCCAGCATCCGGTCGAGCGCGCGCTTGCCGCCGAACGGCGCCGCATCGTTGGGCCGCTTGACCCACGCATCGGCCGCGGCGGGCTGCGGCAGCAGGATCTGCAAGCCCTTGTAGATACCGAGCAAGAGCGACAGCCGCTCGAGCGTATCGCGCGGCAGGCGCGCCGATTCCGGCGCGGCCTTCCACTTGAAGAACGTCGAGCGGCCGGGCGACCCGAGCAGCACGATCTGCTCGTCGATCGTCAGTTCCCAGTCGCGCGCGATGTTGAAAAACGCACGCAGGCCGGCCGCCGACATCTGCGCGACCGAAGCGTGCGGCAAGGCGGAATGCGAATCGTAGGCGGGCTGTGACATGACGGTTAGTCTCGAAACGAATTTACTAACAAGATTAGTCCATTCTTGTATTTTTGCAAGGGTCGCACCAGCGATTACGTCCACGCATCTGATAAATCGATATTTTTTGTCCATTCTGGACTCTTATTTTATTTTCTGCGTTAATGGCCGGGCGGACACCGCGTCACGGCGCGGGTCGTGTCCGTGGAGACCATGTCGCACGGAAACCGGATGCACCATGCCAAGGAACGCACCATGAAGAGACTGATTGCCGCTGTTTCGATCGCCCTGCTCGCGGTATCCGCAGGCCCCGCCGTCGCGAAGGACTGGACCACGATCCGCTTCGGCACCGATGCCAGCTACGCGCCGTTCGAGTCGAAGGCGCCGGACGGCAAGCTCGTCGGCTTCGACATCGATCTCGGCAACGAGATCTGCGCGCGCCTGAAGGCCAAATGCGTGTGGCTCGAGAACGATTTCGACGGAATGATTCCGGCGCTGAAGGCGAAGAAGTTCGACGCGGTGCTGTCGTCGATGTCGATCACGCCGCAGCGCGCGCAGCAGATCGGCTTCACGACGAAGATCTACAACCAGCCGACGCGGCTCGTCGTGAAGAAGGGCTCGTCGCTGCTGCCGACGGCCGAATCGCTGAAGGGCAAATCGATCGGCGTCGAGCAGGGCACGACGCAGGAAACGTATGCGAAGGCGTACTGGGGCAAGCAAGGCGCGAACGTCGTGTCGTACCAGAACCAGGACGGCGTGTATGCCGACCTGATCGCCGGCCGCCTCGACGCGGCCCTCCAGGACGAAGTGCAGGCCGCGATCGGGTTCCTGAAATCTCCGCGCGGCGCGAACTACACGTTCGTCGGGCCCGAGCTCGTCGACGAGAAGATGCTCGGCATCGGCGCCGGCATCGGCTTGCGCCAGGAGGACACCGACCTGAAGGCAAAAATCGACCGCGCGATCCACGACATGGTCAAGGACGGCACCTACAAGCGGCTCGCATCGAAGTACTTCGACTTCGACATCTACGGCGGTTGAAAAACGGCGTCGCGCGCGTACGGATGACTGCTTCCGTCGCGCGCGTCCGACCGCCCCTCCCCTTCAACCGGATGGCAACGGCATCGCGCGGTTCGCCGTTGCATCGAATGCCTGTCTTCTTGCGTCGTCCGCAGCGCGCGGCACGACGCTTCGCGTCATCGTTCGGATTGCATATCGATCGTTCGCGGCAACGACATGCGACGCGAACGGATGTCGTGCGGATCGATTCAATAGGCGAAAACCGGGCGGCGCGGCACGGGCGCCCGTGCGCACATGCCCATGCGGATCGGGTTCGCGTGCAGGAAAGTGCCGACCCGGCGCGGATGACCGGCAACCAGCCGGATCCGCCTCGCACCGGGCGCGGAGAGATGGCCTGTCGAGGCATGCCGGTCCGCTGCAAGCGCGATGCTCGAACGGCGATGTCCCGAATCACTGCGATCGCGGCCTGCGGACCGCGGCGTGTGATGATCGATCATTTTTCTACCCCGTTTGCTGTCTGATGTTGGTTCCGGCAACCGGACGATGCCGATGCTCCGGCGATCAGCCGACGACGTTCCGTGCTCGCCGTGACGCGGCTGCTGCACCGCGTCCGACCGCCGCATCCCGCGGACCGCGTCCTGGCCGGTACGGAAAGCTTTCGCTGCCTGACCGGAGGACCTCGCGTCGTCGACTCTCGCACGTCTCTCTTCGCAAGGACCGGGCCAGCGCGGCGCGAGCCCGGCCGGACAAGGCGGCGGCCGGGCCGGCTGGCGGCCGGAACGGGCATGGCATGCGGGAAGTTACGAAACTGAAACGTCGGCGCAACGGCGGGCGCCGGCCCCGTGACGGCGGGGCCTTGCGGAATAAGGCTGAACAATGGAGCGCGGAATTTTTACCGGCGGCGGGATGGCCGATCGACCCGTTTCGCCGCGGCAATCCGCCCGGCGATCCACACGAAATGTTTCATGCGCTTTACATGCCGACGCCGGCGACAACGCGCACCGCACGTCGCTGCCGGGAGGTGGACGCGGCCGCCGATCGCATGGCTATACTGCGACACCGCTTCACGCGATCTCACGCGACTTCACGCAAACAACCGCCCACGATGATCCGTACCTTCCATGCCGCCGAGCGCGCCAGGCTGATCCGCTTCGGCGTGTCCGGCGTCGGCTCGACCGCATTGCATGCGCTGATCGCCGCCGCGATGTTCGCGCTGTTCGACGCGACGCCCGTCATCGCGAACGCGACCGCGTTCGTCTGCTCGACCGCGTTCTCGTATCTCGCCAATACGCTGTGGAGTTTTTCGTCGCCGGTGACGTGGGGCAACTTCGTGCGCTTTCTCGCGGTCGCGATGGCCGGCCTGGCCGTGACGATGCTGCTGGCGCACGGCACCGACGCGCTCGGGCTCGCCCGCGCGTGGAGCATCGTCGCGGTCGTGCTGTGCGTGCCGCCCGTCACGTTCGTGCTGCACCGGCTGTGGACCTATCGCTGAACCGGTCCGCACGCATCACACGCCTCGCACCCGCCGCTCAGCCGACGCGCTGATGCCCCGCGTCGCCCGACGGCGCGCCGTCGTGCCCGCCGCTGTCGCCATTCCCGCCGTTGCCGCCGTTGTTGTCGTGATCGTTCAGCCCGTGCTCGATCATCATCCGGTAGAGCGTCACGCGTGAAATGCCGAGTTCGGCGGCGGCCTTGTTGATCCGGTGGTCGTTGCGCAGCAGCGCGTTCTCGATCGCGGTGCGTTCCGCCAGCGCCCGCGCCTGCTCGAGCGTCACCGGTTCGGTTTCGCCGGGCGTATCGAGCCCGAGATCGTGCGGCGTCAGCAGCCGGCTCTCGGCCATCACGATCGCGCGCCGCACGCGGTTGATCAGTTCGCGCACGTTGCCGGGCCACTCGTAGCGCCGCATCGCGTCGAGCGCGGCCGACGTGAAGCCGCTGATCTTGCGGCCGCTGTCGGCCTTGAATTTCTGCAGCACGTAGTGCGCGAGGATGTCGATGTCCTTGCCGCGCGCGCGCAGCGGCGGCTCGTGAATGCGCAGCACGCACAGCCGGTGATAGAGATCCGCGCGGAAGCGCCCGGCCTCGACCGCGCCGTCGAGATCGACGTGCGTGGCCGAGATGATCCGCACGTCGACCACGATCGATTCCTGGCCGCCGAGCCGTTCGATCTTGCCTTCCTGCAGGAAGCGCAGCAGGCTCGCCTGGCTTTCGACCGGCATGTCGCCGATCTCGTCGAGAAACAGCGTGCCGCCGTTCGCCGATTCGATCCGGCCCGCGCGCCGCTGGTTCGCGCCGGTGAACGCGCCGCGCTCATAGCCGAACAGTTCCGACTGCAGCAGGTGATGCGGAATCGCACCGCAATTGATCGCGACGAACGGCCCCTTGCCACGGCCGGAGCGCTCGTGAATCGCGAGCGCCGTCAGCTCCTTGCCGGTGCCCGACTCGCCCGAGATGAACACGCTCGCGTCGGTCTTCGCGACCTTGCGGATCGTGCTGAACAACTGCTGCATCGCCTCGCAGTTGCCGATCATCCCGTGTTCGCCGATCGACGCCGCATAGGCGGCGCCGTCGACGCGATCGAGCGCGGCCATCCCGCGCGCATGGCCGAGCACGTGCGAAATCCATTCGTACGGCAGCGGCAGCGTCACGTAATCGAAGCAATAGCTGCGGATCAACTCGCGCACGGCGGGGCCGATCGTGATGCCGGCCTGCGCGATGGAAATCCAGCCGATCGCCGGCTGGCTCAGGCACATCTTCAGCGCGGGATAGTCGCGCGACGTGAACCCGGTGAAATCGACCAGCCCGGCGGCCACGCTCACGCCGCAGGTCATGTTCTGCGCGGCGCCGGCCGTCTTCGCGACCGTGATCTCCCAGCCGAGCCCGCGCAGTTGCGCCAACAACGGCTCGTCCGGCGTGCGCATGATCACGAACAGCTTGCGGCCGGCCTCGGGAGCGGTGACGGACACGTCCGTCATCTCGGGCGCCGCCGGCCCGTTTGCGTCGGGTGACCTTGCAACCATCGTTGTTCCCCGCTTGGCGTTGGTATCGCGCGCCGGCTCGCCGCCGCGTACGACGGACACGATCGAACCAACATATTGGCCGTATTTCCGTCCGAATAAAATCCCCCTTCGCATGAATCGCGCCGGAGGTCGACGTTGCCATGAACGGTATATCGATGCGGCAGGCCCGCGGCTAGATGGGTGTTATCCCGTAGCGGGCGCCGTGCGCGACCGGCAAGGACCGGCGCCGAGCGCGCAAAGCCGCGCCGGTACTGGCGCACGGCGATGGCGAACGACGCGGCGCACGCATGACCGGCGCGGCGGCGCGTGCGCGTGCAACCGGTCGGCCGGGCACGCGGGCGCCCGTGCAACCGGTTCCGGTTGATTTTCGTCAATCGTCGGAAGAAGCGGGCTGATGCACGCACGCAACATGCGCGGCGCCCCGCCGCGTGGGTGGGGCGAGGGACGGCCGGGTCAGCGGCCCGATGCGAGCGGCGCCGGCGCGTTGGCGCGACCGCGGCCGGCCGGCGTGCCGCCGTGTTCGCCGTAGGTGGCGGCCAGTGCGTCGACCCGCGCGAGATGATGGTGATTGTCGTGATCCCACGGGTGGAAGCCCGGCCGGAAAAAGCTCAGCCATTCGCCGGCGATGCGCGGAAACAGCCCGCGGCGCGGCCCGTACAGGAACGCGATCATCCGCAGCATGCCGCGCACGTGATGGTCGGCGCCGCGATCGCGCCACAGCAGCGTCGCATGCATCAGGAACACGGTCGGCCAGAACGTCAAGGTCGTCAGCAGATACACGCCGATGCGGATCAGGTAACGGCGCAGCCCCGGCTTCATCGCGGCATTCCACACGTCGAACGACACGGCCTTGTGCTCGGTTTCCTCCAGCGCGTGCCAGATCCACATCTGTCGGTAGCCTTCGACCGAACCGTCGAGGCGCGTCGGGTCGCGCAGCAGCCAGTCGGCGAGCATCGCCGTGTAGTGCTCGGCGGCCACCGTGTGCGCGAGCTGCACCGAATGCGGCAGCTTGCGCTTCATGTAGCCGAGCACCGTCCACACGCGCTGGTCCAGCTTGCGCGCGGGCAGCCGGTTCGCCTGCATCAGCTCGTTGTATTCGATGTGCTCGCGCGTGTGCATCGCCTCCTGGCCGATGAAGCCGAGCACCTGCTGCTTCAGCACCGGATCTTCGATCCGGTCGCGATAGTTGCGCACCGAATCCATGAAGAAGCGCTCGCCGGCCGGAAACAGCAGCGACAGCGCGTTGAAGAAATGGGTCACGTGCGACCCGAGGCCATGCCAGTCCTTCGCGCGTTCGACCGGCAGGTCGAAGCGCAGGTCGCGGCGCACCGGCATGATCCCGGCCGCGGTGGCGGAAGCGGCTGACTTCATTGCATCGTTCTCCTGTTGCGGCGCGGCCCGGCGCATCGTCCGACGCGGCCGGCGCCAGCCCGGGCGGCGCAGCGCGCGCCGCCAAAATCATGACATCGACAGATGTAAAGATAGGCCGCGCGCGCCGGCACACGCAAGCCGTGCGGTAGATGCGCGCTTCCAAACAGGGCACGGTCGGCAACGCGGAAAAAACGGCGCTCGAGCGACGCGCCGACGGGTCGGAATTCGAACGCGGGAGTGCGCGTCAGGGCGAGGCGCCGGATGCAGTGCGGCGCCCGGCGATCGGCCCGCAAGCACCGTGTGGCGGGCCTTTCGCGGGATCGGGCAAATGATCGTGCAGCAGGCTGTACGTGAGCCGGCCACATCGATTCATACGCGCAGCGCACTGCCGTGGTGCAACCTTGGGCCCGCGGCTCGCGAAAAATTCAAACGCGCGTTCCAATTGCGTGTCGAGCGATCCCGCGCGCGGCGCTCCGCCACGCTTGCCGATACGCGTACGGCGGCACGAAATCCACGCGCGCCGGCCCGTTGCGCGCTCGCCTACAATAGCGGTTTCACGCAACCTCTTTCAGGAGAAATCATGTCCGTCATCACGACCGAATCGGGCCTCAAGTACGAGGACCTGACCGAAGGCACCGGCGCGGAAGCGCAAGCCGGCAAGACCGTCAGCGTCCACTACACGGGCTGGCTGACCGACGGTCAGAAATTCGATTCGAGCAAGGATCGCAACGACCCGTTCGCGTTCGTGCTCGGCGGCGGCATGGTCATCAAGGGCTGGGACGAAGGCGTGCAGGGCATGAAGGTCGGCGGCGTGCGTCGCCTGACGATCCCGCCGCAACTCGGCTACGGCCCGCGCGGCGCAGGCGGCGTGATTCCGCCGAATGCGACGCTCGTGTTCGAAGTCGAACTGCTCGACGTCTGACCCCGCATCCGGCCGTTTCCTTCCGATGGAACGCATCGCCTCCCCCGCCATCGCGCTGCGCCGCTACGACACCTGCGAAGCGTCGGACGTGCACGACTTCCACCAGGTCGTGCTCGGCGTCGATGGCGCGATGGTGATGGCGGTGGACGGCATCGGCCGGCGCATCGACCGGCACGCGGCCTGGCTGATTCCGGCCGGCGCGCGCCATGACTACGCGGGCCTCGGCGACAATCGCCAGCTCGTGATCGACCTGCCCGCCGCGTCGCTCGCGGTGCCTCAGCGACTGTTCGACCATGCGCGCGCCGTGTCGATCGACCCGGCGCTCACGTCGCTCGTCGCGCAGGTCGCGGCGGCGGCCGCGCAACACGATGCACCGGACGGCGACGCGCGGCAGGCCGCCGCGCACCGTTTCCAGTGGCAGGCCGCCGCGCGCCTGTGCGACGCGCTGCTCGACGACGCGGGCATCGCCGCGCCCGCGCCGGGCCTCGATTTCGCGCGCATCGACCGCTGGCTGCGCGCCCGGCTCGCCGACCCGCTGCGCATCGCCGATCTCGCCGCGCACTGCGGCTACGGGATGCGCCGGTTTCATCAACTGTTCGTCGACGCCTTCGGCGAAACCCCGCATCGCTACCTGCAGCGGCTGCGGCTTGACGCAGCAGTGGTGCTGCTCGCCGACGGCCGGCATGCGCTCGTCGACATCGCGGGCAGCGTCGGCTTCGCGGATCAAAGCACGTTCACGCATGCGTTCACGAAGCGCTTCGGCGTGGCGCCGGGACGCTGGCGCGGCGAACGGCACTGAACGCATCGGCATCCGTCCCAACGCTTCACGTCCCGCTGAAATATTGCACGTCGGCCAGCGCCTACGATGGACGCATGGTTACGACCACACCGCGCCCCGCTTTCCCGACCACGCCCGCGTTCGTCGCGGTCGAATCGCGCAAGGCCACGCCCGAGCGGGCCGGCATCGCGTCGGCCGTGCCGAATGCCGCGCGGCAGGCCGGTGGCGCGACGAGCGTCGCGTCTGCCCAGTCGACAGCCCCTTCGCCACGCATCGCGCGCTCATCGCCGTGACGCGCTCGCCTCGTCGTCGACCTTCCTGACGACCGTGTCGGCCGCCCTCACGGGCCGGCCGTCGTCGTGCCGCAGCGCGAGCTTGCGGATCGCACGCCCGGTGCCGCGATCGACCAGCACCGAATGCCGCTCGCCGCGCGCGAACAGGTTGGCCTCGCCCCACTGCCGCAGCATCACGATGACCGGAAACAGCCCTTCGCCCTTTTTCGTCAGCACGTACTCCTGATACGCGGTGCCGTCCGACGCCGGCACGACGTCGAATACGCCCGCGTCCACCAGCATCTTCAGCCGGTCGGACAGGATGTTGCTCGCGACGCCGAGACTCGCGCGGAAATCGCCGAAGCGGCGCACGCCGTCGAACGCATCGCGCACGATCAGCAACGCCCAGCGATCGCCGACGATATCGGTCGCGCGTGCCACCGGGCACGGCGAATTCGCAAGACTTTTCTGCCTGGCCATCTTTCTCTCCGCAATCGTGCCGGCCGCCTTCGCGGGCATGCCGGCCATCCGTGCACGGGCCTCAGGCCCGCCACCCAACAAGTTGCATTTTAAAACTACTTTCCCTACACTCCAATCCAGTTTCAAATTGCAACCACATTGCGCGAGGAATCCATGGAATCGTCCTGTCATTCCGGCACCGTTGCATCGAACGCGTCGACCGACGCGATCCATCCGGCCGAGGACGGCCGCCTGTCGTCGGCAAGCGTCGCGCTGCTGGCCGTCTGCTGCGCGGCGAGCGTCGCGAACGTCTACTACGCGCAGCCGCTGCTCGATTCGATCGCACGGGATTTCGGCGTGTCGCAGGCCGCCGTCGGCGGCGTCATCACCGCGACGCAGCTCGGCTGCGCGCTCGCGCTGCTGTTCGTCGTGCCGCTCGGCGACCTGCTGAACCGCAAGCGCCTGATCGCCGTGCAGCTTGTGCTGCTGAGCGCGGCCTGCATCGGCGTGGCCACTGCACCGACGCGTGGCGCGCTGCTGGCCGGAATGGTCGCGGTCGGGCTGCTCGGCACCGCGATGACGCAAGGGCTGATCGCGTGCTCGGCCGCCCTCGCCGGCGCGGGCGAACGCGGGCGCGTGGTGGGCGCCGCGCAAGGCGGCGTCGTGGTCGGACTATTGGCCGCGCGCTCGCTGGCGGGCGTCGTCACCGACATCGCGGGGTGGCGGGCCGTCTATCTCGTGTCGGGTGCGCTCGCGATCGCGATGCTCGTCGTGCTGTCGCGGCTGCTGCCCGATATGCGCGAACCGCGCGCACGCATCGGCTACGCGGCGCTGCTGCGCTCGATGGTGTCGCTGCTGCGCGACGAACGCGTGCTGCGTGTGCGCGGCGCGATCGCACTGCTGATGTTCTCGGCGTTCAGCATCTTCTGGAGCGCGCTCGTGCTGCCGCTGAGCGCGCCGCCGCACGCGATGTCGCACACGCAGATCGGCGCATTCGGCCTTGTCGGCGCGCTGGGTGCGGCGGCGGCGGCCCGCGCGGGCCGGCTCGCGGATCGCGGGCGCGGCGAAGCGACGACCGGAGCGGCACTCGCGCTGCTCGCGTGCGCGTGGCTGCCGCTCGCGTTCGGCAATACGTCGATTGCATGGCTGATCGTCGGCATCGTGCTGCTCGACGTCGGCGGGCAGGCCGTGCACGTCGTCAACCAGAGCATGATTCTCGGCGCGCGGCCCGATGCGCATGCGCGCCTCGTCGGCTGCTACATGCTGTTCTATTCGGCCGGCAGCGGGCTCGGTGCGATCGCGGCGACGATGATGTATGCGCGCGCCGGCTGGACCGGCGTCTGCGTGCTCGGCGCGGGGGTAAGCGTGGCCGCGTTCGGGGTGTGGGCCGCGACGCTGCGGCGTGCATGAGGCGCGCGGCCATGCGGGTCGAGCGTCTGCGTGCTCCGCGCGGGGGCGAGCGTGGCCGCGTTCGGGGCGCGGGCCGCGACTGCGGCGCGCATGAGACGCGTCGGCCGTGCAGATCGAACGGGAAACGCCAGGCCGCCCTCTGCTGGCGGCCGGCCCGCGAACCGGCCACGCACGCGCGCCGATCGGGCTTTCGGTTCCACTGCGGTCCCGCTGCGGTTCGACGCACACGGTGCGCGCCGCGAACGTTCAGCCTGCCGCCTGAATCGCCTCTTCGTACACGCCGGCCACGCGCCGCGCGATCACCGCATTGTCGAAATGCTCGCGCGCATAGCGCTTGCATGCGGCCTCGTCGGGCAGCGCGATCGCACCCGACAGCGCGCCGCCGAGCCCTTCGGCAATTGCATCGGCGCCCGTCGACGGCAGCACGAGATCGCTCGACAACCCGGCGACCGCCTCCGGCAACCCGCCGACCGGCGTGACCAGCACCGGCGTGCCGGACGCCAGCGATTCGACGGTGATCAAGCCGAAGCCCTCGAGCGCGACCGTCGGCACGACACTGACCGTCGCCGCGCGGTACAGCGCCGCGAGATGATGGTCGGGCACGAAGCCGAGCAGCTTCACGTTGTCCTGCAGCCCGGCTTCGTCGATGCGCTGCTGCAGTTCCTCGCCGATCTTGCCCTTGCCGGCGATCAGCAGCAGCACGTCCGGGTGACGGCGCTTGACGACGCCGATCGCATCGATCAGGTCCTCCAGTCCCATGCGCCGCACGAGCCGGCGCACGGCCAGCACGATCGGCCGGTCCTGCGGCAGTTGCAGCTTGTGCCGCGCCTCGGCGGGCGTGAGCGGCGTGTCGAACTGCGCGGTATCGACGCAGCCGGGAATCACGCGCACGCGCGACGGATCGATCCCGTACCGGTTCGTCAGGATCTGGCCGAACGCCTGCGACAGCACGATCAGCCGCGACGAGCGCGTATACACCGCTTGTTCGAGATAGCGCTTCGCGCGCTGCCCGAGCGACGCGGCGCCCTCGACCTGGCTTTCGTCGGCCCACGGCCCCTGGAAGTGCGACACCTGCGGAATCCCGCGCGTCACGTCGAGGCCCGGGAACGTGTACAGCGCGAAGTGCGACGAAATCACGTCCGGCCGCGCGCTGCGAATCTCGTCGCGCAACGCGCGCCGCGCGGCGAGCATCCGGCGCGCGAGCGGCTCCGACGCGGGACCGAAACCCTGGATCGCCCCGCCCGTGTCGTCGGCGACCTTCGGCGAACCGGCCACGAGCCCGCGCACCTCGACGCCCGCGCCGGGCAGCGCGCCGACGAGCGAGTAGTACATCCGGTCGAGGCCGCCCGCGCGTTCGGGAAACCAGTGCATGCCGATCTGCAACGATTTGATCGGCCGGGAAGAGTGGGACATCACGGTTGCTCCTGCGTGATTGCATGCTCGACCCGCTCGAAGGCGGACGGCTGCGTGGGTTGGCCGATGCGCCGGTAAAGCGCGACGTACTGGGCGCCCATGTGCGCCCAGCCGAAACGGGTCATCAGTTCGCGGGCCGCGTCGCCCATCGCGCGACAGGTGTCGCGCGACGCCGCGAGCGCGCCGATCGCCTGCGCGAGTGCGGCCGGATCGTCCGGGTCCTCCAGCACGATCCCGCATTCGCGCGTGATGATTTCCGCGCCGCCCGCCGTGCGCGCGGTGACGACCGGCAGCCCGGCCGCCATCGCCTCCAGCAGCGACAGGCTCATCGCTTCGTAGCGCGACGGAAAGACATACGCGTCGACCGAGCGCATCAGCGTCGGCATGTTCTTCACGAGCCCGAGGAAATGCACGCGCGAATCGATGCCGAGCGCGCGCGCCTCTTCCGGATACGGGCTGCCGGGCAAGTAGCCTGCCACCGCCAGATGCACGTTGGCGGGCAGCTTCGTCAGCGCCTTCAGCACGGTGCCGAGGTTCTTGCGCGGCGTGCGCAGGTCGCCGACGAACAGCAGCAGGAACGCGTCGTCCGGCAGCTTGAACGCCGCGCGATCGGCCTGCGCGCCGGCGAACGCGCTGCCGTCGACGCCGTTGTAGATCACGCTGATCTTGCGGCTGTCGATGCCGAGCCCGGCGATCTCGTCGGCCACCTTCTGCGACACGGCGGTGATCGCGCGCGAACGCTTGTACGCCCAGCGCTCGAGCACGGTATTCACGCGCGTGTAGACGTACTGGTAAGCCGACCACAGCCCCTTGGTGGGCCCGAACGGATAGTACGGACTCTTGAACCAGCCACCGTGCACGAAGTGCGCGGTATTGACGTCGGCCTTGATCCACGAGATGAAGCCGTTCACGTGCAGTACGTCGTATTCGCTACGGTGCGCGCGCAGCCACGCCGCGCTTTTCAGCGCGAACACCTGCTGCTTGACGAGATTCGACGGCCAGAAGCCGCCGACCTTCACCGGCACCCAGCGCACGCGCGGGTCGGCCAGCAGTTCGGGCGCGACATGCGACGCGACCAGCGTGACCTCGTAGTTCTCGGCCAGCGCCGCGCGCGCAATTTCGTAATTGACGCGGCCCTGCCCGTCGTTATGTCGCACGACGTGCGTGACGATCGCGATTCTCAATGGTCGCCTCCCCGTGAACGCGCGGCGGCCAGCAGGCGTTGCGCCTTCTGCCAGTGCGCCGCGGCAAGTATCGAAAAAATGGCTGTGAACATCAGCAGGCCGCCGGTGCCGATCAGCGAGTTCGTGAACACGAGCATCGCGAAGGTCGACAGGCACAGGCTCAGGCACGCGCCGACGAACTTGTCCTTGCGCAGCTTGAACGCCGCGCGCAGCGTGCGGCCGAACAGCATCACGACGCCGGCGAGATACAGCAGCGTGCCGGGCCAGCCGAGCACGAACGGCACGTTCATCACGCCGCTGTCGAAGCTGCCGTACTTGCCGAGCTCGCCGCTGTCGCTCGACAGCTTCGTGGACGCGCCGGTCGCGCCCATTCCTTCGCCGGCGACGTCGGTAAACGCCGTCTGCGCGAAGGTCGCGTAGAACTTGTTGCGGTCGTCGTAGCTGCGGTCGTCCTTCAGGTTCGTGATCGACTGCAGGCGCGCGCCGAGCCGGTCGGCCACCGGCCCGACGGTCAGGAGCGGCACGCACAGCCCGACCAGCACGACGCCGCTGATCAGAATCCGCATCCGCACGCGGTTGCTCGATTGCACGAGCTGGATCGCGAGCGCGATCACCCAGCCGCCCCAGGTCGAGCGCACGAGACACAGCGCGAACGACACGAAACCGGCCGCGCCCGCGAACCAGCGGATCTTCTGCGGCGCGACCAGCACGAACACCAGCGCGCCCATCATCGCGAACGCGAACGGCCCGGACGAATTCATCGTGCTGAACACGCGCACGCCGTACGGCACCGGCTCGCCCTGCGAGCCCATCTGCGAGCCGACCATCCACAGCACGTCCCACTGCGGCATCACGAAATACTGCACGACGCCGTACAGACCCATCACCAGCATGCCCCACATGAAGGTGGACAGCAGCACGTCGCGATACTCCGGATAGTTGCGCGCGTTCACCATGATGTGAAAGCCGATCAGGATCGGGTACAGCCAGTTCGCGAGGTCGTAGGTCGCGGCCATCACGCCGCTCGACACGATCCCGACCAGGTACGCATACACGAGCCCGAACAGGATCAGCAGCACCGGAATCCCGCGCCGCTGCGCGAGCACGCGGTAATGCCTGACGAGCCCCAGGCCGGCGATCATCGTCACCGCGAGCGGCGCGACCTGGATCAAACTCGTCGGCGTGAACGCGCCCTTCGACCAGTCGGCCAGGCGCCGCACTTCCGGGCTCAGGAACCACACCCACCACATGAAGCCCACGTAGCGCGCCGGGCTCTTGAAATACAGCCAGACGCCGACCCCGATGGCCAGCACCGGGAACGCGAGCGTCAGCACCTTGCCCTGGTGGATGGCGATCAGCGCGGCGGTCAATGCCCACAGCCCGGCCTGCCCGGCCCAGTGCTTCGGCTCGGCGAACCAGCTGCGGGCGCGCGACGGCGCGCGTTCGGCGGCAATCGTACTCATCGATCCGCGCTCACTGCGACGACGGACGCGAATCGGCGAGCGGCATCGCCATGCCTGCCGCCGCGGGCGTGCGGCGCCGGCGCAGCATGTCGCGCGTGATCCGCACGTGCTGCTCGGCGAACGCCTGCGTGGTCAGGTCGCGTTCGCGCAGGCACGCAGCCGCGGCCCGCGCGCAGTCGAGCGCCGCCGCCGGATCGGCGACGAAGCGGTCGGCGGCCTGGCGCATCGCCTGCGCGTCGAACGCCGGCACATAGGCAGCCGTATCGTGCGGGAAATAGTCGCTCAGGCCGCCCACGTCGGACACGATCATTGGCTTGCCGACGGCCGCCGCCTCGAGCATCACGGTGATGCCCGATGCATGGAAATTCGGCCGCAGCGGCACGACGATCACGTCGGCCCACACGTACAGCTCGTGCTGCTTCGCGAGCCCCGACGCCGGGCCGATCTTCACGTTCGGCGCATGCCACTCGCGCGGCACGCGGCGGCGCGTCGCGAGCCGCACCTCGTAGCGTGCGTCGCCGCCGAACGCGGCGAGGAACGTGCGCCAGTCGCGGTCGCGGTCGTTGCCGATCGCCGCGATCCGCAGCGGCCGGTTCGGTTGCCATTGCCGCGGCTCGACCGGCGGGAAATCCTGCGTGTTGAGCCCGTAATAGACGAATTCGGCTTCGCGCCCGAGATAGCGTCGGCACAGGTCGGCGTTGTCGCGGGCGAGCGTGGTCAGCGCGTCGGCGCGCGCGAGCAGCTTGCGGTACAGCCAGCGGCGCGGGCCGCCGAAGCTGCCCCACTTGTCGAACAGCCACACGCTCTGCGCAAGCAGCAGCGGGCGCTTGCCCTGCGCGCCGGCGAGCTTGAGGATCAGCGCGGCGGCCAGATGCTCCTGCTCGGTGTGCGTCCAGATCACGTCGGTATTGAGCAGCGCCGCGCGATTGCGCCACGCATGCACGACGTCGAAGCCGAGCGCCGCCTTCAGCGCGCGGCGCGCGACGCTCACGACGCGGTTCTCGCCGACGTCCTGCGAATAGGTCAACCGGAATTCGTCGGATTCGGCGTGGTGATAGCCGTACAGGCAGCCGATGTCGTCGCCCTTCCGGTAGGTACGCGGATCGGCGCCATAGAACAGATGGACGTGGACTTTGGTTGCAGCCTTCGTGGTCATGCGAGCCCTCCGGATGTGGCCGCGCGCGGTGCGCGCAGGCCGTTCAAGACGTCACCGGCGGCATCGCCGCACGGTGGGGGCAAGGTTGGTGCGACGGGCATCGCGGGCGCCGCGGCGCACCGCGCGCCAGTGCGCGAGCACGCGGGCGCGCCGCGCGGTCGGCAGCGCCAGCAGCAGGTGCGCGAAGCCCGGGTAGACGCGCGTGCCGACCAGCGCCCACCACCACCACGCGATCTCGCGCCGCAGCGGCGCCAGATGCTCGCGCAGGATCAGGTGCAGGTTGTGCGCGCCGTTGCTGATCGCGTTCAGCGACGCGGCATCGCGCCGGTCGTCGTCGAAGCGCTCGGCCGGAAAATGATCGACCGCGATCGCCGGGTCGTAGACGAGCTTCCAGCCTTCGCGCTGCACCTGCATGCTGAAGCCCATGTCGTTGTGCATCTGCGCGCCGGCGCCGCGCAGCCGCGTGTCGAAGCGCAGCCGTTCGATCGCCGCGCGGCGATAGCTCATGTTTGCGCCCTTGAGCATGTCGACTTCGCGCGCGCCGCCCACGCCGAGGTGATGATTGCCGATGATCTTGCCGGACAGCGTGAGCTGGCCGACGAGCTCGCGCGATTCGTCGAGCAGGCGGCCCTTCTCGTGCACCCAGTCGCGTCCGCCGACCGCGCCCACGCGCGGATCGGCCTGGAATACGGCTTCGATGCGCGCGAGCCAGTCGGGGCGCGGCGCCGCATCGTCGTCGGTGATCGCGACGATGTCGCCGTTCGCCGAGTCGAGCCCCTTGTTCAGCGCGGCGACCTGCCCTCCCACGTCGACCGGCACGATGCGCAGCGGCAGCGCGCCGCCGACCGCCGGATCGGCGAGTCGTTCGTGCGTGGCGTCGTCCTCCGGGCGCGCGACGACGATCACCTCGTCGGGCAGCCGCTGCTGCCGCTGCAGCGCCAGCAGGCAGCGCGCGAGGTCGGCGGGACGCCGGTAGGTCGGAACGAGCACGGAAATTTTCATCAAGGATTCTCCAGTCGGCCGGGCAGGCGCTCGCGCCGGCCCGGTGTCGTGAAATGCGGTCAAGCGCTCAGGTATTCGTGCACGGCCGCATAGCCGCGGCCGTAGCCGCGCGCCTTCGGCGGCACGCCATTGAAGATCCCGCCCTCCAGATCGACGCCCGCGGTACGCAAGCGCTTGATCGCGTCGGCGATCTCGCCTTCGGTATGCATGCCCGAGCGCAACACGAGGAACGTCGAGCCGGCCATGCGGCCGATGATGGTCGCGTCGGTCACCGCCAGCACCGGCGGCGAATCGATCAGCACGACGTCGTAGCGCTTGCCAAGCCCTTCGAGGTATTGCGGCAGGCGCGTCGACATCAGCAGCTCCGACGGGTTCGGCGGGCGCGTGCCGGCCGCGATGAACGACAGGCCCTGCACCGGCGTCTCGCGGACCGCTTCCTCGAGCGGCGACTGATCGCTCAGCAGCTCGGACAGGCCCGGCTGCACGGTGAGACCGAAATAGCGGTCGAGCATCCCGCGGCGCATGTCGGCGTCGATCAGCAGCACGCGCTTGCCCGAATGCGCGAGCAGCACCGCGAGGTTGACCGTCAGGAAGCTCTTGCCGATGCCCGGCGTCGGGCCGGTCAGCACGATCACGCGGTTCTTCGCGTCCATCATCGCGAACTGCATCGCGGTGCGCAGGCTGCGCATGCTCTCGACGCTGAGGTCCTTCGGACGCAGGCTCGCGAGGATCGGCCGCGCACGGCTGCCGCCCTTCTCCGCCGCCGCGTCGAGCTTCACCTGCTCGGCGCTTTGCGGCACCAGCCCGTACAGCGGCAGGTTGAACGCGCGCTCGATGCGGTCCGGGTCCTCGATGCCCTGGAACAGGTTGCGGCGCAGGAACACGACGCCCGTGCCGAGGATCAGCCCGAGGAACACGGCGGCCGACAGGATCAGCACCTTCTTCGGCTTGACCGGCGCGCCCGGACGCAGCGCCGAATCGATCAGGTGGATGTTGCCGCCCGTGCCGGCCTTCTGCACCGACAGTTCCTGCACGCGGTTCAGCAGCAGCACGTAGATGTCCTCGGCGACCTTCGCGTCGCGCTGGAGCTGGACCGCCTTCACCTCGGTCGCCGGCAGGCTGCGGAAGCGGTTGCTGAACTTGTCCTTCTCGCCCTGCAGCTCCGCGAGCTGCTGCTTCGCGGCGATCACCATCGGATGCGAATCGGTGAAGCGCTGCGCGAGCGACGCAAGCTGCAGCCGCTGCGCGGCGATCTGCTGTTCGTACTGCACGCTGCCTTCGAGGTAGACCTTCGCCTCGTCGCTCGCGTTGATCGAGCCCGACGTGCGCTGGTATTGCGTGAGCGCGGCTTCCGCGCGTTCGAGGTCGGCCTTCAGGCGCGGCTCCTCGCCCTTCAGGAAGTCGAGCATCTTGGTCGCTTCCGCCTGCTTCGCGACCACGTGCTGGTTCAGGTACGACTGCGCGAGCGCGTTCGCGATCGCGGCGGTCTGGTCCGGGTCCTTGCCTTCGAGCGAGATCTGCACGACGCCCGTCTGCTTGCCCTGCTCGCTCACCTGGATGCCGGCCTGGAAGCCGCTGATCGCGTCGAGATCGTTGTAGCGCACCACCGTGAACTGCGTGCCGGGACGCGCGACGAGCTTCTGCACGAGCAGCGTCACGCCGCCGCCCTGCGCCGATTCGCCGACGCGGCCCGCCAGCAGCCGCGTGCCGTTCTCGTCGACCAGCGAATAGGTGCCGTTCGGGCCGGCCGTCAGCGTCAGCTTCTTGCCTTCGAGCGCCGGCACGACGCTGATCGAGTCGACGTCGGCGACTTCGCCGCCCCACGCATACGACTTCAGGCCGAGCCACGGCCGCGACGGCTCGCCGGGCGTCGCGAGACGCGCGGCGAGGCTGCCGAGCACCGGCAGCGTCTTCGGCGCGACCGAGAAGTTCAGCTTGAACTGCTCGACGACCGGCGTGACGACGCCGCGGCTCTTGATGATCTCGATTTCCGCGTCGGTCGGTGCCTGCTGCGGGCCGCTGTTGATCGACGCGCCCGTCTGCGTCTGCGTGAGCGCCTGCGACGTGTTGTCGTTGCCCTCGACCCGCACGTGCACGTCCGCCTGGTAGACCGGCTTCGCGATGAAGCAGTAGAGGCCGGCGAGCGCGACGACCGTCACCGCGATGCCGAGCAGCAGCCAGATGTCGTCCATGATGACCTGGAGCAACTGGCCGAGGACGACGTCCTCTTCCTCGGTTTTCGCGGTCAGGTCCGCGTAGGAGTGTTTCGCTTGCGTGTTCACCATTCGTTCCCGCTTGAGTGGTGCCGGGGGGCGGGCGCCGCCCCGGCGGACTATCAGCGCGTGATTTGCCGCATGTAGAAGATCGTCTGGATCGTCGGCAGCACCTGCTGCAGCACACGGTTGAACTGCACCGAACCGGCCGTGCTGACGTAGACGACGTCGAGCGGTTGAAGCGGGAAGCGGCTCGACAGCATCAGCGCATCGGGCTGCGTCATGTCGAGGCGGTACACCTCGGGCTTCGTCGGGTTGTCGCGCATCCCGCGCATCACATAGATCTTGCGCGGGTTCGCGTCGGTGTCGAGAATCCCGCCGCCCGCGGTCAGCGCATCGGCGATGGTCAGCTTGCCCTTGAGCATCGGCACCGTGACCGGCGTCTTGACCTCGCCCATGATGAACACGCGGCTGTCGCTGCGGTCCGGCACGTTGACGATGTCGCCCGGCTGCAGCATCACGTTCTGCTTCACTTCGCCGCGATCGAGCACGCCGTTCGCGTCGAGCGTGTAGAGCTTGCCGTCGCGCGTCAGACGCACGCGCTGCAGGTCGGCCTCGGCGGTCGAACCGCCGGAACGCGAGATCGCGTCGACGAGCGTGAGCGGCACGTCGCTCACCGCGAGCGGGCCCGGCTGCTTGACCTCGCCCGTCACCTGCACCTTCTGGCTGCGGAACGACAGCACGCGCACGTCGAGCTGCGGATTCTTCACGTAGCGCGACAGGCTGGACGCCATCTCGTCGCGGATCTGCGCGACCGTCTTGCCCGCCACGCGGATGCGGCCGACGAACGGGAAGAAGATCGTGCCGTCGGCGGCGACCGTCTGGCCGTACGGATCGGCCTGGCCCGGCAGCGCGGTCGTATACGGCTGCTGCAGCGCGCCCGCGACCGATTGCGTCGTGTTGCCGCCGCTCGAGAACGACTGGCCCTGCGGCGTCGTCAGCTCCGGGTGGTCCCACACGGTGACGCCGAGGATGTCCTGCGGGCCGACGCGATACGTGTACTGCGACGGATCGGTATAGCGCCCGGGCGGCAGCGGATGATCGACCTGCGCTTTCTGCAGCTGGTCCATCACCACTTTGGCGTCGATGTAATGAACCGGATAGGTTTCGGCCGCTTCCTGCCGGCCTTCGTCCTTCAGGTTCGACGAGTCGAGGTAGTTGCCGGGCGCGGTTGCACAGGCTGACAGGAAAGTCGTCAGCGCGACGGCAAGCGCCACCGGGCGCATCGGGCGTTTCAGCATAGTTTCTGTAGCCATCCTTGAACCAGACGTTCGATCAGTGAGTAGCTCTCGCGGTAGTCGGCCTCGGGGCCGCCGTGCGGGTCCGCGATCTCGGCCCCTTCCCACTTGCCGAGCAGGTGAACCTTGCCGCGCGCGAACGGATCGACCGCTTCGACGGCCTTGATCTGTTCGCGCTCGCTGACGAGAATCAGGTCGGCGTCGCGCACGATCCGGCGCGACAGCCGCCGCGAGCGATGGGTCGTCGCATCGACACCCCGCTCGGCCAGCAGTCGCCGCATCACCGGATCGATGCCGTCGCCGTCGTTCGCGTGCACGCCGGCCGAATGAAACGTCGGGCGCGGGCCGCCGCGCGACGCGGCGTGCGACTTGAACAGCATTTCCGCCGCCGGGCTGCGGCAGACGTTCGCGTGGCAGACGATCAGGATGTTCCGGAACATGGCGTCTCGTAACGAGTGACGAAAAACGGGTTACGCGCTGGCGCGCGCGGCGCCCGGCACGCGAGCGGCGACCGCCTGGCGCGAGCCCGGCCGGCCGATCGGGTGGTACTCGATGCCCTGCTCGCTCATCGTCTCCGGCTCGTACAGGTTGCGGCCGTCGAAGATCACGGGCGTCTTCCACAGGCGGCCGAGCGCGACGAAGTCCGGGCTCTTGAACGCCTTCCATTCGGTGACGATCACGAGCGCGTCGGCGTCGCGCGCGGCTTGCGCCTCGTCGTCGACGAAGGAGAGGCGCTCGAGCCAGCTCGGGTGATCGGCGAGATCGAGCGCGATCACGCGGCGCGCTTCCTGCTGCGCGACCGGGTCGTACGCGGCGACGCGCGCGCCGCGCGACAGCAGCTCGGCGATCAGCTCACGGCTCGGCGCCTCGCGCATGTCGTCGGTGTTCGGCTTGAACGCCAGGCCCCACAGCGCGAACGTGCGGCCGCTCAGGTCCTCGCCGAAACGCGCGACGATCTTCTCGGCGAGCACGCGCTTTTGCGTCGCGTTGACCGACGACACGGCCTTCAGGATCTGCAGCGACTGACCGTGCTCGTCGGCCGTGCGGATCAGCGCCTCGACGTCCTTCGGGAAGCACGAGCCGCCGTAGCCGCAGCCGGCGTACAGGAAGTGGTAGCCGATGCGCGGATCGGAACCGATCCCGCGGCGCACGGCCTCGATGTCGGCGCCGAAGCGGTCGGCGAGGTTCGCCAGCTCGTTCATGAACGAGATACGCGTCGCGAGCATCGCGTTCGCCGCGTATTTCGTGAACTCGGCCGAGCGCACGTCCATGTACAGCGTGCGCTCGTGATTGCGGTTGAACGGCGCATAGAGCTTCTTCATCAGCTCGCGGGCGCGCTCGCCCGGCACGTCGTCGTCGCAGCCGATCACGATGCGGTCCGGCCGCGTGAAATCGTCGACGGCCGCGCCTTCCTTCAGGAATTCCGGATTCGACACGACCGAGAACATCTGGTCGCCGCCGCGCTTCGCGAGCTCCTCGGCGACCGCCGCGCGCACGCGCTCGGCCGTGCCGACCGGCACCGTCGACTTGTCGACGATCACCTTGAAGCCGGTCATGTAGCGGCCGATGTTGCGCGCCGCCGCGAGCACGTACTGCAGGTCGGCCGAGCCGTCCTCGTCGGGCGGCGTGCCGACCGCGATGAACTGCACGTCGCCGTGCGCGACCGCGGCCTCGATGTCGGTCGAGAAGCGCAGGCGGCCGGCCGAGCGGTTGCGCGCGATGACTTCCTTCAGGCCCGGCTCGTGGATCGGTACGCCGCCGTTGTTCAGGATATCGATCTTTGCCTGGTCGACGTCGAGACAGAACACGTCGTGCCCGATGTCGGCGAGACAGGCGCCGGTGACGAGCCCTACGTAACCGCTGCCGATGATAGTCAGATTCATGATGTGTCGGACCCCTTGACCAATGATTCGAAATTCGTAAAACCGGAATGCCCGCGTGACGCGGCGCGTCGGTGTCAGTACGCGTTGCTGCCGGTGAAGCCTTTCCACAGCGTCAGCACGACGATCTTGATGTCGAGCCAGAACGACCAGTTCTGCATGTAGTACAGGTCGAGCTTCACGCGGCCCATCATCTTCTCGATCTGGTCGGTCTCGCCGCGATAGCCGTTGATCTGCGCCCATCCGGTGATGCCGGGCTTGATCCGGTAGCGGAACATGTAGCCCTTGACCAGATCCTTGTAGATGTCGTCGTGCGCGAGCGCATGCGGGCGCGGCCCCACCACCGACATCTCGCCCTTCAGCACGTTGATGAACTGCGGCAGTTCGTCGAGGCTCGTGCGGCGCAGGAACCGGCCGACCGGCGTCACGCGCGAGTCGTTCCTGGTCGCCTGCGTGACCTGGCCGGCCACTTCCTGGTGCACCTTCATCGAGCGAAACTTGTAGATCTCGAACTCGTGCCCGTCGATGCCCTTGCGCTTCTGCCGAAAGAACACCGGCCCGCGCGAGGTCAGCTTGATCAGCGCCGCGATCAGCACCATCACCGGCGCGAGCGCGGTGAGCGCCGCCAGCGCGAACAGCCGGTCGAACACGAACTTCGGCAAGATCCGCACGTCGGTGATCGGCGACGCCGCGAGGTTGATCGCCGGCACGCCGAGCACCTCGACCACTTCCTGGTTGAAGAACGACAGCGTGCGCACGTCCGGAATGAAGCGGATGTTCACGAAGTCGTGGCGAAACACCGTCACGATCTGGTGAATCCGGCGCTCCTCCGTGATCGGCAGCGTGAGCCACAGCTCGCTGATCGCGCGGCTGCGCACCAGCCACACCAGCGATTCGAACTGCCGCTCGATCCGCACGTCGTCGAGCGCGACTTCGCCCGGCGCCTCGCTTTCGTCGTACACGCACACCGGATTGAAGCCGGCTTCCGGCCGCGCCCGCATCTGCGCGATCAGCCGCCGCGCCGCCGGCGTGCCGCCGACGATCGCCACCGCCTTCAGGTTGTAGCCGCCGCGGCGCAATTGCCGCAGCACGACGTGCACGCAGGCCTTCGAGCCGGCGAGCAGCACCGTCGTCGCGAGCGCCCAGTAACCCAGCCACAGCCGCGACAGGTCGCCCGACTGGTGAAAGCTGAAACTCATCAGGATGCCCGCGAGCTCGACCGCGAGCCACGCGAACACGACCCGCCCCATCAGCCCGACGAGGCGCTTGCCGCGCCACGACTGGTAGATGCCGAAGGCCGGAAAGAACACGACGACCAGCAGGCAGTCGAACAGCACCGTCGTGCGCTGCAGGTCGCTGAGCCCGATGCTGCCGCCGTGCAGCGCGGCCGCGATCAGCGCGCCCGTCACGACCATCGCGATATCGATGACTCTCGCCAGCACGCTCAACATGTCTGTTTCCTCTTCTTTGAACAGGCGTTTGCCGAACAGCGCCTTGTGCAGCCCGTGCCGCACATTCGAATCAAACGTTGCATGACGCTATTGAAGCGACAAGAAAATTCATCCTCAAGCGCACAAGTATTTCGAAAAATAATCGGAAATTCTTGCCGCGATCTTTTTTAATTAAATCGGCAGGTTTTCCCGAATGGGCGGGAAATGGAGATTTTTTATGAGTCGTTACGCCTTCCGCTCACCCTTTGCGGGCGGTCGCGTCCGGCCGGCGCCCGGAATTATTTTTTACTTTTTTATTTCCGGCCAATGCTACCGCGGAAAATTCTCCCGGATGAATGCGTGGCGGATATCCGCCATTGGGTCCGGTTTTATTGTCGATTTACTTCATGCTACAACGACAGGCACTGACTTCAACCGTGGAGAGTGTCATCATGAATGCTCCGGCAGTGGTCGCCGAAACGCGCCATTCTTCTTCCGCCGCACCCGCAGCTGGCACACCCGCAGCCGGTATGCCCGCCGTCGGCACACGTCTCGCCGTGCAGCCCGTGATTCTCGCCGGCGGTTCCGGCACGCGCCTGTGGCCGATGTCGCGCGAGCGTTTTCCGAAACAGCTGATCGGACTGCTCGGCGATCACTCGCTGCTGCAATCCACCGCGCTGCGCCTCGACGGCCTGACGGCCGACTACCCGCTGAACGACGACGTGCTGATCGTATGCGGCGAGGATCATCGCTTCACGACCGCCGAACAGCTGCGCCTGACGGCCAGGAACGCGACCATCATGCTCGAGCCGCTCGGCCGCGACACCGCGCCGGCGCTGACGCTCGCCGCGCTGCGACTCGTCGCGAACGGCACCGACGCGGTGATGACCGTGATGCCGGCCGACCATGCGGTCGCGGACCTGCCGCGCTTTCACGCGGCCGTCGCGGCCGGCGTGCACTGCGCGGCGCAAGGCAAGATCGCGACGATGGGCATCGTGCCCAAGCACGCGGAAACCGGCTACGGCTACATTCGCGTCGGCGCACCGCTCGGCGACGCCGGAACGGGCACCCTCGACGTGCGCCGCCTCGACCGTTTCGTCGAGAAGCCGCACCTCGAGCTCGCGCAGCAGTACGTCGCGTCGGGCGAATACTGGTGGAACAGCGGGATCTTCATCGTGCGCGCGTCGGTCTGGCTGAACGCGATCCGGCAGCTCGAACCGGCAATCTACGCGGCCTGCGAACAGGCCGTCGCACAGGGCAAGGAAGACGGCGATTTCTTCCGCGTCGATCGCGACGCATTCGCCGCGTCGCCGTCGAACTCGATCGACTACGCGGTGATGGAGCCGCTCGCGAGCCAGCCGCAACTGTGCGAAAGCGTCGTCGTGCCGCTCGACGCGGGCTGGTCCGACGTCGGCTCGTGGGACGCGATCTGGCAGATCTCGCCGAAGGACGAGAGCGGCAACGTCGGCCGCGGCCACGTGCTGTTCGAAGGCGCCGACTCGACGTTCGCGCATTCGGAAAGCCGGCTCGTCGCCTGCGTCGGCACGCAGAACCTGGTCGTCGTCGAAACGCCCGACGCCGTGCTCGTCGCGGATAAATCACGCGTGCAGGACGTGAAGAAGATCGTCGGGCACATCAAGGCGCGACAAGGCACCGAAGCGACCGATCACCGCAAGGTGCATCGTCCGTGGGGCCACTACGACTCGGTCGACACCGGCGAGCGCTTCCAGGTGAAGCGCATCGTCGTGAAGCCGGGCGCGCAACTGTCGCTGCAGATGCACCATCACCGCGCCGAACACTGGATCGTCGTGCGCGGCACGGCACGCATCACGCGCGGCGACGAAACGTTCCTGCTGTCCGAAAACGAATCGACGTACATTCCGCTCGGCGTCTCGCACCGCCTGGAGAACCCGGGCAAGATGCCGCTCGAGCTGATCGAAGTGCAGTCGGGTGCGTATCTCGGCGAGGACGACATCGTCCGCTTCGACGATACCTACGGCCGGCAGTAACGCGTCATGCGACAAAGGGCGCCGCTTCGACAGCGGCGCCCGGGCAGACATGGAGACACGGGATTTCCGCGCGGGCGTCGTGGCACACGACGGCCCGCGCGTTGCACGGCAACGGCGATCAGCCCACGCGGTACGCGTATTCGCGACGCTCCGACTGCACGGGATCGTTGCGGCTTTCCGACAACACGCCCGCGCGACGCTCGGCGATGAAGCGCTTGATGTCCGATTCCGCGCGCGCCAGCGCCGACAAACCGGCCAGCACCTCGCCTTGCGGCTCGCGCGCCGGCGCGTCGCTTGCACCGTGGCGATCGATCCACTGGCGTGCCCACTCGAGCGCGTACTGCTCCGCTGCCTCGGCGTCGGTGAAGCGCGGGCCGATCAGGCCCGAGCGTTCGACGCGCCGGTCGTCCTGCGAGATCTCGGCCCACGCGCGATACATCAGGTTCTGCACGGGCTGTGCGATGCCGCTGATCGTATAGCCGCGATACTCGTCGACCTGCGGCTCGGCCGCGGCGAAGCTCGCCGCCGACGCGCGCGCATGGCGCAGCTCCGCGGCCGGCGCGCCGGGCACCGCGAACGACACGTCGGCGCGGCCGTCCACCTGGTCGGCCGACAGCGTGCTCAACGACGCGCCTTCGCCCTCCCAAACGTTTGCCTGCGCAACCGGCAATTGCCACGACTCGGGGTTCTGCCAGAA
Source organism: Burkholderia cenocepacia (assembly GCF_014211915.1). Classification (NCBI taxonomy): domain Bacteria; kingdom Pseudomonadati; phylum Pseudomonadota; class Betaproteobacteria; order Burkholderiales; family Burkholderiaceae; genus Burkholderia; species Burkholderia cenocepacia. The sequence continues at coordinate 197,543 of NZ_CP060040.1, read as the reverse complement.
CACGCCGCGCAGACGGTCGTTGTCGGGCACCGGTTCCGCACGGCGAGCCGGCACGACCGCCTCCGGCGGCGGCGGAATATACGCGAACGTGCGCCCGCTGAACTGGGTCAGCACGTCGATCATCTTCAGCAGCGTGCCGTTCGCGAGCCACTCCTCGTAGCGACGACGGCACGTCGGCCCGGACGGATAGCGGCCGGGCAGCTTTGACCAGGCTTCCCCGGTCGTCAGGATCCACAGCACCGCGTTGGCGACGACACGCGGTTCGGCGCGTGGACGCCCGCGACGGTTCAGCCGGATGGGTTCATCGGCGATCAGCGCTGAAAGGCGAAACCACTCTTCATCGTTAAGCTCATCGAAGAACATAGTCGATCTCTCCACGCAGCCAGGCCGGGGCTGCGATTGGCGGCGCCGTCGCGACACTTCGCGTCGCGGGGCGGCCAGGTTGCACATTATGGTTATCCGGCGTTGTGCATACCGGGCGACACCGCACTTTCTCGGTGCCGCGATTCCCGGCAATGGCGCACAAATCGCGGTCTCACTCCAATGTGGGAATTTTTGTGCACGAAGCATACCATCCCTAGGGTTTATCTCAATATGACAATGACTTAATGTTACGCACTGAAACAACCTGCCATGGGCGGGCAAACCATTTATGCTTGAATTTTTTTGCGAGATCTTTATGCCGATGACTGCAAAGGCCCGTCCAGCGGGGCTCCGCAGCGTCTGAGGAATGCGCTTAAGCAGGCGGTTTCGGGCTGCTCCGGCCCCTGCCGGCGACACCACCCGGAATAGCCTCCGAAAATCGGTAAATCAGGGGAAAATTCGTAACAAGATATTCACGAATCGGTAAATCGTTCAAATTGAGCTGAATCAAATTATCTTCATGCACAATCTCTTTATTGTTTCCCTGCGAGTGATGAAAACACGCTGACGCAGCGTGCCCAATGTGTCCCCGCATGCAAATCCGTCACGCTTGTTACAACTTCGCGGCGAGCGCCACGCGGCCGCGCCGCAGGGCGTGGGGCGCGGGTTTCTTCGGGTCGGAACGGAAAAGCGCAAGCCCGCGTGCGTGGCACGCGGTGGAGGTAGCAGTGGCGCTAGCGCAGATCGCCGGCCAGTGACGCGGTCACGTCCGCGTCCACCCGCTGCGGCGGCATCGTGTAGGCCGGGTGATCGCAGCCGATCGACAGTGCCGCCCCGCCCTTGAGCGCCGCGCGCATCGGCGCATCGAACTCGAAGCGGACGAAGTGCACGGCCGAGGTTTTCTCCGCGTTGTCGCGCTCGAGATCCTCGTCGGCGATCGCGTAGACGCTCGCGTATCCGTCGACCTGCAGGTACACGCGATCCTCGACACCGATCAGCCGCGCGAGCGCCGCGCGCCGTTCGATCTCGTGCTCGTACTCGATCTGCATCGTCGCCTTCAGGTTGGTGCCGTCGGGCACCAGCGGCAGATACGCTTCCAGCTCCCCTTCGATGCCGGCTTCGTCGAAGAGCTTCTCGATGTGCAGCATCTCGTGGATCTGGTAGCGGATCGTCGTCTCGTCCTCGAACAGGAAACGCAGGTGGTTGCCGAGTGCCACCGCGCGGCGGCGCTTGTACGCGACGAGCCGCGCGTGTTCGGCCTTGCGGATTTTCGCGTACGCTTCGAGCGTCAGCAGGGAGTCGCGGGTCAGCGTCATCAGTTGCTCCGAGAAACCCCGTCCTTCCGGACGAGGAGGAAAGGCGTGCTGTTGACAGGCAGCTTCTTCCACGGGTTAGGATCATCGGCATGATTCTTGTCTACCGCTACCGCGTGAAGTCGCTCAACGGACTGCTTAACAAGCAGAGCCGCGCGGTGAACTACGTCTGGAACTTCTGCAACGACACGCAGAAGCACGCGCTCAAGTGGGGCAAGAAGTGGCCGACGGGATTCGATCTGAACGTGCTGACGACCGGTAGCAGCAAGGAACTCGGTATTCACTCCGGCACGGTCAACGCGACGTGCGAGCAATACGCGAAGTCGCGCAGTCAGCGCCGTCGGCCCTACCTGCGCTATCGCGGCAGGAAATCGCTGGGCTGGGTGCCGCTGAAGGGGCGTGACCTGAAGCGCGAGGGTGACGCGTTCCGTTTCGCCGGCAACACGTTTCGCGTGTTCAACAGCCGACCGCTTCCCGAAGGCAAGATCAAGGACGGGACCAACTTTGCTCAGGATGCACGCGGCAACTGGTTCTTGAACGTCGTAATCGAGATGCCAGATGTTCAGGCTCGTCCGATCCGTTCCGGCGTCGGCATCGATCTCGGCCTGAAAGACTTCGCCACACTTTCGACCGGCGAGAAGCTGCCCAATGACCGGTTCGGCCGACGAGCGGCCGAGAAGCTGGCGAAAGCGCAACGGGCGAGCAAGCACAAAAGGCATATCGCGAAGTTGCACGCCAAGGTCGCCAATGCCCGTTCCGATTTCCAGCACAAGCTCGCGCTCGATCTGGTGCGGCGCTTCGATTACATCGCGGTCGGCAACGTATCTGCCGTCAAACTCGCCAGAACCAGGATGGCGAAAAGCGTCTACGACGCATCCTGGTCGTCCTTCCGAAACAAGCTCCGCTACAAAGCGATCGCGCACAGGGCCATGTTCGAGGAAGTCGACGAAAGCGGTTCGACCCAGTCCTGTTCGTCGTGCGGGTCGCAAGACAGCACGACGCGGCCGAAAGGTATCGCGGGACTGCGAATAAGAGAGTGGACCTGCAGTGACTGTGGTGTCGAGCATGATCGAGATACCAACGCTGCGTTGAACATTCTCCGATGCGGACGTGCATCGCCAGGTGTGGGAATCCTCTCCCTTTAGGGAGAGGAGAACGTCAAGGATGTCCTCGTGGATGGCCGGCAGCGGCTCAGATGCCGTACGCGCGGCGCAGCAGCGTCAGCGGATGCGCGAGCGGCGCTTGCGGCAGCCCCTTCTCGTCGATGCCCTGCACGATGTGATGCCCGGCGAGCGCGCAGTCGGACGACACCACATCCGGCCGCGGCTCGGCCATCGCCTTGAACACCGGCGCGCCGATCCGCATCGCATCCGCATGAAATTCCTTCTTCACGCCGAACGTGCCCGCGTGGCCCGAGCAACGCTCGACGACGTTCACCCGCGTATCGGGCACGAGCGACAGCGCATCGGCCGTCTTGCGGCCGATGTTCTGCACGCGCGCATGGCACGGCACGTGATACGACACGGTGCCGAGGCCGGTCTTGAAATCGGTCTTGAGCAACCCGTCGCGATGCCGCGCGATCACGTATTCGAACGGGTCCCAGAACGCGTCGGCCACCGCGCGCACGGCTGCGTCGCCGGGGAACATCAGCGGCAGCTCGCTCTTGTACATCAGCACGCAGCTCGGAATCGCGCCGATCAACGCATAGCCTTCGCGCGCGTAGCGCTCGAGCACCGGGATGTTGATGGCCTGCTTCGCGGCGACGCCGTCGAGATTGCCTTGCTCGAGCAGCGGCATCCCGCAGCACGCTTCGCGCGAGACGAGTTCGTACGGGATCTCGTTGTGCGCGAGGATCGCGAGCAGGTCGTGGCCGATTCCCGGCTCGTTGAAATTCACGTAGCAGGTCGCATAGATCGCGACCTTGCCGGGCGTGCGTTCGCCGTCGCGCACGGGCGGGTTGTCCGAACGTCTGGCGGCGCGCCGGAACTTGCGCGGCGCGAATTCCGGCAGCCACGCATGACGATCGACACCGAGCGCCGCTTCGAGCGCGTGGCGCGCGGGCGGCGTGCGGTTCACCGCGTTGACCGCCTGCGTGACGACCGGAATGCCCGCGAAATGGCCGAGCGCATCGGTATTCGACAGCACCTTGTCGCGCAACGTCGCTTCGCCGCGTTTGTAACGCGCGGCCTTGCCGCGCAGCATCAGGTGCGGGAAATCGACGTTCCACGCGTGCGGCGGCACGTACGGGCATTTCGTCATGTAGCAGAGGTCGCACAGATAGCACTGGTCGACGATCTTGCCGAACGCGGCCTTCGGCACTTCCTCGATGTCGCCCGTCGGCGTGTCGTCGACCAGATCGAACAGCGCCGGAAACGCGCCGCACAGCGACACGCAGCGCCGGCAGCCGGCGCATATGTCGAATACGCGCGTCATCTCCGCATCGATCGCCGCCTGGTCGTAGAACGCTTCGGACTGCCAGTCGAGCGGATGCCGGGTCGGCGCTTCGAGACTGCCTTCCTTGTGGGGCATGGGGGCGCTCCCGCGTGGCGCGCATGTGCGCAAGCGCACCGCCCGCACGGTGCGGGCGGCGACGGAACGAACAGCCGGCCGCGTGCCGGTCGCACGGGGCTGCCGTGCGGCCCGCGGCGGCCCGTCAGTCGACGAGACTGTCCAGCGCCTTCGTGTAGCGGTTCGCGTGGCTGCGTTCGGCCTTCGCGAGCGTCTCGAACCAGTTCGCGATTTCGTCGAACCCTTCGTCGCGCGCGGTCTTCGCCATGCCCGGATACATGTCGGTGTATTCGTGCGTTTCGCCGGCGATCGCCGATTCGAGATTCAGCCGCGACGAACCGAACGGCAAGCCCGTGGCCGGATCGCCGACGGCTTCCAGGTATTCGAGATGGCCGTGCGCATGGCCGGTTTCGCCTTCGGCGGTCGAGCGGAACAGCGCGGCGACATCGTTCTGCCCCTCGACGTCGGCCTTCGAAGCGAAATACAGATAGCGCCGGTTCGCCTGCGATTCGCCCGCGAATGCGGCCTTCAGGTTCTCTTCGGTTTTGCTGCCCTTGAGCTGAGCCATTTGCGCCTCCGTTCGAGTCGGCGCGGCCGCGTGCGACGCCGGGCCGATCAGATATGTGGGGAACGATGCTTGCGCCGGGCGCGCATCGTGCTCTTCAATCTAGGCGCTCAAGTTCGCATCCCCCAATAGGCTTTTTCAATGCGGGCGATAGCGTGCTGCGCGGGGCGGTGAGCGGACGGTCGAGAAGATGGGCTGGGCGCGATCGTCATGCGTGGTGCGGCGTGCGGCATGGGATACGGCATACGGCGCCGCGTCACGCATCCATCGCACGCTTGAGCAGCAATTCGCGCTCGCGTTCGTTGCGCGTCAACTCCGCCGCGCGGCGGAACTCCAGCTTCGCCTCGTCGGCACGGCCGAGCTTCGCGAGCAGATCGCCGCGCACGCTCGGCAGCCAGTGATAGCGCGCGAGCGCCGGATCGTCGCGCAGCACGTCGACAAGTTCGAGCGCCGCGGCCGGCCCGAACGCCATCCCCACCGCCACCGCGCGATTGAGTTCGACGACCGGCGACGGCGCGACTTCGGCGAGCGCGTCATACAGCGCGACGATCTGCGCCCAGTCCGTGTCCGCCGCCTGCCGCGCACGCGCATGGCACGCGGCGAGCGCGGCCTGCAGCGCATACGGCCCGCGCACGCCGCCGAGCTTCGTCGCCCGCTCCAGCGCCGCGAGGCCGCGCCGGATCAGCAACGGATCCCAGCGGCTGCGGTCCTGGTCGAGCAGCAGCACGGGCCGGCCCTGCGCGTCGACGCGGGCATGCATGCGCGACGCCTGCAGTTCCATCAGCGCGACGAGCCCGAGCACTTCGCTTTCGTCCGGCGCGAGCCCGGCCAGCACGCGGCCGAGGCGCAACGCCTCGTCGCACAGCGCCGGACGCATCCAGTCGTCGCCCGCCGTCGCCGCATGGCCTTCGTTGAACACGAGGTAGATCACTTCGAGCACGGACGCGAGCCGCGCCGGCCGCGCGTCGGCGGCCGGCACCTCGAACGGCACGTGGGCCGCCGCGAGCGTGCGCTTCGCGCGCACGATCCGCTGCGCGATCGTCGGCTCCGGCGTCAGGAACGCGCGCGCGATCTCGCCCGTCGTCAGCCCGCCGAGCAGCCGCAGCGTCAGCGCGACGCGCGCGTCGGTCGACAGCACCGGGTGGCACGACGTGAAGATCAGCCGCAGCAGGTCGTCGCCGATGTCGTCGTCGCCCGCATCGGCGATCGCGTCCGCGATGTCGGGGACGACGTGCGCCTCGAGCGCGTCCATCTCGTGGCCGAGCTGGTCGCGCTTCGCCGCATGAAGCGACTCCTGCCGGACCCGGTCGAGCGCGCGCCGCTTCACGGCCGTCATCAGCCAGGCGGCCGGGTTGTCGGGCACGCCGTCGACGGGCCAGTGCTCGAGCGCCGCGACGAGCGTGTCCTGCGCCAGTTCCTCGGCCACGCCGACGTCGCGCACCACGCGCGCGGCCCGCGCGATGATTTTCGGCGCCTCGATTCGCCAGACCGCTTCGATCGCACGATGCGTCGCCTCATGCGTCACGACGCCTGCCCCTGGGCCGACGCATCCAGCGGCATGGCCATCAGCTCCCACGTATGGCCGTCCGGATCGGTGAACCCGTGGCCGTACATGTTCGGGTACTCGCGCGGCGCCTGCGGCGCAGCCCCGCCGGCCGCCAGCGCCTTCGCGACGAGCGTGTCGACTTCGGCGCGGCTGTCGCACGACAGGCACGACAGCACCTGGATGTGCGTCGCCGGATCGATGATGGTCTTGTCGGTGAAGGTCTGGAAAAACGGCCGCACGAGCAGCATCGCGAAGATCGTGTCGCTGATCTGGATGCACGCGGCCTGCTCGTTGGTATAGGCCGGCACGACCTCGAAGCCGAGCGCCTGGTAGAACGTCTTCGCGCGCGGCAGGTCGGCTACCGGCAGGTTGATGAAAACCATCTTGTGCATGACGGGTGCTCCCGGTGAGGTTGGATTCAGGCGTGGCTGCGGCCGACGTGGAGATCGCGGAACCGCTCGACCGCGTCGCTCGGCGTGAGGTCGTCGAGCTCGAACAGCGGCCGCACCTCGATCTCGCAATCGAGCTCGGCGCCGAACGGCGCGGGGAACCGGCGCGTCCATGCGAGCGCCTCGTCGCGCGAGCGCACCTGGATCAGCGTATAGCCGGCGATCAGTTCCTTCGTTTCGGCGAACGGGCCATCGATCACCGTGCCCTTGCCGCCGGTGTAGCGTACCCGCCAGCCGTGGGCGCTCGGCCTCAGGCCGTTGGCGTCGAGCAGCACGCCGGCCTTCGCCAGTTCCTCGTGATAGACCGTCATGGCCTCGACCAGCCGGTTGTCCGGCAACGCGTCGGATTCGCTGACGGCGTTCGCCCGGATCATGATCATGAATCGCATCGTTTACTCCATGTCGTCGGTGGAAGACGGCGCCCGTTCCGCGGCGCCTTATCCGGACGACGGACGAAAGACGGCCGGATCGACACACGCCACGACAAATCAGGGTAAATACCGAGTCGCGACGTTCACAGGAAGCACGGGCCGACCGCGCGCACCTCGACCGTGCACCATTGCGCGGCCGGGCACTGGCGCGCGATCTCGATTGCTTCCTCGCGCGTGGGGACGTCGACGAGGAAGAAGCCGCCGACCATCTCCTTCGCCTCGGCGAACGGGCCGTCGAGCAGCCGCGTCTCGCCGTCGCGCACCTGCACGCGCGTGCCGCGTTCGGAGCGCTCCAGCGACTCGACGCCGCGCAGCACGCCGCGCGCCTTCAGCGACTCGGCGAAATCGACCATCCGCGCATAAAGCGCCTGGCCTTCGTCGAGCGCGCGCTCGGCGCGCTGTTCGGTCGGTTCGACAATCAACAGCATGTAAGACATGGATTTCTCCTGTGGGGACGGGGCGCGGCGACATGCGCCGGGCGAGCGGCACACGACGCCCGGTGCGAAAGCGTAACAGCCGCGGGGCGGCTTGCCGCATCGTTGGCCAACCGGCACTGGCCGGACGGCCATTTCGGCCGCAGCCTGACATTTTGCCTTCAAGATGCGGTCCCGAACTGTCGGATTTTCATCCTGTGGACCGTCTCATGTCACGCCCGCTTCCCCTCTCTGCCGCTGCACTGTTCGTGGTGTTGTCCGCCGTGCTGTCCGTGGCGCTCCTCGCTTGGCCGGCCGCCGCCGCGCTGCCGGTCAGCAGCGGCTGCGGCGGTGCAGCCACGGCGATTGCCGAGCTCCGGCGCGGGAGCGGGCCGTCGCCGTTCGCCGGGCAAACGACGTCGATCGAAGCGGTCGTCACCGCGGCGTTCGGCGGCGCCGACGGCCTGGGCGGCTTCTTCGTCCAGCAGGCCGACGCGCAGCGGCAGCGCCGGCCGGGCGTCCCGGAAGGGTTGTTCGTCTACGCACCGAACGCGCACGCGGCGCCCGGCGATCTCGTGCATCTGACCGGCAAGGTCGACGAGAAATATGGCCGGACGCAATTTACGCTGACGGGCCGCATGGCCGTTTGCGCACGCGGGCAGACGGTCACGCCGGCGACGCTCACGCTGCCCGTCGCGTCGCCCGCCGTCCTGGCCGCGCACGAAGCCATGCGCGTACGCCTGCCGCAAACGCTGACTGTCAGCGATACCTACGCACTCGGTCGCTACGGCAGCATCGTGCTGAGCAACGGCCGGCTGCGCGTGCCGACCCAGGTCGCGCCGCCGGCCGACGCTGCCGCGCACGCCGCGGCCAACGCACTGAACCGCATCGTGCTCGACGACGGCTCGAGCCGTCGCGACCCTGCGACCGTCCGCTATCCGCCGCCCGCGCTGAGCGCCGCCAACACGCTGCGCGCGGGCACCACTGTACGCGGCGTCGAAGGCGTGCTCGAATGGCGTTACGGCGCATGGCGGTTGCAACCGGTGGCCGGCGCGGCGCCCGTGTTCGATGCCGCGGCGAACCCGCGTCCCGCGCCACCGGCCCGGCATCCCGATGCCGACGTGCGCATCGTGTCGTTCAATGTCTTCAATTATTTCAACGGCGACGGCCATGGCGGCGGATTCGACGCGCCGGACAACCGCGGCGCGAAAACGCCCGCCGCGTTCGCGCGGCAGGAAGCGAAGATCGTCGCGGCGTTGCGCGCGCTACGCGCTGACGTGATCGGGCTGATGGAAATCGCGAACAACGGCCACGGCGACGCGAGCGCCATCCGCCGGCTCGCCGCGCAACTCGGCGGCGGCTGGCGCGCAGTCGATCCCGGCACGGCGCGGCTGGGCCGCGACGCGATCGCGGTCGCGCTGCTGTACGACAGCCGCACGGTCGAGCCGGTCGGGCGCGCCGTCACCGTCGCACTCGGCGGCCGCCACCGCCCGCCGCTCGCGCAGACGTTCCGGCGCATCGACGGCATACGCACGTTCACCGTCGCGGTCAATCACCTGAAGTCGAAGAACTGCCCGCATGCGAGCGGCGCCAATCTCGATCAGTCCGACGGCCAGGGCTGCTGGAACGCGGCGCGCACGCGGGCGGCCGCACGCGTCGCCGACTGGCTCGCCACCTCGCCGACGGGCATCGCGGCCGACGGCGTGCTGCTGATCGGCGATCTGAACAGTTATGCGAAGGAAGACCCGCTTCGCACGCTCGAAGCACGCGGCTACGCGAACCTGGTTGTGCGCTTCGTCGGCGATGCTGCGTACAGCTACGTATTTCGCGGCGAAGCCGGCAATCTCGACCATGCGCTTGCCACGCCGGCGCTCGCCGCGCGCGTGAAGGCCGTGCGGTTCTGGCACATCAACGCGGACGAACCGGTGGTCTTGCAACCCGTGCCCGATTACAAAACGTCCGCGCAACGATCGGCTTATTACGCACCCGACGCCTACCGCTCGTCGGACCACGATCCCGTCGTCATCGACCTCGCGCTGGACGACGCCGCCACGCAACCGGCACCGGGCACAAATCGTGCGCATCGATGACGCGTCGAGTAGTGCATTTGCATCAGCATCCAACCTGCAATGGCACTATTTACCTGACGCCCCTGGCGACGCCATATTTACCGGACCTTCACTGCGACCTGCTGCTCGACACGCTGTATCGCCGCGAAACGCGAAATTTTTTCAACCGCTGCGTCGCCCCGTGCGGCGGGGCTTCCCGGCGATCCTGCCGACGAATTGAAAATTTGTCTCGAAACTCAATCGGATCAAGTGAATCACATCAGTTGCTGGGATTCGTCTTATCTTCAAATTGCCTGGAATCAAAGGAGGATAAACACCATGGCGCTTACCGACTCGATCGAACACAAGCTGGACCGCGGCCTGTCCGACATCCGTCGCACCGGCCGGCGCGTGGGCCGCACGACGCGCGCGGCTGCCCGCGACCTGCATGCCGACGTGACCGACGATCTGCGCGGGCTGGTCGACGAACTGGAAGATCTGCTGAAAAACGATGGCGATGGCGATATCGCCGCGCTGCGCAAGCGCGTGCAATCCCGGCTCGATGAAGCGCGCGGCGCGCTCGACTATGCGTCGGGCAGCGCGGCCGCCCGACTGCGCGATTCGGCCGAGCGCGTATCGCAGGTCGTGCACGAGAACCCGTGGCAAACCGCCGGCGTCGTCGCGGGCCTTGCGTTCGTTGCGGGCCTGCTCCTTTCCCGCCGTTGAACGGGGCGGCGTACACCGCCGCCCGCCCGTCATCCATCAGACAACGAAGGAGAACCGCCATGCAGAAGTCCCTCGCCATGAAAGCCGCCGCCGCCGTGATGCTCGGCAGCCTCGCTCTCGCCGGTTGCACGACCACGTCCGGCAAACCCGATAGCGCCGCGGCCAGTGCATCGAAGCGCCAGTCGATCGACGCCAGCGTGAACGCAACGCTGTCGCGCCTGTATTCGACGGTGCCGGGTTCGCGCGACCTCGTCTCGAAAGCACGCGGCGTCCTCGTGTTCCCGAACGTGCTGCAGGCCGGCTTCATCGTCGGCGCCCAGTCCGGCAACGGCGCGCTGCGTGTCGGCGGCAGCACCGTCGGCTACTACAACACGTCGTCGCTGTCGGTCGGCCTGCAGGCCGGCGCGCAGTCGAAGGCGGTCGTGTTCCTGTTCATGACGCAGGATGCACTCGACTCGTTCCGCAAGTCGGACGGCTGGTCGGCCGGCGCCGACGCGTCGGTCGCGGTCGTGAAGGTCGGCGCGAACGGCGCGGTCGATTCCAACACGGCTACCGCACCGGTGGAAGTGCTGGTCCTGACCAACGCGGGCCTGATGGGCGACCTGTCGGTGAACGGCACGAAGGTCACCAAGCTCAACATCTGACGATGCGGCACGCGGCTTCGCGCCGCGTTCGCTTCCCGGCAGCGCCGCGGCCCCGGCCGCGGCGTTTTCGCATGCGTCTCTCGCAGCGGCTATGATGGCGGCACCTTTGCGGGCATACTCCGCATGGGCCGCCCGGCGGCGTGTTGCGCCGCGAACCCGTGACGTTCGCGAACCGATCGCGCGCGGGACAACGAGATTCAATCCAACCACGCATCAATCTGCGCGAATGCCACCCATGGATAGCGGACAAGACCACCAAAAATTCTTCTACTTCCTGCTGTTCGCGGTCACCTTCGGACTGTGCTGGATCCTCGCGCCGTTTTCCGGCGCCGTCTTCTGGGGCACCATTCTCGCGATCCTGTTCCAGCCCGTGCAACGCTGGCTCGCCGCGCGCTTCGGCAAGCGGCGCAACCTGGCCGCGCTCGTCACGATGTCGCTCATCATCCTGATCGTGATCCTGCCGCTCGTGTTCGTCACGGCCACGCTCGTGCAGGAAATCGCCTACGTGTACCAGGAGCTCAAGGACGCGCAGCCGAATTATTCGCAGTACTTCCACGACATCATTCACGCACTGCCGACGTCGATCCAGAACCTGCTGCAGAAATACGGGCTGACCAACATCCCGGGCATCCAGAAGAAGCTGACCGACGGCGCCGCGCAGATCAGCCAGTTCGCGGCCACCCAGGCGCTCAGCATCGGTCAGAACACGTTCCAGTTCGTCGTGAGCTTCGGCGTGATGCTGTACATGGTGTTCTTCCTGCTGCGCGACGGCGGCGAGATCGGCCGCCGCGTGCGCCGTGCGCTGCCGCTCGACGAAGAGCACAAGAACCTGCTGCTCGCGAAATTCACGACGGTCGTGCGCGCGACGGTGAAGGGCAACATCGCGGTCGCGCTCGTGCAAGGCGCGCTCGGCGGGCTGATCTTCTGGATCCTCGGGATCGAGGGCGTGGTGCTGTGGGGCGCGCTGATGGCGTTCCTGTCGCTGCTGCCCGCGATCGGCGCGAGCCTCGTCTGGGTGCCGGCCGCGCTCTACTTCCTGATGATCGGTGCGGTCTGGAAGTGCGTGATCCTCGTCGCGTTCTGCGTCGGCGTGATCGGCCTCGTCGACAACCTGCTGCGCCCGATCCTCGTCGGCAAGGACACGAAGATGCCCGACTGGGTCGTGCTGATCTCGACGCTCGGCGGGATGGCGCTGTTCGGCATCAACGGCTTCGTGATCGGGCCGCTCGTCGCCGCGCTGTTCATGGCCAGTTGGGACATCTACGCACGCTCCGAACAGGGCGATTGACGCCTGTCCGGCCGCCGGCGATCCGCACGCGTGCGGAGAGCGGCGGTCAAGGATGACGGATATGGATCACGACGGGCGCCACGGCGCCCGTTGCTTCATCCGCCGCGACCGTCATCACGCCGCCATACGGGCCGACGCGATGAACCCGGCCCGGCGCCAGCCGCTCGCTTCGCTCGATGTGCGCATCGCGCCACGTGACCCGCACCGCCGTGCCGTCATCCGGCGCGAACGGCGCGCCGTCGGGCTTCACCAGCGCGACCTGCGCACCCGGCAAGCGCCGGCCATGCGCATCGAACCGGACCGTGGCCGTTGCCCCGCCAGCGGCCACCTGTCCCGCGTCGACGAGCGCGCCCACCGGGGCATCGAGCGTCACGTCGTACAGATCGACGAGCGAGCCGGTGAACCGCACGACGCCATCCGATGCGGGCTGTCCGGCCGCCATCGCACTCGACATGACAGTCGACATCGCGAGCACGATACCGAGCCCGAACACCCTCTTCCGCACGGCCCCGGCGCTCATTGCCGTTACCGATACCGATCGCTTCGCGTTGTTCCGCATGTTCCCTCTCCTCTGCCGCGTCACCAGAAAAACAGGCGGCGTGACGCGTCGTCACGCCGCCTGTGTGCTGGCAATCACTGTAGGGAGAGCGGCTCGGACAATATATGGGACAAGTCCTAAACTGCAGCCGGGTTGATCGAACTCAGCGCGGTCGATACGCGCCCGCGGCCCGATCCGACAGGCGTGACACGCCCGTCACGCGTCCGGATCGACGCGCAACACGAGCTTGCCGCGATGGTCGCCGTCGAACAGGCGATTCAACACGTCCGGCGCGTTTTCGAGACCGTCGGCCACGGTCTCCTCGGCCTTGAGCCGGCCGTCGCGCAGCCAGCCCGCGAGCGTCTGCACGGCTTCGCGGCTCTTGCGGTAGTCGAGGATCAGGAAGCCGCGCATCGTCAACCGCTTCGAGATCAGCACGCCGACGTCGTCGGCCGCGCGGCCGCTGTTGTAGTTCGAGATCACGCCGCACAACGCGACGCGCCCGCCGATCACCATCCGCGACAGCACCGCGCGCATCACCTCGCCGCCGACGTTCTCGAAGTTCACGTGCACGCCGTCCGGCGTCGCCGCCTTCAGTTGCTGGCGGAAATCGTCGGACTTGTAGTCGACGGCCGCGTCGAAGCCGAGCGTCTCGGTCAGGTAGCGGCACTTGTCCGCGCCGCCCGCGATGCCGACCACCCGCGCGCCATGAATCTTGCCGATCTGCCCGGCGATCGAGCCGACCGAGCCGGCCGCCGCCGACACGACGAGCGTTTCGCCCGGCTGCACCGGCGCGATGTCGGTCAGCCCGTAGTACGCGGTCAGCCCGCTCATCCCGCACGCGCCGAGCAGCGTGGGCAGCGGCAGGCCCGACTGCGCGGGCAGCTTCACGAGTTGCGCGACCTGCTCGGCCGGCACGACCGCGTAGTCCTGCCAACCGACCAGCCCCTGCACGAGATCGCCTTCCGCGAAACCCGCATGGCGCGACGCGACCACGCGGCCGATCCCGAGCGCGCGCATCACCTCGCCGATCGCGACGGGCGGCAGGTACTGCGGCACGTCGCTCATCCATACGCGGTTGGTCGGGTCCATCGACAGATACAGCACGCGCACGAGTACCTCGCCGTCGGCGAGCGCCGGTACCGGCGTCTCGACGAGCGAAAAATGTTCGCGGCCGACCCGCCCTTCCGGGCGCGTCTTCAGCAGCAGTTGGCGGTTCACGGGTGTCGGCATGATGTTCTCCTCCAATCGTTGTGGTTCGGGATACGCGTCAGACCGCGCACATGCCGCCGTCGATCACGAGTTCGGCGGCCGTCACGAAGCGGCTCTCGTCGGACGCGAGATACACGGCCGCATGCGCGACGTCGTCCGGCTCGCCGAGCCGGCGCAGCGGAATGCCGCGCGCGAGCTTGCGGGTCGCGTCGCGTTCGCCGAGCGACTGGAACAGCGGCTCGACGATCCCCGTGCGAATGAATGCCGGGTGAATCGAATTGCAGCGCACGTCGATCTCTCGGCGCGCGCAGTCGATCGCGACCGACTTCGTCAGCGACGCGACCGCCGCCTTCGATGCGTTGTACGCGGTGAAATCCGGCTCGACCTTGAACGCGGCGACCGACGAGATGTTGATGATCGACGCGGGATGGCTCTCGGCCAGATACGACAGCGCATGCTTGCAGCCGAGCACGATGCTTTCGACGTTGATCGCCATCACGCGCCGCCATTCGTCCAGCTCGATTTGCGCGGGCGAACCGATCGAGCCGACGCCCGCGTTGTTGACGAGCACCGACAGGCCGCCCATCGCATCGGTCGCCTGCGCGAGCAGCGCCTGCCAGCGCGCTTCGTCGCGCACGTCCTGGGTCGCGGCGAACGCGACCGGCGTCGCGTGACCGGCGTTGAGTTCCTGCGCGAACGCGTCGAGCACCGCCGCTTCCGCGATGTCGGTCACGAACACGCGCGCGCCCTGCTCGACCATGCGGCGCGCGATCGCGCGGCCGAGACCGCCCGCGGCGCCCGTGATGTATGCGCACTTGCCCGCGAGGCGCGGAGAAAGGATTGTCATGTGACCTGCTCCTGTCGTGAATCGTCGTCGCGGAACGCTGCCGCGATGGGGTTTCCCGTGCATCTTCCAGCCGACGTGCGCCGGCATGGCGACGCATCGCACGGGTTTTCCGCGAGTATATCGAGATGAATGCGGCGCGCGCGGAACCGGCCGTACAGTCTGCCCGCGGTTGAACGACAGCCAGCGTACGCGAATGCCGCCAATCGATGAAATGAATATTCGTTATGCCCGGTCATAGACCTCGTTCATGACTTGCGCGTACCGGCGACGGTGCGCAAACAGGTAAGCACGACCAGCCGGATGGCCGGGCAGACGACTCGATTATCGGGATAACGGAAGTGTGGCGTCCCCGCACGGAAGAGAACGCAATCGGGAAGATGAACCGGCGTGACCTCGTGCGCCCCGCCGGAAAAACCCGGGAACCGCCGGACCGAACGCCGGCGGCAGGAAGGCGGTGCCGGAGCACCCGCCATCGACACCAGTCAGAACCCTTCGCCCGACGGCGCCCGCACGAACGCGCAGAGCTGCGGCGAATGCGTGTCGATCATCTGCTGGAACGGCGCGCGGTGCCCGTACGCGATACCCGACACGAGCAGCAGGCAGACCGCGGCGACGCGCGGCGAGAACGCGCGCTGCCGCACGCCGTCGTAGCCGCGCAGGAACACCAGCGCGACCAGCGCGCCGAGCAGCCAGCCGACGACGACTTCCGGCACGGTGTGCGAGTGATCGAATACGCGGGCAACGGCCGTGATCGCGCCGATGGCCAGCCCGGCCGCGACGCCGGGCGCCTTGCCGGGCCGGAACGCCTGCCACAGCATCGACAGCGCGACCGTCCACACGGACGTCGACAGCATCGTATGGCCGCTGATCACGCGGAAATCGAACTGCGCAAGCTCGATGCCGCAGCCGGCATACAGGATCTTCGTGGCGCCGACGACGCCCATGCCGGCGGCCAGCAGCACGCCCCAGCGGGCGGCGAGGCGCCAGTCGGTCAGCGCGAGCCATGCCGCGCAAGTCACCGCGATCGGCAGGGTCAGCGCGGCATCGCCGATGTTGCTGATTTCACTCCACATGATGGACTTCGGAGACGATCGAAAGACCGCAGTTTACCGCAGGCACGCAGTGTGCCTGTGTCAGCCTGTGACAGGCTGTATCAGCCCGCGACACCGGTAATCAACAGCAGGTTCGTGCCGGTGATCACGGCGAACAGCGCCCACGCGGCCACCTGCATCCCGCGCCCGATCGCGTGCTCGCCCATCGTGCGGCGATCGCTGACCGAGCGGATCAGCGGCCACATCGCGAACGGCAACTGCAGGCTCAGCAGCACCTGGCTCCACACGAGCAGTTGCCCGACCGAGCCGTCGCCGAGCCACAGCACGCCGATCAGCGCCGGCACGAGCGCGAGCCCGCGCGTGATCAGCCGGCGCTGGTAGCACGGGATCTTCGTATGCAGGAAGCCGTCCATGATCACCTGGCCGGCGATCGTGCCGGTCAGCGTCGAGCTTTGCCCCGACGCGAGCAACGCGATGCCGAACAACAGCGCGGCCGCGCCGCCCGCGATCGGCGTGATCAGCCGGTACGCCTGCTCGATGTCGGTCACGTCGTGCTGGCCCGTCGCGTGGAATGCCGCGCCCGCGACGACGAGGATCGCCGCATTGACGAGCATCGCGACGAACAGCGACACGCAGGTATCGATGCGCACGAGCGCCAGCGTGTCGCGGATCACGCCGCGCGCGCCGCCGACGACGTGCCGCGTCTGCACGACCGACGAATGCAGGTACAGGTTGTGCGGCATGATCGTCGCGCCGACGATGCCGAGCGCGAGCACGATCGCATCCTTGCGGTCGTGGCCCGGGTCGCCCGGCACGAGGCCGCCCGCCACCGCATGCCAGTCGGGCGGCGTGATCGCCACCTGCGCGACGAAGCAGAACGCCATCGTCGCGATCAGCCCGAGCACGATCGCCTCGATCTGCCGGAAGCCCTTGCCCTGCAGGCCGAGCACGATCACCGTGTCGAGCGCGGTGAGCACGACGCCCCACGCGAGCGGCACGCCGAGCAGCAGCTTGAATGCGAGCGCGCAACCGAGCACTTCCGCGATGTCGCACGCGATGATCGACACTTCGGCGGTGATCCACTGCACGACGCGGCCGAACCGGCCGTAGCGCTCGTAGCTTGCCTGCGCGAGATCCTTGCCCGCGACGAGGCCGAGCCGCGCCGCGAGCATCTGCAGGAAGATCGCCGCGAGGCTCGAGAACGCGACGACCCACAGCAGCGAATAGCCGAACTGCGAGCCGGCCTGGATATCCGTCGCCCAGTTGCCGGGGTCCATGTAGCCGATCGCGACCAGCAGGCCGGGGCCGAAGAAACGCCTGAGCTTTTGCCAGCGCGGCGCGGCGGCGTCGATCGTGATGCTGCCCTTTACTTCCGACGGGCAGAAAGGGGCGGTAGCGGTAGTGGGGAGGAAGGGCATGGAAACCGGGAATCGAGATCGCGATCCGTCGATTTTACGGGTATCCGTCCCGTTTTCCCGCGCGCGGCCACGCAGGCGTCGCAATCCGCCCCGTCGCCGTCGCAACACGCGGCGGCAAGCCGTTCGTCAGGATCGGGCGACGCCGCGCCGTGCGCGAGGATTTTTTCCCGCTCGGCGACGCGAAACTCGGTCGGCGACATCAGCAGCCGCTGCCGAAACAGCTTCGCGAGCCGCTCGCCACTGCCGAAGCCGGTGCGGCGCGCGACCTTGTCGGCCGGCAGCGTCGTATGGATCAGCATGTGACACGCCCGCTCGAGCCGCACGTGCTGGACGAACTCGGTCGGCGTCACGCCGATCTCCTTCTTGAAGCGCCGCAGGAAATTGCGCTCGCTCATCGCGGCCGCCTGCGCGGCGTTCGCGATCGAGATGCGGTTCACGCTCTGCGCACGCAGCCGCTGCGCGGACATCCGGATCGACGGGCTCGCGCTCAGTTCGCGAAACGCCCACATCGACTGCGCGTAGCGCTGCTCGACCGGCCGCATCATGTTGCTGGCGATCTCCTGCGCGGCGCCGTCGCCGAGGTCGACGCGAAACATGTCGAGCGCGGCGGCGAACACGTCGGTCTCGCCGGCCTGCAATTCGATCGTCGTGGTGGCGCGGCGCCCGGCCCGGCCGGGCCGCACGTCGATTGACGACGACGGCCGCCGCGTGGCGGCGAGCGCGGGCAGTTCCATCGCGTCGACGATCCAGCGCGCATGCTGGCGAATGTCGGACAGGCGCCGCTGCAATGCGTCGTCCCAATTGACGGCCGCACGCTCGCCATGAAGATGAAAGAACGCGCGCGCACGGCGGCTATGTTCGTCGCCGAACGGCTCGGCCGCGATGCGCACGCCGGACGACGACTGCAACAGTCCCCCGCTTTCGGAGACGTACTTGAGCTGGTAATCCGCGCTGTACGCATGCAGGCGATTCGCCAGGTTGAAGGCTTCGCCGAGGCGCGCGGCCTGGGCCAACGAAAACCCCGTACTCAAATAGATAACGACCCACCGCTGATCTGCTGCATTCACTGGCCAAGCCCCCGACTCGTTCGACTTCTTCTAATACCGTCGAACTGTCAGGCTTATATTTGGTTTGAATGCGTGCGACAGGACGGCTATCCCGAAATATGAAGCGACGGCATCTTAGCCGAACGGGTAGCGCCTTTGGCGCGAAATGGCCGACCGGGACAGCATGATGGCGGATTACTACAGGCTGGCGTGCGCCGCTGGTATGCCGGCACGGAAATGCATGGGCGATGCGGCCGATTATTGCGGCCGTCATGCGTAATGACATGCGTGTTCGATTGCGTTGCGCATCGGTCAAACGGACGCTCGCGTATTGGCGCGAACGGCATCGACCCGCATCGAACGCGCACGATCGCCACGCATGCCAACCGGCGCATCGGTTGCCCACGCATCCTTTAGAATCGAGCCGTCCTTCACCTCGCCGCCCGCGCTCCGTGCCCGCCGATCACCGTCTCGACCTGAACCTGTTTCGCGTGCTCGACGCCGTCTACGTGCACGGCGGCATCGGCGCGGCCGCCCGCGCGCTGCATCTCACGCAGCCGGCCGTCACGCATGCGCTCAACCGGCTGCGCACGCATTTCGACGATCCGCTGTTCGTACGTCAGGGCAACCGCGTCGTGCCGACGGAGCGCACGCGGTCGATCATCGCGGACGTGCAACTGCATCTGAAAGGCTTGCAAGGTACCGCGCGCGATCCGTCCGCCTTCGATCCCGCGACGCTCGACCTGGGCATCGCGGTCGGCATTCGCGACGTGCTCGAATCCATCGCATTGCCGCGCATCGTCGCCGCGTTCGCCGACGAAGCGCCGGGCCTGCGGCTCGTCAGCCGCCGCATCGCGGTACCGGACATCGAGCGCGAACTCGCGTCGGGCAACCTCGATCTCGTCGTCGACCGTCGCGTGCAGACGGGCCCGCGCATCGCCACCGAACACCTGCTCGACGATTCGCTCGTCGTCGCGCTGCGCCGCGATCATCCGCTCGCGCACGACCCGCTGCGACGCGGCGACTATTTCGCGGCGCAGCATATCGCCGTGTCGTCGCTCGGCGAGCCGCAATCGCTCGACGTCCTGCTCGGCAACGACGGGCGCTTCCGCGACATCCGGCTCACCTGCCAGCACTATTTCGCCGCCTGCCAGATCGCCGCGGCCGGCAACCTGCTCGTCACGCTGCCGCACACCTATGCGCTGCGCATGGCCGCGCTGCTGCCGATCGTCGTGCGGCCGCTGCCGCTGCGGCTCAAGCCGTTCCCGCTGCTCGCGTACTGGCACGAGTCGCGCGATACCGACCGCGCGCATCAGTGGGTACGCGAGCGCATTGCCGCCCTCGTGCGCAGCAGCGCCGGCATCGCCGACGCGTAGCACGCAGCGCACGCCCCCACGGCCGGGACGGTATGCTGACGGCTGCACGCCGCCACCCGGCGCCCGCTTTCCCTGGTCCGCTTACCGGAGACTCGCCATGTCGCTCATCCACGCCGCCGCCGTCCTCGATGCCGAGGCGCCCGACTACGTCGTCCAGTTACAGGCCGGCACGCACACGCTGACCGGCGACGAAGCGCCGCGCGAAGGCGGCCAGGATCGCGGGCCGGCGCCGTACGAGTTCGTGCTCGCCGGGCTCGCGCAATGCACGGCCGCGACGCTGCGCATGTACATGCAGCGCAAGACGTGGCCGGCCGCGCGCATCTCGGTGCGCACCGAGCTGCACGCCGATCGCGAAGGCGTGCAGTACGTGCGCCGCGTCGTGACGCTCGACGGCCCGCTCGACGACGCACAACGCCAGCGTCTCGCGGAAATCTGCGAGAAAACCCCGGTGACGCAATTCATCAAGCGCGGCACGCGGATCGAAACGACGTTGAACTGACGCCCGCGGCAGGCCATACGCACTGCCACTTGAAAGCTTGAAAAACGAAACGGGCGGGCCGCGCATCCGGCGCGACCCGCCCGTTCATCGATCCCGCCCGGCGCTTACAGTCCGAGCGCGGCGAGGTCCAGCTTGCCGTCCTTCATCGGCGGGCACCAGAAATACGCGCCCGTCAGCGGCCGCGTGAAGCGGAACAGGCCGTCGACGATGCCGTCTTCCGCGCCGCTCATCCGGCGCATCTGCACGTCGAACGCGCGGAACGAGCAACCGAACGCAACGAAGTACAGGCCCGCACGGCGCGTGTCCGACCACGGCGACGAACGGCGCAGCATGAACGCCTCGGGCTCGAAGCTTTCCTGCGCGGTGCGCTTCACGTGCGCGAATTCGGGTGCGTCGTCGAGTTCCTCGTTGTCCGAACGGCGGCGCCCGATGATGTTGTCCATCTCGCCCGACGGAATGCGCTCCATCTGGTCGAAGTCGTGTACCCACTGCTGCACCGCGACGAAGCTCGCGCCGTCGAGCCCCGCGCCCTGCCCCGTCACGATCGCCGCGGCCACCGCGTCGTCGCCTTCCGGATTCTCGGTACCGTCCTCGTAGCCGGACAGGTCGCGGTCGTTCGAATAGCGAAAGCCGTCGACGGCCTCCTGCAGCGCGAACGCCGGCGCGAGCGCACGTTCGATCGCCCGCGCGCGCAGCACGATCTCGCCGCGGTCGTCCGAGCGCAGCCAGACCCACACGTCGGCCGGCGTCCTCGGCAGCGTACGGTCGTTCACCGCGAACGCCGGGTACTCGGTCAGGCCCGGCACCGGATGCCCGAGCCAGGCGGCCAGCGCGTGTCCGAACCCGACGACCGTGTCGCGTCCGTCGACGATCTCGCGCAGCGCGGCCAGCGCCGCGGCGATATTGCCGTCATTCGACATCGTGAAAGTGAGGTATCGGGCTGCCGTATCGATCGGAGCCAGGATGCCTTGCTGAACGTCGCTCATCGTTTCCTCGGGAATGGTTCGGAGTGAATCTGTGCGGGCCGCATCGTCGCGCGCCGCGGACGCGGAAGTGTAATCGATGCGCCGACCGGCCCCAGCCGCCACGTCGAACGTACGCGAAAAGGGGCCAAAACCCTGAATACTAACCGTATCGACGCTGCAACGCCGCATTCGTCAGACGTTGCGGCGCGCGCGACACTCCTGATAAAATCGCAGCACGTCTTTTCGGCGTCCTTTCATTCAACCGTTCACTTCAGGGAGGTGCAGATGTTCCGAATGCCAGCCACCTTCCCGAACGTGGTCTCGCGGCGCAGCTGATCCAGCCCGCCGTCCGCGCCGGCTCCCGAGTTTTCCGCTAACCCGTCAGCCGCGCTTTTCCCGACAGCCCGTTTCGCTCCGCCCGCGTATTTCGCGCGGCCCGGCTGTTGCGTTTTCGACGTTCTCCGAACCGGAAAGTCCCGTCGCGCGATGCGCCGGGCAACGATACATGACCAGAAAAACCTCCCATCTGGGCGGCCAGGCATTCCAGGCCGTCTTCGGCTTCACCATTCGTTACTGGCGCAAGCAGCCGGCGCGCATCGCCACGGTCGCGAGCCTCGCGCTGCTCGCCGCGCTCGCCGACGTCCTCACGCCGCTGTTCGCCGGCCGCCTCGTCGACGCGCTGTCGACCGGCCTGACCGACCGCGCCGCCGCGTGGCACTCGGCCCTCGTCGCGTTCGGCACGCTCGCCGCGCTCGGCATCGGCGCGACGGTGCTGCGCCAGGGCGTCTACCTGAACATCATCACGCTCACGCTGAAGATGATGAGCGAGATCGCCGCCGCGTCGTTCCATCGCGTGCAACGCTTCTCGACCGACTGGCACGCGAACAGCTTCGCGGGCTCGACCGTGCGCAAGATCACGCGCGGGATCTGGGCGCTCGACCTGCTCAACGACACCGTGCTGATCGCGCTGCTGCCGTCGGTCGCGATGCTGGTCGGCGCGACCGTGCTGCTCGGCACCCACTGGCCCGCGATGGGGCTCGTCGTCGGCGCGGGTTCGCTGCTGTACATCGCGGTGACGGTCGCGGTGTCGCTCGGCATCGTCGCGCCGGCCGCGCGGCTCGGCAATCTGTGGGATACGCGCATGGGCGGCGCGCTCGCCGACGCCGTGAGCTGCAACGCGGTCGTCAAGGCGTTCGGCGCGGAAACGCGCGAGGAAGCGCGGCTCGCACGCGTGATCGACAAGTGGCGGCAGCGCACGCGCCGCACGTGGGTGCGCGGCACGTTCAACGGCGGGCTGCAGGGGGCGATGCTGGTCGCGATGCAGGCCGCGATGATCGGCGTCGCGCTGCGGCTGTGGATGAACGACGAAGCGAGCGTCGGCGACATCGCGTTCGCGCTGACGATGTTCTTCATGCTGCAGGGTTACCTGCGCGACGTCGGCATGCACATCCGTAACCTGCAGCGCTCGGTGAACGACATGGAGGAACTCGTCGCGCTCGAACGCCAGCCCCTCGGCATCGACGATCGCCCCGGCGCGCCGGCGATCCGGATCGGGCAAGGCGAGATCCGCTTCGAGCACGTGACGTTCCGCTACGGCAACCATCCGGTGCCGCTGTACGACGATTTCTCGATGCGGATCGCGCCCGGCGAACGCGTGGGCCTCGTCGGTCATTCGGGGTCGGGCAAGACGACGTTCATCAAGCTGATCCAGCGCCTGTACGACGTGTCGGGCGGCCGCATCACGATCGACGGCCAGGACATCGCGCAGGTGCGGCAGGATTCGCTGCGCAGCCAGATCGCGATCGTCCAGCAGGAGCCCGTGCTGTTCCACCGTACGCTGGCGGAGAACATCGCGTATGCACGGCCCGGCGCGAGCCGCGCCGACATCGAGCGCGCCGCGCGGCTGGCCAGCGCGCACGACTTCATCGCCGCGCTGCCGGACGGGTATGACACGCTCGTCGGCGAACGCGGGATCAAGCTGTCGGGCGGCGAGCGCCAGCGCGTCGCGATCGCGCGCGCGTTCCTCGCCGATGCGCCGATCCTGATCCTCGACGAAGCGACGTCGAGCCTCGACAGCGAAAGCGAGCTGCTGATCCAGCAGGCGATGGAGCGGCTGATGGTCGGCCGCACGACGCTCGTCGTCGCGCACCGGCTGTCGACCGTGCGTGCGCTCGACCGGCTGCTGGTGCTCGATCGCGGCAAGGTGATCGAGGAAGGCCACCACGATGCGCTGATCCGTATCGACGGCGGCATCTACCGCCGGCTGTTCGAGCGGCAGGCGCTGGAGCTGGCGAAGGGACTCGCCGATTCGCCGCGACGCGTGGCGGATCGCGATGCCGGGGCGCTGGGGAGCCGGCGGAGGTTTGATGCCAGCGCATCGCGATGCGGCCCCGCGGCGCGGTCATCGCCGCCGGGCCGTGTCGACGACAATCGGTTCCGGATCGAGGCCGTGCCACGCGCACGGCCTTTTTTGTGCACGCGGCACGGGCTCGCCGGCGCCGAGCCGCGCGCCGCCGGGTGTCCGCCGCCGGGATCACTTATCATGTCGGCCAGGCAATTCGCGACGAAAGGCAGACCATGTTTACAGGCATTGTTCAGGGTGTCGGCACCATCGACGCCATCAAGGATCACGGCGAGCTGAGAACGTTCAGCATCGCATTCCCCGAGCGGTTCACCGACGATATCGAGATCGGCGCGAGCGTGTCGGTCGACGGCGTATGCCTGACGGTCACGACCATCCATTCGCCGACGCTGATCGACTTCGACGTGATGCTGCCGAGCCTGCGGATCACGACGCTGGCCGACCTCGCGACCGGCGCGCGGGTCAACGTCGAGCGGGCCGCGAAGGACGGCGCGGAGATCGGCGGGCATCCGCTGTCCGGTCACGTCGATTTCACGGGGACCATCGCGCACATCGCGTCGTCCGAGCACAACCGGATGATCCGCATCGGCGTGCCGGCCGAGTTCAAGCGTTATGTGTTCGCGAAGGGCTACATCGCGATCAACGGCTGCAGCCTCACCGTGTCGGACGTCAATCGCGACGAAGGCTGGTTCGACGTCTGGCTGATTCCCGAAACGCGCCGCGCGACCACGTTCGATGCGAAGGGCGTCGACGACAAGGTCAACATCGAGATCGAGCGCAGCACGCAGGTCGTCGTGGACACGATTCGCGAATCGGTCAAGGAAACGCTCGGCGAATTGAATGGTGTCGTCACCGCGCTGCTGGCGGAAAAAGGCATCGATATCGAGGAACTGCTGGCGCGCAACGTCGCGCGGCTGCCGAAGCAGTAACGGCTGAATGACCGCGCGCTAGGTGATCCGCTGGATCAACGAATACCGGGCGCCGTCGAAGAACACCTCGACCCACGGTTCCGATTCCTCGAACGTCCAGAGAAGGAGCTCGCGATCGTCGAGTTCGTCGTCCTCGGGCCACGGCATGTTCCATCCGCCCGCGACGGCCACCACGCCGCCCGTGTAGAGCGGGCATTGCGCCATCCATGCGCGCTCGTAGTCGTGCGCGGCAGCGCCCTTGAAGTTGTCGTTGAATCCCCAGTCGCGCTGCCAGCCGTGTGCGTCGAGGTACGCGCCGATCGCGGCGGAGCCGAAGCGGAACACCGCGTCGACGGGCGGAAGCGACATCGCATCGGATCGGCACAGCGGGCGGGCGGAACGGACGGGTTGCGTGGCAGTCTCCACGCGGCCTGTGCCGCTTTCGTCGAGATACACGTTCAGCCAGACGCCGTCGCGCTCGACGGAAATGCACAACGCGCCGTCGTCGATACCGTGCCAGTAGCCGGTGACGGGTTCGCCGTCGTCCGCGAAGCGGTACTGACGGCACGGCCTCGCAAGCCGCTTTGCTTCGGTCAGGAAATCGTCCAGTGTCATTGGATGTCCGTCAGTCGTTTTGCATCCTGGGTATCGCATGGAGCCGCGCGGTCGAGCGACACCAGCCGCGGCCGCACGCCCCTCACTCCGCCTCCCCCTGCGCCCCTTCCCCACCGCCACGCGCTGCGCGCGATAAATCCCCGCGTGCCCGGAAAACAGATACGCGACGACACAGGCGACGATCGCATACACGCCGATATCCGCGCCGAACAGTTCGATCGCCATGATCGTCGATGCGATCGGCGTGTTCGCCGCGCCCGCGAACACCGCGACGAAGCCGAGCCCCGCGAGCACGGGCACCGGCAACGCCAGCACCTGGCCGAGCGCATTGCCGAGCGTCGCGCCGATGTAGAACAGCGGCGTCACTTCGCCGCCCTTGAACCCCGACGCGAGCGTGACGACGGTGAACGCGAACTTGCCCGCGAAATCGTAAAGCGGCAGCGGGCCGTGAAACGCGGCCTCGATCGTCGGGATGCCGAGGCCGAGGTACTGCGGCACGTTCAGCACGGTCGCGGCCACCGCGACCAGCAGGCCGCCGACCACCGGCTGCAGCGGCGCATGGCGGATCACGCGACGAAACCACGCGGTCAGCGCATGCGTCGCAAACGCGAACAGCCGCCCGACCACGCCGAACGCGATGCCCGCGACGACCGTCACGGCGAGCCCCGTCGCCGATACGGCCGGCACGAACGGAATCGCATAGGCCGTGTGATGGACGCCCCACGCGCGGCACACGACGTCCGCGACGATCGCCGACGCAACGCAGGTCAGCAGCGCGTCGTACCGCAGGCGTCCGATCGCGAGCACCTCGAGCCCGAACACGGCACCCGCGAGCGGCGTGCCGAACACCGACGCGAAGCCGGCCGCGATGCCGCCCATCAGCAGCACGCGGCGATGCTCGCGATCGAGGCGGAGCACGTGCGTGATGCGATCGGCGAGCGCGCCGCCCATCTGCACGGCCGTGCCCTCGCGGCCGGCCGAGCCGCCGAACAGGTGCGTGACGACGGTCGCGACGAGCACGAGCGGCGCCATCCGCTTCGGCACGAGCGCCTTCGGGTCGTGAATCTCGTCGATCAGCAGGTTGTTGCCGCGCGCGACCGACTGGCCGAACCGATGGTAGACCCAGCCGGTGGCGAACCCGGCGACCGGCAGCCCCCACAGCAGCCACGGATGCGCGACGCGCGTGCCGGTCGCCCAGTCGAGCGCGATCAGGAACAGCGCGGAAGCCGTGCCGGCGAGCGCACCGAGCAGGGCTGAAAGCGCGAGCCAGCGGCACACGTAGCGCACGGTCGCGAAAAGATCGGCAGAAGTGGTGAAAAACATGATTTCCAGATTCGACGGGATATCAAAACCTGGGCGGCAGAATACCGCGTGGACGGCCTGCGACCTCCTGACGACCCAGGAACACGCAGGCATCATCAGCCGGGCAAACCGGCGGTTGAGGGCCGCACCGCGCGCGCCATGCGCCGGAACGACCGCAGGGAGGCATGCCATCTCCGCAGGCGGCAATTGTACGCGACGCCTCGCCACGCATGCAATGCAGCCGCCGGCACACCCCGAAACGACGGCGTCTGCCCGACGCGCGGTCAGTCGCGCGATGTCAATGCGATCCGCGCGATCAACTGGGGCGCGATCTGGTCGAGCGGCAGGATCGCCGACGCAGCGCCGATCGCTGCCGCGGCCTTCGGCATCCCGTACACGGCGCTGGTCGCCTGATCCTGCGCGATCGTGTAGCAGCCCTTCGCCCGCATCGCCTTCAGGCCGAGCGCGCCGTCGCGTCCCATGCCGGTCAGCAGCACGCCGAGCGCATCGCCCTGCCAGCCGTCCGCGACGCTGTTGAAGAAGACGTCGATCGACGGCCGGTACGGCGTTTCGGCCGGATGCCGCGTATAGCCGAGCACGCCGCGCGGCGACAGCATCAGATGGTCGTTGGTCGCCGCGAGCAGCACCGCGCCGGCCTCGGGCACGCTGCCCTGCCGCGCGACGCGCACCGGCAGCCGCGTATAGCCGTCGAGCCATTCGGCCATGCCGTACGCGAATGCCTGGTCGACGTGCTGGACGATCACGATCGCCGCCGGAAAGTCGGCCGGCAGCGCGCGCAGCAGCGCGGTGAGCGCGGTCGGCCCGCCCGCCGACGCACCGATCGCGACGAGCGTCGGCTGTCCGCGCGTGGGGGCCGGCCCCGGCGGCACGAGCGCCGTGGTGCGGCTTTCGAGCAGCCGGCCGATCTGGTCGATCTTCGCGAGCAGCGCCTGCGGCGATGCGTCGGTCGACAGTCCGAGCGCGAGCGTCGGCGTGTCAACCGCGTCGAGCGCGCCGGCGCCCATCGCCTCGTACACCGACGACGTGTTCGCGCTGACGCTCGCCGTCACGATCAGGATCGCGCACGGCGCGCGCGCCATGATCCGGCGCGTCGCGGCGACGCCATCGACCTTCGGCATCACGAGGTCCATCAGCACGACGTCGGGCGGATGCGCGACGCAGAAATCCACCGCCTCGTCGCCATCGGTCGCGACCCACAGCACGCGATGATCCGCGCGCAGCGCGATCACGCGGCGCAGTGCCTCCACGGCCAGCGGCAGATCATTGACGATACCGATGTTCATCCGCGCGCATCTCCGATCAGGTCGTGCACGGCATCGAGCAGCGCCTCGTCGTGGAAGCTGCTCTTCGCGAGGTAGTAATCGGCGCCGGCGTCGAGCCCGCGGCGGCGATCCTCGTCACGATCCTTGTACGACACGATCATCACCGGCACGCGCTTGAGCATCGGGTCGCCCTTGATCAGCGTGACGAGTTCGATGCCGTCCATGCGCGGCATGTCGACGTCGGTCACGACGAGATCGAACGCATCGCTGCGCACGGCATTCCACCCTTCCATCCCGTCGACCGCGACCGTCACGTCGTAGCCGCGCTTTTCCAGCAGCTTGCGTTCGAGCTCGCGCACCGTCAGCGAATCGTCGACGACGAGCACGCGGCGGCGCCGGTCGGCGAGCGCGAGCTGCGGATCGCGCGTGAGCCGCGCGAGCTGGCCGCCGCGCACGAGCTTGTCGACCGAGCGGATCAGGTCCTCGACGTCGACGATCAGCACCGGGTCGCCGTTCTCGAGCAACGCGCCGGCCGCGATGTTCTGGATCTTGTGCAGGCGGCTGTCGAGCGGCTGCACGACGAGCATCCGCTCGCCGAGGAAGCGGTCGACCGCGACGCCGTACAGCTCCGGTTCGCCGCCGACGACCACGACCGCCGTGCTCGCGCGCGCCACGTCCGGTTCGCCCGCATCGAGCAGCTGGTGCGCGGCGACGAGGCCCACGCGCCGGCCGTCGAACGGAAAATGCGGCTGCCCTTCGAGCACGTCGATGTCGTCGTGCGCGAGTTCGAGCGTGCGGCGCACGTGCGCGAGCGGGAATGCATAGGGCTCGCCGCCCACTTCGACGAGCAGGCTGCGGATCACCGACAGCGTGAGCGGCAACTGCAGCACGAAGCGCATGCCGGCCCCCGGCTCGTTGAAGATCCGCACCGCGCCACGCACGCCGCGCACCATCTCCTGCACCGCGTCGAGACCGACGCCGCGGCCCGATACGTCGGTTACCGCATCGCGCATCGAGAAACCCGGCAGCAGCAGGAATTCGAGCAATTCCGGATCGGACAGCCGCGCGGCCGTCTCGTCGTCGGTCAGGCGCTGGCGCACGACGGCCGCGCGCAGCGCATCCATGTCGACCCCCGGCCCGTCGTCGATCACGCTGACGAGCAGCGAGCCTGCGCTGTGGCGCGCCTCGAGCGTGACGCTCGCCTCGGCCGGCTTGCCGCGCGCGTGGCGCGCGTCGGGCGAATCGACGCCGTGGTCGATCGCGTTGCGCAGCAGGTGGCCGAGCGGCGCGTCGAGCAGGTCGAGGATGTCGCGATCGACCTGCGTACCTTCACCGACGATCGAGAAACGCACCTGCTTGCCGAGCGAGCGCGCGAGATCGCGGACGATGCGCGGATACGCGCGCGTCGCATCGCCGAACGGCCGCATCCGGCATTGCAGCGCCTCGTCGTACAGCTGCTCGGCGATATGCGTGCTGCGCCGCTCGAAGCGGTCGAATTCGTCCATGCGCTCCGCGAGCGAGCGCTGCAGGTCGTTGAGCATGTGCCGCACTTCGTTCATCGACGCGAGCATGCCGGCGTCGAGATCGTCGGCGAACTGCTCGACCATCAGGTCGAGCGAACGGGCCGCGTCGCGCTGCGCGCGCTTCACGCGCAGCATCGATTCGGCGAACGGCTTGAGCCAGCGCGATTCCACCAGCGATTCGCCGGACAGGCTCAGCAGCCGGTTCAGCGTATCGGCGCGCACGCGGCGCATCGCGCCGGCGCCCGCCACGCGTCCGGCCTGGGCCGGATGGGGCACCGCGCCCGACACGGCGAGCGGCGGCACCGCGGCGCTCGCCCCGACCGGCTCGTTCGCGGCGCCGTCGTGATCGCGATACGGCGCGAACGACGGCGGCACGGGCGGTGGCGCGGCGGCCGGCGCCTGCATCGTCTGCGCGCCGTCGGCGCCCGTCAGCGCCGCCGCGAACACGTCGATCTCGGTCTGCGACACGGGCTGCCCCTGCGGATCGCCGACCCGCACCAGCAAATCGACGCCGGCCAGCAGCACGTCGACGTGCGTGGCCGTCAGCGCGATCGTGCCGGCCTGCGCGGCGACGAAGCATTCTTCCATCCGCCCGGCGATCTCGACGCCGAGCGGCACGCCGACGATACGCGCGGCGCCCTTCAGCGAATGCGCGGCGCGCATGCACGCTTCGAGCGCGACGGCATCGGGCTCGCCCGATTCGAGCGCGAGCAGCCGCTCCGACAGCGCCTGGGTCTGCGTGCGCGTCTCCTCGCGATACAGTTCGAGCAGCGACAGGTGGCTCAGGTCGTCATCGCCGCTCATCGCATGCTCCTTGTCACGGCGTCGAACAGACGATCGTCGTCGAGCAGCCCCACCGACTTGCCGCGCCACGACAGCACGCCGCGCGACAGGCCGGCGCTCGCGCGCCCGACCGTCGCCGGCACCGGCACCCAGTCGGAGGCGCCGAAGCGCAGCACGCCCTCGACTTCGTCCACCGGAAACACGACCGGTTCGCCCTGGTGCGCGGCCACCAGCAGCCGCGTGAAACGGCCGTCGTCGCTGCCGGCCTTGCCGGCATCGAGGCCGAGCAGCGCGCCGATCGAGATCGCGATGCGCAGCGTGCCGCGGATGTTGACCACGCCGCGCACGGCCGAATTGCGGCGATGCGGCAGCGAATGGATCGGGCGCGTGCCGGCGATCTCGCGCAGCACGCCGATCGGCAGCGCGAGCCATTCGTCGGCCACCCGGAACGCAAGCGCCGCATGGCGCGCCACGCCGTCGTCGTCGCTCGCGTGTGCCGTGTCGAACGCGCTCATCCGGCGCGTGACGTCGGTCATCTCGGCCACGTCGAGCGGACGCTCGAGCAGCTTGGCCGCGTTCGACGCGTAGACCGGGCAGTTCAGGCAGCGCAGGCAGTCGTTCAGCCGCTCGCACGAGCGGTCGCCGCGCGTGCCGATCCGGTTCCAGCAATCGTCGACGTCGAGCGTCGCGTCGTCAGTGGCGGCGCGGTTCATCAGAATTTGCTCCGAGAAACTCCGCCATTGATGGCGGGAAGGAAAGGCGTGCTGTTGACAGACAGCTTCTTCCACGGGTTAGGATCACCGGCATGATCCTTGTCTACCGCTACCGGGTGAAATCGCTCAACGGACTGCTCAACAAGCAGAGCCGTGCGGTGAACTACGTCTGGAACTTCTGCAATGACACGCAGAAGCACGCGCTCAAGTGGAGCAAGAAGTGGCCGACGGGATTCGATCTGAACGTGCTCACGACCGGCAGCAGCAAGGCGCTCGGCATCCACTCCGGCACGATCAACGCGACGTGCGAGCAATATGCGAAGTCGCGCAGTCAGCACCGACGGCCCTACCTGCGCTATCGCGGCAGGAAATCGCTGGGCTGGGTGCCGCTGAAGGGACGTGACCTGAAGCGCGAAGGTGACGCGTTCCGTTTCGCCGGCAACACGTTTCGCGTGTTCAACAGTCGACCGCTTCCCGAAGGCAAGATCAAGGACGGCACCAACTTTGCGCAGGATGCGCGCGGCAATTGGTTTCTCAACATCGTGATCGAAGTACCCGACGTTCAGGCCCGCCCGATCCGCTCCGGTGTGGGCATCGATCTCGGCCTGAAAGACTTCGCCACCCTTTCGACCGGCGAGAAGCTGCCCAATGACCAGTTCGGTCGACGAGCGGCGGAAAGGCTCGCGAAAGCGCAGCGAGCACGAAAGCACAAGCGGCATATCGCGAAGCTGCACGCCAAGGTGGCAAATGCCCGTGCCGATTTTCAACACAAGCTCGCGCTCGATCTCGTGCGGCGCTTCGATTACATCGCGGTCGGCAACGTGTCGGCCGCGAAACTTGCCAGAACCAGGATGGCGAAGAGCGTCTACGACGCATCCTGGTCGTCCTTCCGGGACAAGCTCCGTTACAAGGCGATCGCGCACGGAGCCACGTTTGAGGAAGTCGACGAAAGCGGTTCGACCCAGTCCTGTTCGTCGTGCGGATCGAGAGACAGCACGACGCGGCCGAAAGGTATCGCGGGACTGCGAATAAGAGAATGGGCCTGCAGTGACTGTGGTGTCGAGCATGATCGTGATCTCAACGCTGCGCTGAACATTCTCCGATGCGGACGTGCATCGCCAGGTGTGGGAATCCTCCGCCTTTAGGCGGTGGAGGACGTCAAGCGTTCCTCTGGTCATCGCGTTGTCGGTCCCATTCCCGTCGTCGTGTCAGCCGGCCGAACGCCGGGCGCGTTCGAGCAGCCATTGCGCGCCCGCACGATCGCCGCCGACGTCGAGCAGCGTCGCGAGATGCGTCAGCGCCTCGTGATGCGTGGGGCGCAGGTACAGCGCCTTGCGGTAGAAGTCGCTCGCTTCCGCGGCGCGCCCGCGCGCATCCGCGATCAGTCCGTTCAGGTAGAACGCATCGGCATGCGGGCCGACGCGCGCCGAGAACTGCGCGAGCACGCGCTCGGCCTCGTCGAGCGCGCCCGCGTTCGCCAGCGCCTGCGCATCTTCCAGCGTCGGCGCCTCGTCGAGCGTCGGCGCGATACCGTCGTTGGCCGGTGCGGCCGCCGCGGCGGCGGCCCGTGCGTCGATCGCGGCGGTCTGCACGACCGGCCGTGGCGCCGAGAATGGCTGACGCACGTCGCCGAGCCAGGCCGGCGGCGCGACGGCCAGCACCGGCCGCGGCGCGGCGAGCGGTGCGACCGTGAGGCGCTCCGCTCCCCGGTGCGCCGCCGCCGCGGACAGCGGCGCCGCCGGCCACGCCGCGCATGAATCGGCCGCCGCGCCGGCCGGCTCGCGATGGAACGCGAACGCCAGCGGCACGCGCGCCGAGCGCATCCCGTGCCGCATCGCGACGCCCGTCTCCGCCGGCCCGACGAACAGCATGCCGTCGTCGACGAGACGCGCGTCGAGCGAACGGATCACGCGATCCTGCGCATCGCGGTCGAAATAGATCAGTACGTTGCGGCAGAACACGAAGTCGTAGCGAATGCCGGTATCGGCCACCGGTTCGACGAGGTTCGCATGACTGAACTGCACGCACGCGCGCACGCGCTCGTCGAGCAGCCAGCCGTCGCGGGTCGGCGTGAAATACCGCGTACGAAACTCCGTCGCAGTCCCGCGGAACGCATTGCGCCCGTAACAGCCGAGCCGCGCCTGCTCGATCGCACGCGCGCTGAGGTCGATCGCGTCGATCGTGAAGCTGGCCGGCTCGAGCCCCGCATCCAGCAATGCCATCGCCGCCGAATACGGTTCCTCGCCCGTCGAACACGGCGCGCTCAGTACGCGGATCACGCGGCCCGGCATCGCGGCGAGCCGTTCGGCGGCCAGCCGCGCGAGCGTCGCGAAGGCCTCGCGGTCGCGGAAGAACCACGTCTCGGGGACGACGAACAGCTCGATCAGCGCACGCCGTTCGTCGGCCGACGCGTTGAGCTGCTGCCAGTACGCGTCGAGCGCTTCCGGCGTCACGGGCGGCCGCGCGGCCGACGGCACGCGCTCGCCGTCCGCCTGCAACGCATGCACGCGATCCGCCAGCGCCCGCATCAGGAAATCGTTGCCGAGCGAATCGGGGTCGATGCCGGTCTCGCGCAGCAACCAGCCGCGAAATCGCGATTCGGACACGTTCATGCGGACTCCTCCCCGTGGCCCGGCAGGCCGTCGAACAGATACAGGCGTGCAACGTCGTCGACCAGGTCGGGCACCGACACCTGCTGCACGACGCCGTCGGGCGTGTTCGCGACCCGCCCGAGCCAGCGCGTGCGCGCGGTCGAGATGCCGCTGGCGCGGAACGCCGCGCGGTCGATCCGCATCGTCTGCGTCGCGCGCTCCACGATCAGGCCGATCGTGCGCTCGCCATCGGCGTGACCGGCGCGATGGCGCACCATCACGAGCCGCGTCGAGCGCAGCACCTGCGCGCGCCGCCCGAGCGCCAGCATCGGCACGTCGATCACCGGCACCGGCTGGCCGCCGCGCATCAGCAGCCCGGCGATCCAGTCGGGCGCGCCGGGCACCGCCTTCATGACGGCGAGCGGCAGCACCTCGTCGATGCCGGCCGCGTCGAGCGCATAACGCTCGCCGTCGAGCTCGAACATCAGGAACAGCGCTTGGGCGCCGTTCTGCGGATCGGCGCGCGTCACGCGTCGACCTTGAAGCGCGACACGCTGGTGCGCAACTGGTTCGCGACGAGCGTCAGGTCGTCGATCGCCTGCGACGACTGGCGCAGCGACTCGGCCGTCTGCTGCGCGGCTTCCGACAGTTGCGACAGCGCCTGCGTGATCTGCTCGGCGCCGTTCGCCTGCGTCTGCATCCCTTCGTTGACCATCTGGAAGCGCGGCGCGAGGGTCTGCACCTCGGCGATGATCTGCGACAGCTGCCCGCCGACCTGCTGCACGTCGAGCATCCCGCGGCGCACTTCCTCGGAGAACTTGTCCATCCCCATCACGCCCGCCGACACGGCCGACTGGATTTCCTTGACCGTCTGCTCGATGTCGTAGGTCGCCACCGCCGTCTGGTCGGCCAGGCGGCGGATCTCGGTCGCGACGACCGCGAAGCCGCGGCCGTACTCGCCGGCCTTCTCGGCCTCGATCGCCGCGTTCAGCGACAGCAGGTTGGTCTGGTCGGCCACCTTGGTGATCGTCGCGACCACCTGGTTGATGTTCAGCGCCTTCTCGTTGAGGATCGCGAGCTTCGCGTTCACCGAGCCGGCCGCGTCCATCACGCTGCGCATCGTCTCGCCCATCCGCGTGAGCCCGCTCTGGCTCACGCCCGCGAGCGTCGCCGACTGCTCGGCCACGCCGGCCACTTCGTTCATCGTGCGCAGCAGGTCGCGCGACGTCGCGAAGATCTCGCGCGAGGTCGCGCCGATCTCGGTCGTCGTCGCCGCGGTCTCGTTCGCGGTCGCCTGCTGCTCGCGCGACGTCGCCGCGATCTCGGCCACCGACGTCGTCACCTGCATCGACGACTGCTGCGCGCGCGCGACCAGCTCGGTCAATTCGTCGGCCATCCGGTTGAAGCCGGTCTCGAGCGTGCCGAATTCGTCGCGGCGGCGCAGATCGAGGCGATGGGTCAGGTTGCCGGTGCGCATCACGTCGTGTACCTCGACGAGCCGCGCCATCGGCACGGTGACCGAGCGGTACAGCATGTAGCCGAGCCCGAGCGCGGACAGCAGCATGATCGTCAGCGCGCCGACGAGCACGACTTCCGTGTCCTGCACGGATTCGCGGATCACCCTCGCGGACTGGTCCGCGAACTTGCGGTTCTCCTGGACCATGATGTTCGCGTCCTGCACGACCTCGGCCCACCCCGGCAACACCTTCGCGTAGGCGGCGACCGCTTCGTCGCGCGAGCCGCGGTGCCGCTGTACCGCGTCGGTCAACAGCGGCAGGTAGCGATCGTATGCGCCGCGAAACGTCGCAAAACGCGCGCGGTCGTCGTCGCGGAAGATCGACGCCTGGTAGTCGACCGACAGCGACTCGACCTGCTTCATCGCGTCCGCGATCTTCGCGAGATCGCGCTGCACGGCGTCGGGGTCGGTCTCGACGAAAGTCGCCTGCTGCAGCATGACGAACGTTTCGTTGACCGCCGCGCGCAGCGATGACGCGAGGTAGACGCCGGGCAACGAGTCGCGCTCGATGCTGACGGCTTCGGCGTTGATCGCGCGCAGTCGCTCGTACGACACGCCGGCTGTCACCAGCATCAGCACGAACAGCACGCCGAAGCTGAGCAGGATGCGATTGCCGAGCGTCAGCCGGGCAGCGCCGATCGTCGGATGCAGGCTTTCATTGGTCGCGCGGGGCGTCACGGTGGCCATGTTCGTTATGGGCTTTCTATATTCAGCGTTGAAAAATCCACGCCCGCCTGCGCGCCGGAGGGCGCGCCACGAGCGCATCGGGGTCTCGCGGGCGGCGCGGCGCCGGCAGGCCGCGCCGCGAAATCACCGCTCCGCTTGCGCCGGCAGCCGAAGCGCGACCATGAAGCCGCGCGCCGTATTGCGCATCAGGATCTGGCCGCGATGCCGCGCCGCCGTCGCGCGGACGAACGCGAGCCCGAGGCCGAAGCCGCCGCGCGCCGCGCCGTGCGCGGATTCGAGCTGCACGAACGACTCGGTCGCGGCCGTGCGCTGTTCCGGCGCGATGCCGGTGCCGGCATCCTCGACGCCGATCAGCCAGGCGCCGCCCTCGCCGGTCAGCGTGCAATGAACGTCCATCCCGGCCGGGCCGTACTTCAGCCCGTTGTCGACCAGGTTCGCGACCGCGCGCGTCAACATCATGCGGTCGCCCATCGTCACGCACTCGGTATCCGGCACGTGCGCGATCACCCGGCAGCCGAGCCCGGCCGCCTTCTCCCACAGCTGGTCGACGGCATCGAGCACGATCTCGTTGAGACTCACGACCTCGTGCGCACGGCGCTCGGATTGCGCGCGGGTCAGGTGGATGAAGCCGTCGGCGAGCGCGAGCGCGCGCCGCGCATGGCCGGCGATGCGCTCCATGATCGCGGGCATGTCGCCGTGTTCGGTCCGGTAGACGTCGAGTAGCGCGAGGATCGACGTCTGCGGCGAACGCATGTCGTGCGACAGGAAATCGAGCGCCTCGTCGCGCTGGCGCGACATCAGGTACGAATTCGAGTGATAGCGGATGCGCGCGGTGAGCTCCATCGCGTCGGGAAGCTTCACCAGATAGTCGTTCGCGCCGGCGATGAACGCCTCGCGCTTGACGATCGGCTCCTCCTTCGCGGACAGCACGATGATCGGCACGCGTGCGGTGCCGGCGTCCGCGCGCCAGGCGCGCACGAGATCGAGGCCGTCGATCTCCGGCATCACGAGATCCTGCAGGATGACCGTCGGCTTCACGTCGCGCGCGACCGCCATCGCCCGGTGTGCGTCGGTGCACACGTGCAGGTCGATGTCGTGCTCGCTGCGCAACGCGCGGCGGATCACCTCGCCGACGAACGGCTGGTCGTCGACGAGGAGGACCGATAACCCCGATTCGAGGCAATCCGAGGCATTATCACTGCTCGATTCTTTCATAAATACAGTTTCAAACGCCGAATCTCCAATCGATTCTTTCATAGGAGTTGTTTATCCGACTTGGACGCTATCTTATATTGGCAGTTGAAAAACCCGCCTGATTCCGCCGATTTGGCCTGTCGGCACTGCCTTGCGGGGCCTCGGACGCCGCTTGTTTCCCCGTCGGCGACCGCATTACCTCCGCATTCTTTCTCTCAATAAACATAACCGGCTGATTCTAAATGAAATTAGAACACAGCATCTATCTCCTTCCGGTTTAGTTTTGCCAAATATGCAGAAAGAGACGGAAACAGATAAATCGGATCATTTCCGGATTCGAAAGACGATAACGTTTGCGAGACCGCCGCCACGAGGTTTGCATGCGTTGCAAGGCTGGCGGCCGATCTTATTAAGGGCCGGATTCGAATAACCCGAATCGGCAGGCGGAAAAGAGACAATCGCGCAACGGGCGCTCGCCCCGCGCGCGGCAGGGCCGGCAGGACGCCGGCCCGTGGTGCGATTCGTGAGCTACGCGCCCGCTCACCCTCGCGCGTGCTGCGCGGATACTTCCTGCAGGTCGAGGTCGCGTTCGAGCGCGTGCAGCATCTCGTCGTGAATGCGCCCCGACCGGTGCAGGCGCAACAGTTCGGCACGCCCGGCCCGGATCGCGGCCAGCACCACGTCGTAGTGCGCGGTGCGCACTTCCGCCGGATACGCCGGCTCGTTCTTCGCCCGTTCGGTCAGCTCGGCGCGATACGTGTATTGCTCGAGCAGGCGCGGATGGATCACGACGCCGTTCTCGTCGCGCACGAGCGGCTGGATCGCCGCGAGCTGCGCGGCTTCGACGTACGCCCACGTCTGCGGCTCGGTCAGGTGGTGCGCGGCGCGCTCTTCGCGCTGCGGCAGGCGCAGCAGCCGGATCAGCGGCCCGATCGTCGTGCCCTGCAGCAGCACGGTGACGAGGATCACCGCGAACGACGCGACCAGGATCACGTCGCGGCCGGGCAGCGCCTCGGGCAGCGACAGCGCGATCGCCAGCGTCACCACGCCGCGCATGCCGGCCCAGCTCATGATCGTCGCGGCCTTCCAGTCGGGCGCCTCACCGCGCCGCACGAGGCCGCGCACCGGCCACTTCAGCGCCTCGACCGCGTAGATCCACACGAAGCGCGACAGGACCACCGCCGCCAGCACCGCGAGCACGGGCGGCACCATCGTGCCGAGCACCTGCTCGAAGCCGCCGAGCCGATGGATCGCGCCGCGCAGCGACAGCCCGATCAGCACGAACACCATCGCCTCGAGCAGGAACACGATGACCTGCCAGAACGCGGTGCCGCGCGTGCGCACGGCCGCCGAGAACACCTCGTGCTGATGCCAGCCGATGATCATGCCGGCCGTGACGGTCGAGATCACGCCCGACACCTCGACCATTTCGCCCGCGATGTACGCGATCCAGCCGGCGATCACCGCGACGGTGATCACGAGATAGTCGTCGTCGAGCAGCTTCAGGAACCACACGACGAGCTTGCCGACCACGAAGCCGACCACCACGCCGCCGAGCCCCAGCTCCGCGAAACGCACGACCGCGTGCTCGAGGCTGAACGCGCCCGTGAGCGCGGCCGCGACCGCGAAACGGAACAGCACGAGGCCGGCCGCGTCGTTCAGCAGGCTCTCGCCTTCGAGCAGCACCATCAACCGGCGCGGCAGCGCGACGCGTTCGAGCACGGCCTTCGCGGCGACCGCATCGGGCGGCGACACGATCGCACCGAGCGCGAAGCACGCGGCCCACGGCAGCGCCGGCACCACCCAGTGCACGGCGAAGCCGACCGCGAACGTCGTGAATACCACCGCACCGATCGCCAGCATCAGGATGCCGCCGACGTTGCGCTTGAATTCTTCCCACACGGAGAAGTACGCACCGTCCATCAGCAGCGGCGGCAGGAACACCAGCAGCACCAGCTCGGGATCGAGGTTGATCGGCGGCAGCCCGGGGATGAACGCGATGCCGATGCCGCCGATCAGCAGCGCGGCCGCGGGCGGCAGCCGCAGCCGCTTGGCGATGCATTCGAGCGCGACGATCGCGAGGAATGACAGCAGAACCAGCTTGAATGCCGAGACGGGGGACATGAATCGACCTCGTGAAGAATGAATTCGCGCTTTCCGGCGTCGTACCCCGGTCGGCAGTTTCGCGCGATTACATCACGAGGCGAGGCTCGTAGTCGAGCCTGTTTCGGGCGGCCTGCCGCGTGGTGCACGCGCGGCGCCGTGCCGCTGCGCGCGCCACCATGAAAAACGGCACGCGGGCCGGCACGATCGCCCGCCCGCGTGCCGTCATGGCACCGCGCCGTTTGCCGTGCGTTACCGGCGCCGCACGACCATCAGCCGCGGCTCGGTCATGTCCTCGATCGCGTAGCGGATGCCTTCGCGGCCGAGGCCCGAATCCTTCACGCCGCCGTACGGCATGTTGTCGACGCGGAACGACGGGACGTCGTTGATCACCACCCCGCCGACCTCCAGTTCGTCCCATGCGCGGTGCGCATGCGTGAGCGAATCGGTGAACACGCCGGCCTGCAGCCCGAAGTCGCTGTCGTTCACGCGGGCGAGCGCGTCGTCGAAACGGTCGAACTTCTCGAGGATCGCGACCGGGCCGAACGCCTCCTTGCGGTACAGGTCCTGCTCGCGCCCGACGTTCTCCAGCAGCGTCGCCTCGAACATCGCGCCGTCGACCTTGCCGCCCGCGACGATCTTCGCGCCCGCCGCGACGGCCGCGTCCATCCAGCCCGACAGCCGGCGCGACTCGGATTCGGAGATCATCGGGCCGACGAAGGTCGACGGGTCCTTCGGATCGCCCATCTTCAGCGAACGCGTCTTCGCGATCAGCTTCTCGCGCAGCGCGTCGTAAAGATCCGCATGGACGAGAATCCGCTGCACGCCGATGCAGCTCTGGCCCGACTGGTAGTACGCGCCGAACGCGAGCCGCTCGACCACGTAGTCGAGCCGGTCGCGCTGGTCCGCATCGACGATCGCGGCCGCGTTGCCGCCGAGCTCCAGCACGACTTTCTTCTTGCCGGCCTTCTCCTTCAGCGCCCAGCCGACGGCCGGCGAGCCGGTGAACGACAGCAGCTTGAAGCGCTCGTCGGTCGTGAACAGGTCGGCGCCGTCGCGATGCGCGGGCAGCACCGAGAACGCGCCCTTCGGCAGATCGGTTTCCGCGAGCACCTCGCCGATGATCAGCGCGCCGATCGGCGTGCGGCTCGCGGGCTTCAGCACGAACGGGCAGCCGGCCGCGAGCGCGGGGGCGACCTTGTGCGCGGCCAGGTTCAGCGGGAAGTTGAACGGCGAGATGAACGAGCACGGGCCGACCGGCACGCGCTTCGTGTAGCCCGTATAGCCCTGCGCCCGCGCGGAGATCTCGAGATTGACGATCTCGCCGTCGATGCGCACCGATTCCTCGGACGCGACACGGAACGTGTCGATCAGCCGCGTGACTTCGCCCTTCGAATCGTTGATCGGCTTGCCGGCCTCGATGCACAGCGCCTCGGCCAGCTCGTCGAAACGCTCGCGAAAGCGTGCGACGCAATGATCGAGCACGGCCTGCCGCTGGTAGGCCGGCATCTCGCGCATCGGCTTGGTGGCGTCGACGGCCGCGGCGATCGCCGCATCGATCGCCTTCGCGTCGGCCAGCGCGACGCGCGTGGCGACCTTGCCGCTGAACTTGTCGGTCACCTCCAGATCGGTGTTCGCGTAGACGGCTTCGTTGGCGAGGTAGTACGGATAGGTTTCCTTCAACATGGAACGACTCCTTCCTGTGAACGGGAATTCAAAGTTGCGCCGACAGGCGCTTGATCTCGCGATTGAGCACGCGCTCGTTGTCCGAGTAGTCGATCGGCACGTCGATCACGTGCACGCCCGGCGACGAAAAGCACTCGCGCAGCAACGGCTCGAGATCGTCGGCCGACTCGACGCGATGCCCGTGCGCGCCGTAGCTTTGCGCGTACGACACGAAATCGGGGTTCTGCAGCGTCATCGCGAAATCGGGGAAATTCATGTTCTCCTGCTTCCAGCGGATCATCCCGAATGCATCGTCGCGCAGGATCATCACGACGATGTCGAGCTTCAGCCGCACCGCCGTTTCGAGCTCCTGCGAATTCATCATGAAACCGCCGTCGCCGCACACGGCGATCACCTTGCGCTGCGGATGCACGATCTTCGTCGCGATCGCCGACGGCAGGCCCGCGCCCATCGACGCGAGCGCGTTGTCGAGCAGCAGCGAGTTCGGCTCGTGCGCACGCCAGTAGCGCGCGAACCAGATCTTGTACATCCCGTTGTCGAGACAGACGATGCCGTCGACCGGCAGCGCTTTGTACAGGTCGTTGACGATCCGCACCGGGTACATCGGGAACCGCGGGTCGTGCTGGCCCTTTTCCAGGTGCGCGTCGAAATGGGCCTTGATCATCTTGAAGCGCTCGAAATCCCAGTGCGATTGCGGCGTCAGCGCCTCCTTCATCTGCCACACCGCATTCGCGATGTCGCCGACCACCTCGATCTGCGGGAAATAGACGGGATCGACCTGCGCGCCGAGGAAGTTCACGTGGATCACGGTCTTGTCGTCGGTGCGCATGAAGAACGGCGGCTTCTCGATCACGTCGTGGCCGACGTTGATGATGCAATCCGCCTGCTCGATCGCGCGATGCACGAAGTCGCCGTCGGACAGCGTCGCGTTGCCGAGCCACAGCGGGTGCGTCTCGTCGATCACGCCCTTGCCCATCTGCGTCGTGAAGAACGGGATGCCCGTCTTGTCGACGAATTCGAGCAGCATCTTGCAGGTGGTCTTGCGATTGCCGCCTGCGCCGATCATCAGCAGCGGATGTCGCGCGGCCTTGATTGCGTCGACCGCGTGCGCGACCGCCTTCTCCTCGGCCACGGGCCGTCGGCTGTAGCTGCGCGGAATCGGCTTGCCGTCGCCCTCCTCGTGCGCGATGTCCTCGGGCAGTTCGAGGTGCGCGGCGCCGGGGCGCTCTTCCTCCGCGCGCCGGAACGCCTCGCGCACCGCCGACGGGATATTGCCGATCGACACGATCTGCCGCGTGAACTTCGTGAGCGGCTGCATCATGTCGACGACGTCGACGATCTGGAAGTGGCCCTGCTTGCTGGACTTGATCGGCTTCTGCCCGGTGATCATCAGCATCGGCATCCCGCCGAGCTGCGCATACGCGGCCGCCGTCACGAAGTTGGTCGCGCCCGGGCCGAGCGTCGCCAGGCAGACGCCCGTGCGGCCCGTCAGGCGCCCGTAGGTGGCGGCCATGAAACCGGCCGCCTGCTCGTGCCGGGTCAGCACGAGCTTGATCCGCGACCGCCGCAGCGATTCGAGCAGATCGAGGTTTTCCTCGCCGGGAATGCCGAACACATACTCGACGCCTTCGGCTTCCAGCGCCTTCACGAACAGATCCGATGCTTTCATGGGGACTCTCGGTTATGCCGCCTGCCCGGCCTACGGACACGCGGCGTTCAGGACGCGCGCCGGCCTACGGCACGCGGACGCCTTACCTACTGGACACAGACCACGGCACTGCTCGCCGCGCAACACGCGATGCTCGATGCGGGATGCGCGGCGGCGCCTCCGGATACCGGAGGACGAACGGACCCGCCCGCACGCGGCAAGCACGCGCGGGCGGCAAAGACGTTTTTGATTGTAGACGGATTCGCGAGATTCCGACTTCGACCGGATGGCCGGCTCCCGCCGCGCGACGGGATCGGCCTGACGGCCAATTCCACCTCGAACGACGCGCGCGGCGCTACCGTAGGCGCAACCGAATTCCATTCATCGAACATGTGAACCATGGTTGACACCCTGCAATCCGTGCCCTACAGTGCGCCTACGTTCAGCATCCGGACCACCGACGTCTTCGAAGCGTGGTTCGCCGGCCTGCCGGATCGCGTCGCGCGGCGGCGCATCCAGGCGCGCATCGACCGTCTGTCGATGGGCAATCCGGGCGACTGGAAATCCGCCGGCTCCCCCGTCGTCGAAATGCGTATCGACCACGGCCCCGGCTATCGCGTCTATTACGTGAGGCGCGGAACGATATGGGTCATCCTGCTCTGCGGCGGCGATAAGTCGACGCAACAGGCCGACATCCGCGCCGCGCACGCAATGCTCGCGCACCTCGACATGGAGTGATCGATGGACAAGATCAAGACGCGGCCGTGGGATTCGGCCGAACACCTGAAAACCGAAGACGACATGGCCGACTACTTCGACGCCTGCCTGCAGGAGGCCGGCGACGATCCGGCCTTCATCGCGCATGCGCTCGGCGTGATCGCCCGTGCCCGCGGCATGTCGCAGGTCGCACGCGATGCGGGCCTGTCGCGCGAAGGGCTGTACAAGGCGCTGTCGCACGACGGCAATCCGAGCTTCGGCACGATCCTGAAGGTCATCAAGGCGCTCGGCCTGCAATTGCACGGCGCCAGGGCTGCCGCATGAGCCGGCGGTGCACGGCGCCGCGCCGCGGGTGCAATGCCCGTACCCGCGTCAGTGCAGCCACCCGGCCGCCCAGCGCGGCACCAGCGACACCAGATACAACCCGAGCCCGATCAGCCCGCCGACCAGCGTGCCGTTGATCCGGATGTATTGCAGATCCT
The DNA here is from genome assembly GCF_014211915.1 of Burkholderia cenocepacia. Lineage (NCBI taxonomy): Bacteria > Pseudomonadati > Pseudomonadota > Betaproteobacteria > Burkholderiales > Burkholderiaceae > Burkholderia > Burkholderia cenocepacia. The sequence goes on along the minus strand of NZ_CP060040.1, from coordinate 154,183 downwards.
TGCCGATGTTCAGCTCGATCTGCCGCGACATCTCGCGCGCATCCCAGTTGCGCACCGTGTCGCGAATGTGGCGCATCAGGAAATCGGCGAAATCGGGCGCCATCTCGTGCACGGCCCGCTCCACATGCTCGTTCAGCGACGCACGCAGCGCCGGGCTCCCGGCGAGCCGCGCACCGAGCCAGCCGCCCAGCGTCGCGGCCTGCCGGTGCAGCGCCGAATCGGGGCGGGCGAGATCGGCCTTCAGCCACGCACGCAACTGGTCCCACAAGTCGCGCGCATACTCGTTGAACGCGTCGCCGTCGCGAATATAGCGCTTGATCTCCTCGCCCTTCGCGATGAACGCGGGGTCGTGCTTCAGCCGCTCGGTCAGCCGCACGACCGTCCGGTCGAAGCGTTGCCGCAGCTCGTGCTCGGGGTCGGCCGCCACGCCTTCGAGCACGCGGCTCACCGCGCTCGCGAGCATGCGCGCGCCGTTCTCGCCGAACCACTGCGTCGGCATGATCTTCTCGACCTTCGGGTATTGCGTCTTCAGCCATTCGACGATGAAGCCCGCGATCACCTCGCGGTTCTCCTCCTTGTCGAGCACGTCGACCACCTGTTCGATCGCGTCGTCGAGCAGCGCCTGGTGGCGGCCGTCCTTCGTCAGCGTGTCGAGGATCGCGCCGGCCGATTGCGACAGGTCGACCCGGTCGATCACCGCGCGGAATGCATCGTGGACGAACGACTGGATCCGCGCGTCGTCGGTCATGTCGAGCGCGAAGCTCATCAGCTTCGTCACGTAGCCGCCGAGCGCGTCGGTGTTCGCCGGCTCGCCGAGCCACGCGCCGAGCTTCCGCGCGGGATCGTGCTGGCGGATCTGCGCGGCGAGCGCGTCGGGGCCGAGGAATTTCTCGCGCACGAATACCGCGAGGTTGTCGGCGATCTTGTCCTTGTTCTTCGGAATGATCTCGGTATGGCGCGACACGAACGGGATCGGTACGCGACGGAACAGCGCGACGACCGCGAACCAGTCGGCGAGCGCACCGATCATCGCGGCTTCGGCGACGGCCTTGAAACCGTCGACCCACGGGCCGCGCGGCAGCAGGATGGTGGTGACGAACACCGCGACGGCGGCCAGGAGCAGCCATAGCGCGCGGCGCTTGCTGCGTTTCAGTTCGAGAGCTTTGTCTGGCGTCATGGGCGACCGGTGAAACGGCAATGCCGCTAATATGCACCGATCGCCGACCGACGACAAACCCGCACGCCGGGCATGCCGCCCGGCACGGGCTTCGTCCACGTGCCCGTTGCCGGTGCGAACGCGGCCACGCCGGCCGCGTTCGCCCACCGTGTCACAGAAACGTTTTCAGGTTCACCGCCGGATCGGCCAGCTTCGCCGGATCGGGCACCGCCCCTGCCGCGATCAGCCGGCGCGACGCGCCGATGTCGCGCCCCAGGTTCGCCGCGGCCACTGCGACGATCCTGCCGTCGTCGCCGAGCCCGAACACCGTGAACGGCCCGCTCGCCGGATCGCCGCGCACGACGATCGTGCGCTCGCTGCCGAACAGCCCGAGCATCTGCACGTTGCAGTCGTACTGATCGGACCACAGCCACGGCAGCTCGGCATAGGTCTCGTCGGCGCCGAGCAGGTTCGCGGCCGCGACGGCCGGCTGGTTTTCGGCCACCTGCCACGATTCGATCCGCACATGCCGCCCGAGCAGCGGGTTGAAGTGCATCGTCACCTCGCCGGCCGCGAAGATCGCGGCATCGGCCGTGCGGCAGCCCGCGTCGACGCGTATCCCGTTGTCGACGTCGAGCCCGGCCGCCTGCGCCAGCTCGACGTTGGGCACCACGCCGATGCCGACCACGACGATGTCGGCCGGCACGTCGCCCTGATCGGTCTCGACGACTGCGCCGCCGCCCGGCGCGCGCCGAATCGCGCGCGGCAGCGTCGCCAACTGGAAAATCACGCCGCGCGCCTCGTGCAACCGGCGCGCGTACGCACCGACCACTTCCGGCAACGCGCGCTGCAGCAACCGCGGCGCCGGGTCGATCACCGTCACGTCGCAACCGAGCTGGCGTGCCGCCGCCGCGACCTCGAGGCCGATGAAGCCGCCGCCGAGCACCGCCACGCGGCGCCCGGGCGCCAGTCGCGCACGCAACGCACGCGCATCGTCGACCGTGCGGACGTAGTGCACGGCGACACCTTCGTCGATCGCCCCGCCGAACGGGCGCACGCGCGAGCCCGTCGCGAGCACGAGCCTGCCGTACGGCACCGTCGCGCCGTCGTCGAGCCGCACCCGCCGCGCGTCGCGCTCGATCGCGTCGACTCGCGTGCCGAGCCGCAGCTCGATGCGCTGCGTGTCGTACCACGCGGCATCGCGGATGAACGCGCGCCGTTCGCCGCCGTCCGTCAGCAGCGCGTCCTTCGACAGCGCCGGCCGGTCGTACGGCAGCTCGCGCTCCGCGCCGATCATCACGATGCGCGCCGTTGCATCGCGTTCGCGCAGTGCTTCTGCCGTACGCCGCGCCGCGTGGCCGGCGCCGACGATCACGAACGGATCAGCCGACATTGACTTCCACCTGCCCGTCGACGATCCGGATCGGATAGGTCCGCACCGGCTCGGTGATCGGCGCGCATTTCGGCGCGCCGGTGCGAATGTCGATCAGCCCCTGGTGCAGCGGGCATTCGACGCAGCCGTCCTCCACATAGCCTTCGGACAGCCGCGCATGGCCGTGCGTGCAGAGGTCGTGCATCGCGAACAGTTCGTCGCCGATCCGGAACACGGCGATCGGCTTCTGGCCGGCGACGCGTGCCGCCGGTTCGTCTTCGGAGAATTCGTCGAAAGCGCCGAGCGGATGCCACTCGGCCAGCGTTGCTTCGGTCATGTCGGTTCCTTGCTTCGTCAGAGCGGTCAGATCGATCAGATCGGCGTCGCGAGCAGCGTCTGCACGCGGGACGTGTCGTAGATCACGCGCTTGGTCTTGTAGCGCAAGCCGTCGGGCGTGCGCACGACCGTGTCGTAGTACTTGCCGGCCTGGTACACGTTCGATTCGCCGTTGCTGCGCGTCTGCACGACCACGTAATTGCTCTCGGTATCGAACTCGCCGTCGCGTTCGGCGACGATCGTCAGGCCCGACGTCATGTGCCGGTACGTGTGCTCCTCGTAGATGTTCGCGTGCCGCAGCGACACCACGCGGTCGCGCAGCATCCGCTGGTTCGTGCAGTGGACGATCCCGACCGGCAGCCCGAGATCGGCGTTCTCCTTCGGCACGATTTCGTACGTGCAGTCCTCGGTGAACATCTCCGGCCAGTGTTCGAGCCGGTCGTTGTCGAGGTGCCCGATGTAGCGGTTCTGGAGCATGTAAATCTCGAACCACGTCGTCATGTCTTCCGTCATTTTTTGCTCCCGCCTCAATAGCCCATCAGCTTCTGGTAGCCGACCCAGAACTTGCGGATCAGGCTCTCGGTGATCACCGTGTCCTGCTGTTCCGGATTGCCGCGCGACATCTCGATCACCGACGTCGCGTCGGCATCGCGCACCGTCCCGCGCTGCACGAGCTCGGTCGCCTCCGTGTCTTCCATCGAGATGTAGCCGGCCGGCCCGACGAGGTTCGCCTGCTTGATGCGCAGCGCGCGCAGCTCGGGCGTGTCGTCCGCATAGCCGAAGAAGTGGAAGATCAGCTCGAAGTTGTCCGGGCCCTTCGGCAGGATCTGCCGCGCGACCAGCGTGTTGTGGATCTGCTGGATCACGAGCTGCGGAAAGATCGGCTGGATATGGTTCGTGCAGTCCTCGTCGTATTCCGACACGAGATCGAGGATCGATTCGTCCTCCAGATGGAAACCTTCGTCGAACGAACGGATGTTCTGCTGCTTGTACGCGGCCGACGTATCGTCGCCCGTCTTCGTCACCGTGATGATGCTGTGCAGCCCGTGATTCGCATCCGGAATCGAGCGCGCCTTCATGCCGACGCGGAAGATGTTGAAGGTCGTATGGAACAGATGCAGCATGCTCGCGTGATACGGGTCCTTCACGTTCTCCATGTACAGCTTCCAGTTCGACTTCGAATACTGGCGCGTGCAGCCGAGATACTCGATCGGCTTGTGGAAGATCCGGTCGATCCACGGGCGCATCTGCTCGCCGAGATACTCGGGCAGCGGCGCCACTTCGTCGCTGAAGGTCGCGAATACGAGCCCGCGATAGCTGTCCACGCGCAGCTTGCGCAGCCCGTGCTGCTTCGGATCGAAATCGGCCGGCATCCCGGTCATCCCCTTCTGGCCGCGCCGGAACGGCACGCCGAGCAGGTTGCCCTGGTTGTCGAAGCTCCACTGGTGATAGACGCACGTGTGCGAACTCGCGTTGCCGCGCGACTTGCGGCATACCTGCGCGCCGCGGTGCGCGCAGCGGTTCACCCACGCGGACAGCGCGCCGTCCTCGGTGCGCGTGACGACCACCGGCGTGTCGCCGACGAACGTGCTCTTGAAGTCGCCGGCGTTCGGGATTTCCGCTTCGAGCGCGACGAAGTTCCACGTCGGCCCGCGGAAGATGCGTTCCTGCTCGCGATCGTAGACCGCCCGCGAGCTGAACACCTTGTACGGCACGCGCGAGCCGTCGTCGTGCGGGAAGGTCACGTCGGACGCGTCGCCGCGCGTGGCAAAAACGACGGGCGATTCTGTCTGCTCCATGTCGGACTCCTTGTGGTTCCGTTGCGTTGAATGCATGGAGCCGATTTTTGAAAAGCTAATATTCGGCGTCTATCCGGAAAGTGCGATTGCGGCGGCGCAATATCCACTTTCGGCGGATTTCTGCGCTAGCATGGCGGCACACGCGGCCGCCGCACGATCGCGACCTATTCGTCGGATCGAAGCGCGCGTCGTCCATACCAAGGCACAGGCCCATGTCCCCAACGTCGTTCGAGCCGCTCGCGCTGCGCGCGCACCGGCTGTTCGAATCCCGCGATCTCGACGAGACGCGCGAGCGGATCTCGCGCGTGATGCAACCGCACGCGCTGCTGCCGAGCGGCCGTGTGCAGGGTGCGTCGCACATGGATTTCGTCAGGCTGGGCGGGCTCGGGATCGGCACGATCGCGTTCGGCGACGCGATGCGCGTGCAGGTCGATGCCGTCGACGGCTACTACCTGCTGATGTTCTGCCTGTCCGGCCAGGCCGAAGTGCGCGCGATGGGGCGGCAACTCGGCGTCGATGGCCAGACCGGCGTGCTGTGCGCACCTGGCGAGCGCTTCGACGCGGTGCTGTCGGCCGATTGCGAGCAGTTCGTGCTGCGCATCGACGCGGCGACCGTCGGCGCGCTGACCGGCGACCCGCGCGCGATGCTCGACCCGGTGCTGCACGTGAGCGACACCGCGCTCGCCGCGTGGCGCCAGCAACTGATGCTCGTCGCGCGGTCGCCCGAGCTGCTCGAACGCGCGAATGCGAACCCGCGGGTCGCATCGCAGCTCGAGCATCTGCTGATCGACCTGCTGATCGAAGGCCATCCGCCGTCCATACCGCAGGCGTCGCATCGCGACCCGGCGCCGGGCTTCGTGCGGCGCGCGCAGGAGTTCGTCGATGCGCACTACGCGCAGCCGCTGCAGCTCGCCGATATCGTCCAGGCCGCCAACGTGCCCGAACGGACGCTGCGCGACGCGTTCCTGCAATTCCGCGGGATGAGCCCGATGCAATATCTGCGCGCGACGCGGCTCGACCATGCGAGGGAGTTGCTGCGTGGGTCGACATCCGAGCGGCGGATCGCCGATATCGCGCTCGATTGCGGGTTTACCCACCTGGGCCGGTTCGCGATCGCGTATCGGGAGAAGTTCGGCGAATCGCCGTCGGAAACGCTCGACGCGAAGCGTCAGGCTTGACCGTCCGTCGGCGCCCTGCGCTTTTGCGCACCGCGCTCACCACACGACGGCTTGCCAGCCAGCCTTGACGGTGCCGGAACGACATCTCGTCGCACTGCCCGTTCCGAATTCGGCGGCGCGCCCCGGACCCGGCCGTTAGTTGCAATTTATAACGTGAACGCCGACTGTCACGCCGCCGGCACGATCATCTCCCGCGCAATCGCGCAGAACGCCGCCGTGGCCGCGCTTTCGCCGTGCAGCCGGCGGCTCATGATGATCGGCGACGTCGCGCCCGGCTCCGGCAGCCGCCGGTAGACGACGCCCTTCACGCGCACGCCCTCCACGCTCTCCGGCACCAGCGACACGCCCACCTGCGCGGCGACGAGCCCGAGCGCCGTCTGCAGCTCGCGCACCTCGTGCACGGCCGCCGGCACGACCGCGCCGTCGCGCAGCGCCGACAACTGCTGATCGGCGAAGCTCGGCCGCGGCGTGCTCGGGTAGACGATCACCGTCTCGTTCGCGAGATCCGCGAGCGTCAGCGGCCGGGCCGGATCGGCGAGCCGATGCCCGGCCGGCAGCGCCGCGATCAGCTTTTCCTCGATCAGCGCCTCGCGCACCAGCTGGTCGTCGTCGAAGCGCAGGCGGCCGAATCCCACGTCGATCCGCCCGCCCTTCAGCGCGCCGAGCTGTTCGAGCGTGAACATTTCGATCAGCGACAGCTCGACGTCCGGCTGCGCCTCGCGAAACGCACGGATCACGTCCGGCAGCGCGCCGTACAGCGCCGACGGGACGAAGCCGATCACGATCCGCTCCGACAGTTGCGCGAGCCGTCGCGTGAGCGGCCCCAGTTCGTCGGCCTGGTCGACCAGACGTTTCGCCTGCGCATAGAACACGCGCCCGGCATCGGTCAGTTTCAGCGGCCGCGCGCCGCGCTCGAACAGCGGCAGCCCGATCTCCTCCTCGATCGCCTGGAGCTGGCGGCTCAGCGGCGGCTGCGTCATGTGCAGCCGCTCCGCCGCCCGCGTGATGTTCATTTCCTCGGCGACGGCGATGAAGTAACGGAGCTGACGCAATTCCATTTCATGCCTCAAAGGTATGGAAGTAGTCGGAAAGAGTGTTGGACGACGCGGGGCGGGAATTCCTACCATGTGCACCAACAGGAGGAATCGCATGATAGCAACTGCCGCCACCATCGAACGCATCGACACGCTGCTGGTCGACGTGCCGACGATTCGGCCCCACAAATTGTCGGTCGCGACGATGAATTGCCAGACCCTCGTGCTGGTCCGCGTTCGATGCACGGACGGTATCGAAGGCGTCGGCGAGGCGACGACCATCGGCGGTCTCGCGTATGGCGAGGAGAGCCCCGAAAGCATCAAGGTCAACATCGACACCTACTTCGCGCCGCTGCTGCAAGGCATGGACGCGACGCGCCCGGGCGCCGCGCTGGCGCTGGCGCGCAAGCTGTTCCAGGGCAACCGCTTCGCGAAGTGCGCGATCGAGACCGCGCTGTTCGACGCGCAGGCGCGGCGCCTGGGCGTGCCGCTGTCCGAGCTGTTCGGCGGCCGGCGGACCGATGCGGTCGATGTCGCGTGGACGCTCGCGAGCGGCGACACGCAGCGCGACATCGCGGAAGCCGAAGCGATGCTCGACGCCCGCCGCCATCGCGCGTTCAAGCTGAAGATCGGCTCGAACGCGGTCGCGGACGACGTGGCCCACGTGGTCGCGATCAAGCGCGCGCTCGGCGAGCGCGGCGACGTGCGGGTCGACGTGAACCAGGCCTGGAGCGAAACCGACGCGATCTGGGCCGGCGCGCGGCTGGCCGACGCGGGCGTGAGTCTCGTCGAGCAGCCGATCGCCGCGACCAACCACGCGGGGCTCAAACGCCTCACGCAGCTTGCGCAGGTGCCGATCATGGCCGACGAGGCGCTGCACGGCCCCGTCGATGCGTTCGCGCTCGCGCAGGATCGCGCGGCCGACGTGTTCGCGGTGAAGATCGCGCAGTCGGGCGGCCTGCAGGGCGCGGCGAGCGTCGCGTCGATCGCGGCGGCGGCCGGCATCGAACTGTACGGCGGCACGATGCTCGAAGGCGCGGCCGGCACGATGGCGTCCGCGCAACTGTTCAGCACGTTCGACTCGCTGAAATGGGGCACCGAACTGTTCGGCCCGCTGCTGCTCACCGAAGAAATCCTCGTCGAGCCGCTGCGTTACGAGGATTTCAAGCTGCATCTGCCGGCGACGCCCGGCCTCGGCATCACCTTCGACTGGGCCCGCATCGAACGGATGCGACGCGGCGCCCGCTGATCCCCACACGACAACCGACACCGGAGACACAGATGAACAAGCAAGCCATCGACGCCCTGCTGAAGACCTTCGACGACGCCGCCGAGAAGCCCGGCAACCCGCGCGTGCGCGCGATCGTCAACCGGATCGTGAAGGACATCTGCTACACGATCGAGGACTTCGACGTGCAGCCGAGCGAATTCTGGACGGCCCTGAACTACCTGAACGAAGCCGGCCGCGAATTCGGGCTGATCGCCGCGGGCCTCGGCCTCGAACGCTTCCTCGACGTGCGGATGGACGAAGCCGAGGCAAAGGCCGGTATCCAGGGCGGCACGCCGCGCACGATCGAAGGTCCGCTGTACGTCGCCGGCGCGCCGGAATCGGTCGGCCACGCGCGGCTCGACGACGGCACCGATCCGGGCCAGACGCTGGTCATGCGCGGCCGGGTGCTCGGCCAGGACGGCGCACCGCTCGCGAACGCGCTGGTCGAGGTGTGGCATGCGAACCATCTGGGCAATTACTCGTACTTCGACCCGTCGCAGCCCGCGTTCAACCTGCGCCGCTCGATCCGCACCGATGCCGAAGGCCGCTACAGCTTCCGCAGCGTGCTGCCGGTCGGCTACAGCGTGCCGCCGGGCAGCAAGACCGAGCAACTGCTCGACCAGCTCGGCCGCCACGGCCATCGTCCGGCGCACATCCACTTCTTCGTTTCGGCGGACGGTTATCGTAAGCTGACGACGCAGATCAACATCGATGGCGATCCGCATCTGTGGGACGACTTCGCATTCGCGACGCGCGACGGGCTGATCCCGCCGGTCAGGCAGGCGGAGGGCGCGGAAGGCAAGCCGTACGGCGTCGACGGGCAGTTCGCGCTGATCGACTTCGACTTCTCGCTGCTCAAGGACAAGCAGGACGTGCCGGGCAGCGAAGTCGAGCGGGCCCGCGCGCAGGCGTGAGCGCCCTTCCCGTTCGACGAATCGACAACGCAAGGAGTGCAGGATGCTGTTTCATGTGGAAATGACCGTTCGCCTGCCGGCGGACATGGACCCGGTGAAGGCGGCCACGCTGAAGGCCGAAGAAAAGGCGATGTGCCAGCGGCTGATGAACGAAGGCGTCTGGCGCCATCTGTGGCGAATCGCCGGGCAGTATGCGAACGTCAGCATCTTCGACGTCGAAAGCGTGCAGCAGCTGCATGACGTGCTGAGCCAGTTGCCGCTGTTTCCGTATATGGAGATGGAGGTGCGGGCGCTGTGCCGGCATCCGTCTTCGGTGCGGGACGACGATCGGTAGGCGAGACGTCGCCGAGGCCGCCATGTTGCCGCCTCGGCAGCGCGCTGTACGGGCGGCCCGCGGTTTCATCCCGGGCCGCCCTGTTTCACGTTGACGGCCGCGAAATCGAATCGCATCGTCGGGGCCGTCGCGCGTTCAGCCTGCCGGCATCATCGGGACGCCTTCGCGGACGCGCCGCCGGCCGCGAGCAGAAGCTGGTCGACCAGCTCGAGTTTCAACGGCTTGTCCGCGTCGAGCTTCTTTTTCTCGATCACGACCTTCCAGCCGTCGCCGCTACCGGGATTGCGGTAGAAAGCGACGATCGCGACATACTTCGTATCAGGCTGCATCGGCTGCGAGAGGCTGGCGGCGGCGCCCGGGTTCAGGGCCGTCGCCATGTCGGCCCGCAGATCCTGCGCGAGCACGGTCCGGTCGTGCTTCAGCAAGTCGTCGTAGGAGGCGCCATCGAACATCTTGCGGTCCTTGAGCTGGTACACGCGCACCGCGACCGACGTCGGGCGGCCGGCATCGTCCGGATTCAGCGCCTCACGCGCGGACAGGTCGATGTTGAGCACCTTGACCTGCTTGAAGAAAACAGCGCGATAGGCGTCCGACGATGCATCCGAGACAGTCTGCCAAGCGCCGCAGCCCGACAGCAGCGTGACGGATGCGAGGGTTGAAGTAACGAAACGGCGTGTCATCAACGTTCCTGAAATAGTCATGTAACGAATAACCTTCGAGTCTTGCGTCGGTAGACCTATGCGAATCCGGGATAAATGCTCTCGATGATTGCGCCAGGGAAAGAACGTCGGCCTTCAGCTAGCAGCCCATGTTCTCCGTTCGCACATGCAGGGCAGTAAGGTGTGGATTGGGCCCGGGCGCCGGAAACGCTTCGTACACGCCGAGCGCAATGTTGATCTGACGCGCCTCGTCGGCGGGCAGCACGGTCGTCCATCCTAGGCGCGGCGCCTGATCGGCCTGCGTCGGACCGATCGCCGGTTTCGGCGCGTGACGCGACGACAGCTCCATGCGCAGGTGTACGTCGGCCTTGACACCGACATACAGCTGCACGAACGCCATCAGCTCACGATGCAGCCATGCGCCAGGCAGGAGATCGTGGGCCTGCTGCGCATCCACCGGTCGCAGCGTCAAGCGCACCGCGCGGCTGCGATAGGCCATCCGCTTGCCCAGCACGTAGCCGCCTCCGAGGCCCCGCCGCATGCCCGCTTCCGATGAACCGGCAAACCTGCCGGATGACGTCAGCGGCTGCGGCTGTCCGGCACGCGTGCCGACTGGAAAGAACTCGTCGACGCGCACCCCGATGCCGGGTACGGCGAGCGCGACGACGCCCGCCAGGCCTTCGGGCGTGCGCGTGTGCTGGATCAGCAGCCCCAGCAGCGCGAGCAACCGCGAATCCGGCAGGCCGGCGCGCCGCGGCTTGTCGCCCCACCCGAAGCCGGCCAGGCACAGCAGGTTGCGCGAATGCACGTCGCTGCCGCCCGGGCGGAAGCTTTCCGGGTAGCGGTATTTCTTCCACGCGCGGTACAGCAGCGTGACGTACCGGTGATTGAACGGGTCGAGAAACGCTTCGACGACCTCATGCCCCTCCTCGCGCAACACGATCTCGTCGATCATGTGCGGCGGCATCGCCGCGTCGACGCCATACAGGCCCATGAACGTCGTGCGTACGGTCGGCGGCACATCGGGGCGCTCGTCGTCAAACTCTACCGCCGAGATTTCTCCCGCCGGAAAGCCGACGCGCGGACGCGGTCGAAAGCGCACGGGCTCGTGCTCGGCCGTATCCCGCGTACCCAGGCCCGGCGAGTCAGGCACACGCACCTCGAGCAACCTGCAAAGCTGCATGAAGTTCATGCGCGGCGCGCGCGCGAGCAGCGACGCGACCAGCGGCTCGAGATTCGGCAACGCGTCCCCCGAGGGGACATCTTGCGGGGCGTACGGCTTCATAGCGGCGCCCGTTGCGCCTTGCTGCGCGGCCACACGGTCCGGGCCTGCGACGGCAGGCTGATGATCGACAGCTTCGTGAACAGGTTGATCTCTGCGTATTGCGCGAAGAAGCGATGCAGCAACTCGCCGAACAGCATCACGTCACCCTCGCCCGCGAACGCATGCGAATCGAGCGTCACCTCGATCAGCACGCCCCGCTCGACCGAGCCACCGGTTACTTCCTCGAGCAATTCCTGTGAGACCCACAGAATGCCCGCCAGCCGCCGGCGGTTCAGCTCGTCGTCGGTCCAGTCGTACAGCGCGAGCGCCCCGCGCAACACTTCTGCGTTCATCATCGACAGGAAGTTCGGCGCGAGGTGCGACAGCACGCGCCACTGGAAACGGTCTTCGGTTGGCGGATACAGCGGCAACGTCGGCGACACGAGATTGCGCACGCCCGCGACGTTCGGCGTGCTGGCCGCCAGCTCGTCGAGACTCGCTTCCCGCAGCCCCTTGCGCGGCAACAGGCCGTTCGTGCCCGTCACGCGCAGCGACAGGCTTTCCTCGGGCAGCGTGTCCATCGTCTCCCACGCGTGACCGCCGAGAATCACCCAGGTTTCGTGCAGGCCCGACACACCCGGCCGCACACGCGTATGGAAATAACGCTCCGGCGCCTCGTGCCGCAGCATGCCGCCGCGGTGCCGGAACGTCGCGAACGGCACGTATTCGTAACGCTCGGCCGAGTCGTGATCGAACGTCGCGATCGCATCGACCGAATAGGTTTCGACGTGCTCGCCCTGATGGCCGGCCGGCACCACGCGATATTCGGTATCGTGATGGTCGATCTCGATCGGCTCCGCATCCAGCTCGAACAGGTTGATCACCGGGCTGCAGAAAAGGCGCACGTTCTCGGCGCCGAACCGCTGGTCCGACGGATAAGCCTGCTTCAGCACGAGCTCCAGCTCGAAGCGGGTCGACCCTTCGGGCAGTTTCGCGATGTCCAGTCCGCACAGGTCGACGAACAGGAATTTTTCGCGGAACGTGAAGTACTCGAGCAGCAGCTGGTAGCCCGAGAACGCCGCGTCGGGCTTCGGCCACAGCCGCTCCTCGGTCGAGAAGCCGGCTGGCTCGATCGTCACGCCGGCGAGCGGCACCGCTTCGCCGTCGCGGATTTCCGGTATCCGCCAGTGGACCGCGTCCACCTGTCGTGTGAGCGCGAGATGCATCGCGAACGCGGTCGGCAGGTCCGCGTTCAGGTGCAGGCGCACCCGCGACAGATCCGTTTCGTTGCGCAGCGCCGATCCATGAAGCGCGAAACCGAGCCGGATCACGGAACGGCCGTCATGCCGCACGGTCGGCCCTGCATGCGTGATCGAGAGCGGCTGCAGCGTGACAGCCTGCGTGGTCCGGTACAGGCACTGCACGGTTTTCGGTGTCGTGCCTTCGGCGCCGGCCGCAGGCGGCACGGCAATCGGCGCGGAACGCACGGGCACGCCGGCCGGCACCACTTCGGTCTTCTGCAGTTTTTCCGCGAGCGGGATCAGCTCGACCACCGCCAGCGACGGGATCATCCGCAGATAGTGCGGCCACAGCAGGCTGACGAGCCCTTCGGTGAGTTCCGGCAGTTCGTCGTCGAGCTTCTGCCGAAGCCGGCCGGTCAGGAACGCGAAGCCTTCGAACAGCCGCTCGACGTAGGGATCGCGATCGCCGACGCGATCGAGGTTGAGCAGGCGCGCGCGGTCGGGATGCGCCTTCGCGAATTCCTTGCCGGACTCGCGCAGATAGCGCATCTCCGCTTCGTAATAGCGCAGGATCGGGTCGTCTTTTTCCATCTTTACTCGCAATAAACTCGATAACGTCGCCATCCGATCATCACTCACGCGGATTTGTTGCCACGTGACTCTGGACCATAGAACTCTTTTTAAATTGATCTGGCTTCGCAATCAATGAAAACACCATGCCGACTACTGCGCCAAACGGGACGAAGAAAATTGGCCATGCCCAGTTTCCGCTCAAACCGGCGTCATGCAGTCGACGGACCTGCGTTGCGACTCCAACCCAGATCACAAAGCAAATGGCCGTGAATCCGATAAAGTTCGGCAGGAATTCATAACCGAGCCAATTCAGCCTGAATATCTTGATTACGAAAAGCATGAATGCGATTGCAAACATGGTTGCCGCATATTCGCGCCGAGTGGCCCGCCCCCGAGGGGTAGATCGCCTTTTAATCCATTCAATCACGTGTATTACCTCCAATAGTGCGACCTTCAGGTCGTGTGCTCCCGTAAGGGAGTGCTTTCTCGCGCGTCGACTTCCCAAGTCAAGCACTTCATGAGAGCGTGATAGCCCGGGACGGGTCCAGCGCTGTCAGTTCCGCCCGCAATTCGCCGATGCGGCGTGCAAGCGCCGGTTTGTCGGCGTCCTTGCGGTTGCTCATCGCTTTCAACGAACGGACCAGTTGCTGCTTGACCTCGAACGCCAGCGCAGGCTCCCAGCGCATCAGCGGCAGCGACCGGGATGACGTGTCGAGCTCGGCAAGCAGCGCGAGCGCCGTATCGGGACGCCCCGCGTGATCGGCGAGACGCGCCATCACCAGCCGTTGCAGATAGCGGTGACGATCGGTCCTCATGCCCGGCAGCGCTTCGAGCCACGCGAATGCGGCTTCGATGCCTTCGCGCGCGGCCACGTCGCGCGCCTGCGCCTCGATTTCCGGCCAGTCGCCGGCGATATCGCCAACGCTCCCGGCCGACACGGGCAGCGGCGCAACGGCTTCGCCCGCTTCGAGGTCGCGTACGACCGCGTGCCGCGCGATCCATTCGAGCGTCGTATCGTCGGCGAACGGCGTGCCGTCGTTGAACGCCAGCCGCTCGATGCCCGGCAAGCGTTCGAGGAACAACGCGAAATCCGCGCGCAGCAGTTCGCGCCATGTGTGATACGGCGCGCCGACGTGGTCGAGTGCGACATGCTGGAAGTACTGCAGGTCGAACCACAAGTGATTGGCGCCTTCCATGAACGCGCCTTCGACGCGTTCGAGCAGTTCGTGCCACTGCTTCTGCAGTACGAGCCGCTTCATCTGCTGGCGCAATTCCCCGCGCGGCGGCACGAGGCGCGTATGCGATGCCGCGTCCGCCGGCGGCACCTCGTGCAGCGTGTCCCAGCGGGCGCTGCGCACGATCCGCACCGACGGCAGATAGCCGTTTTCCTGATCGCGAAGCCACACCGCCATCGCGCGCGCCTGATCCAGCAGATCGCGCGTGGAAGCAATCGCGCCCGGCGTACCGGATGCGGCCGCCGACGAGGACGGCATGGCGATCTCGGGTTCGCTCCCACGAGTCGGTTCGTCTTTGCGCGCGAAACGGGCGATCAGCGGCTGCAGGTTCGGGCGCGCCGCTTCCGGCCACGCGCTCGTGCCGGCCACCAGCACGTCGAGCGCGGCAAGCGAGCGTTCGAGATCGGCGGGCGCGAATTCGCCGCGACTGTCCAGCAGCTCGATCATGCGGGTGGTCGCCAGCATCTCGAGCGCGCCCTTCTTCGCCTCGGCGCGCGCGGGCAGCATCGCCTCGCCGAATCGGTCGACGAGCGTGGCCGCCAACTCGAGCCCGTCCGCGAAGCCGGCGGGGCCGTCTTGCCGAAGTCGAGCGAATGCGAAGTAGCCCGCCAGACGCAGATCCTTGCCGGTTTCCTTGATCAGTTGCTCGCAGGAGCGAACGATCAGCCCATCATCGATGCCGGACAGCTTTTGCGTTTCATCCCGCAATTCGAAGAACGCGTCCTCGTAGCCGGGGTCGCGACCGACACCGGAATCGCCCGCGAGCGGTTGCAGCCAAGCATCCCACGTGTCGCCACGCACCTTTGTGAGCGACGCGTCGCGATTTCCGCCGACGAGCGTTTTGACGAAATTTAACGGCGCGGATCGGGACTCCGCGGACGCGGACGTTGTCGCCAGCGATGCGGTGGCCCGCGGCGGTACATGCCCGGATGACGCGCTGCCCATGGCGGCACCGCGTGCGGCGGGTCGATCGACCGCGTTTGCCGCAGCAGCCGGCGGCGTTTCATCCGATACCGTCAATCCGTCAGGCAGTCCCGGCGGCAACGGCGTCGCGGCATGTTTCGCCGCCGCGATCGCCGACGGCGGCAATGGCGGCGGATTCACGGTGGAGAGCCTGGGACCACCGCTTGCCGCGCTCGTCACGAAAACCCGCGTCGGCAATGCAAAGTTGCGCAACTGCAGCACGTCCAGCGGCCCCGCGCCCGCCTCGCTGCGCAACTGCACCTTCAGCGGAATCCCCTGGCTCGTATCGGGCGTCCACGTCAGCAGATAGCGCGCACCGTCCTGCTGCGCCACCTTCGCGCGCTCGAGCAGCCGGATCAGGCCGAACCGGCCCTGCGCATCCAGCGCGGTACGCAAGCCGCCCTGCTCCGTCTGCCATTCGATGCGCGACAGGTTTTCCAGCGACTGGCCCGGCCACTCGAACGGCGTCCACTCCTGCTTCTGGTTGAAGTAGTGCAGTTCACGCCCGGACAATACGAACCGCATGTCGGTGACACCCGGCGTCGGCGCCGCCTGCAACTCGTAGCGCACACGCGCGTCGCCGGACGGGAACAGCACCGTCGAGACGCGCGTGAGCTTGTTCAGGCTGGCGAGGAAGCCCGGATCGATCGTCAGCGCGCCGTGGTCGGCGCCCTGCGCCGCCACCCAACGGTCGCCCTGCCGTTCGACGACGCCGGCCAGCTGCGTCGCGACGAACTGCGTGATCACGCCGTTGTCCGGGCGCATGAAGCGCGCCATTTCCGGCAGCGACGCGTCGTTGTCGGAATCGGCGAACGGATAGCGGCCGCCGAACGCCTTGTTCCAGTCGGCCACGATCGCGGTGCGCCAGATCTCGTTCAGGCTCGCGGCCGCCGGCCGCACGACGACCTGCCAGGACTGGTCGAACGGCGCGCGGAACAGTTCGCCGAAACCCGACCATTGCTCGCCGAGGCTCGCGGCCAGCCGGCTCGCGTAGTCGCGGCTGTCGGCGATGTCGGATGTCTTGCCCTGCAGCACCGACTGCGCAGCCAGACGTGCCATCGCGTCCGGATCGACACCGGAAGCGATCTGCGACGCCTTCAGGCGCATGGCCGTGACCCGCTCGAGGTAGCGCGCAAGGCTGAGGTCGCCCGTGGCGGCAAGCTGCGCGGCGGCTTTGCCGTTGGCGGGGGCGGCGGAAACGAGATCGCTACCGGTCAGGCGCAGGATCGGGCCGAAGGCAGCGGCGAGCGGCGCAAGCGGCGGCGGGGCCTGCTTCGACGGGTCCTGCTCGTTCGCACCGACCAGTTGCTGCGCCTTGTTGATCAGATCGTCCGCAAGCGACTGCACATTCCCGCCCGTGCTCGCCTGATAGACGATCGCATTCATCAGCGCGACGAGCGGCGAGCGTTGCGGGTCGCCGAGCAACGTCAGCTGGTCGGCCGTGGCCGACAGCGTCGCGGCGGGTTGCCAGCGCACGCTGTTCAGGAACAGCGCCCAGGCACGCGCGTAATCGTCGAAATAGCGTTGGCGCAGGTCGGCTTTCAGCGTCGATGAAGCCTGGTTGTCCGCCTTCACGTCGGAGAGTACCCAGTCGCCTGCCGCATCGTGCCGCTCGCTCGCTTCGTCGATCGCCTTCGCGATGCGTTCGTCCCATGCGGCGCGCGTGAACACGCCCGGCACGGTGGCCGCCGTGTTGAACAGGCCGCGGCTCGTGGTGTCGCCGAGCAGTGTCGCGAGCGACACGGGCGGATATTTGGCCTTCGCGTCGTCGAGGATCTGCTGGTACACGGCGTCGGTCGAGTTCTGGATGCCGCGCACGCCAATGACCGTCTGGCGGGTCGCGGCGACGAGGCCGGGATTCGGGGCGACCGCCGGCAACACACCGCGGCCAAGATGGCTCGCAAAGAAGGCGAGCGTGTGCTGGCGCAGGTCCTCCCAGGCGCCCGACGGCAACGGCGAGTTGAGCGGTCGCGCGGGCGCCGCCGTTGCGACGAGTTGCGGCGTCAGGAATGCCGCGACCGCACGCTCGGGCTTCGCGAGCATCAGGTAGGCCTTGAGGGTGTCGTAGGCGGCCTGTACCCGGGTGTTGCCGCCGCTGGCGATTTCCGCGTCCGACAGGGACCCGAGCTCGTGCAGACGTTCCTCGAGCTTCTGCCGAATGGGAGCGACGAGGATGCGGCTCGCGGCGTGGGCATAGCCGGGCCACAGCGCGTCGAGCAGCGCGCCGTCCCGGTTCAGGCCGAAGCGGGTCGACCAGGGTGCGCCGTCGCGTCGATGCGCTTCGAGCGTGTCGATCTGCTTGTCGAGACTGTCCAGCGTCAGCATCGCCTGGGTGCGGTCCTGCGCGCCCGCCAGTTTCGTGAGCGTATCGCCGGCGGCCTGAATCGTCGCGCGGTTCGTGAAGCCCGACACCATCGTGCCGACGATCCACAAACCAATCAGGGTCGTGGCCAGCCATGCGGCCGTCGTCGACAGCGAGAAGCCGACCCGGCGGCCGTGGATCTTGTGGCTGTGCTCGGCGACCATCTGCCAGATGGTCCGGTGTTGCGGGCCGAGCGGTGAAGCGTCGTCATCCGCGTTGCCGGACGCCGGCGGCGTCAGCTCTCGCTCCTTGAACAGCGGGGCGAACAGCAGGCCGTGAACCGCATGCCGCCAGACGCGGGACCGGGCGGTTTGCAGCACCAGTCCCGACAAGGCGCCGCGCAGATCGGAAATATGCCGCGACAGCTCGGCGGGATAGCGGTCGCGAGCGTTCTTCGTCAAACGGACGACGCCGGCGTCCGCGAGGTTGAAAGCGAGGTCGTGCAACGACGCGTCGATCTCGTCGGCCTTGACGCGCGCGTTCGCCCACGTGAAGCCGATCGCCTCGTCGGGACTCGACGTTTCGTCGCCGAAGTCGGTGACGTTGAGCAGATACGCGGGTGCGGCCCAGCGCAGCGCGCGCGCGTGACGGGCGAGCCGCTGCGAGAGCGTGTCGGCGTCGAACGGCGCATGGGCCGAGCTGCGGTTACGCGTCACGGCGACGATTGCATCGATCGGGCGACGGCGGCGCAGGCGGCGGATTTGGTCGAGCCAGCTGGTATCGAGCGCATTGCCGCTTTGTCTGGCATACAGCAACACCGTGTCGCCACGGACGACATACCCGGCATCCGAGAGACCTGGCGCCAGGCGATTGACGATCGGTTCGTCCCCGGCCACGAGTACCCAGCGATCCCGGTAGCGCCAACGCCAGCCGTGGCGATCACGCAAGGACTCCCGAAGGCTCCGGGCGCGATACGACCCGAGATCCGCCGACGCTTCGGTACGTTCCGCGCCGACCCGGGCAGCCGGGTCGCGATCATGCCGGTTCGCCGACCGGTCGGACGCTTGCCGTGCGACCAGTCTCCACGCCCAGGTTAGCGGAGCCCGCGCCAACAGCACAACCAGGCCGATCAAGACGACGACGCCGACACGGTAAGACGGCAACGGATGAAGATCCGCTCCCTTGAAGTACACGAGGAGCGCGATGAACCCGGTGATCGCCGGTACGAGAATCCAGTACCCCAGAATCTTGCGAATGAACATGCGTAAGCTACCGTTGCTATTTATGCGCGTGGAATACGGGCGACCGCGAATCGCAGCGCACCTTCGTGCCATGCCATGAGTTGAGGGGCGCCGGTTTGTATCGCGTGCTCGATTCCGAGCGCGAGATCGAGCCAGCCCGCGCTCACGCCGGAATGGCCGATAGCCAGATCGACGTCGTGCACACCCGACAGTCCTGCCGTTTGCGAAACACCCAGCTTCGCGTCCGAGGCGGCCTGAAGCAATGCCCGCTGGTCCCGACCGGGCACGCCGGCCTGCCAGAGGTCGTTGATTTCGGCCGCGGTCGTTTCACCCCAGAGCAATACCTCGGACAGCGCTGCATCCAGTCCGGACGCGCCCATTTCCACCGGCCGATGGAGGAGCGCACGGGCCGTCAGGCCATATCGCTCGGCAAGCGGCGCCCACGCAAGCAGCATGCCGACCGCAGCCTCGGCGCTCGACTGTGGCGGGTTGTCGTGCAGTTGCACGGAAACGAACAACGTCGCGCATTCGAGGGAGGGCCCACCCCGGATGTCCAGCCATTCATCGACAATCATCACGCCCTGTTCAATGGAAAGCCGCTTCGCCGGTGCCGGCCGAAGGTTGTTTGCAACCCAGCACGAATGCCACGTATCGAGGAGATCGTCGTGGTCGGCATCGGCGGGCAAGAGCAATTGAACACTGAACGGCACCCTCGTCGGCACGGCCATCACGGCACCGGCAATTTGTTCCAGCAATGCGTTAAAACACGCCTGGTAGCGCCCGGGCATTTCTTTGCTCTCGTTCAGTTCCAATGCGGTGTGACGAATCGCGGCGATGCCCGCAGCGGACGTGCGCGCACTCAACGCAAGCTTCCCGCCCGCAATCTTGCTGGCGACCGCAGTACTGCCCGGCGCAATCAGATACGTGCAGGCCAGCACAGCGAGCGGCTCGCGCGCAAACCGCAGCTTCTTTTCCCGCTCGACAGCGCGGACATCGCGTTCGGCCTGGCGCCGCTGCATCTGCTCGTCGTAGTAGTGCAGGCGCAGGCCGAACATTGCGCACCACGTCAACGCGGGCAATCCGAATACACGCACCCAAAACCAGGCGGAATCGGAGGGCTCGCCTTTAGGCCATGTCCACAAAGCCAGGGCTGCGCCTACGATCATGACCACGACCAACAAGCCGATCCAGACGCTTGCGCGCGGTGGCCTCGGCGGGACGTCGGGAGGGTCGAGTTCGGGAAGTTCCACCGGCATCGACGCCCTCTCACACCAGACTCGAAATCAGACGGCATCCACACATCGCGCGATAGCCATGCCGTGCGATCGGCACGCCATCGTCCAGCATCGTGTCGTCGCCTTCGATGATGAGATTGGGGCGGATATCGTGCTTCGGGCACGACACTTCGTCGCCTTTTCGGGCGACGCGCCTGCCGTCGAAGTGCATCGAATTCGACGCGGTGATGACTGCTCCGCCGTGGTCCGTCGCGTCGCCGAGACGTATAAGATCGATCATGGCCTGACTATCTTGTAGTTGGAAAAATATGCGAGACGGCATCGTCTTTCGAAGGCTGGATGCAGGGCGTTGAAACCCGCACGAGACAGCCGCATAGGTAAGCGGATCGACATTTCGTCGTGGACATTGCCTGTTCGAACTCGCGTTTTCATACTTTGTCCTCGTAGGCCGCGAGCTTCCATACGACCTCGGTCGTCAGGCGACGCTCGCCCATCACGCGATCAAGCCAGGCCAGCGCACGCGGCTCGTAGAAATCGATCATCGGCAACACTTCGCCCTTTGCGAAAGTCCGGGTCGCCTCGGCCTGAACACCCGGGCGAAGCTGCGCACACCAGACCCCGCCTTCGGGGCAGCGCGTCCCGGTTCGCGCCGTGGCGCCCAGCAGCAGTCGAGCGACCACTTCGTCCGGCGCCGATGTCTGTGAAGTCTTGGTGTCTGCCGATAGCGGCCATCCCGTTGCTGGATCCAGATGCTTTTCCTTTGCCAATCGGTTCATCAGTTCGTCCGACGGCTTGGGTGGCACTTGAGCGCGTTGCTTTTCCCATTCGAACGTGCCGTCCCACGGGGGAGCTTCGCCGGTGGCAGCGGGACAATCTGGTCAACGTCCGGGACTTTCGGGTTGGCCAGCGTGTTGTTGTCCAGAAATTCACCGATTAACTGATAGCGACGTGAGCGCTCGGGATCTTTTGGCACGTCGAGCGCGAATCGCTTATCTAGTGATTCGGGCGCAAGGAATGCGCGCTCAAGATTCATGGCCGTCCCACTGACCCCTGCGGCCACCCCCTTCTGATACGCTAGCACTGCGTCGTGGGACCTCCCTATATACGATAGGTGAATCGCTAACTCGTAAGCAGCGCGGCCGTGCCCTTGATCAGCGGCACACTGGCGCATCAGTCGAGCGATATCGGGCGCCTTGTCGTGAGGCGCCAATAATTTGGCGACGTAATACTGGGCGTCGGGATTACCCAGGTCGGCCGCCTTCCGGATGTACTTCAGTGCTAGTTCCGTGTTCTGCTTCAGTCCATACCCGGACTTCAAGTAGTAGCCGATGTCGTAGTAGCCCATCGGCACCCCCTGATTAACCAGCTGGCTTGCCCACTCGACTGCCTCGTGCGCCGCGTTTGGGGAACTGGCCAACCCCTGCGACACCAGTTGCTGCACGTTGTGGTTCGCCTTGTAATGGCCATGCGCCGCGGCGATCCGGAAGTAGCGCGCAACCTCGTCCAAATTCTTCGGGCCATCGCGCGTTTGCAGATAGCGGCCGTAGCGGAACAACATCTCCACGTCCGGATCTATGGCGGGCAGCCGATCCGCTTCGTGGGTGCAGGTGAACGCCAGATTCGCGCGTACATTGGCAAGGTCAGACGATCCAGGCAAAGCGCTCTCCTTCGAGCACGCGCTTAGCCCAGCGAGTACCAGTAACCCGAGCAGCATCTTGTTCATGGTGTGCCCGTACCGAATGACGGTCATCAAGCCTTGTCCTCGTAAGCAACCAGCTTCCACACGACCTCGGTCGTATAGCGGCGCTCGCCCATCACGCGATCGAGCCAGGCCAGCGCACGCGGCTCGTAGAAGTCGATCATCGGCAACACTTCGCCCTTTGCGAAAGTCCGGGTCGCCTCGGCCTGAACACCCGGGCGAAGCTGCGCACACCAGACCCCGCCTTCGGGGCAGCGCATCCCGGTTCGCGCCGTGGAGCCCAGCGGCAGTCGAGCGATCACCTCGTCCCGCGCTGACGTCTGCGAAGTCTGAGCGCCGGCTGATAGCGGCCACCCAGTTGCTGGATCCAGGTGCTTTTCCTTTGCCAACCGGTCGATCAATTCTTCCGATGGCTTGGGCGGCACCTGAGCCCGTTGCTTTTCCCATTCGAAGGTGCCGTCCCATGGCGGAAGCTTCGCTGGCGGCAGCGGGACGATCTGGTCGACGTCCGGTACTTTCGGGTTGGCCAGTGTGTTGTCCCTCAAAAATTGACCGATTAACTGATAGCGACGCGAGCGCTCAGAATCTTTTGTCACGTCGAGAGCGAATCGCTTATCTTCTGATTCGGGCGCAAGGAAGGCCTCCTCAAGACTCGTGGCGGCCCCACTGACCCCTGCGGCCACCCCTTTTTGATAGGCAAGCACCGCGCCATGGGAATCACCGCGGCCCGCGAGATTAATTGCCAACTCGTAAGCTGCACGCCCATGTCCTTGATCAGCTGCACACCGACGCATCTGTCGTGCGATATCCGGCGCTCGGTCATGAGGCGCCAATAATCTGGCGACGTAATACTGGGCATCGGGATTGCCGAGGTCAGCCGCCTTCCGGATATACTTCAGCGCCAGTTCCTGGTTCTGCTTCAGTCCATACCCGGACTTCAGGTAGTAGCCAATGTCGTAGTAACCCATCGGCACTCCCTGATTCACCAGTTGGCTTGCCCACTCGACTGCCTCGTGCGCTGCGTTCGGGGAACTGGCCAGCCCCTGCGACACCAGTTGCTGCACGTTGTGGTTCGCCTTGTAATGGCCATGCGCTGCGGCGACCCGGTAGTAGCGCGCGACCTCGTCGTAGTCTTTCGGACCATCGCGCGTTTGCAGATAGCGGCCATAGCGGAACAACGCCTCCGCGTCCGGGTCCAGAGCTGGCAGACGATCCGCTTCGTGGGTGCAGGTGAACGCCAGATTCGCGCGCACATTGGCAAGGTCAGACGATCCAGGCAAAGCGCTCTCCTTCGAGCAGGCGGATAAGCTGGCAATTGCCAGGCATATTGAAATGAGGATGCGCATTCGTTAATCCAGATAGGAGCGGCTTGGATCGTCCCGATAAAACTCGACCAGTGATGCGCAGGGCACCCATCCTTCGCTTTTAGAGTCATTGTTTCTAGAAATAATTTTGTCCCAGCCCTCAAATGCCACATCCGCGTTCAGCCTGCCGTTCATATCTTTCGATCCTACCCCACCATCCCCTGCATGAATCCGCCACAGCTTCTCGCGAAGCGGCTGCGTAACCCGCATCGACTCGTGACAAATATTCAACTCACTATCGACCTCCATACTGCGCAGGTTGACGTTCGCCGAACCATGCGTAACGAACACGTCATCGATGACCATCAGCTTGGAGTGGATATACACCTCGTCCCACGGTTTTCCTTTCGGCGTATCCGGCGGGACAAGCGTGCAGATATGCACCTTGAGGCCCGGAATGTTGAGCTTCTCCGGGTTCTCGGTTCTGGCTTTTTCTAGCTGGACCTTCAACTCGCTCACTCGCTGAGCGGCCTCCACGGCATCCAGGTGGGCCGCGGTGATGTTGTTCATCGCATACTGCACCGAACTCGTGAACGGATCGACCGGTACGCGCTTTGCGCTCTCAAACGCTTTGTCAGCCCGCTCCTTTACTTTCAAAGCTTCTTTGTATTGCTTCTCCAATTCGTCCGCGCGTTCCAGCTTCGCCACGCCGGGCAAGACATCCGCCCGCCCCAGTGCGTTGAGCATGTGATAAGTACTCACCGTGCCGACGCCAATCCCGTCGTCGCTCGAATTGGTCACGACGAACAGATATAGCGGTGTTTTGCGCCCGCCAGCCTGATACGACTTCACTAGTTCCGTCAGCTTTTCGGCGAGTGGCGGAAACCGGAAATACTGATTTTCGATATAAATGAAATTGGTCGCATTGTTGACGGCCTGCAGATATAGTCGTTCGATGTCTTTAACGCCCTTCTTCTCGGGTTCGCGTTTCTCGGGGTCGCGTTTCTCGACTTGGGGTTGAGTGCGCAGGATCTGCGCCATCACCGGCAGATCGTCTTTGCTGCAGCGGAGTACCGGGGTTTTCGCCGATTTCCTTTGCTTTTCCAGTCGTTGCCCAGTCGTCGCATCCCATGCCTGACAGAAGTTCTCGTTCAAATCGATCAGGATTTGCCCTGTGACACGAGCCGAAATATCCTGTCGCGGCAAGAAGCCGTTACGCCCCATTTTCGAGTGCATGCGCACATGGCTATGGCGGCTGGTATCCCAGTATTCATCAAGCGTGTTGTGGCCCATCACGAAGCCGGTCGCCAGTTCCGGATCCTCGTAGTCGATCAGCACCATTTTTTGGTGATGTGAAGGTCCCAACCCCATTGCAAAGCCATTTTGTATTTTCGAATTCACATTACGCTTGCTGTACTGACTATCCGTCACCGTGCGCCATGCAATTTCGGCGCGCTCGGCCATGCTGAAATCACGGGTTGCGAATTCGATATTCTTGAATGCCGGATCACGCTTGTCACGTAAGAGCCGTCGAATCGCTTTCTGCGTAAGCACGGGGACGGGCGCAATGCTAACGCCTGTCCACTCGGTCCCCATCTGATTCTTTTTGTCCATCTTCACCATTTCGTACCACCACGCATCGAACTCCCGCTGCGCCGAGTTCCGATTATCCGGTTTGTGCGAGAACCGACCGCCGGGCATCATGTTTTCCAGAAATTGCGCGACGTGCGCTTTATCGCCCCACACCAGCAACCGGATCTTTACATTGTGCCGCGCCCTTTCGAGCAGCAGCTCTCCGATCGAAAGCGAGCCTTGGCCCGACGCCCCGCGCTTGAAATACATGGACGGCTGGAACCCCCAGCAAACCATGTCGACGGTATGTTGTGCCGCGGAAATCGCATCGTAGACAGCACCGAACGCCTCCTCGCCGTTGACCAGCGGGTAGTGCGTCGCATACCTCGGCCCGTATTCCGCGTCTTGCACGTAATGCGGCAACGTCAACGTCGCCGTATTGCCACACGATCGCGCGATCGGTACGTTGATGGGTGCGGATTGGCTCATGACGGGGTCCCCGTGCTGTCAGTGTCGGTTTCTGGATTCATCAGGCGGTAGTAGTGGAGACGATGGGCTGCGCGATCGGCGCCGTCGCCGCCTGCGCCTTGTTCGAAGAAATGGAAGCCCTGATTAGCCAACTGACCATTGGTCACATCACCGCGGAAGTCCTCGCTGACCGGAATGTGGTATGCCACGCCGTTGGCGAACTCGACCCGATACGATTGCGTGCCAGGACGATGATCGACCGCGATTCGCCCCGTCGCATCCGTCACGCCTTGCGCGACCAAGGCGCCTTGCGCATACAGCTTGTATGGGACGTCTTGCGGAATGGCAGCCAAGGCCGAAGGCGAGGCGCCCAAGTTCAGCATCAAACGCTCTGCCGGCAAACTGTTCGGCAGCGCCGGGCTGATCTGCGCCGCGGCCGCCCCAGGCTTGTTCCACGACGCGCACTTCTCCAGAATGTCTCCCGGCGTGCCGTTTTCAATTCGATTCGCGTCGATCTTGATATACGATCCGCCGGCGCCGATCCATACTTCCTTCGCGGCGGACAGGACGAGCCTTCCCTCCGAGCTGGTGATGGTGACGTCCTTCAACGCGGCCAACGCCATGTCATCGGTTTGGGCCTGAATGGCGACCTTTCCCTTCGCGGCAAATAATTTGATGCCGAGTTTTGCAGCGAACATCGAGACGGTTTCGCCCGCGGCCACCGTGAATCGCTTGACAACGCCAATGTCGGCACTGCCGCCTGCGGTCGCAATCAGGTTCTTGCTGGCCACGAGTTGCAAATGGTCGCCCGACACGATCCCGACGCCCGCCGGAGCACTGATCAGCACACCGGCCTTCTTCAGCTCGGTCAAGGTCTCGTCCAGCAGGATCTTCTGCTTCGAGTAATCCGCAGCGACCGCTTCAGCAGCTTGTGCCGCATCGGCAAGCGACTGCATCTGTTGCAATGCAAGCTCGAGCAGACCCTGGGCCGGTCGCATGTCGAGCTGCTGGCCATTCGGCACCGACTGCATGTCGGCAGAGATGAAAACACCCCTTCCTCCCCGTACCGCAACGTGTTCGTCGGTACGAAGCTCCGCGCCCCTGCCACGCTCCTTTCGACTCTCGTCGACCATGTGGCCGAGGTTCAGCTCACTCGCCTGAAACGGCGTCGTCAGATGAATATGCTCGACACCTTCCTTGTCCTCCATCCGCAACTCGTTCTGCGCGGCCGTGCGGACGAGATTCCGGGTGTGGTTGAGGTTGTTGACCAGATCCGGATGCAGGCTGTCGTGCATCGCACCGATGATCACGGGCCGGTCCGGATGACCATCGGTAAAGACGATCGCCACCTCGGCCCCGTCGATCAGCGGGAAGTGGTGCCCATAGTTGTCACCGCTGTACGGCTTCGCGAACCGCACCGGCCGGCTCGTGCCGCCCGGGCTCCACTCGTCGAGATCGAACGGCAGCTTGATCACGTACCAGCCCTGCTCGGTCAGGTACGCATACTTGTAGTTGCCCGGCGACGTAATACGCGCCGGCAGGATGCCATCGATGGTCGGGCGCCGGATCGAGGCCATCGGCGTGCGCCACACCCGGTCCGACGGAATTCCGTCGAAGCTCACCCAGTACGAGTCACCGCGCCCGCCGCGCAATTCGACCGACGTGATGAAGATCCCGTGTTTCGCGTCCGCCTGCGCCGGGTCGACTCTCATCACCTCGCCCGCTTCGAGCCAGAACGGGTTGCCGGTGCCCTTGAAGGTAATCTGTCCGGCCAGATGGCCCTCGTGCCGCAGACGGGCGATCTGCTTGCCCTCCTCCGGCGTTTCGTAATGCTCGCCCCAGCGATAGTCGATACCGTTCGTCGACTTGTCGGCGCGCGCGGCGTTTTCGTCGACGAGGAGCGATACGCCCGCCTCGCGATGGTTGTAGTCGTGCAGCCGCACCGCTTCCGGCACGCGTCGGGTGCGCTTCTCGAGCGTCTTGATCGCGTCCCGGCCGGCACTCTCGAGCCCCGCGTCGCGTCGGTACGACACGGTACGCTGCTTGCGCGCATAGGCGTCCAGATCGTCGCCGAACACCAGCACCGCATGCTCCTTCTTCTGCTCCCAGCGGAACCAGATCCCTTCCTCCGCGCACATGCGCTGAATGAAGGCAAATGTGGTCTCGTGATACTGGGTGATGTACTCGTGCCGCTTGTACTTCCCGCGCAAATTGAACTGGAAGTCGACGCCGGCGCGGTAGCCGTAATGCCGCAGCGTGTCGGTCACGATCTCCTCGACCGACTGCTTCTGGAACAGTCGGCTCGTGACACCCCGGTTCAGATCGGCGAGCGTCGGCTTGAGCCGGACCCGATAATGCGTCTCGTCGGCCGAGGTACCCAGTTCGTCGAATTCCGTGATGACGCCGTGAATCGTGTACGCCGGCGGCATCTTGCTGAACTGCGCGGCCCGCTCGCCGAACATCCTGCGCAGGTAGTCCATGCCCGGATCGACCGGAGCAATGATGAATTTCGCGGGCCGCCCGACCACCTGGTCCATCGCAAGTCCGGCCGCGGGGCTCGTGAATTCGATGTCGTAGCGGTACAACTCGCTCACCGCGTCCCGCCCCGTGAACTTGAGGACGGATGTCGGCGCCGGATGCGGCGCGAGTTTCAGCTCGTAAGCCTGAGTAGGCAGGATCGACGACATGGGTTTTCTCTCAGGTGCGCGAACGCGACGGCACCGCCGAAGCAGCCATCGGCGCCCCGGCGGGTCATGCGACAAACGTCAAATCAGCTCTTGGCCTTCGGCATCTGCGACACCAGCGACAGGCCGATGTCCATCCCCTCGACCTGGAAGTGCGGGACGATGAACAGCTTGATGCGGAAGAAGCCCGGGTTATCCTCGATGTCCTCGACCGTGACCTTCGCGTCGCGCAGCGGGTGCGATGCCTGCAGCTCGTCGCCCGGATCCTTCATCTCGGTCACGAGGCCCTTGATCCAGTTGTTCAGCTCGAGCTCGAGCAGCCGCCGGTCCTTGGTCGTGCCGATGTTCTCTCGCTGGATCAGCTTCAGATAGTGGGCAATCCGCGACAGCAGGAAGATGTACGGCAGGCGCGCGTTGATGCGGCTGTTGGCCGTCGCCTCCTTGGTCTCGTACAGCGCGGGCTTCTGCGTCGAGCTGGCCGAGAAGAAGCACGCGAAGTCGTGGTTCTTGTAGAACGACAGCGGAATGAAGCCGAGATTCGCGAACTCGAATTCGCGCGTTTCCGGAATCAGCACCTCGGTCGGAATCTTCGGCTGCACGCCGGTACCGAGGTCGTACAGATGCACCGGCAGATCCTCGACCTTGCCGCCGGCCTGCGGGCCGCGAATCTGCACGCACCAGCCGTTGTTCACGAAGCTGCGCACCATGTTGGCCGCGAACGCGAACGACGCGTTGACCCACAGGTACTTGTCGTGATCCGGGCCCTTCACCGCCTCTTCATAGTTGAACGCGCGCACGGGCGTCGTGTCCTTGCCGTACGGCAGGCGACCGAGCACGCGCGGCATCGTCAGGCCGACGTAGCGCGCGTCGTCCGTGTCGCGGAAGCTCTTCCACTTGATGTATTCGGCGCGGTCGAAGTAGTTGCCGATGTCCTGAATGGCCGACACTTCCTCCATCGACTGCTTGCCGAAGAACGCCGCGCCGACCGAGCCGATGAACGGCATGTGCGCGGCGGCCGCGACCTTCGACACGTTGCGCAGCAACGCCACGTCCTGCGGCGAATTCGTGAACTCGAAATCGCCGATCATCGCGCTGATCGGCTGGCCGCCCGGCGTGTCGTATTCCTCGATGTAGGTCAGCCGGTACAGGCCGCTCTGGATCAGCTCGGGCGTATCCTCGAAGTCGCGCTGCAGCGCGTCCTTCGACACGTCCAGCACCTCGATGCGCGCGTTCTTGCGGAAGTCGGTGCGCGACACGAGCATCTTCAGGCCACGCCAGCGGCCTTCGAGCGCCTGGAATTCCGGCGTATGCATGACGGCATCGAGCTGCCGGCCGATCTGCCGGTCGAGCTGGCCGATGTAAAAGTCGAGCAACGACTTGTCGAGACGGTCGACCGGCCTGCTTTCCTGCGCGATCAGGTTGAGCAGCGCGTCCATGCCGCGCGCCACGCGTTCGTCGGCCGATGCCTCCGACAGCGCGTCATTGTCGCGAAACGCTTCGAGCGGTCGCGCCTCGGCGACGGGCTTGAGGTTGATCTTGCTGCACAGCGATGCGTACACGCTGTCGTTCTCGAGCACAACGGTCTCGGTTGCGCCCTGACGGGATTCGTTCTGCTTCATTTCGTGTCCTGTCTGCGTTCGTCACGCTATCTGGTTGCGGAATGCGGTAAAGGCCCGCTCGAGCTGGCCGCGTTCAGGCATGGCCTTCCGGTTGCGTCGCCGCCGTCACGATCTCCGACAGTTCGCCGCGCAGCCTGTCGGACAGGCGCTTATCCTTCAGAATCTTCTCGAACTCACGGCGAAACGTGCCGTTGTCGAGCAAGTTGCTCTTCAGATCGCGCAGCAGATTGCGCATCGCGAGCATCGCCTGCAGTTCCGGAATCTGACGCGCCACCTGCTCCGGCTCGAAGTCCTTCATCGAGCGGAACGACAGATTCACCGGCAGCTCCGAACCGTCGCCGGCCAGCGTGTTCTCCGCGGCGATATCGAGATCGGGCGCATGGTCCGCCAGGACCGCATCGAAGTTGTTCTTGTCGATGTTGACCTTCTTGCGCTCGGCCAGCGGCGCCTGCTCGCGGCCCGCGCTGAAGTCTCCCGCGACGAGCAGCTTCAACGGCAGCTCGACCTTCTTCCGGGCCCCGCCCGTATGCAGATCCAAGGTAATCGAGACACGACTTTTCGGAATTTCTCTCTGGAAGCTATCCATTTGTAGTCCTTATTTAGAGGTCAAGCACGGGCAAATGCGCAACGCATCCGGCACGACGTCAGTCCGCTCGGCACCTTGCGCACGTGCGCCCGGCACGTGACGCGCAGCAATGTTCCGATCGATGCTTCATCGTGTGGTCTCCGTTCGTAAAACGAAATCGCACGGCACTTATACACGGTAAACCCGTCATGCGTCAAAGCACGTCGCGCATTCAAACGTCAATCAAATGTTAAATATTTAGATTTATTTTTTGATATTTGACGTTTTTCAATGTCGATTCGGACAAGTCCTACCGCCATCAAAAACGGCGACACGGGCGATAGATCGTCCCTCCTGACGCCACAACGGCCAATGACAGGCTTCATGTACGCCTTCCTCACCTCAATCCGCATTTATCTCAATAATGAAAATCCGAATAAAAATGTGTCGACCTGATTTTTACATTCATAAACATTTTCCTTGATCAAATTAGCAAACCAAACTACTTGGCTATTACACTGTGCGAAGAAAATCATATATAGGTTTACGCCCTTGAACCGATAACGAACAAACAGACCATACTCATGCGGATCGACAAACCGCTGTTCCACGAGGGGCTCATCCTGACGCAGCAGCACTTCCAGCAGCAGGCGCGTTGGGCTGGATTTGCGCTCCATCAATTCGCCACGGCCGCGCTCGCCCAGCCGTGGGGCACGCTGGGTGTCGAGGTCGACGAGGAAGCGCTGGCCACGGGCCGCCTGAAGCTCACGCTCCTGAAGCTGCGGTTTCCGGACGGCACGCCGATCGACACGACACTCGCCGATGCGCTGCCGTCCGCGCGCGATCTGACCCAAGGCGTACCGACCGATCGGCAGAACGTCGTCGTGTTCGCCGCGCTCGCCCTGCCCGATGCCAACGGTAACAACTGCCGCTTCGACGAGACGACGCTCGCGCGTCCGCGCCGCTCGTACCGGGAGTTCGTGAAGGTGATGGATCTGAACGGGACGGGAGAAGCGGAGATCGCGGCCGAGCGTCATGCGATGCGTCTGCTGTTCGACTTCGAATCGCATGCGGACGATACGGTTTGCGCGATCGCACGGCTCACGCGAGGAACGAACGGCCAGTTCCAGGTCGATCGACAGTTCGTGCCCCCGTGTCTGACACTCGGCAGTCATCCGCTGCACATCGAGCGGATCGATCGCCTGGCGGACATCCTGCACGCGAAGAGCCTTGCGCTCGGCGCGCGCCGCAGCGAGCGCCTGGAGCAGGTCGCCGAATATGGCGTGGCCGACGTGCAGCTGTTCTGGCTGCTTCACTGCATTCACGCGGCATGGCCGCAATTGCGGCTGTTCGCCACGCATCCGAGCCGATCGCCGGAGCATCTGTACGCGACGCTCGCGCAGCTGGCCAGCGCGCTGATGACCTTCTCGACTTCGTCCCGGCTCACCGACATTCCGGCGTACGACCATGCACGCGCCGACGAAGTGTTCGCCAAACTCGAGTCGATGATTCGCGACCTGCTCGACGCGATCATTCCGTCGCGTGTCGTGTCGATCGGCCTCACGCGCCAAGGTCCGACAACGTGGACCGGCCAATTTCTCGACACCCGGATCGTCGACGATGCGGCGGACTGGTACCTGTCGGTCAATGCGCCGATGTCCGCCTTCACGCTCGTCGAGCAGTTCCCGAGACTCTGCAAGATCGGTGCACCGGACGACGTCGAGCACATCGTCAATTCCGCGCTGCTGGGCATTCCGCTCAAGGCCGTACAGCGGGTGCCGGCCGCGATTCCGGTGCGACTCGACAACCAGTATTTCGCGCTCGATTCGAATGATCCGGCGCACGCCCGGATGCTCGCCGCGCGTGCCTGCCAGATCTATCTGCCGGCGTCGGTGCCCGACGCCTCGCTCGAACTCTATGCGGTGCTGCGCTCATGAACGCCCTGACTCCCAGCCTTGACGAAGCGACTCTCCTGCAGGGGGCGACGGCCGCCGGGCGCGTGTCCGGCGTCGGTATTCGCGACCTGCTCAACAACACGGCGCTACTCGTCACGACGCTCTCGGCAGGCGGGACGGCACGTGATGCGGGCGCGTTGCGCGAGCACTGCAGGCAGCTCATCGACCATTTTTCGAGCGTGCTGATACAGCGTGGCTATACGGACGACGTGCGCAACGAGGCGCTGGTCGCGCAGTGCGGCCTGCTCGACGAGGCAGCGCTGCGGTATCTGCCCGCCGACAGCCGGTCCGGATGGGCCGAAAAGCCGTTGCAGGTCGAGCGCTTCAACCTGCACGACGCCGGCGAGCGCGTGTTCGACCGGCTCGAGGTCCGCATGCGCGAGACGCCGCCGCAAATCGATCTGCTCGAGTGCTACTCGGCCATCCTCGGGTGCGGCTTCGTCGGCCGCTACGCCCGTGACGCGCGCGAAGGGGAAGCGGAACGCACCGCACTGATCGCTTCACTGGATGCGCGGTTGAACAAGCTGCGCCCGTCGTCGGAGCGGCCGTTCCATGCCGATCGTGCGGGCCGCCGCCTGTCCGACCGGTTTTACCGGCTGTCACCGTGGGCGATCGCGGCGCTCGGCTGCGTCGCCGCCGCAATCGTATGGGCAGCCTGGGCCGCGGGGCTAGACATGCAGGTCGCGGATCTCGTCTCGGCAAAGGTCCTCCAGCCGTGAAATCCGACCTGCCTGCCCTGTCCGCGATGTCGGCGCCGGCCCCCGGTCGTGCTCACGAGGGGCTGGGCTACCCGTTTCGCGTGATGATCGTGTTCGCGACCGCGCTGGCGCTCGCAGTGATCTGGCTCGTCCTGCCGCTCGGACGCGGCGCGGCCGCGGCGATCACGGCGATCGCCGGGCTCGTTGCAATCGCGCTCATCGGACGGCGTACCCATCAGTTGTCCCGCGCGCGTGAGCAAAACGTGCGCGTGCTGGCCGCGCTGGGTACGGCGACCGCCGACATCCCCGTGAAGCTGCGCACGCGCATGCCGCTGGTGCTCGTCATGGGCGACGGCTTGCCGGCGCTGTTCGACCGAGCTGCCGAAGCGCGGCATGTGCACGTGGGCGATGGCGCGATCTGGCTGCGCGTCGACCGAGCCCAGGATCTGCCGCGACTGGCCGTGGCGGTCAGGCAGTGGCGCGACGGGCGCGCGCCGGACGGCGTCGTGCTGTCCGTCGCGCCCGCCCTGCATACGGGGACGGACATGCTGACGCAACGGCTGTGTGTCGTGCGTCAGGCCGTCGCCGATGCGGCACGTATGCTCGGCACGCGACTGCCTGGGTATGTCGCGGTCTACCAGCGACTGACGACCGGCGCTGCCGGTCTCGCCGGAATGCAATGGTACGGCGTGTCGTCCGCGACCCGCATGATGGACGCCGGGCGTTTCGAACCGGTGATCCGTGCCGCCGAAAGCGAAGTGCAGCACGCGGCCGGAGATCAGGCCCCGGCGGTTCGTGCCGCGGCTCTCGGCTCGATCGCTGGATGGACGCAACGGGTCGTCGTCGACACGCTGACGGACCGGCAGCATCCGGCTGCGCCCTGGGCGCTGTTCGGCGCCGGCTGGATCGACTGCGGCCCCGCGAGCGGCGCGGCGAGCCCGTGGGAGCGCGACGTCGAGATGCAGACCCGCGTGACGCGAGCAGACGCCGGCGCCTCGCCGCTGCCGTGGCCGCTGCCGCAACCGCTGATCGAGGCGATGCCCCGCCGGCGCTGGATGTCGCCGCGCATGGCGGCTCTCGCCCATGCGCTCGCGCTGCTGGCCTGTGCGGCCGCCGCCGCCTTCTGGGGCGCCGCCAGGAACAACGAGGCGCAACTGGCCCGCATCGGCGCCGATCTCCGTCGGTATTCGGCGATCCCGGCCGCGCACGATGCCGCGAAACGCGACGCGCTGCAGGCGCTCGTCGCCAGTCGCGACCGGCTCGACCGGTATGCGCGCACGGGCGTTCCGCTGCGCCTGTCGTTCGGCATGTACCGGGGCGCACAGGTGATGCCGGTTCTCGACGACGCAATCGCGTCCTACGAACCGCCCGCGCCGCCGCCCGCCGTCGTCACGCTGGACAGCATGTCGCTGTTCGACAGCGGCAAAGCACAGCTCAAGCCGGGCACCACACGCGCGATGGTTGGTGCACTCGAACTGATCAACGCACATCCCGGCAAGCGCATCCTCGTGGCCGGCCATGCGGACGACCAGGGCCGCCCGGACCGCAACCTGAAGCTGTCGCTCGACCGCGCGACCGCCGTGCGCGACTGGCTCGTCGATGCATCGGGCTTGCCGACCACGCAATTCGCGATTCAGGGTTACGGCGATACGCGGCCGGTGGCGGACAACGCCACACCCGAAGGACGGGCGAAGAATCGCCGGGTCGAAATCACGCTGGTGCCCGACATGCCGGCGCCGGCTGCTTCGATCCGTGCCGCGATGTAACACGCGTTTGGGTTCCCGGGGCATCCGCCCCGGGTTTGTCAGCGCCGGAATCCGGTTCCGGCGATTCGCAGTACGAAGAAGAAGGAGTGGACCAATGGCAATTCCGGCCTACATGTGGCTCAAGGACGACGGCGGTGCGGACATCAAGGGTTCGGTGACCGTCCAGGATCGCGAAGGCAGCGTCGAACTGGTTGCGTTCGATCACGGCGTGCACATCCCGACCGACGGCAATACGGGCAAGCTGACCGGCACGCGCGTGCACAAGCCGATCACGCTGACGAAGGAGACGGACGCGTCGACGCCGTATCTGTACAAGGCGGTGACGAGCGGGCAAACACTGAAGTCGGTCGAGATCAAGTGGTACAAGATCGACGACGCGGGCAAGGAAAAGGAGTACTTCAACACGAAGCTCGACAACGTGAAGATCGTCGCCGTGAAACCGAAGATGCTCGACATCAAGAACCCCGACTACGAGAAACACAACCATCTCGAAGACGTCGAACTGCGCTACGAGACGATCACGTGGTCGTACAAGGACGGCAACATTATCCACAAGGATACGTGGAACGAACGTTCCTGACGCACTGACCGACTGGCGGAAACCGGCATGCCCGCTCCGGGTTCCGCTCCGCCAGTCGCCCATGCGCAGTCGCGCCCCTCGGTTCGCATGGGCATCGACGATTGCACGCGCTCCTCCCTTCCTGATCCGCCATCGACATGACGCCGCCTCTCCGGGACGCCTCCCATCTCATTCGCCGCCTCAACCCCCATTGCACGCGTGCGCTCGAAGCCGCCGCGAGCCTGTGCCAGACCCGACTCGCGGACGAAATCGCGGTCGAGCACTGGGTGCTGAAACTGATCGAAGCGGACGACGGCGACATTCCGGCGATCCTGCGCCACTACGATCTCGATATCGATGCGGTGTGGGATGCGTTGATCGACGTGATCGACCGCATGCCTCGCACGCTGCGCGGCATGCCGGCGCTGTCGCGGCAGCTCGCCACGGTGATCGAGGATGCATGGACGCATGCGGTGTCGGACGATGCCGACGGCACCATTCGCTCGGGCCATCTACTGCAGGCGATCGTCGACGCGCCGCACGTCCTGCGCACGCAACGTGCGTGGCCGCTCTTGTCGGTTTCGAGCGCGCAGATCCGGCGCGTGCTGCCCCGGATCGGGCGGCGCTCGTCCGAACACGCGTCCGATGAAACGATGGGGCAGCCGAATACGTCGCCAACCGTCGCTCAGCCCGGCAATACAGCGACGGAAGCCTCCATCGATCGTCACGCCACGCACGCACCGTCTCGCGCCACCGGCGACAACGCCCTCGCGCGCTTTGCACTCGACCTGACCGAAAAGGCCCGTCGTGGCGAGATCGATCCCGTCTTCGGACGCGACCGGGAGATCCGGCAGATGATCGACGTGCTGGCGCGCCGCCGCAAGAACAACCCGATCCTGGTCGGCGAACCGGGCGTCGGCAAGACCGCGCTCGTCGAAGGGCTCGCATTGCGCGTGGTCGACGGCAGCGTGCCGGAAACGATCCGCGGCACGCGCATCCTGACGCTCGATCTCGGCTTGCTGCAGGCCGGCGCGGGCGTGAAGGGCGAATTCGAACAACGGCTGAAGAACGTGATCGACGAGGTGCGGACATCGACGACCCCCATCCTGCTGTTCGTCGACGAAGCGCATACGTTGATCGGCGCGGGCAACGCGGCGGGCGGCGCCGACGCGGCCAACCTGCTCAAGCCGGCGCTCGCGCGCGGCGAGTTGCGTACGATCGCGGCAACCACGTGGGCCGAGTACAAGGAATATTTCGAACGCGATGCCGCGCTCGAACGGCGCTTCCAGATCATCAAGGTCGACGAGCCCGACGACGACACGGCCTGCCTGATGCTGCGCGGGCTCGCAAGCCGCTACGCGAAGCATCACGACGTCCATATCCGCGACGAAGCGATCGTCGCGGCCGTGCGGTTGTCGCGCCGCTACATTCCAGCCCGGCAACTGCCGGACAAGGCCGTCGATCTGCTCGACACGGCTGCCGCGCGCGTGCGCATGGCGCTCGACGTGCCGCCCGTGGAACTGCAGCAGGCACGCGCGACACTGACGGCGCTCGAACTGGAACGCGCCGCGCTCGACGCGGATTCCCGTGCCGGAATCGGCGACGTCGCCGAGCGCCGTGCCACGATCGACATCAAACACGACGCCGTGCGCGACACCGCCGACGTGCTGCTCGGCCAGTACACGCGAGAACGCGAACTCGTCGACATCTTGCGCACCCATCGCGGCGCGGCCGGCCCCACGTCGGATCCGGCGGCCATTTCCAGTGCCATCGATGCGCTGCGGACCGCTCAGGGCAAGTCGCCGATGATCGCCGCCGACGTTGATGCTCAGGCCATCGCGCGCGTCGTCGCCGAATGGACGGGTGTGCCGGTGGGCAATCTCGTCGACGACGAACTACGAAGCCTGCTCACGCTCGAAGCGACGCTCGCCGCGCGCGTGGTTGCGCAGGACGACGCGATCGGTGCGCTGGCGGAGAGCCTGCGTACCGCCAAGGCCGGCCTGAAGAGCGAGCATGCACCGCTCGGCGTGTTCCTGCTCACCGGGCCGTCCGGCGTCGGCAAGACCGAAACCGCGCTGGCGCTCGCCGACCTGCTGTTCGGCGGCGAAGCCGCGCTGACGACGATCAACCTGTCCGAGTACCAGGAAGCGCATACGGTATCGCAGCTCAAGGGCTCACCGCCCGGCTACGTCGGTTACGGACGCGGCGGCGTCCTGACCGAAGCCGTGCGTCAGCGCCCGTATAGCGTCGTGTTGCTCGACGAGGTCGAGAAAGCGCATCGGGACGTGCTCGACATTTTCTATCAGGTGTTCGACCGCGGCACGATGCGCGACGGCGAGGGACGCGAGATCGATTTTCGCCATTGCGTGATCGTGATGACGTCCAATCTCGGCAGCGCGCAAATCGACGATGCAACGGCCGAGGATCCGGCGATCACGCACGCGGCGCTGCGCGAAACCGTTCATCCTCGACTGGTCGCGCACTTCCAGCCCGCGCTGCTTGCGCGCTTTCAGACACTCGTCTATCGGCCGCTCGACGCGGCGGCGCTCGCGTCGATCGTGCGGATCAAGCTGGACAAGATCGCCGAGCGCCTCCTTCGGCAACACGCGGTGACCTTGACGTGCACGGACGATCCGATCGAATCGATCGCGCGGCACTGCATGTCGCGCGAATCCGGCGCACGCAGCGTCGATGCGTTCCTGAACCAGCGCGTGCTGCCGGTCGTGTCCCGCGAACTGCTCGAACGGATGGCATCCGGCACGGCGCCACGGCAAATCCTGTTGTCCGTCACCGCCGAAGGATCGGTGACGATCGACTTCATCGACGCGCCGGCGCCCGGCGACACCGACACGACGCGAGCGGGCAACCGATGACCGCCGGCCCGTCGCTCTACGACATGCTGCTCGGCCAGATCGGCGGTGAGCCGATCGGCGCTTACGACGACCGGACGCTCGAATGCCTGAGCGTGCAACAGAACGTGCGCCGCATTCTCAATACGCGGGCCGGTGCGCTCAAGCACCTGCCCGACTATGGTTTGCCCGACCTGACGAACATCTACAAGGCACTGCCTGCGTCGTCACACTTGCTCAAGCAGCAGATGGAAGCAACGCTGCTGAAGTACGAGCCACGCATTCGCTCGATCGACATCGGAATCGTCGACAACCGCGATCCCGGCATCCTGGCGAGCTTCGAAATGACCTGCCATCTGAAGAACGCAGGGCTCGTCCGCTTCGGCACCTACTTCGAGCCGCCGGGTCGCCTGCGCGTCGAACGGGGTCTCGATCGATCATGATCGCGCACGATCACCGATCGCTCGCCAGATGCGCGGCGAACCCCACCTTCCCCGGCGCGATCTCCTCTTTCAACGTCAGCGCCGGAATTTCGTAATCGCCCGCGTTCTGCCGGCGAAACGGAATCGGCGGCGTGGTCCACAGCTCGTCGAGACGCTGGCCGAGCGCCGTACAGGTTTTGTCGAAGCGCGCGGCGTTCATCTTGCCCGTCTGATAGATCACGAACGGCGGCAGCACGTCGAATCCCGGGTAATACAGCACGCCGTGCTGGATCGGGAACAGCAGGTCGTCGATCGGCCCGTTAATGCCGCGCGGGCTGTAGTGCGACTCCCATCCGCCCGTCGTGACGACGATCATCGCCCGCTTGCCGGCCAGCGAACCTTCACCGTAGCGATCGCCCCAGTGCGTATCGGAATGCTCGCCGACGCCGTACGCAAAACCGTACGCGTACACGCGCTCGAACCAGCCTTTCATGATCGCCGGCATCGAGAACCACCACAGCGGAAACTGCAGGATCACCGCGTCGGCCCACTTCAGCTTGTCCTGCTCGCGTGCGATGTCTTCGCTTTGCGTACCCGCTGCGAACGCGCGCTTCGAATCGAGCGACGGATCGAACCGCGCATCGGGCGCGCGATCGGTCACGTCTTTCGCGTCCAGCACCGCCTTCCAGTTCATCGCATACAGGTCGCTCACCTGCACCGCGTGGCCGGCCGCTTCGAGATGCGCGACGGCGAAATCGCGCAGCGCGCCGTTCAGCGAACGCGGTTCGGGATGGGCATACACGATCAGCACATTCATCTTCGTCACTCCGTGGATTGAATGACTGCAGGATGTGGCCTCCGACGGTATATTTGAAATGAATTCCTGATATTCCAGGTATAGCCATGAATAATCTCAGACGGCTCGATCTGAACCTGCTCGTCACGCTGGACGTGCTGCTCGCCGAGCACAACGTCACGCGCGCGGCCGAGAAGCTGAACATGTCGCAGCCGTCGGTCAGCGTGCAGCTGCAGAAACTGCGCGACGTGTTCGGCGATCCGCTGCTGTTGCCCGGCCCGCGCGGGATGCGGCCGACCGCCCGCGCGGAAGCGCTGCGCGAGCCGTTGCGCGATGCGCTCGAAGCGGTCGAGCGCGCGGTGATTCCGGCCACGCCGTTCGATCCCGCGACCGCGACGCACACGTGGCGCGTGGCCGCGACCGACTACGGCGAATCGACGATCGTGCTGCCCGCGCTGCGCACGCTGCGTTCGGCCGCGCCCGGCACGCGGCTGGCCGTCGTCGAGCTCGTGCCGCCGCGCATCGAGCAGGATGCCGAACGAAACGGCATCGACCTGGCTTTTCATACGACCGAAGGGTCGCCCCCCGGCATGCGACGGCTGCCGCTGTTCGTCGAGCGTTACGTGCTGATCGGCCGTGCCGGTCATCCGAAGCTGAAGCGGCGCCCCACGCTCGCGCAGTTCGCCACGCTCGAGCACGTGATCGTGTCGCCCGACGGCGGCGGCTTCTTCGGCGTGACGGACGAAGCGCTCGCGAAGGCCGGGGCCACGCGGCGCGTCGTGCTGTCGGTGCCGCACTTCCTGTTCGTGATGTCGGCCGTCGCGAGCACCGATCTCGTCGCGATGCTGCCCGAGCGGCTGGTGCGCGACGTGCCGGCGCTGCGCGTGGTGGACGCACCGGTCGAGGTGCCCGGCTATGAAATGTCGATGCTGTGGCACGAGCGCGTGCATCGCGATCCGGCGCATCGGTGGCTGCGGGAAACGATCGCGGCGGCGGTGTAGATCGTCCGCCCGATCGATGCGATCGCCCGCGTCGAGCGTTGAGCGCCGACACACGAAATTCTGCATTCGGGACTTGAAACCACGCCGAACGCTGTATATATTTACAGTGCTTTTGCACCATTTGACCCGAATTCCGTCATCCACAGACGAACGGACTTTTGTGAGGCGACCATGTTCCAGGCTTCCGCATTCGATCCCGAGCAACCCGGTTTCAATCCCGTCCACTTCGAGCGCGCCGCGCAGCGGGCGGTCGTCGATCTGCAGCGTGTCGCGGGCGGCCCCGCGCAGCGAGCGCTCGGTCTGCGCCGCCGCACCCACCCGGCGGCCGTTCGCACGATGAGCTGGCAGGCGCTGCTGAACGTCGAGGAGCTGGCGTTCTCGAATCCCGGCTTCCTGAACCGCAACGATCCGGCCGTCGTCGACGCATTCATCCGGCTGCGTGGCAGCCGGCTGGTTGCCGCAGACGTCGAGGAGCCGGTCGACTGGCGCCGCGACGATGATGACCTGCCGGCCATCTACCTGATCGTGAAGGCGATGCTCGAAGCGGAAGAGGAAGAGCGGGCGGAAGCGGCCTGAGTCGCGCCGGTCGGTCGCGGGCACGGTCTGCGGGTGCGCGCCGCCACGTTGCGTGGTGGCGCCATCGGCGCCGCGGTTCGTTATGGTTGCCGCGCCCGCGAATGGGCGCATCAGTCCGCCAACCGTCGCGCACACTGATCATCGCCACGCGACGATCATCCGAAACGACCGCCGCAGCACCCGCCCGTTACAGCCGCGCCGCCAGCCGCGCACCCTGATCGATCGCGCGCTTCGCATCGAGTTCGGCGGCCAGTTCGGCGCCGCCGATCAGGTGCACCGAGCGCCCGGCCGCCCGCAGCGGCGCGAGCAACGCGCGCTGCGGCTCCTGCCCCGTGCAGAGCACGATCGTGTCGGCTTCGATCAGTTCGTGGTCGGTGCGCTGCTCGCCGTACGACACATGCAGCCCGCGCGCGTCGATCCGTTCGTAGTTCACGCCGCCGATCATCTTCACCTGCTTCATCTTCAGCGTCGCACGGTGAATCCAGCCGGTCGTCTTGCCGAGCCCCTTGCCGAGCGGCGCGGCCTTGCGCTGCAGCAACGTCACTTCCCGCGCGGGCGCCGACACCTGCGCACGCGTCACGCCGCCGCGCGTCGTGGCCGGGTCGGTCACGCCCCACTCGGCTTTCCATTCATCCAGATCGAGTGCCGGCGACTCGCCGTCCTGCACCAGATACTCGGCAACATCGAAGCCGATCCCGCCCGCCCCCACCACCGCGACCCGCCGGCCGACCGGCTGCTTGCCCGCGAGCACGTCGATATAGCTGAGCACGTTCGGCCCGTCCTGCCCCGGAATCTTCGGGTCGCGCGGCGCGACGCCGGTCGCGAGCACGATCTCGTCGTAGCCGCCCGCGATCAGGTCGCTCGCATCGACGCGGCGGTTCAAGTGCAGCTTCACGCCGGTCAGCTCGACTTGCCGGCCGAAGTAGCTCAGCGCTTCGTGAAACTCCTCCTTGCCCGGAATCCGCTTCGCCATGTTGAACTGGCCGCCGATCTCGGTCGCGCCGTCGAACAGGTCGACCTGATGGCCGCGCTGCGCGAGCACCGTCGAGCACGCGAGCCCGGCCGGCCCCGCACCGACCACCGCGATACGCTTCGGCTGCGGCGCGGGCGTGTATTTCAGCTCGGTCTCGTGGCATGCACGCGGATTCAGCAGGCACGACGCAATCTTGTTCTTGAACGCATGATCGAGGCACGCCTGATTGCAGCCGATGCAGGTGTTGATCTCGTCGGCCCGGCCCTGCGCGGCCTTGACGACGAACTCGGCATCCGCGAGCAGCGGGCGCGCCATCGACACCATGTCCGCGCAGCCGTCCGCGAGAATCTGCTCGGCCACTTCGGGCCGGTTGATCCGGTTGGTCGTCACGAGCGGGATGCCGACCTCTCCCTTCATCTTCTTCGTCACCCACGCGAACGCGCCGCGCGGCACCGACGTCGCGATCGTCGGCACGCGCGCCTCGTGCCAGCCGATCCCCGTGTTGATGATCGTCGCGCCCGCGCGCTCGACCGCTTTCGCGAGCTGCACGGTTTCGCTCCAGTCGCTGCCGTCCGGAATCAGGTCCAGCATCGACAGCCGGTAGATCAGGATGAAGTCGCGGCCGACCGCTGCGCGCGTGCGCTCGACGATCTCGATCGGCAGGCGGATGCGGTTCTCGTACGAACCGCCCCACCGGTCGGTGCGCTTGTTCGTATGCATCGAGATGAACTGGTTGATCAGGTAACCCTCGGAGCCCATGATCTCGACGCCGTCGTAACCGGCTTCGCGTGCCAGCGTCGCGCAGCGCACGAACGCGCGGATCTGCCGCTCGACGCCGCGCGCGCTCAGTTCGTGCGGCGCGAACGGCGAAATCGGCGACTTGATCTTCGACGGCGCGACCGCGAACGGATGATAACCGTAGCGCCCCGTATGCAGGATCTGCAGCGCGATCTTGCCGTCCTCCGCGTGCACGGCGCCGGTGATCTCGCGATGCCGGCGTGCGGCGGCCGACGTCATCAGCGTGCCGCCGAACGGCTTGGTCCAGCCGGCCACGTTCGGCGCGAAGCCGCCCGTCACGATCAGGCCGACCCCGCCGCGCACACGCTCGGCGAAATAGTCGGCGAGGCGCGGCAGCGTCTTGCGGCTGTCCTCGAGGCCGGTGTGC
This sequence comes from Burkholderia cenocepacia, assembly GCF_014211915.1. Lineage (NCBI taxonomy): Bacteria > Pseudomonadati > Pseudomonadota > Betaproteobacteria > Burkholderiales > Burkholderiaceae > Burkholderia > Burkholderia cenocepacia. The sequence continues at coordinate 111,406 of NZ_CP060040.1, read as the reverse complement.
ATCGAGCCCATCAGCACGCGATTTTTCAGCGTCGTGAAGCCGAGATCGAGCGGTGCGAGCAGGTGGGGAAAGGGTGTCGTCATGATGATTCGGCCAATAAGCGATGCCTGCCATCGTAGGCGCGCGCCGCCTTGAACGTGAGGGGGCAAACAGCCATAATGCTTGTCATTTCCGGCCAAATTGACATGACATCCCCGTCTCGCAAGGATCGCCTCGGGCTGCGCCGGCCGACCATTCCGGTCGCCTATACGCGCCTGCTGCTGCAGGCGCTGGCCGCACGCGGCGTCGACCTGGCCGCCGTGCGGGCCGGCACGGGCCTGCGCGACGCGGTGCTGGCCGAACCGGACGCGCGCGTCGCGCCGTCGCAATGGGGGCGGCTGGTGCTCAATGCGATCGAAATCGGCGGCGATCCGGGCATCGGGCTCGCGTTCGGGCTGCTGCTGAAACCGACCGTGCACGGCTTTCTCGGCTACGCGACGCTGACCGCGCGGGACATCCGCGAAGCGCTGTCGGTCACGCAGCGCTACTTCCGGATGCGCAATCGCCAATACCGGCTGACTTACGCGGAAGACGCGCGCGGCGCGACGCTCGAACTGCACGGCGTGCAGGCGAACCCCGTGCTGCAGCATCACGTGATGTTCGAATTCGTGCTGACGGGGCTCGCGCAGAACATCTCGCAATGGTCGGGCCGCACGTCCCCGCCGATCAGGCTGCAATTCGCGTGGCCGGAGCCCATGTATTTCGCACGCTATCGCGACCAGTTGCCGCCGGTGGCATTCGGCTGCGCGGCCAATGCGCTTTGGATCGCGCGCGACGTGCTCGATTGGCCGCTGCCGCTCGCCGACGAAGTCGCGCACCGGCAGGCGCTCGTGCAGGTGGAACGCGAATATGCGCAGGTGCGGCAGGAGGAAGGCGATCTGGTCGAGCGCGTGCGGGCGGAGCTGGCGCGCGCGGCCGGCGATTATCCGGGGCCGGACATGCTCGCCGACGCGCTGCTCGTGTCGACGCGCACGCTGCGGCGCCGGCTGGAAGAAGCCGGATCGAGCTATCGGCAATTGCTCGACGAAGCGCGGTTTCGCGATGCAAGGCAGTTGCTCGCCGCGTCGGATCTCGACCTGAAGACGATCGCCGAGCGGCTGCAGTTCACCGACCCGGCGAACTTCACGCGCGCGTTCCGGCGCTGGGCCGGGCAGACGCCGAGCGCGTTCCGGGAAGCGGCTGCGGGAGCGGCACGCGAATGATGCACACCAGCAGCCGGTACGAAGTGTCGAGCCGCCATTTAATCGGTATGATCAATCCGACGCCAAAGCGGCGCCGGCCGGCCCACTCTCCCGTCCCATGCCCAATCACACCACGCTGATCGAATCGACGATCGACCGTATCGATACGAACCTCGTTCGGATCGGCGCCGACATCAAGAAGGTGCCGCTTTATCGCGTGACGATGCAGAACGTCTGCTACTTCATCGCCGCCTACGATACCGACGCGGAGGCGTTCAAGCAGGTCGATCAACTGAAGCCCGGGATGGCCGTGCGCGCGTGCATCTTCGACGATCGCGGGCGTCGCCGGATCGCATGGATCAGAAGCGATGACGTGGCAATCGCGCCTTACGACGCGGTCAGACAACGGAACAGCAATCTGTCACTGCTCACGTGGGCGTCATGCATCTTCATACTGAGCCTGCTGAGCGGGGCCGCCATATTCAAACAGGGCTGGGCACTCGTCGGCGCCATCAACGTGTTCGTGAGCATCATCAGCATGACGGGTACTTTGCTCGCGATTGCCGGCCTGTCCGAACTGGCTTTTCAGCCGCAGCGGCGCGAGGCCTACGAGAAATGGCAATCCGAACCAGCCCGTTTCACCGCGGAACGGAGCAACGCATGACCGATCGCACCATGCAGATCGCATCCGGCTGCGTGACGTCCGTCAGCCAGACGACGATCAGTACGAAGGTCTGGAGCAACAACCTCGGCTGGACCACGCAAAGCATCGAGGAAATCGCGCTGCAACTCGACACGTTCGACGCGCCGCTCACCGTCAGGACGGACAGCACGCGAAGCCTGTTCATCGTCGCCGGCGACCGGCTGACCGTGGCGTACGCGCGAAGCGGGGATCACGCTCCCCTCTACGGCATCCGGAACGTCACCGACGGCTCCGTGTATCTCGTTCGAACCGCGCAAGTCGCCGGTGCACGCACCGATACGTTCGTGACGATCGGCATGCTATGCGTCATCCTCTGCGTCACCGGCATCCTGTCCGCGGTGCAACGCAGCACGGACGGCATGCTCGGCATAGCGATGGCGTTCGGCGCAACCGCAATCGGCTTTTTCGTGCTGAGCGCGATCCTGCGCGCCGTGTTCGGCATCGTCGTATGGCCCGAAATCCGCCGGCTCAAGCAGCCCGGCGGCAGGCGCGACATGAATGCCGCCCGCCGTGCGCTGTCGCTCGCGAGCGCCGAGACGCGGAACATACGCTTCCTCTGACGCGACCGGTACGCGACTGTCGCGTCAGCGGCCGATCTCGATCCGCGCGCCGCCGTCCCCCTCGCCCGCTTCGATCCGTACGTCGCCCGTCGCGGCGACGATCGCGTCGTACACCACATCGCTCACGCACACCACCGGCACCGCGATCGCATACAACTCGGCAGCCACGATCGCACCGATCGAGATGATCAAATCGCGTTCCTTCAGCACGATCCCGACCGGCCCCGTGCCGTTGCGCACCGCTTCCGCGAGCACGCTGCTGCTCGAGCTCGAACCCTTCGCGTGCGGCATCACCATCACCTTGCCGGCGAGGCTCGCGCCGGCCTGCGGATGCCCGCGATCGACGATCCTGCCCGCGCCCGAGTCGTAGCCGCCCCAGAAGCTGAGCGGCTTGTCGAGCACGAAAGGCCGCGCACACGCGCTGCCCGGCACGAGCGTGTCGCCCGTCAAGAATGTGTCCGTCGCTTCAGTCATCGAATCGCACCTTGCCTTCGTACGCGGACCGCACGCATTCGCGCATGCTGCCGTACGCGACGGTCACGCCGATGTTCGCGGGCGCATACGACGCCCATTTCCCCGAGTTGGTCATCACCAGTCCCGACAACTGCTTCATCACCGGCGTGATGTACGTGCAGGTATCGACGACGATCTGGATGCCGCGCGCGGCGAATTTCTCCGCGAGCCCGGCTTCCTCCAGTTCCCACAGAATGAAGCGGCTCGTGTTCACGTAGAAATCGCAGGCCGGCTTGCCGTCGAACGCGTCGAGCAACGTGTCGAGCGTGCGGAATTCGGCCAGCGAAAAATGCGGCGTGCCGAGCGCGACCGCGACGAGCGCGTCGCCGGCCGCGCCGTGATTCAGCGTACGGCGAATCTCGTCGAGATCGGCCCTCGTGATATCGACCGTGCGCTGCGCGGCGCGGCCGTGCAACGCGGCGTCGAGCGTCGGCGCCTCGGGCGTCACGCCGACCGCATGGAACAGCGCGACGGCCCCGCTCGACGCGGCGGCCGCGCCGAGCGCCTTGAGTTCGTCCTCGGTGGTGTCGGCCGGCAGCCCGACGATCGCCGGCACGACCGCGCCCGCGATCTTGCCGACCGCCAGGCCAAGCGCGGCGAAATAGATGTCGCGCGACGGCAGGCGGCTGAAATCCGGCGCATTGAACACGATCCGCGCGGCGCGGTTCGCGTCGACATGCAGCCCTGCATACGGCGCGCGCCCGGTGATCGCGGCGGCCAGGTCGAGAAAATCGCCGTAGCGGCTCGTGCGCGCACCCAGCACCGAATTCGCGAACACGATCGCATTCGATTCGGCCCACGCGATCTGCTCGCCCAGCGCGGGACGATTCTTCAGTTGATACGGCGCGCATGTGAAGCTCGATTCGCAACCGAGCAGCAAATGCGCGTCCATCAGGCGTTGCGCATCGCGCTGGATCGTACGGTCGCCGTGGTACAGCTCGGGATGGATCAGGTCGAGCGACCCGACGTTCAAGGTAGTCGGCACCGCGACCTTCGCGCCCGTGTCGACGAAATAGTCGACGAAGTCGAGGCTCGTCTGGCCGTGATACAGACAGCCGTCGATATGGGCAGACGTAATGTCGATCAGGTGCGGCGCGGACATTACTTGCGCGGTGCGCGCGACGATCCGCATCGCGCGGGCGACGCCGTCGCCGAAATCCCCGCGCAACATCGCGTCGTCGCGGTCGCTCAACTGCAGCATCGGTTGCTCCTCGTGACGCGTACCGACCGGCGCGGCGGCGCCGGCTCATGAACTCAGTCAGAGGACTTTACGACTGGAAATAAAAACTGTCCAGATTTTGATCCAATCGGATGTCAATAGAACCAATTTTCACGACCTGATGCTTCGACGGCGACCAATGGCTCGAATTCCGCACCAATTGGTCGTCCCACCGAACCGTCCGCCCCTCGCCTAGCGTTCCGCCGTCAGGCTGAACAACTCATTGCGCAACGCCTTCGCCCGCTCGCGGCCGAACTGCGTGTCGAATTCGTCCTGCGCGGCCTGCCACGCGACTTTTGCCTGCGCGAACGTGCGTTCGCCGAGCTTCGTGAGGTGCAGCGCATGCGCACGCGCATCGTGCTCCGACGCCGCCGTCGAGACGAAACCGTCGCGCTGCAACGGCTTCAGCGCACGCAGCAAGGTCGTGCGATCCATCACCAGCATCTCGGCGAGTTCGCTCATCAGCAGGCCGGGGTGGCGCGTGAGGTTCGCCATGATCGAGAACTGGGCGGGCGTAACGCCGACCGGGGCCAGATGGCGCTCGTACAGTTGCGTGACGAAGCGCGCCGCCTGACGCAGCGCGAGACAGTTGCACGCCTGGGCAATCGAGGTGTCGTTCATGTTCGGCAATCTATATGTGCATATGCATAAAGTCAATGTACACTCCGCCGTAACAGCGGCCGGCGGCCGGCCATCGCGTCAAGGAGACGGACATGGACTACATCGACAAGCTGCGCATCTTCCGGTCCGTGGTGGAAATGCGCAGCTTCACGCGCGCCGCCGACATGCACGGCCTCGCGCGACCGGTCGTATCGCGTGCGGTCGCGGATCTGGAGGCGCGTTTCGGCAGCCGGCTGCTGCACCGGACGACCCGCCAGGTATCGCTGACCGAAACGGCCGAGCGCATCTACGAGCGTTGCGCGGCCGTGCTCGACGAGCTCGACGCGCTGGAAGTGGAAGCGCAGACGCACACGCGCGAGCCCGAAGGCCTGCTGCGCCTCGTCGCGCATACGACGGCCGCGCTGAACCGGCTCGTGCCGCTGATCGCCGGCTTCAAGCGCGCGCATCCGAACGTGCGCCTCGACGTCACGCTGACCGAGCGCCCGGTCGATCTGGTCGGCGAAGGCTACGACATCGGCATCGTCGTGCCGTACATGCTGACGAGCGAATCGACCGTCGTGAGGCTGGTCGAACGCATTCCGGTCGTGATCGTCGCGACGCCTGCATATTTGCGAGCACATGCGCGCCCCGAGACGCCGGCCGACCTCGCCAATCATCCGTTCGTGCCGATCTCGCCGTCGCTGCGCCGCCCCGCGCTGTCGTTCCGGGTCGACGGCAACCTGCTCACCGTGCCGTTCCGTTTCGACATCTCGTCGAACAGCCCCGTGTTCAACCGCGAAATGGTCATGCACGACTTCGGCATCGGCGTCGTCCCGAAAACGCTCGTCCAGACTGAACTCGCGTCGGGCGCGCTCGTGCAGTTGCTGGAAGACGCCGATCTCGTCGACACGTTCGTCGAAATCAAGCTCGCGTACGCGAACCGCGCGCTGCTGCCCGCGAAGGTGAAGGCGTTCATCGACTACACGGCCGCGTACTGCGACCGCGAAGGCTGGATCGTTCCGGCAGCGGCGTGACGCCGGGCGCGCGAATGCGCGTTTCCGACGCCGATTGATACAACCACGACACCAATCTGATCCCGCCGCGCCCCTCGCTTCGCGCCGCCTCGCTCCCTAACATGTGCACATGCACAAGACCACGCTCACCGATGACGATTGCTTCGCGGTCCGGCAAGCCGCCCGGCGGATCTCGCAGTTCTATGAGCGCTACCTGTCGCGCGCGGGCGTCACGCCGTCGCAGTACAGCATCCTTGCGCTGCTGCGCGAGCGGCCCGGCCTGACGATGGCGACGCTGTCGAACGTGCTGGTGATCGAACGCACCGCGCTGCTGCGCGCGCTCAAGCCGCTGGTCGGCGCGGCGCTGGTGACGGGGCGGATCGAGCCGCCGTGCCGCGGTCAGACGTTCGCGCTGACCGCGCACGGCGAAACGAAGGTGGCCGATGCGCACGTGCACTGGCTCGCCGCGCAGGAAGCGTTCGAGCGGTGCTTCGGGTCGGCGCAGGCGGCCCGCCTCAGAGACGAATTGTTCCGGATCACGCACAACCTGCCGGAACGCTGACCCCTTCCCCGATCGACGTCGTGCTGTCGATCGTTTTGATAAGTGCATATACATAGGTGAATCGATGGATACGACCCAAGACGCTGCCTCGTCACGCGAAGCAGCTACAACCGAGCGGCCCGCGAAGCAGCAACGCCGCGTGCCGTGGATGCGCATCGCGGTGGGCGCCGTCGTCGTCGTGGTCGCGGCTGCCGCGCTCGACTGGCTGTTCGTGCTGCGCTTTCAGGAAAGCACCGACGACGCGTATGTCGGCGGCGACGTGACCGTGCTCGCGCCGAAGGTCAACGGCTTCGTCGACAAGATCCTCGTGACCGACAATCAGCGCGTGAAGGCCGGCGACGTGCTCGTGCAGCTCGATGCGCGCGACTACGACGCGAAGCTCGCGCAGGCCAGCGCCGAAGTCGACAGCGCGCGCTCCGCCGTGACCGAACTCGAAGCGAAGCAGCAACTGCAATTCGCGGTGATCGGCCAGCACGCGGCCGACAAGAACGCGTCGTCGGCCGAACTGACGCGCGCCGCGTCGGACCGCGTGCGCTACCGCGAATTGGTGAAGTCGGACGCCGTATCGAACCAGATCGTCGAGCGCGCGGATGCCGATTACTCGAAGGCCGGCGCGGCCGTCGAACGCAGCGACGCCGCGCTGCTCGCGTCGAAGCGCCAGCTCGACGTGCTCGGCGCGCAGCTCGCCGATGCGCGGGCCCGCGTGAATACCGCGCTCGCCGCGCAGCGCGTCGCGGCGCTCAACGTCGAATACACGACGATCCGCTCGCCGGTCGACGGTTACGTCGGCAACCGCACGGGCCGCGTCGGGATGCTCGCGAACGTCGGCGCACCGCTGCTGACGGTCGTGCCGGCCTCCGGCCTGTGGATCGACGCGAACTTCAAGGAAGACCAGCTGCGCAAGATGCGCGCGGGAGACCGCGTCGACGTCGCGCTCGACGCGTCGAGCACGCGCCTGCACGGCCGCGTCGACAGCCTGGCGCCCGCGACCGGCGCAACCTTCAGCGTGCTGCCGCCCGAGAACGCGACCGGCAACTTCACGAAGATCGTCCAGCGCGTGCCGGTGCGCGTGCATCTCGATCCGCAGCCCGGCATCGAGCACGTGCTGCGTCCCGGCCTGTCCGCGGTTGTGACCGTGCATACCGATCACAAGAACTGAGCGGGAGCAGACGATGACCACCGCGTTTTCCGGCGACCCCGCGTCGCAACCGACCAGACAGCGCGTGTTCGCGTTCGCGCTGATGTGCGTCGGCTTCTTCATGGCGACACTCGACATCCAGATCGTCGCGTCGTCGCTGCGCGACATCGGCGGCGGGCTGTCCGCGAGCCAGGACGAACTGTCGTGGGTGCAGACCGCGTACCTGATCGCCGAGATCATCGTGATCCCGATGTCGGGCTGGCTGTCGAAGGTGATGTCGACCCGCTGGCTGTTCGCCGCGTCGGCCGTCGGCTTCACGATCACCAGCATGCTGTGCGGGCTCGCGTGGGACATCAACTCGATGATCCTGTTTCGCGGGCTGCAGGGCGCGCTCGGCGCCGCGATGATCCCGACCGTGTTCACCACCGCGTTCGTGCTGTTCCCCGGCAAGCAGCGGCTGATCGCGTCGACGACCATCGGCGCGCTCGCGTCGCTCGCGCCGGCGATCGGCCCCGTAATCGGCGGCTGGATCACCGACCAATGGTCATGGCACTGGCTGTTCTACCTGAACCTCGTGCCGGGCATCGCGGTCGCCGTGCTGGTGCCGCGCTACGTGCATATCGACGCGCCCGACCTCAGCCTGATCAAGCGCGGCGACTATCTCGGCATCCTGCTGATGTCCGGCTTCCTCGGCTGCCTCGAATACGTGCTCGAGGAAGGCCCGCGCAAGAACTGGTTCGGCGACGATGCGATCGTGATCTGCGCGTGGATCTCCGGCATCTGCGGCTTCCTGTTCATCGTGCATGCGCTGACCGCGGAAGACCCGATCGTCGACCTGCGCGCGCTGGCTGTGCGCAACTTCGGGATCGGCAGCCTGCTGTCGTTCGTGACCGGCATCGGCATCTTCGTGACCGTGTTCCTGACGCCGCTGTTTCTCGCGCAGGTGCGTGCGTTCAGCTCGCTGCAGATCGGTATCGCGCTGCTGTCGGTTGGCGCGTTCCAGTTGATCGCGCTGTGTGCGTATGCGTTCGCCGCGCGCTACGTCAGCATGCGTGCGCTGCTCGTGTTCGGGCTGGTCTGCTTCGGCCTCGGCTGCTACCTGTACACGCCGATCACGCACGACTGGGGCTGGCGGGAACTGCTGCTGCCGCAGGCGCTGCGCGGCATCGGCCAGCAGTTCAGCGTGCCGCCGATCGTGACGATGGCGCTCGGTTCGCTGCCGCAGTCGCGCCTGAAATCGGCGAGCGGGTTGTTCAACCTGATGCGCAACCTCGGCGGCGCGATCGGTATCGCGGTGAGCGCGACGATGCTCAACGACCGGCTGAATTTTCATTACTTGCGGCTGAACGAGCACGTGAGCGCCGGCGAACCGCAGGTCGCATCGCTGCTCGATCGCCAGGCCGCGTACTGGGGATCGGTGGCCGGCAATACGCTGAACACCGCGCAGGCCGGGCTCGCGAACCTGCATCGGCTGATCTATCGCGAAGCGCTCACGTTGACCTATGCGGATGCGTACTACGCGCTGTCGTTGTGCTTCGTCGTCGCGCTGCTTGCAGTCGTGTTTTCCAAACCCATTACGTTGAACGCGCCGCCACCGGACGCGCACTGAGGCCCAGGGATCATCATCATGAAGAAGCTACTCGTCGCGCTGGCCGTCAGCGCATTCGCCGCCGGGTGTGCGGTGCAGCCCGCGCAGCATCCGGCGCTGAACGACTCCGTTCAGACGCTCGCGCCCACCGCGTGGGATACCGACGTGCCGCGCGCGGACATCGACGCCGCCGCCTGGTGGGCGCAATTCCACGACCCCGTGCTCGACCGGCTGATCGCGACCGTGCTCGACGGCAACCTCGATCTGCAGGCTGCCACCGAACGCGTGAAGCAGGCGCAGGCGCTGACCGTGCAGAAGCGCGCGGTGCTGCTCCCTGAACTCGACGCAACTGCGCACGCGGCCGACGCGCGGCAGAACACGCCGCCGCCGCTCGGTTATGTGCGGCAGGCTGGTGCGGGACTTGCGCTGAGCTGGTCGCCCGATGTGTTCGGCGGTGAACGGCTCGATCTGCTGGCCGCTCAAGCGGAGTTGGTCGGCCAAAAGCATGCGGAAGATGCGATGCGCCTCGCGCTCGCGGCCGATGCGGCATCCGCGTATGTCGATCTGCGCTGGGCGCAGCAGGAATTGAAGATCCTGCAGGGCAACGCGAAGATCCGGCAGCATGCGCTCGAACTCACGCGCAAGCGGCAGGCGTTCGGGCTGTCGACGGAACTCGACGTGACGCGTGCGCAGAACCAGCTCGACGCGCTCGAAGCGCGGATTCCGCCGACGCAGGCGCAGATTTCGCATCAGCTCAATCTGATCGCCGTGTATTCGGGGCGGACGCCGGAATCGGTCGATCGGCTCGTGTTGGCGCAGGCCGGGGAGATTCCCGCGCCGCCGATTGGCGCGCCTGGGACGTTGCCTTCCCAGGCGTTGTTGCGGCGGCCGGACGTGCTGACTGCCTATGCGCAGGTCGAACGGCGTGCGGCGCAAGTCGGCGTGGCGAAGGCTGAGCGGTATCCGAAGTTTTCGTTGAACCTGACGGACGGGATTCTCGCGGCTTCGTATCTCGGGCTGCCGACGTTGACCGATAACCTGTTCAGCGCGGCGCTGAGCGCGACGAGCCCGATCTTCAACGCGGGGCGGATTACCGCCGATATCTCGCAGAGCGAAAGCCGGATGCGCGAGTCGGAACTCGGGTTACGGCAGACGATGCTGCAGGCGCTGCGGGAAGTCGAGGATGCGCGTGCGAATCTCGTCAGTTCCGATGAGGCGACGCGGCGACTCGATAGCGCATTGGCGGCTTCCGATAAAGCGCTTGGGCTGGCGAATCAGCTTTACAAGGGCGGCGCGACGGATTTTCTGGATGTGCTGTCGGCGCAGGAGGTTTATCTTCGGGATTCGGATTCGCTCAATCAGGTCAAGCGCGAGCATGCGCTGGCCGCGGTGGCGTTGTATCGGTCGCTTGGGGGTGGGTGGAGCAGGAATGAGGCGGCGGGGGGAACACAGACGGAAACTGACGCTGTGGCGAAAAACTAGGCGGGATCACGATGCGGGAACCTGTCAGACTTTTAGTGTGCCGAGGTCATGAAACGATAACGGAACTAACGTCCTATGACCGATGCAACAGTGATCAAGAAGAGCAAGAATCCGAAGACACCGAAGGTGTTTCCCGACGAACTGACGATCAGTTGCTTGCCCAGGTTCAGGGCAAGAACGCCGAGTCGATCCTGGGCGAATCGGGGCTTGGCCGGCCAGCTCAGGAAGCAGTTGGCCAAGCGCATGCTCACGGCTGAGATGAGCCACCATCCGGAAGCCGGGACCGAGCAAGGCAAGGCCGGCAACCACCGCTATGGCACGCGCACCAAGACGTTCCTCACGCCCCAGCGGCGAACTGAAGCTGGATATTCCGCATGACCGGCAGGCAACGTTCGAACGGCAATTGGCCGGCAAGTATCAATGCCGGCTGCCCGGCTTCTACGATCACGTCATCAGCATGTATGCGCGCGGCATGAACGCACGCATGATTCAGGGCCATCTGCTGCGACTGAGCTTTGCGGACGTCGATTTCCTGAACCCGAATCTATCGAAGAGGCCGCGGGACAAACTCGCCCGCACGTTCACCGCGGAGCAGGCTCAGGCGATTCACTCCTTTGTCGAAGCCCTACCGATAGAAATCGTATCGATGGTCATCCACTGCGAAGGTGGCCATCACGGTCATGCGCCGTCGCCTTGGCGCGCCATCGGCTATATGGCTATCAGGCGGATCGTGCATCTTTCGCACGCCACCCCTGCAATCGTCCGCATCATGATAGGAAATGACCGGACAACTCATCGCGAGCGGCAACGAGCCCGTGGCTGATACGTTTCAACAACCGCGCCCGTTGCCCTGCAACAGGCAGCGACGCACCGTCATGTCTTTATTGAACCGAGAGTCTGGGACGACATCAGCTTCGGCAGTGGCTCACATTTACATTGGCACAAATCGTTCTCTAATGCGACCTGCTTACCCATCATCGTCATCGCGCGTGGCGAGCCGTCGCTTATGATGACACCCGTCGTTCCACAGGCGGGACATTGAACCGGGGCGCCCAGATAAGCGAAAGGTTGGCCTTGCAATGAGGTCCCGGCGATACCGTCGACCACAACACCGTTGCGATCGGTCTTATCGCCCTGACGAATGAACCGTCGGCTCATGCTGTAAGGCCGTTGGACGGCGTCGCAGCATTGCACGCCCGCTCGATATCGTCCGGCCATACCGGTTCGCGGCAAGTCAGTTGGGCGAGCCAATGCAATAGGGATTGAGAGAATGCGGGAAGTGCCCCGACCGCCACCACCAGCCACACTATCGGATTGCCCGACTTAAGTAGGCCCGAGGTTCCGTCGAAATTCAACCTCAGCGAATTGCGCAGGGAGGCTCCCTTCGGCAGGAACTCGGTCACCGGGGGCAGCGAAGCGGGGCCTTCTTCCATAAATCGCCGGTAGAACTCAAAGTCCTGGTAGAGGACTTTCATGACCTCCTGTCCCCCGACGCTTCCCTCATCGGACGACAGGACAACTCGCGTTCCCATCGAGAATGTATCCTTGACCATCCCCTTGTCGTCAAGAACCAGGCAACGAACCACGCGCGGCGCCGTGCGCGTGGGGCCGCTTCTGGGCTTGCGTTCGACGTACAGGAAGGCGCTATCCCAGGGTACCGATACAACCCCGCCAGGGCCATTGTGCTTGAACGCGTAAATCATCCGGTCACGCCGGTTAAACCGGACGGGCTTGCAGGTGTAATTGAAACAGTCGCGTGTCAATGCCCAAATGCCAATTCCCGAGAAACCGAGCGCGACAAACAAGAAAAACGAAAGCACTCCATAAATGAGCCCCAGTTGTCCCCGCTGCTCGTAGATAGGAGGTACATGAGTCATCATCCAAAGAAGGGCCGCCGTGAATGCCAACGAACCGAGCCCCGGTAACATAAACGCAAAGACCCCCCAGCCCTTCTCCGAATAGTTTCCGTCTCGGACCTCTAGGCAAGTATCGCTCATCGAGAATACTGAACGCTCATCCTTAGCCGTGTCAGACGCAGGCTGTCCGATTGCGAGGCGGGCAGCCTGCTCCTCCTCGCTGACCGGCCGGTTCAGGCGGTACCACGAGAGTCCGTCAAATGCCATCTCTTTTCTCCATCACGAAAGCATTGCCGTAAATGCCTTTTGGTCTTCGGCCAGAGTGGGGAACCGCTCTTTGGCCTCTTTCAGCCCCAAAAAACATCGCTCAAGCCACTCATCCACTTCCTTACCCTTGAAGTAGTTGATGAGGATACCAATAAGGGCAGCGATAAGCAGAAGCGGCAGGGCCACGACCGCTGCAGCGGATGCCGAAAGGAATATGACAGAGTAAGCGAGAGCAAGACCGACAACCGCTGATGCGGCATCCAGGATAAACATCGTCACATTACCTTCCTTGAAATCCTGCACGGCATGATAGATGTCAATCGCAGCAGACACGAGCCCAACCACCGCGCCGCCGTACCTCCCCGCGACGTTGAGGAAACGTTCTAGTCGAAGCCAGCCTGTACCCAACTGAGCCCCAGCCTTTCCGACGGTGTCAATTGCAGCCGAACCATATTGCGCAACACTCGCCACGAGTCCACCAATGGCGTTGTTGAACTTGATGCCGGCCTCCGATTGATTGAACCGATTCGCCTTCTTCAATTCTTCCCGAGCAAAGCGAAGATTGATAGCACTGAATATCGCCCCGATGCCCGCAAACCCAGGCTCCCCCTTCGTCATGAGCCTAAATTTCGGCATGTAAATCGTCTCGACCACGTCGGGTGTCAACGTCGCACTGGCCAATTTCTCGAAGCCGGGTTTGGCTTTGACGCCAGCCAGGGCAGCTGCCTCTGTCGCCGGGCTTTCGACTGGCACGAACTGCTTCGCCTTAATTTGCGGGTCGGCGCCTCCGCCTGCATTGGCTTTGTCCTGAAGCTGCTTTTTCAGGTCCTGGACACTGATTTTCTGCCGGCCCGGCATCACTTCCTGCATCTGACGGGCGATGTAGTTCACCCATTGGTTTACCGAACCGTATACGACCTTAAACTCGAACAGCTGTTTCGTTCGCATGCACAGAGTCGCATACAGCACTTTGGTTGCAGCCGTATCTACACTCGCGCTGATAGCTTCAGCCACGGGCCCCCCGTCTCATGGAGCAGCCAGGCCAACGCCTTCGCAACAGCAACCTTGATGCCCTTATCCTTAGACTCTTCCACCTGCTCTATCTTGCTATATGACTCGATGAGCTTCGCCACAAACTCCCTCAGCTCCATATACGGATAACCAGAGACTTCTTTGACCTTCTCGGCCAACACTGGACTATTCAGAACGAACGCCCGCAACAATGGATTGCGAGTATCAGATACGCTGCCTTTAGCCCATTTGACGAGCACATCGACGGCATTCTTGCGGTCAGCCGAGCCTTCGATGCATCGCGTAAATGTGTTGGTATAGTTCAGCCCGCATCGCCAACTTCCCGGCTCGTAATCCGACTCGAACACGTTCAACAATGCGGAACTGGACAGCCACGCCTGATGGTCTTGCGACAGCGGTATAAGCGTGCTCGCCTGCTCCGACTTCATCGCGTTCGCCATCTGTTGCCGAAAGTCGACGATAGCCTGCTGCCGATAGTGGGTCGTGTAGGGCTTCCATGCTTCCGGTCCGGCTGTTGCAAGTTCAGACTCCTTCTGCGCCTCAATGCTTTTGAGCCGCTTCTCGAGCGCCTTGCCACCATCGAACAGAGCCCCAAGGCCCATGCCCTCATAAGTATTGGCTTCCAGCATGCCGGCGGCACGTTCCACGTCCTCTTTCGCCGAAACCGCGACCGCCTTTTGCAGCGCGTCGATTGCGCTGGAGGCCCATATTCCGTGTTCATACGGCGCCAGCGCTGCGCCGAAAGCAACGCGCTGCTCGAAGTTGAGCTCCTGCGTGATGCCAACCGGGTCCCACAACGCGAAGAACAGCCCCTTGTCCGGCAGTATGGAGTCCATCGCCTTTTTGAGGGCCGGCTGCTGCCCGGCACGGTCATGGTACGGAAAGCAACCGGTAACGAGCGCATCGGGACGACCGCCCTTGTATTCGCTCAGTAGCCCCTCGAGATGGTCCAGGCTATCCGCGTGCGGCTGGTTCATGCTGCCGTTATACCAGGCGGTTGCATCGAACTTCTGCATCCGCTTGTCACGACAACCCATGAAGTTCTTCGCGTAGGTGTCGCGGACTTTCTGTGTCCAAAGCTCATCGCTGAACGCAAGATACACGGTTCCGGCATGTTCGGCGTCTTCAACGGTGATGCATTGAGCCAGTTGCGCATGCCCAGGTTGGTGGCAACTGAACGGTTTCTCGAAACTACGGTCGAGCTTGATGCCGACCGGATAGTCGTACAAGTATCCTTCCGCCGTAACCGCGTATATCTGCCATCGCTGTGTCTTTGGATAGAAGATATACACGTAGCCGTAGCGCAGGGTGCGCAGCGTGTACTTTGCCTTTTTGAGCGCGATGCCGACGACGCCGTCGCCAAACTTTCCGCCCATGAGCGACATCGCGCCAGCAGAGCTGTGAGCCTTGGAGTTGGCCACGACCCCGTAGCGGACAGGCAGAATCGGCAATCCCTTCTTCTTGCACATGTTGCATGAATTCGGCGCACGCGAGCTGGTCTGCATCGCGGACTGCGTGAGCTGCGAAATACTCGCAAAATTCGTGTCGAGTGCCATTCTTTATCTCTCTCGTGCCGCCACCCGGGCTCATTGATATTGGATGCTCTCGCGAGCAATCGCTTCCCAGTCTGCCGCGCTCCAGTTCGCTACCGCTTCAGCATACGGGCCTTTCCGCGGCGCCTGCAGAATGGCCCGAACACGCGGGTGACGGTCAAAGCAGGGGGAAACGAGTGTGCCGTGAAGTGCAAAAGCAAGCAGGTCCCCACCGGCGAGCCCATGAGCCTCTCCTTTTGCAAGTTGCGCGTCGAGCAGCGCCGACATATCGGGACGAGGCGCCGTACCATTGCAACGGAGTAGGTCAAGCCCGCGCTGAACCAACTCGATGCGCGCAATTCGTGCGTGCTGGTCCGCAGTAACCGCGAAGGCGGCTTCCGGTTCGGCCGCGCCGTTGACCACCGTCCAGCCGCTCACGGGGTCGAGGTACGTCCACGTTGCAACCGGCCCCAGAAGCGCATCCATCTGCTCGGTCTTCAAGATGCGACCCAAGTGCGGAAACACGCGCGGGTCGTAGTAGCGGAAGACCGCATCGCCCGAAATCGGCGCCTGCAGTATCAACCGGTTCGACAGATGTTGCAGAAGCCGGCCCGTCGCCTTTCCGCATTCGAGAATGGCGCAAACGACTGGCGGCAAGCCATTCTCAAGGTCCGATTCGGCACGTTCTCTCAACGCTGGCAATTGCAGTTCGGGATGCTCCGCACAGTACAGCACGGGCGCCACGCCCTCGAGTTCGGGACGCGCAGCGGGAACCAACTCACCGACTTCATAGACCGGCGGCACACCAGGCAACTCGGGCTTCCCGTTCACGACTTCGACGATAACGTAGTGAACCATGCCGACCGCCCTACACGAGTGCCGAGCCGGCCTGGGCCGCGGCTGCGAACTGCTGGGCGCACGACTTTGAAGGCGCAAGCTGCGCCGACGCGCTATCGCCCGCCGGGCCATCGAAGATGAGCGGACTGCCCTTGACCTCGACCAGCCCCGGCGCATGGATGAAGATTTTACCTTCGGCGATGCGAATCGATGCGCCGCCGGCGGTAACGGTGATTTCCTTCTGGGCTGTAACGTTCACCGAATCGGAAGTGGACACGACCTTTACAGTCTTGTCTGCCGTAAGTTCGATGTTGTCCGACTGCGCCTGCACTTCGACCTTGCCTTTGCCGGCAAACAGCTTGATACCGGCATTCTGCACGAAGAAGCTTAATTTCTCGCCAATACTGGCAATCCACGACCTCGCCACCGAAACGTAGGTGCTCTCTCCGCTAACCAAATTGACGTGCTGGGTAGCTGCTGCGTGGAGCGACTTCTGCGTCGACAGGCCCATGTCAGCCGGACTCGCAAGCAACATGACAGGTTGTGAAAACGCATTGGCGCTTCCGGTGCCGCCACCCGCTGTTCTGCCACCCGCCATAGAGCCCTGTGTATCGCTCTGCGTCGTCGCAGCGAAGTCCTTGATGGCGTCCTGTGCACCGTCCAGGGTCTCGGCCTGGCCGTCAGCTGCCGCGAGTGAGCGATGCTGAATCACGCCGCTCGAATCGATAAGGTGTTGCGTGGCTTCCTTCACATCCAGCGGCTGACTCGACGTGCCGCCACGGGCGTAGGTCGATACGTAGAGCCCGCGTCCGGCCCGCAGTGCACCTGACGCCTCGGTCTTCAGTTCGAAGCCAGTGCCAAGGTAGTTGCCGCGCGTATTGCCGCTGTGGTCGATGAGATAGCCGATATGAAGATACGAATTCGCCGTCGAGCTGAAAAGCTGCGCCCGGTTCTGCGACGTGGAGTCGTCGAAGACGAGTTGATTGAAACCCTGACCGCTGTACTCCTGCGACTTGAAACCGGACAGCAGGCCGTTCGAATGCCAATGTGGCGTGTTGACAGAGTGAAAGAGCACGCCACTGACGACCGGCCGGTCGCAATCCCCGTCGAGGTAATTGACGGCCACTTCCTGTCCGATTCGAGGGACGAACACACCGCCGAATCCCTTGCCGGCGTGCGGCAGTATTACCCGCATCCAGCACGATGACGTCTCGTTATTGCTCCCCAGACGGTCCCAGTGCATCTGAGCCTTCACCCGGTTCAACTCGTCCGTGTACACCTCCTCACCCGCCGGTCCCACGATAGTGGCCGTCTGCATGTGCATGACCGGCTTTCTGTGCTCGAACGGGCTGCGGAATGGCACCGAGCGGCGCTGGACCTCGATTTCGGCCAGCACGAAACTTTCATTGCCTAACGGGTCCTTCGATACGAATGCGGCCTGCCGGTCCTTGTATTCGGCACGCAGACGCGACAGGCGTCGCTGCAGGCTACCCGGAAAGGGGCGGCTGTTGCCCAGCGGCAGATTGTTCTGGATAGCCCAACGCACGCCAAGAATCGCGAACTCGCGGTCCTCAGGCTTGTCTGCGTCGTGCTCGGGATGGTCTTCGAGCGTGAACCATCGACCGGCGTCCATGCATGAAACACTGCCCACGCCGAAAAACCGTTTGCTGCGCGACGCCATCTCTTCAAGCCGAATTCGCATAGCGCGCTCGCCACGGTCGTAGGACTCGCCGGTGACCGGAAAGCTATAGTGGCCCGCGTATTCGTAGACTTCCAACTCCTGCGGGATATCGCCCTGGTCAACCGTGGACCGGTCCGCCCGCTGCAACGTGCGTGCTGGACGTTTGTAATCCGCCGTGCTGAACGCATATCCGACGCTTTGCGTCGTACGCTCGCCGCTCCATTCGACGAGTGTGCCAGCCTGGCCGTCTCGGTCGCCGCGATAGAACGGTACTCGCTGGGTAGCGAGCGCTTTGCAATTGAAGAGGTCGTCGGTCACGACAATCGTATGCGACTTACCGTCCTCTGCATGCTCGACATACGTGAACCATCCCTCCGACTCCATCAACCGATGGACGAAATTGTGGTCGGTTTCATACTGAGTACAGTACGAGCGAACCGCGCCCGGGTCTTTCACATCGAGCCGGAAATGACCGCGCGCCTGCGAATGGCCGCTGAACACTTTAGTCAGGATGTCGGCGGTCGTTAGGTCCTGGAAAATGCGCGCGTCCTTGCGGTACTGCAGAAAGCGCATCCACGACGAAAACGAAAGCTGATAGTAAATGAGTCCTCCGTCCGCTCCGAGGCGTCGCGTTGCATGGACGTAGCCATGCCAAGGCAGGTACGACTCGTCGGCTTGACGCACCCATAATGTGACAGGTTGCGCCATCAGCTTCTTCAAATGAAGCGCGCGCTCCCGGGACACGATGTCCACTGTGAGCTCGAAATCCCGGCCCACGCGCGATTCGCCCATGGCGCGTTGCGGCAACAGTACCCTCGCCCCGAGGGGCGTTTCCAGGACGAGCGCTCGGTTCGTTTGCTCGATACCCGCATCAAGCATCAACGAATTGGGCAACCTACCCATTTCGAATATCTCCTCTGGAGGGAAAAATGAACGCGCATCGGAGGCGGCGCTAAAGGTCGAAAGAGATTTTGCCACAACGACCTATCCGCTTTGATAACAAACGTAAAAACAATCTCCCGACAACCGACATCATTTTATGTTTCAATGCTTTCTAATCTTTCACCTCGACAACAAGGGCATTTCTTACATCAATTAACGCCTAAACAAGCAGCGGACCGACTCCTGCACTATCCTGGATTGAAACGCCCGATCGCTTCGCCTCCTTCAGGAGCATGTGCAATTCTACAAAATGCACGCTAAATCGGCCTCCGAGCAACCGTGTTGAGTTACTCGATTTTGTAGATAAACGTTTCCACTGAGACGAAAGACCTGCTAGAAATAACAGGCCAGGCAAATGTTATGGAGCATTGCAACCTCGAGCGCGACGAAGACCGACATCGCATAAGGGCTCGTGTATTGCGCATCCGCATAGAGGCGGAGATTGCCGGTTTGCGCTGCGGGCTCCTTGTTTTGGATTGTTGTGTGTTACCGCTGCACGGTCATTCGGTGGCCGGCCAACGATAGCCGATCACCTCATGCAACGGATACGCAAGTTCCCGAACCTCTTCCAGCTGGTTGCCGCCGAACAGGTGAACGTGTTCGGCGTCGTGACGCAAGTAGAAACCCACGTGCCCTTTCCAGCTCGTCGGATCATCGCGCGTCAGGATCGCGATGCAGCCGTAGACCGGGCGCTCCAGCGGTTTGCCCCATTCCAGCCACGAGCGCGCGAGCGCGGAGCCGGTGCCGCGGAAGCCGGCGTGCGCCATGCACCAGTTCACGAAGGACGAGCACCAGGAAATCTTGTCGTCGTAGCCGACCAGGTTCGTCTGGTTGTTGTATTCGACGATGCGCGGGTTGATGCTGCCCGGCGGATGGCGGCGGATGCCGAGTTCGGCCAGCGCGACGGGCATCCAGGGTGGGTGGACGGCTTTCACTTTGCTCTCAGGGTTCGATAGGGCCACGTCGTTCTCGGGTACGTGTCGGTGTTGGTGTTGTTTCGCGCAATCTTCGCACGAATAGGGCGAATCCACAGCCCCGTCACGAGTGGCGATTTTCGCCGGGTCCGCCCGTATCATGGAGTTCCCTTGATTCCCCTGCCCGCCATGCGCATCACGCCTCTCCCGCCCCTGCAGTGCCTCGTCGCGTTCGAAGCCGCCGTGCGACACGCGAGTTTCACGAAAGCCGCCGCCGAACTGCACCTGACCCAAAGCGCGATCAGCCGCCAGATCCAGCAACTCGAGGAATTCCTCGGCCGCTCGCTGTTCGTGCGCGAACACCGTTCGCTGCGGCTGACGATCGCCGGCGAGCAATACGCGGCGCAGGTCCACCATCTGCTCACGCAATGCGCGGAAGCCACGCACGACGTGATGAAACCGTACGGCGATCTCGAACTGACGATCGCGTGCTCGTCCGGCGTCGCGGTGCTGTGGCTCACGCCGCGGCTGCCGAGTTTTCGCGCCGCGTATCCCAACATCAAGCTGCGCCTGATCGTGCGCGACGGCCTTGCGTCGATGTCGCCCGCGGAATTCGACGTCGGCGTCTACTACGTGCGCCAGCAGGCGCCGGCCGAATACACCGCGCGCCGGCTGTTCGACGAGGAAGTGTTCCCCGTCTGCGCGCCCGGCTATCTGGCCGGTCGCACGCTCGACGCGGCCGATCTCGCGAACGAAACGCTGCTGCGCCTCGAAGACGGCCAGCGCCAATGGATGTCGTGGTCCGAATGGTTCGACCTGAACGACGTCGACCGGCAGAAGGCGCAGCCGCAGGACATCACGATCAACTCCTATCCGCAGATCGTGCAGATGACGATTCTCGGTCAGGGCGTGTCGCTCGGCTGGCGCTACATGATCGACGCCTGCATCGAAGCCGGCCTGCTCGTGCGCGTGACGGAAGCGTCCGCGAGCCACGGCGGCGGCTATTACGTGATCTCGCCGAACGACCGTGCGCAAAACCAGGCCGCCCGCCTGTTCACCCGCTGGCTGTTCGAACAGGCGGAGCAGCAAACCGGGGCCTGAATGCCCTGCGCGCGACGCATGCGTGCAGCGCATGCAGGCATGCGAATCTTTCGTTTCAGAAAAAAATCCGGCTGTCCTTAGCATGGGATTCACGCGGGGCAGCCGTCCCGTCTCCGGACTTCTGACAAAGGAAGAGACCATGCAAGGAACGCTTTCCCCGCGCGCCGCGCCTTCCGTCGATGCGGCGGTGCAACAGCGCCGCCGCGCCATCGTCGCGACCGTGATCGGCAACGGCCTCGAATGGTTCGACTTCACCGTCTACAGCTTCTTCGCGGTGATCATCGCGAAGCTGTTCTTCCCGACCGGCAACGAACTCACGTCCGTGCTGCTCACCGTCGCGACGTTCGGCGTGGGCTTCTTCATGCGGCCGGTGGGCGGCATCGTGCTGGGCGTCTATGCCGACAAGGTCGGACGCAAGGCCGCGCTGTCGCTCACGATCCTGCTGATGGCGGCCGGCACCGCGCTGATCGGGATCGCACCCACCTACGAACAGGCCGGCATCGCCGCGCCGCTGATGATCGTCGTCGCGCGGCTGCTGCAAGGCTTCTCGGCCGGCGGCGAAATGGGCGGCGCCACCGCGTTCCTCACCGAATACGCGCCGCCGGAGAAGCGCGCGTATTACTCGAGCTGGATCCAGTCGAGCATCGGCTTCGCGGTGCTGCTCGGTGCGGCGACCGGCACGTTCGTCACGACGTCCCTCGACACGCAGGCGCTGCATAGCTGGGGCTGGCGGCTGCCGTTCCTGCTCGGGATCATCGTCGGGCCGGTCGGTTACTTCATTCGTAGCCACATCGACGAGACGCCCGCGTTCAGCGCCGTCGAATCGCAGGCGAAGGAAAGCTCGCCGCTGAAGGAAGTGCTGCACACCTACCCGCGCGAGACGTTCGCGAGTTTCTCGATGGTGATCCTGTGGACCGTCTGCACCTACGTGCTGCTGTTCTACATGCCGACCTAT
This sequence comes from Burkholderia cenocepacia, assembly GCF_014211915.1. Classification (NCBI taxonomy): domain Bacteria; kingdom Pseudomonadati; phylum Pseudomonadota; class Betaproteobacteria; order Burkholderiales; family Burkholderiaceae; genus Burkholderia; species Burkholderia cenocepacia. The sequence goes on along the minus strand of NZ_CP060040.1, from coordinate 89,691 downwards.
TCCGTGCGCACGCTGCATCTGCCGCAATCGACCGGCTTCACGGCCGGCATGGTCGGCGGGCTGATGATCATGTGCTGCTCGCCGATCGTCGGGCGACTCGCCGACGCGTGGGGACGGCGCGTGTTCCTGTCCGGCTCGGCGCTCGCGATCCTCGTGCTCGCGTGGCCGATGTTCTCGTGGATCAACCATGCGCCCGGGTTCGCGTCGCTGATCGTGTTCCAGGCCGTGTTCGGCGTGCTGATCGCGACCTATACGGGGCCGATTCTCGCAGCGTTCGCGGAGCTGTTTCCGACCAAGGTGCTGTCGACCGGGTTATCCGTTGCGTACAACTTCGCGGTGACGATCTTCGGCGGGTTCGCGCCGTTCCTGATCACGTGGCTCATCGCCCGCACCGGCAGCAACATGGCGCCCGCGTTCTACGTGATGCTCGCGGCGGCCGTCAGTTTCGTCGGCACGCGCTTCGTGAAAGATGCGAAGCGTGCGGCCGCAACGACTCGATAAGGATTTTTGCTCATGACCATTACCGTGCTTCAAGGCGGCAACGTGCTTGACCTCGAACGAGGCGTGTTGCTCGAACATCATCATGTCGTGATCGAAGGCGAGCGGATCGTCGAAGTCACCGATCGGCCGGTGGATTTGCCGAATGCGCAGGTGATCGATGTGTGCGGCAAGACCGTGATGCCGGGGTTCATCGATTGCCATGTGCATGTGCTGGCGTCAAATGCGAACCTGGGCGCGAATGCGACGCAGCCGAATATTCTCGCGGCGATTCGGTCGCTGCCGATTCTCGATGCGATGTTGTCGCGTGGGTTTACCAGTGTGCGGGATGCGGGGGGCGCGGATTGGAGTTTGATGCAGGCCGTTGAGACGGGACTGATTCCGGGGCCGCGGATTTTTCCGTCGGGGAAAGCGCTGTCGCAGACTGGTGGGCATGGGGATTTCCGGCCTCGGGGCGATGTGCTGGAGCCCTGCTCCTGTTGTTTCAGGACGGGGGCGATTGCGCGCGTCGTCGATGGCGTCGAAGGGGTGCGGCTCGCCGTGCGTGAGGAAATTCAGAAAGGCGCGACGCAGATCAAGATCATGGCTTCAGGCGGCGTGGCTTCGCCGACCGATCCGATTGCGAACACGCAGTATTCGGAGGACGAGATTCGGGCGATTGTTGATGAGGCCGAGGCCGCGAATACTTATGTGATGGCGCATGCGTATACGGGGCGGGCGATTGCGCGGGCTGTGAGGTGCGGCGTGCGGACGATCGAGCATGGGAATCTTGTGGATGAAACAGCCGCGGCGCTGATGCATGAGCGGGGGGCGTTTGTGGTGCCTACGCTGGTGACTTATGACGCGCTGGCGAAATATGGGGCGGAATTCGGGATGCCGGCGGACTCCATCGCGAAGGTGGCTTCTGTGCAGCAGAAAGGACGTGAATCGCTTGAGATCTATGCAAAGGCCGGGGTGAAGATGGGGTTCGGATCGGACCTGCTCGGCGAGATGCATGCGTTTCAGTCCGGGGAGTTTCGGATTCGGGCGGAGGTGCTTGGGAATTTGGAAGCGCTTAGGTCGGCGACGACGGTGGCGGCGGAGATTGTGAATATGACGGGGGAGCTTGGGGTCGTTGCGGTGGGAGCGATCGCTGATCTCGTCGTGGTGGATGGGAATCCGCTCGAGGATATTGGCGTCGTGGCCGATGAAAGCGCGCGGGTCGAGTATGTGTTGCAGCGGGGGGCGGTTGTGAAGCGGCGGGCTGGCGGGCGGTGATTTGACGCCATTCGGTTATTTCAGCAGGCGCGGTGCGGCCTCACGGGCCTTGCGGTCGTGACAGTTGTTGAAGGTCGCTTTAGGTGCGGGTCACGGCGTTTGCGGCAATGGCCGGGGCGGTGTCGCCCCGGCTTTCAATCGCGTTCCGGAAACGCTTGCGCTCCGCCCGTTAGAGCCGCAACAAGCGGCCCTTGCAGGTGTTAGAGCGGCGATGGTCCCCGGTCAGGATCGTGGTACGGCTGCTCTCGCAGCGCCAACTGGCTGTAGTCCGGCGTGATCGTGATCTGCCGAGTCACGTAGTTGGTGTTCAGGTATACGCGGTCGCCAGGCTTGAATCCGAAGATCTTGAAATCAATGTCGATCGCCTGCATCCACGGCAGGTACGGCCAGCCACGCTTGGGAAGGTCCGGGTAGTTACGCAGGACCAGCTCAAACGTCTTTTGCATGTTGACGGGTTTGTTCTTTCTACGACGTGGCTTAGTATTGGCGTCAGCCATTTCCGACTCCTGAGATGAGTTGGTGGTGGTCAGCGGGTCGTGTGGGTTGCCGCCCATGCGGCCCGCGCTTCTTTGGTCCTTCGGATTTCCCCTTCTCCCCCTCTTCGCTGTGTCTTGTTGGGCAAGACGGCTTTCTTTCGACCATCGGTTCGGAGAGGGCTGCGTTCAGCTTCCGATGGTGACAAGCATCGCTTCATGACCAGTGTAGTCGGGCTGGCATCTCAGAAACGGGGAAATGAGGGAGATTGGCCGTTAGGCATAGGGCGTACCAACTCAAGACGGATGTTGAGAATTCGTCAGGTTATGTTCCCATATCGTCTCAGCTTCGACAGTACATAAACCATATACTAGTGCCTGCTCCATGAAGAGTCACGTCCATTCAAATTCTTACAATTATTAAGATATTTTGGGCTGCAGTGCTCGTTATAGCGATTCCGATCATTGCATCGTGGTTCGCGGTCGCCGGAATTCCAAAGTGGAGCGCAACGGTAAAGGCCAGAGAAAAAGCAATCTCTCACCTACGTGAACATGCGACCAATGCATCGTCTGGAAGAATCACGGTAGCCGTCGTATTCGTATTGTTTATACAGGGCATAAGTACCATCAGCTGGCGCCATGCCATCACGGTCGAGGACGGTATTCAATCGTTGTTCATCGTGTCATTTGTCGGCGTAGCGGTGTCTCTTTACTTTGGTTGCCGTGTGCTGTCCGATAGCTCGCTCGCCACTTGTCCTGGGTGTCAGTGGCTCTGGGGTCTCCTCGTACTTGTTGCAATTTGGTTTGGTCGCGCACGCACCCAAATCGACCTTGCGACAACATTCGGTGCGGTATCTGACAAACTACCCTTGGCTTCCAATGTAGGTGTGTTCCTACGCGCCTTCGGACACGTATCGTTAGCGATGGCCGCGGTAATGCTTCTTGCCGAAGGTTCCGCCATTCTCCTTTATTTTGGATTCGAACAAATATTCGGGAAATCTGTACCCGAAAATGAAACATCGCGTGCCCGTGGATGGATTGCACTATTCAACACATTTGCAGTGATGCTCTCCGCGGGTCTTTCTCTTAGCGCAGCGTCAGTTCTAGCCTTTAACGACCAACCAGTTCGTTCCAGCGTCGCACGCGTAGGATTCGAAACCGACCTTCTCCCAGAGTCCGCGTGCACCGGACGATCCAAAGAAAAACCCAATGGCAATGGCAATGGCAATGGCAATGGCAATGGCAATGGCAATGGCAATGGCAATAAGATCTTATTTCGAAGCGACGATCGAGAGCAGGCAATCGTATTTGCTCTTCCTACCGCCCCAAGCAACCATGTCAACGCAGCTCGGCCGCGCATCCCAAATCCCATCATTAAATGGCAACCAGAAGACTATGCTGCCATCACACCAAAAGCGATCGCAATCGACAGAGATTGCAAGCTTGTTGATTAAAGCACCACGATTTATCCCCCCACTACGGCGTTTAGTTTGACTTTCGGGCAATCCTTCGACACCGACGTACCTCAGCTTGCCATAACCGGCTCTAACGACCACGTGTCGCCCCTCATCTATGTCGTGACTTACACCAATGCAACAGTAGCGGTCGTTGTCACCCTCTGTTCGACTGCTGAAATAATCTGATCGATAGCTACTTCAAAACGGTCACCTCGTCCACGGAGAACCATTCGGACCGCTTGATTGAATTGAGCACCGCATTTGGGTTCTTAGCCCAAAGAACTAGAGCGAGGCTTTCCTCAGCGCGACTGCAAGTAACGTACAGAAGCCTTAGGGTTCGATCAATGATGGTCTCATTTCCATCATCAACATTTTTCCGATCTGTCGGACTCAGGTCCTCAGCACCGAAGAGTTTGTCGTAGGAGAACTGCGTGCCGCCGGCCTCGTCATCGTCCATGACAACCATGACATGCTTGAATTCAGAACCCTTGACGACTTGATGAGTCGCAAGTTCCGCTTCTCCACCAAGGTAGGCGCGATACCGAGCAATCTCTCGCCACGGCGTATTGAAGAGGGCGTGCCATCCGCGTTTGCGTCGGTCCTCCTTGGCTTCCTTACCTCTTGCCTTTGGTTCGGGCGGTGGAGGTGACGTATCGCCAAATGCTTGGATCAATCGGAAGTCTGCTTCGAAGAGCCCGCCTTCAAGGACCGGTACCAAAACCTCCCGCACGGTTGCTCCCGGCTTGGAAGTGGCGTCGATGAACCGCATGACTGCAGCGTGAATATTTTCCAACGCTGCTTGGCGCTCGGCGCTGGCCTGCGGCACCCTTGCAAGCGCGCCGTGCAAGCGCAATATGTCAGTGGCGGCAAACTCGTTCAGTGAGCCATCCGGCTGCCGGCACTCAGCAAGTTCAAGCATTGGGCCGAGGAGCGGCCGAACCATGGCAGGACCGGTCCGCTCCCCGTTGCTCTTGGGCATCGCGGAGTCCTTGTCCAGTAGGTCCATCGCGCTGTATGCCTCAAAGAAGTTGCCTCGCTTAGCGGCAAGCTTGTGCTCAAGGGCTAGCGTTTTGTAGCCCCGCGCTCCATCCTGCCACGCCGCAATAGCTGTCCCGCGCGCCATAGCCAGCGCGCACTCAGTCTCCTTCTGAATCTTCTCGGCGGTACTCGTATTGGTATCGCCTACAAAGATGCGAACGAATCCACCGTTCTTCTCCGTCCGAGCGTGCTGGGCGACACCATTCTTGGGTTGAGTGCGGCCGTCAATATCCGCATCCCAAATCTTATTGATCAGCTTTACGATGCGCTCCTGACTGCGATGGTTCATCTGCAGCGCGGGGCGTGCCCAGTCTACGGGCACATGCGAGGGAAGGTCGTCGTGACCGTCCGGGTAGATGCGCTGTCGATGGTCGCCCACGAGTCCTAGCGTGATGTGACCTGAGCGATTCTTCGAGAGCTCAAACAGCGCGTCAAGCACTCCTTTCATCGTGTCTTGCGACTCATCGATGAGGATCAAGGGGTGTCGGTCCTCCAAGATGCGCTGCAACGTCGGGCGCTCGCGAATAAGCCACGCCGTTACTTCCAGAACTTCGGCATGTGACAACGCGCCGAGGCCGTAAGTGTTCCGGTCTGGGTGGTAGATAAACGCGTCGATCTTCCGGATTTCCTCGGCCTCCGCCTCGATTTCGGCGTATTTCTCCCGGTCCTTGTCTGACTCTCCCTTTACCTTGCCCATCGCATAGGCCTTTGCTGCAGCAAGCCTCTTGGCATTGCGAGCGAGCAGAGCGTCTCTGATGTCCTCGTTGAAATCCTGGATGAGTTCCCAGCAGAAGGAATGGATGGTCGATACTGCGGTTAGGTAGTTCTCTCCGAGTCGACCGTTTACGACGGCGGTCGCGTTCTTGGTATACGTGATGACTCGAACCGACTGTCCACGGGACCGGAGCCGCTCTGCATACCCGCCACCCGTTTCATGCTTGACCACTCCTGTGATGCGACGCAGGACCTCGACTAACGTGCGAGTCTTCCCGGACCCTGCGCCAGCGAAAAGGAAGAAGCAGCGAGGCGGGGTCGCAGTGATGTAGCCGCAGATGTCTTCAACAACATGAGCATCGCGATCGTTTCCAAGGGAATCCAGTGCGGCGCTCAAGGGGTCTCTCCGGCCGCGACATTGAGTTGGCAGCTCAGCCAGGCGAGCGCGTCAGCGATGTATGCGGGGCATGCCAAAGGCTCGCCTGCGTTCAGCCGTTCGAACAGTGTCGCCGCAAAATCGCCCTTGCTGAAATTCCCGCGCAGCATCGCATGCAGCTCCCTAAGTAGCTCGGCGTGGTCAGGGTAGTCAAGCACGAGACCTATCACCTTCCCTAGTGCACCACGGTGGTCCTTCTTCTTTCCGGAAACAGGGTTCTTTTCTTCATCCAACGCCTTGAACCAATCAATGTTGGAAAGGACGAGAGCGTCCTCGAACGAGCTGGGCCATTGATCACTTGCGACTGCAACGGGAAGCTGCCATGCAAAACGGACTTTGACTCCTGAATCCGACGTCCACTCCAATTGAGCGGGTGTCGGTTTCCCATAAGCAGGGAAGTCCGGCAGTTGGGGGTGCCACGAGGTCAGCGTGTCATTCCCGCACTCAAGGTCCGCTTGATCCGCGATGTGCACCGCCGCACGCACAATGCGCCCCTTTTTGTTTTTCGTTGGTACCACCGGGTCCAAGTCAGTGATAACGGCCGTTGGGATCCCCAACCGCTCTACCAACGGCCGGAGGCGGTGAGCATGACTGCCTCCAACATCAAGGAAGGACACATACTTCTTCGCAAGCTTGGGAAAGTCCCGCTCAATGAAAAGTGGCACCAGCATTCGTTCTGCGGTGCCCTCCACGAATATGGCCGCATCAGCAAAGAGGAGATCAGTGTGTTGAACCTGGAAATATCGCTCTGCGAATATCCTGGTTTCATTGTCGTCGCCGAAGGCATCACCCAGATTGACGACCTCAGTACTAGGCTTAACGGCCACTCCGGTACTTGCTACGCGCTTCACATATCTCAGTCGTGTGAAACTGTCTCCGTGGGCCAGATGGCTTGAATGCGTGCTGATGAGCATCTGGCTTCGAAGATTACTATGTACAGGCTCCTTCGGACGAATGAGCTCGTGAGCATTCGACGAAAAGTTGCGTTGGACCTGAACGTGCAGATGGGCCTCAGGCTCCTCGACCATCACAAGATGAACTGCGGCTGGAGTGCCCTGTGGCGGATTGAGGCGCGCGGCGCGGAACGACACGAGCATGAAACTTAGCGACTGCAGATTCTGATATCCGAGTCCGATAGAGTGCTCAGGCAAGGACTCGTCGACGGCAGTCTTGTCTAGGCTGTATTGGACCGCGGTGCTGTGAGCAAGGAGGTCCGCGGTCTGAATACGCGTGCGGAAGTGAAATTGCTGTGGGTCATGCAATCCCGGATACCCCAGAACCTCCACGTCCTCCATCGCCGGCTGGAGCGCCTTGTAAATTGATTCGTCAAGCTCAGCCTGGGCCTTGGCGATGGCGGTCACCAAGTCTTCGCGGTGCCCGTGACCAGATGGAGCGACGTTCAGGTGCTGTCGGGCGAACTTGAGAAGCTGGCTCGAGAACAGTCCAGGACGCGCATTCGCCGACTCCGACCGCGCTTCGTCCTCTTCGGCACCGAGCCCTCGTTGAGCGGGCACAAAATCCACGCGAATAAGCTTGCGCAGAAACTGCAGCTCGACGGGCTGCGAGCCAAGCGGCAGTTCCTGCGGATCGCAATGCTTCTTGGCTGGAGGAAGCCCCTTCGCTGGGTCAAGGCGGTATGCGGCGATGCGGCGCAGGTCCGCTGAATGCCTGAGCCAGTAATCAAGCAGGTCCATTGGCCAGGCGTGGCCATCCTTCGGAAGCTTTCGCACATGCGCACGCGCTTCGCGGTAGCGCCACGCCAACTTACGAAGCTCATTCGCGTCTGCAACGGGTTCAAGCCGAACTCGCACGCCAACCGCGCCACCCGACCACTTCAGCGACGTGATGAAGGGAGCAACATGGTTGTACGCACCCTCCTTTGCATCGAACCAAAGGTCGATAAACGGCATGCATGCGAGGAGTTGCCGAAACTGCTCGTCCCATTTCTCTGCATCCTTCGAATCTGTAGTGGGGTCCTCGTCGAGCGCCTCCCAGAGTTGGCTTAACTCGCGCAGTTTCGCCCACTGCGAAAGGCTGATGTCGAAAGCACGGAAGCCGGGCGACTCGCTAAGAAAATTGCGAAGAACCGTAAGAAGGGAAGTCTTGCCGCTATTGTTGGCACCTACCAAGATAGTAGTGGCCTGATCGAGCTCAAGACGGGTCTTTGACAAACGCCGGAAGTTGCAGACCTCGACGCAGGCGAGTCGGATTGGTGAAGTACTCCGAGGTGCCGCTGCTTCGGCGGACGGTGCCGCAGGCGCGATCTGCGGGGAGTCCGCGGCCGAGTTGACAGCGGGAGACGAAGCAGAAATCTCGTGCGGAAACATGGCACCCCTTTGCGGACGCCGCGCTTGTTGGCGGCGATTGTTGTAGTAGTTGCGAGATCGCCCTGGTGCGATAACCGGGTGGTCAATAGATAAAGAATACTGTCACTTTACCGCTAGAACTACTCTCTCAGTAACAGCAACCTTCCATAATCAAAGTCAGATTAGGCTCGAGAGCACGTGACACCCACACGTGGCCCGATGCCCGTGCCGCGCAATCGGGATACCGTCATCCGTCATCGAAGCATCGCCCTCCTCGATGACATTCGGTGAGACACCGGGGTGCTGCGGACAAGAGACAAGGTCGCCTTTGCGAGCTACAAAGCGCCCATCGAAGCGCATCTTCGTTGAGCCGGTTTCTACCTTGCCACCGTGGTCAGTGGCATCCCCAATTCGAATCAGATTAATCACTCAGCCTCCTCAAATCGTTGATCTCCGAAGGAACTACCCCGGTTGTCCATCATTAACGTCATACCCCAAAACCGCTCAATGCACTATCCCGTTCGAAATTCCAAGTCGACGGTCCTGAACGAAATTCATATTCAGGATTAGAGCTTGGTAACTTTCATCATTGCTTTATCAATATCTGATCGGCTTTAATCCAACGAAGCAAATGCTTACCCGATGCGCTAACGTAGTCCACGTAGGCCCACCCATTCGGAGACTGCCTCAATACGGTTACCACATCATTCTGGACGAGATAGGCTCGACTAGCGTTCCCGTCATCGGGAGCCGTAAACAGAGTCGCTTTTGCTACCGACACCGTGGCGGTCAGGCCATCAGCCACCGCTTCTTGCGCTACTGCCGTACCTGCAGAGCTACTAGAGCCTTTCGAAAGTGCGGTATCGATCAGTTGCGCATCGAAGCGCGCCCCATCCGCCTTCAGAGCCGCAGCAATTTTCCGATAGGCCTCGCGATTCGTCGATGAAGGTGGGTCACACCGCAAGAGATTGTCGGCCCCTGAAGCATTGCGCATCAGCAAATGCGGGGGCTGTCCTGCATCGATGGACGCTAACTTGTTGCTTGCCGACGGACGATCGTGCGTGAGCATCATCGAGGTTTGGGAATCTGTTCCCCACTGTGCACCTTGACTCGGTTGCCATCCCGCTCCGCAAATCTCTCCGGTTTGCTCGGCCGTAATGCAACCTGTCTTTATCTCAATCATGGAACAGTACTCCCGGTTTAGTACCGTTTCCGGTTGCCCTTGCCCCGTGGACACTGTCCCCTGGTCGTTACGCATAACGATTACATATTGACCTGAAGGGGAGATATTCCATTTGTTGGGCGGCTCCATCTGCGTTCCACCGTCGGTGTTCGGCTCACCTGCTCGTGGCAGCAAGCCAAACGTCGTTCCATTGGGAAAGGAGAAAACTGCTTTCTTCCAGGCCCGACGGGGCAATGGATCTTGAGGGTTCGCCGCGTTGCTATAGATCACTGCAGCTCCGCCAGGCAATGCAAAGCGCAGAGTGGACTGTGGTGCTGCGCTTGCTAGACCCGACCAAAGCATCGTCATCGCAAGCATAGTTGCGGCATGCGTGATAAGTATGCACGGGGTACCTTCCCGAAACAACGGAACACGCGTAGTCGTAAGTTTTAACGCTGATTTTTTCAAGATGGCATTCCCAAAGCTTGGACCAAACGTTGATAACGTCCCGGCGCAACGGACGCGCCATTTACCTTCGCCATAGCGCGAGTCGGCCCATAATCCTGCAAAATACTGGATTCGTACGCCCCCCTGTTCGCCCCCCAATCCGCTGGATTCCGCGACACTTGTGGATTGTGACTAAAAAACCGCTCTAACGATCCTCTCATGCTCTCCGCCGTCTCACCGGGCCAATTCACATCCTGATCCAAGACGGTGGCGCGCCCGAGCGCAGACTGTAGATAATCCTTGATCCGATAAGGATAACCGTTTGGATACTTACTGATAGCCTGATTGAGACGATCGACGAAATCCTTAATCTGCAGTTCCTGATATAGCGGAGATGATACTCCGTGAGCCATCGATGCAACTGGTGGGCACTTCACCGGTTTACCCATGGTGTCCTTGGAACAGTCACGTCGGAGTGCCTTGTAAAGTTCGGGGCCGATTAGCCGAACGCCATTCGTGAATGTGGGATGCGAATAACCCAACTGTGCGTCGCTACCAGAACCGGTCACGGTCCAGCCGCAATTAGCAAAGTATTGCTGATACGCGTCAGGGTGCGTGTCGCGAAACACCGCGATCTGAACGGCTAACTCGCCCCCACTAGCGTCACCTCGAATAGTCTTCTGCATCGCACCCGCGCTGATGATAGCGATATCGATCGCCTGAACGGTATCCACACAGCCTTCATTCTGAGACATGGCGCGCAGAATCTTCTCTTCTACGTCGCCTAAAGTTCCTTTGGCACGCATTGTTGCTAGCGCTGGGCAACTACCTAGCGAGATTTTGCCTGAGTGCTGTGGCCCATACCAAGGATCAGTCTTGGTATGCATGTAGCGCGTTCCCGTGACGGTCATGCAGCAGCCGCAATCGCACTCCCCCCGCTCTGAATGAAATTCCCGATCAAACCGATCGGATGGAAATGCCACGGTTTTGGGTCCTTCGGAAGGATCTTTATGTCCGTACATTGAACGTCCTCCCACCATTGCAGCTTTTTGATTCGCTCCATTTCGTTCTGCCACTTCCAAGGGACGGCTTTCACGAGCGGGGTGATTTCTTCCCACTTCCCCATGTTGCCGCCCCATTCGCTCTCACATTTGACGACCATGTGAGAGATCGCCTCCGCCAACCACGGCGTTCTCTGTGCGTCAGCGAGCTCTGTAGCGGTAACCGTGCCGTCATGATTCGCGTCAATGGCTTTTTCGAGCTTCTGAATGAGATCGGAAGTAGCCAGTTTGTCAGCGCTAGGCTTGAACTCTGCCAGATCATCCTCCATTGCCAGCCCTGCGACAAACAGATATCGCTTCGACATATCGGCCATTGTCACCGAACTGTTGTCGACGAACTCGAACCCCGGCCAATCCCAAGGGCTGCACAAATTTACTTTGGGATGATCCTTCTCACGCACCCAGCCTTGAAGTGACTTTCCATCCTTCGTACCAACGATCACGTTCCACCAGCGCTTCACTTTTCCGCTCGCATCCTTGTCCTCGCGGGCTACATCTTGCGGTGCCTTTTTATTGAGATCGGCCACCCGGAAGACGTCACGGAAGTCCGTTTCTGGACCGTCCGCAAGGCTCACTTTCAACGGAAAGTTTTTCCAGCCCTTGACGGGCGCCGTCGTAGTCTTATTGACCAGGCTGCTTTCGACCCAGAACGGATCACCGGTCGGCGTCTCGAGCGGCTCCGGTTTTGACGGCGGCTTCGCGTTGGACTTCTTCCCCTTGCCAGCAGGAACAGCCGGCGCCGGCTGGGCAGCAGGAATGGTGACGGTCTTGGGCTGTACCTTGACCCATCGTGATTTCGGATCACTGACCGGCACCAACTTCAAATTCGTCTGCTCGAGCGTGTAGTCCGGATCTGGAATCTTCGTGACAAGCTTCGCGCCAGTAAGGATTTCCAGAAACGGCTTATCGGAATCCGTATCCGGCAACTCCTTCGCACGCGCCTGACTCTTCGTGACGAATGCTGGCAAATCCGGCCCTGCAAATACTTCCAGATGCAGCAACGGTCGGCTCGGCTGCGGAGGGCTGAGCTTCGCTTCCCGATAGCGCTGATATTGACCGATATGGGCAATGACATCGCCGGCATTCACGCGGAAGGGCTTCTGCAGCACGACTACCTGATCGAGCGGGCCTGGCTGGGGAATAGCCTCAAGTTCGGACTTGAATACGTAACCCCACGGCAGTTGCTGGTCGGGCTGCTGCCCTACCATCGGGCCTACCGGCGTGCCCGCTATGATCTTCGTGATCTTGACCCAACCGTGCACGCCCCCATTGTCGGATTCGTTCACCGAGAGCTCTGTGCCCTCCGGCAGCAAGCCAAGAATCTTGCCCTTACCTGGAGTAATGCGCACCCGAACACCCGATACTGGGCCCGGCAGCGGCGTATTTGCGTCACATTGCTGCCCACGGAGCTTGTCCGAATCGTCCGACTTCGGTTTAGGTAAGTCTTGCTGGTTCGGCTTCAGCGCCTTATACGTGCGGTCAGCTTGCCAATACGCTGGCGGCGTAAGCTTGGGGGCCTTGGGATCCGCGCCCGGCGCTTTAGCCTTATCGAGGGCCGCCTTATAGCTTTCCCAATCAAGCGTGTGCATGTACAAGCTGAAAAACGTCAGCGTTTCATCGGGGGTGGGCTCGATGGTGCTGGGGCCGGCGCTGGAGCGGGTGCCGCTGATGCAGGGGGCGTGCCGTTGGCCCCCGGTGCCGCAGTTGGCGCGGACGCACCGTTCGGTGAAGTCGACGCCGGCGATGCGGGTGCTCCATTTGAAGGCGTCGGCGCAGGATCCTGCTTTTTCGGCGCGGGAGGAAGCGTCAGGGTGTGCCGGACCAGTACAAAGCCCGTCGAGTAAAGTGCGCGGCGCTTATCCTGGTAATTCAGCTCTGGATATTTCTTGTCGAGCCGATACGCAACCACCTCACCGGTTGCAATCGCGTGTACGCCCTCGTCCTGTTTCAGGCTCTCGGCAGTTTTCTGCCCGAAGTGAATGCCACCGTGCCAGATGCCGCTCGCTCCAAGCGGATAGAACCCGTCCTCGGCGTTTGCAAGCACCTTCATGTAGGTCATCGAATCCGTCGGATCGGTCGCGTTCGCCGAGCTCGTCGCGTCCATCGCGGCATCGGCCGTCGCAGTCGGCGAGAACGGGTAGCTCCACGCTAGCGGTCCAGATGCAGGCTTGGCGGAGTCGGACGCGGGCTTCCCTTCTGGTGCGGATTTCTTGGGAGGATAATGGGGGGCGTGCTTGTTCGTCATCGCAGTTGGAATAGCAATTCGTGATCGCGTTTAGGGAACAGGTTGAATCCCGGTCAGCCTGAAAAATCGTCCGCGTAACCGCCGTGCTTAGACACCGGCGTGCCGTTCAGCGGATCGCGTAACGTCATGGTCGAAGCTCCCGGCTTGTCCCATGACGCGCATTTTTCGAGAATCTGACCAGATGTTCCGTTCTCGATCAGGCTCGGCGTGATCTTGATATACGACCCACCGACGTTGAGAATCAGCTCCTTTTCCGCGCGTAGAACCACCCTTCCGGACGCGCTCTCGATCATGATGTCCTGTTGTGCAAGCATCGTCAGCGCATCGTTCTGAGCTTGGATTTCGACAGGACCTTTGGTGGCGAATATCTTGATTCCAAGGTTTTGAGCATACAGACTGATCTTGTCCATGACGCTCGCGAGAAGCGACTTCCCGGCCGCGAGGTTGACATTCTTTCCCGATACCAGATTGACCTGTTGATTCGCCGAAGCGTGAAGGGATTGCTGGCTTGAAATACCGACGCCGGCCGGACTCGACAGCAGCATGGCCGGCTTCGCAAAGCCGTTGGCATTGCCCGTACCACCACCGGCCGTTCGCCCCCTTTGGTGACGCCCGGAACGCTACCCTGCGTCATCTCCGTAAAGGCCTTCAGCGCATCACTTCCGTCCTGCAGGCTCTCAGCGCGGTTCGTTTCGCTCGCCTGCGAGACGGTCTCGAACACGGCTTCCGCGGCCGCAAGCTGATCCGTTGCTGCCGACACGTTCATCGGTTGCACGGCAGCCGCGTGGGTCGAGATCGACAGGCCTTGCACCGCCCGAATCGCACCATGCGCCTCCGACTTGAGATCGAAGCCGCTACCGACGAACGACCCGCGCGTGTTGTCGGACTGCTCAATCAGGTAACCCAAATGCAGATGCGAGCTGTAGCTTGACGAGTAAAGGTGAACTCGGTTCTGACCGCTCGCGTCGTCCAGGACTAACTGGTTGAAACCGTCGCCGCCGTATTCACGGGACCGGAATCCAGACAGCAGGCCGTGCGTATGCCAGACCGGCATTGTTGCGCCCCCATGCAGTCTCGATATGATTACCGGCCGGTCACAATCACCGTTCACGAACCCTAGGAGTACCTGGTCACCCTTGCGCAATGGGAAGTAGCCGCCACGCTTTGCACCGGCGTCCGGCATCGCCGCACGAATCCACGACGTGGACTTCGTATTGCGATCGTTCCGGCTGTTCGATGTGCGGACCCGCACACGGTTACCGTCGTCGGTCAGGATTTCCTCATCGCTGTCCGTCACTACGATCGCCGTCTGCAGGTGCATTTCCGGCTTCTCGTGCTCAAACGGACTGCGGAACGGCGTCTTACGGCGTTGCGCTTCAATCTCAACATGGAAGAATCCGACACCTCCATCGCGGTGGCTCACGGTCGCACCGGTCCCGGTCGCCTGGACCTGCTCTATTTCGCTGCGCAAGCTGCGCGGAAACCGCGTGAGCGCGTCCATGCCCGGAAGGTTGTTCTGAATTAGCCAGTCGCTCGCAATGATCGACAACTCGCGCTCTTCCTCCGGCTGCATGTCCAAAACCGGATGCCCCGACACCTTGAACCAGTAACCGGGCAGCGCATAGCGCGGACTACCGATCGCGAAATAGCGCTTCGATCGGGACGCCCACTCCTCGGTGCGGATTCGGGCCTGTTGTTCGCCAACGTCGGAAGCAGCCCAAGTCTGTGAGCCGGTATAGAGGTAGTCTTCGCCTTGACCTGGAAATTCCTCCAGGCTCGCCGCCGGCATGCTGACTTGTTTGTCGAGATCGGGCCGTTTGTAGTCGGCTGTACCAATGGTCAGGGTCTCGCTTTGTGCGTCTTGCTGCTCACTCAACTGAGTGAGTCCGTCAAAATCTTCATCCGTACCGGCATGACTGAATTTCATCTCGGAATTCGGCAAGGGAGGGCCGAAATAAAGATCGTCCATCATGACGACCTTGTGCGATTGACCATCGCTCGCGAAATCGAAGCGCATAAATACCCCGACTTCCTCCAGACTCCGGTGCACGAAATTCCAGTCGGTCTCCCACTGCACGCGATGCGAATACGAGCGCATCACCCCGCGCAGCTCCTGCCCGTAATTACCAGAGGCCTGCGGGTGCTTGTTCAATACATCTGTCAGGATCTGCCAGCCGCTGGCTTCCTGCCAGTCGCGCCGATCGCTGCTGAGCTTCAAAAAGCTCAACCAGGACGAGAACTGAAGCTGAAAGTAGGACACGGTTCCGTCGTATCCCAACCGACGAGCCCGTTGCACATAGCCATGAATTGGCAAGTAACTGCCGTCCGTCTGTCGAATCCAAAGCGTGACGGGCTTCAGGATCAGCTCATTGAGCTTGATCTTGTCACCCATGATCGATGAGGCGTCGACAACCACCTCGAAATTGCGTCCCAGACGAGCATGGAGCTTAACGTACAACGGAACGAGCCAATCCTCGCCGAGCGGCGTGTCGAGCTTGATTATGCGATCGAACTGCGTGTGCCCACCACGCAGGGCCTTCAGTAATACTCCCCCGCCCATGAGGATACCCCGTCACGTGTCGACAAGTCCGGCTGTCACTACCCTCTCAGAGCCGCACTTGCAAATATTAAATTCGACGCCTTTGTAATGTAACTTTCTATTCCTTCAATTACCATACGAATCAGGCGCTAATTAAATTCGTCTCGGATAATGCGCTATTTCAAATCATCCTTCGACGAAGCCCCACTAGAATCATATGATAATACGTGTATTCCATCGTAGAGTGACCCATCAGACGGAATATCAGCGATTGTTAAGCCCCATTCACCTGTGACCGCACTTCTCTAGTACCGCTCCACCTTTAACCACTCTGTCGGAGCGGTCGCGAGAAGTACCACGCCCCTCCCCGATCTTCGAGTTGGAAACGAAGCTCATCGTTAAAGAACGTCACAGAATCCGTCGCCAACAAGCAAAAACGGCCGCCGTGACCCCACGGCAGCCGTCCCTCAGAAACGCCCCAAACTCAAACCACCAACCAGCCCTTACTCATCCACCTTAAAAGCCGAAACCAACTTGGTCAATTCCGCCGCCTGCTGCTTCAAACTCTCCGCTGCCGCCGCACTTTCCTCGACCAAAGCCGCATTCTGCTGCGTCATCTGATCGAGCGACTGCACCGCATCCCCGATCTGATCAATGCCAGCACTCTGCTCCAGGCTAGCCTCTGCAATCTCGCTCATCATCGCGCTAACGCCCTGAACCTGCGACACCACATCACTCATCACCTTCCCCGCCTCACTAACGAGCCGCGACCCGGCACCCACCGTCCCCGCGCTGTGCTCGATCAGCGCTTTAATCTCCTTCGCCGCCTGCGCACTACGCTGCGCCAGATTCCGCACCTCCGAAGCAACAACAGCAAACCCACGCCCCTGCTCTCCCGCCCGCGCCGCCTCCACCGCGGCATTCAACGCCAGAATATTCGTCTGAAACGAAATACTGTCGATCATCACGATGATCTCGGAAATCCGTTGCGAAGCGTCACTGATCTGCTCCATCGTCGTCACGACCTCGCCCACCACCTGCCCACCACGCGCCGCCGTATCCGCCGCGCCATTGATCATCTTCGCGGCCGTCGTCGCCGTCTCGGTGTTGTTGCGCACCACGGCCGTGATCTCTTCCATCGACGAAGCCGTTCGCTCCAGGTTGCTCGACTGCCCTTCGGTGCGCTCGCTCAGATCCGCATTCCCTGACGCAATCTGCGCCGATCCGGTCGCGATCGAAGCCGAAGCCGCCCGAATCCGATGAACGAGCGTCGACAGCGACGACACGAACCGATTGAACGCATCCGACAACTGCCCGATCTCGTCCTCGCTCTCCACCGTCATGCGGCGCGTCAAATCCCCCTGCCCGCTGGCAATCTCCGACAACAACGTAGCCGCCCGACGAATCGGCGCGGCAATCGCGCGCCCCACCAGCCAGATCACGAGCAACGCAACTCCAAGCCCCACCACCGCCGCCACCAGCGCCGCGCTGCGGATCGCGCGCGTTACCGGCCCGAGCAGTTCGGCCTGCGGCACCTGAACGACCACATACGCATTCAGTTCCGGAATGAACGACGTCGCGATAAACCGCGCGCCGCCATCACCCTCGTAGCTCAGGTACGCATACGGCTTGCCCGCAAGCAACGTCGACGACGCCTCGCCCGGCAGTCCCGGCTCGTCCTTCATAAAATGCTTGCCGTCGATCAGCGACATATCGCGATGCATCATGATCGCGCCGTCGGGTCGCACGAGGTAAGCAAACCCGGTCTCGCCGATCCGATAAGCCGAAAAACCCTTCGCGAGCGCATCGACGGACAGGCTCATGCACGCCGCGCCGATCGGCACGCCGTCGAGTTCCACGCGGCTGTTGATGAACATCATGTAGCCGCCGACGGTCACCTCGCGATCCATGTTCACGTCGTACGCCTTGCCGGACGACAGGAAACTGGTCAGCCACTGATCCTTGTCGGTCACCTTCCGCTGCAGGCCGGCTTCGTTGTAGTAGTTGCCGCTCTTCACCGACACCCACTGCACGGACGCGGCCTTCTGCTCGTCCTTCACGTTCTTCGCGAGTTGAATCCAGTTGCGCGTGCCGGCATCGGGTTCGCCGTCGGCTTCCCATTGCAGCAGGAACGCATCGCGCGCCAGAATGCGCGACGCGGCGATCGGGCCGGCCATCTGGCGCTGCACGTCGGCGCGAATGCCGTTGACGGCGGTCGGCAGCTCTTCGCGGACGACGCGATCGCGCACCGCGTTGCCGATCAGACGAACGCTGAGCCCGCTCGAAATCGCGACGAACACGAGCAGGCAACTCGTCATGCTGAGAATCAGCTTGTTCTGAATGGAAAGCTTTCGCCAGAAATGCATGGGGAACCCTCGATAACCGCTCGGTCTGAGCCAGATTGGGTTATCGGCAGGCGGGCGCAGAAACGCATCGCTGATTTCAGATAGCGATCATTCGAGATTCGTTATGTTATTGATGGGCAGGCATACGCGGCCGCCTATATGCACGAGGAACAGCGCAAATACGAGGCACTGATCAATACGCAACGAAGATCGTCACCCGTCGATTTCGCGCCCTTGAAGCCGCATCGTCCCCCGCGACAAGCGGCTGCGTATCGGCTCGCCCGATCGCCGCCAGCCGATGCGGCGCGACACCGCGCTCGGCCAGGTAGCGCACCACACTCCCCGCCCGCGCCGACGATAGCTCCCAGTTCGATTCGTATTTCGCGTTCGCGATCGGCACGCTGTCCGTGTGGCCTTCGACGAGGATGTCGCCGGTTGTATGCGCGCTCAATGCCTGCGCGATCTGGTTCAGCACCGGCGACGAATCGGGCAGCAAGCGTGCATCGCCGACGTTGAACAGTATCTTCGCGTCGATACCGATCTCGACGCCATGCGGCGCCTTCACCAGCGAAATGCGTCCATTCGACTTCAACGAATCGAGCAACGCGAGCCACGGCGGCGCAGGATCGGACTTGGCAGCATCGACGGAAGCAGTCGCAGCACCCCCAGCCTGCCGCGCAAGCGTCTGATACCGCGCATCGAGCGCGTTGTATTTCGCGAGCTGAAGCACATACAGTGCGAGAAACAGCACCATCAGCGTCGTGATGAGATCCGCGTACGAAATCAGCCAGCGTCCGGACTGCGCGCCTTCGAGTTCGTCATCGTCGCGATCGGCAGCCGATGCGCCGTCAGTTCGAGCAGTCATGCTGTCGGGAATCCGGGTTCGTCATGCGATACAGATACAGGCCCAGGCGCAAGCACGAAGCACACGCACATCACGCCAGCGTTTCCGCCGCCCGGCCGCGCACATCGCCGGTCAACCGCGTTTCGATCGTATGCGGCGATTCCTTGCGCGAGATCGCGAGCAAGCCATCGAGATACAGCTTGCGGAAGCGCATCTCGCTATCGATCTGCGCGCGCAGCTTGCCGTACAGCGGCAGGAACACGAGGTTCGCGAACGCGAGCCCGTACAGCGTCGCGATGAACGCCACCGCGATGCCCGGCCCAAGCTGCGCCGGTTCGAGAATATGGCTCGTCACCTGCACGAGCCCGAGCACCGAGCCGAGAATGCCGAACGTCGGCGCATAGCCGCCGGCCTGCTGCCACACGCGCACGGCGGCGAGGCGGCTGCGTTCGTACGCGTCGAGTTCGCGCTGCAACGCATCTTCGAGCACCGCGGTCGACACGCCGTTCGCCAGCAGTTCGAGCCCGCGTCGCGCGAACGGATGAATGCCGCTCACGTCCATCGATTCGAACGCGAGCAGCCCGTCGAGCTTCGCGCGATCGCCCCATTCGAGCAGGTCGGACAGGTTCTTGCGATCGACTTCGCGCGCCCGCACAAACGCGAGCCGCAACTGCTTCACCGCGTCGAAGAAGCGCGCCCACGTGTTCTGGATCATCACCGCGCCGAGCGTGCCCCCGAGCACGATCACGAGCGCCTCGAACTGGAACAGCATCGAGAAGTGCCCGCCTTCCAGCGCGAACCCGAACACGATCGCCGCGCCGCCCAGCACCACGCCGACCAGGGTCAACAGATCCATATGCGTTCTCCGTATCACGCATCCGACGCTGAAGCCGATGCGACGGCCGTCGCACCCGCGGCAGGCGCCTTCGCCACACGTACGGCCTCCAGCACGCGCTGTTCAATCTCGTCGATCTCGACCGGATCGAGCTTGAGTTCGCGACGCATCACCCACGACACCTCGTTGCGCCGCGCCTCGGTCATCACGGAAAACAGCTTGTCGGCCACCGCGCGATCGTCGAGGTTCGCGATCAGCTTCGCGAGGTCATAGGTATCGAACGCGCTGATCACGTCGAACAGCGTGCGCTGGTCGATCCAGACAAGATCCTCGAGCGCGCGCACGTCGCCGCCGCGGCGCCCGTTGCGGCGCGAGAAGTACGCCACGCCCTTCTGTTCGACGTAGTTGAGCACCTTCGATTTGCGGAACGCGAACACTTCTTCCGCGATCTCGCCATTCGACAGCTTGTTGAGCAGCAGCGTCTTGTCGACGCCGATCAGCGATTCGAGATCGGCCAGTTCGATGAGTTCGAGTTCGCTGTTGATGGACACGTCGAGATCGTGATCGGCGACCTGTTGCGCGCGGTCGATCAAGCGCGCGGCGTCGAACGTGACGACCTGGCGCGCATCCGACGAAGCCGCGTAGTCGCTTGCGCCGCCGGGGCCGTCGGCCTGCGCGGCTTCGATCGTGACGAGGTTGAGCTTCTCCATGCGTCGCAGCATCGCGAGCACGTGCGGCCGGGAATGGCCGGCAATCGCGCGGCATTTGCGGATCACTTCGGCCAGCGGCACGGACGTTTCGGCCGCATGCGCCTGCATCGGCCGGCGCGCCCACGTATCACCCGATTCGCGCGCGTCGGCGCCGGCCATCAGCGACAGCACGTGCGCATACGACAGCACGCCCGGCATGAAGTCCGCATGCGTATAGGTCGCGAGCTGATCGTCCTTGCGCTTCACGCGGCGGATCATCGTTCGCACGATATGGCGCAGCAGCGCGGACACGCGCTCGATTTCTTCATCGAGCACGCCGGCCGGTACGACCGTGAGCTGACAGAACGACAGCGCCTTCGCGGTATGCGCACGCGGTTCGGCGGCGAGCAGCGCCGATTCGCCGAAGAACTCGCCGCGGCCAAGCGTCGCGATGATCACGCGCTTGTCGTCGCAGCGCGTGGACAGCTCGACCTTGCCGTCGGTAATGAGGAAGAGGACGGGCTCGCCCGCGAAGCCCTCCGAATAGATGATTTCTCCGGGCGCCGCGGTACGCGTCCACGATTGCTGACGATTCAAGTCGATTCCCCTGCTGCGCTGGTTATTGCGGACCGCGCGTCGCACGTCTGCAGCATGCGATCACGAGTCGTCCCCGTGACTCGTTTACGTCATCGTGCGCAACATCCTTTAGGGCATTCGTACTCGTTTCGAACCGAAATCAAGGTGAAACGTTTGCGGATTGCGCGGGCACAACGATCGTTCGTTTCGCCGCTTGCGCAAGTAGTGAAATTGAAAGCCTGCCGCGATCGACCGCGCCAGGTCAGAACTCCATGTCGAGCTCGTCGATGTCTTCGTGCTCGGCCTTCGCCTCCTCGATCCACTCGGCGACGAACGGATGCGCGAGGACGCGCATGCAGTACTCGGCGACGTCCGGTTCGAGCTTCACGTCATAGGTCAGGAAGCGCGTGACGACCGGCGCATACATCGCGTCGGCGATGCCGATCTCCGCACCGAACAGCCAGGGGCCGCCGTACTCGGCCAGGCACTCGCGCCAGATCGTCACGATCCGCTCGATGTCGTGCTGCGCGCGCGACCAGATCCGGAAGCCGGGGAAATGCCCGCGCAGGTTCATCGGCAGCGCGGATCGCAACGCGCTGAAACCGGAATGCATCTCGCCGCAGATCGACCGGCAATGCGCGCGTGCATGCCGGTCGTCGGGCAGCAGCCGCGCCTGCGGGCGGATCTCGTTCAGATATTCGGCGATCGCGAGCGTGTCCCACACCGCGTTGCCGTCATGCGTCAGGCACGGCACGAGAATCGATGGCGACAGCAGCAGCAGCTCCGCGCGCGACGTCGCATCGATCGGCACGCTGATCGTCTCGAACGTGAGCCCGCTCAGCTTCGCGAGCAACCAGCCGCGCATCGACCACGACGAATAATTGCGGCTGCTGATGGTCAGCGTCGTCCGTGCGTTGGATTCCATGTTGCTCCCCTGCTGAATGTCGTTCGTGCCCCTGCACCGTAAACGGACGCGCCGCATGACCGGCCGCACCACGCCTGTGCGGTCCGTTCGCCGAACTGGCGCAACGCGGCACGGCATCGCGGCACGTATCGCACGCCGACCAGCGCGGCTATGCACGGCCTTTGCCCTGCCGCGATCACGTACCGCGCGCCGCCGCGGTCCGGAACCACGTGCAACGCGCGTGCCAGCGAGCATGCTGGCATACGGCTTGCCTCGTTCCCTTCACTGCGGCGTCACGAGCGACGGTCATGAATCTGCTTGCCTATCCGTTTTATCAATGGTCTGCGGAATGCCTGCGCCCGGCGCGTGCCTGGGCGGCCGCGACGCGCGCGACGATGTCGCTGTGGCCGCCGGCGACTTCGACGCCGACGGGCCGCATGGTCGACGCGCTGTGCGAACTGCTCGAATGCTGCGCGTTCTCGCACCGGCGGCCGCCGTTCGGCATCGCGTCGGTCGTCGTCGACGGCGAAACGGTGCCGATCGTCGAGGAAGCCGCGACGACCACGCCGTTCGGGACGCTGCTGCATTTCCGCAAGGCCCGGCCGGTCGCGCGCCAGCCGCGCGTGCTGATCGTCGCGCCGATGTCCGGGCACTTCGCGACGCTGCTGCGCGGCACGGTACGCACGATGCTGGCCGACCACGACGTATACATCACCGACTGGCACAACCCGCGCGACATCCCGCTGGCGGCCGGGCGTTTCGGTTTCGACGAGTACGTCACGCACGTGATCGACTTCATCCGCCACATCGGCCCGGACGCGCACGTGCTGGCGATCTGCCAGCCGACCGTCGCGTCGCTGGCGGCAGTCTCGCTGATGGCGGCCGGCGGCGATCCGGCGCAGCCCGCGAGCCTCACGCTGATGGCCGGCCCGATCGACTGCCGCGTGAATCCGACGAAGGTCAACGAGCTCGCGACGAGCCAGCCGATCGAATGGTTCGCGCGCAACCTGATCAGCGTCGTGCCGACGGGTTTCGTCGGCGCGCAGCGCTGCGTGTATCCGGGTTTCGTGCAAGTCGGCGCGTTCATGTCGATGAACCCGGACCGGCATGCGGCGTCGTTCGCCGATCTGTACTACGAACGCGCGAAAGGCGACCCCGCGAAAGCCGACACGTTGCGGCACTTCTACGACGAATATTTCGCGACGGCTGATCTCACCGCGGAGTTCTATCTGGAAACGGTCGAGAAGGTGTTCCAGCAGTACGCGCTCGCGCGCGGCGAGCTGGCGGTGGGCGACACGCTCGTCGAACCGGCGGCGATCCATCGCACCGCGTTGTTGACGATCGAAGGCGAGAAGGACGACATCTGCGCGGTGGGCCAGACGGTGGCGGCGCAGGAACTGTGTTCGGGGTTGCCGTCGTACCTGAAGACGCACCATGTACAGACGGGTGTGGGGCACTACG
Source organism: Burkholderia cenocepacia (assembly GCF_014211915.1). Classification (NCBI taxonomy): domain Bacteria; kingdom Pseudomonadati; phylum Pseudomonadota; class Betaproteobacteria; order Burkholderiales; family Burkholderiaceae; genus Burkholderia; species Burkholderia cenocepacia. The sequence continues at coordinate 66,404 of NZ_CP060040.1, read as the reverse complement.
GCGTGTTCAACGGTAGCCGGTGGGAAACGCAGATCTATCCGATCGTGCGGGCGACGATCCACGACAACGAGCCGTACGATCGCACCGCGGATGCGCAAGGCGACACCAGCGGCACTCACTACGTCACGCTGCGTGCGCTGCTCGATGCGCGCGCAGCCGCGATCGATGCGGCGACCGAAGCGCAATCGGATCACGCGCACTGAACGCGGTTAGCGACACAGCGAATCGCCCCGCCGGAGAGGCGGGGCGATGTTTGCTGCGGCATCAGGACGGCGCGCGAGCGAAACCACCCGCGCGCCGGCCGGCTCGTTACGAGCAGGCCTTGCCGTGCGACGCGTGGTAGCCCTTCGCCTTCGCGTCGGCTTCCGACATGTAGCTGCCGTGCTTCGTCTTGCCGTAGTACTTGTCGGTCGAGCAGTGATAGACCTTCGAGGCATCATTCGCCCACACCTTGCCCGCGCCGCCGCCCGGCGCTGCGGCAGTCGTCGCGGCCGCACTCTTCGCGGGTGCGGTGCCCGATGCCGGCGCGGCGGAAGCCGCCGTTGCGGGCGCGGCGGCCGGTGCGCTCGCCGCGGCGGCGGCCGATGCGCCGTACCACGTCTTCACGCCCTTGTGACCAGCACACGCGCCCTTCTTCGATGCGCCCGAGTAGAACGAACCGTCCTTGCACAGCCCGGTCGTGCCGGCCGGCGCGCTGGCCGGAACCTGCGCGAACGCACCGATCGACACACCCATGCCGGCGACCAGCGCGGCGATCAACATCGTTTTTTTCATGGTCCTCTCCTGATTTGCCTGAATGACGAAAACTTCCGGGGCCTTCCCGGCAACAGCGACGGTTACCGCACCCAGCGGCACACGCGGTGATGGTGATGATCGAGGTGGCACACGCGGTGCGAATGCGCTTCGGCCAGTGCCGGCACGAGCACGGCGCAAGCCAGTGCGGTGGCCGTCAGGATCTTCGCGATGCGGTTCATGGTGAAACTCTCCCGGACAGGTCAGCCGGCGATCCGGCTGGTACCTCCTTAACGCCGGTCGTCGACGGGCCGTGCACCGCACCCGTGTGCAATTGACGATCTTTGACATCGCCTCGTCAATCGATGCTCGAAGCTGACGAATGTCTTTCTTTTCTTTCTGGTTCTTCAGCTTCGCGATCGTTTGGAATTCGAAGGAATGTGTCTAAGCGAAAGGCCGTTCGCGAAAGTCAGCGGAGCAAGAAAAAACCGCCTGAATGCAGGCGGTTCGTCGAAAACGCACACCCAACCGGCACGCTACGCACCAGCTTCGCCCCACGGCGTCGGCTCCGGCACAGCGCACGGGCCGTCGACGTCGATCGATTTGAAGTCGGCAGGCCCGACGATCTCCAGGTATTCCATATCCGGCGAGTAGTCGAACAGGTAGTGGACGATCCCCGGCGCCTGGTGCACGCAGTCGCCGGCCGCCACCAGCGTTTCCTGTTCGCCGTACATGAAGCGCGCCCAGCCTTTCAGCATGATCACGATATGGAACTCGGCCTCGTGACGGTGCCAGCCGGTGCCCGCCTCCGGTGCATGATTCGCCCTGACGAGTTGCGCGACGACCTTGCCGTTCGTCGCGGCCGCGATACCGAGATCGCGGTACAGGAAGAAGTCGCGCAGGCCCTCGCCTTGAAAGACGGTGTCCTGCGGCTTCACATGGGAAAAAGCGGTGGTGGTCGGCGTGCTCATCGCGGTGCTCCTTCATCGAAAGGATCACGCGAGACAAGCATTAAGCGTTCCAGTTTTGCGGCGGTGCGAAACCGTGTGCGTACTTACTTCAACCGCCCCGACAGAAACTGCCCGAGCCGCTCGCTCTTCGGATTCACGAGGATCTGTTGCGGATCGCCCTCTTCCTCGATCTTCCCCTGATGCAGGAAGATCACGTGGTTCGACACGTTGCGCGCGAAGCCCATCTCGTGCGTGACGACGACCATCGTGCGGCCTTCCTCCGCGAGCTTCTGCATCACCTTCAACACTTCGCCCACCAGTTCCGGGTCGAGCGCCGACGTCGGTTCGTCGAACAGCATCACTTCGGGCTCCATCGCGAGTGCACGCGCAATCGCCACGCGCTGCTGCTGGCCGCCCGACAGGTGCGACGGATACATGCCCTCGACGCGCGGCGCGAGGCCGACCTTCTCCAGATACTTGCGCGCCCGGTCGATCGCCCCGTCCTTGCCGACGCCGAGCACGGCCATCGGCGCCTCGATCACGTTCTCCAGCACCGTCATGTGCGCCCACAGGTTGAAGTGCTGGAACACCATCGACAGCTTCGTGCGCATGCGCTGCAGCTGCTTCTGGTCGGCCACGCGCAGCGAACCGTTGCGGTCGCGCGTGGTCTGGATCGGCTCGCTGCCGATCGTGATCTGCCCCGAGCACGGTTGTTCGAGGAAGTTGATGCAGCGCAGGAACGTGCTCTTGCCGGAGCCGCTCGAGCCGATGATGCTGATCACGTCGCCGGCCTTCGCCTTCATCGACACGCCCTTCAACACCTCGTTGTCGCCGAATTTCTTGTGCAGGTTGTCAACGGTAAGCTTGTACATGCGGGTCCTTCGTTGCGGATCGTGCGAATACGTTAGTGGCCGCGCGGCGAGAGATACGCAAGCCAGCGCGTCTCCAGCTTGCGGAACGCCCAGATGAGCGCGAACACGACGACGGCGTACAGCACGGCCGCGATGCCGTAGGCCTGGAACGACATGTACGTCGCCGAATTGACATCGCGCGTGACCTTCAGGATGTCGGGCACGGTCGCGGTGAACGCGAGCGTCGTCGCGTGCAGCATCAGGATCACTTCATTGCTGTAGCTCGGCAGCGAGCGACGCAGCGCGGACGGCAGGATGATGCGCGTATGGAGCTTGAAGCGCGACATCCCGTAGGCCATCCCGGCCTCGACCTCGCCGGCCGACGTCGCCTTGATCGCGCCTGCGAAGATCTCCGTCGCATACGCGCATTCGTTCAGCACGAACGCGAGCAGCGTGCAGTTCATCGCATTGCGGAAGAACGTGTCGAGCAGCACGTGGTCGTGCACGACCTGCAGGCTGTAGATGCCCGTGTAGCACATCAGCAACTGCACGTAGAGCGGCGTGCCGCGGAACACGTACGTATAGAGCCACACGGGGCCGGAGATCCAGCGGTTCGACGATGCCCGCGCGATCGCGAGCGGCACCGCAAGCGCGAAACCGAGCGCGATCGACACGACCAGCAGCCACAGCGTGATCGCGAGGCCGCTGAAACGGTAGCCGTCGGAATAGAGATAGCTTTGCCAGTACTGGCCGACGAGTTCGATCACAGTGCGAGCCTCCGGACACCGATGGAATAACGCTTCTCGAGGTGATGCAGCACGACGTTGGACACCGTCGTGATCGCGAGGTAGATCGCGCCTGCCGCCAGCGTGAAGAAGAAGAAATCGAGCGTGCTCTTGCCCGCGTCCTGCGACGCCTTCACGACGTCGGCGAGGCCGATGATCGACACGAGCGCGGTGGCTTTCACGAGCACCTGCCAGTTGTTGCCGATGCCCGGCAGCGCGAAGCGCATCATCTGCGGGAACAGGATGCGGTGAAATACGCGCCAGCCGCTCATCCCGTATGCGAAGCCGGCTTCGAGCTGGCCGCGCGGCACCGACAGGAACGCGCCGCGGAACGTCTCGGTGAAGTACGCGCCGTAGATGAAGCCCAGTGTGACGACGCCGGCCGCGAACGGGTCGATGTCGATCTGGTCCCAGCCGAGCAGGTCGGTCACGTCGTTCAGCAGGATCTGGATCCCGTAGAACAGCAGCAGCATCAGCACGAGATCGGGCACCGCGCGGATCAGCGTCGTGTAGAACGTGCCGACCGACTTGAGCACGCCGTTGGCCGACAGTTTCGCGGCCGCGCCTGCAAGGCCCAGTATCAGCGACGCGGCGAGCGACAGCACCGCGAGCTTCACGGTCTCGACCGTGCCGGCCCACAGCAGCGGGCCAAATCCTTGGAAGATCATATGAGGGACCCAGAACGAGGTGACTGGATTGTCGATAGCCATTAACGGCGCATCAAACGAGTTCTACGCACGACGTGATGCTGCCGGCTCATCAAGCCGGACGTATCACGCGAACGGCGCGGCGAGGGCAATACCGAGTGCGAGTTTCTTCATGGCGTTCCTGTCAGAGGCGAACCGGGGCGGGTTCCGGTCGGGCTACCCGCCCTTCCAACCGTGGAATCGGCTCCTTCGGCGACGCCCGAGTTGTACATACAACTTTGCCTTTTCCGGGATAGGGTCAGCAATCCGTGTTTATCTCTAATTGTCGGCGGATTAGGGCTGCGCGCATGATTTTCCTTAATTTTCAATTAATTATTGGTTACGCGAAGCTGCATGACGGCTTTCTTGCGGCGTACGGAAGCCGCCGAGCGACGCGCGGCGGCTGTCTAGACTTCCCCCGGCTGCGACGAATTTTCCACGCCGGCCAGCCGGTCATCCCACGACGGCGTGGCCGCCGCGCGCTCGTCATGCCCCTCGCCCTCGAGCGCCGGTACCGCACGGGGCGTTTACGCCCCCTTTGCAGACGCGCGGCGAGTCTATACACCGTTTCGCCGCGGCGATTCCTAGAATGGGCTTCATGTCCAAGACGAGGCCTCCGCAGTGCGGAGCACGACGTGACGGGGATGAGCACATGACACCGACCAGAACGGAACTTGCCGCTTCATGCGATCTGCTGCCCGATCGCTCGCGGCGCCGCTCCTCCGCGGACGCGCTCGTGCTGCTGTCGATCCGCATCGAAGCGGACGACCTCGCGCTCGTGCGACGCCGGTTGCATCAGGCTGTCGGCGCGGCGCTCAACTTCTATACGGCCGCGCTCGACCACCACACCGGGTGCGCGTGCATCGAGTTCGAAGTCCCGCGTTCGCAGGCATCGCGCGCGATCCTGTCGATCCTGCGCGTGCTGCCGGCCGCCGAGTTCGGCACGATCCGCCTGTTGCAGCACTAGCCGGCGTTCGCCGCCGCCGCGCGCGACACGCGTCACGCGCTTCCCCTTTTCATCGATTCGAACGCGCATGTCCGCACGGCCACGCGCGGCGGATCGCCGTTCCCGTCGCAACGGGTCTTTCCAGGAAACACACGTAATGAAAAAAGCAGTCGTCGGTACCCTCTCGCTCGCCTTCGTCAGCGCCGTCGCGCATGCGCAAAGCAGCGTCACGCTCTACGGGATGCTGGATGCCGGTATCGCCTATACGAACAACCAGTCAGGCAAAAGCGCGTGGCAGCAAGGCAGCGGCCTGCTGTCGAATACGGTCTTCGGGCTGAGCGGCAACGAGGATCTCGGCGGCGGCCTGCATGCGCTGTTCCGCCTCGAAAGCGGTTTCAACCTGAACAACGGCACGCAGTCCTATCGAAACACGCTGTTTGGCCGCCGTGCGTACGTCGGCCTGCAGAGCGATCAATATGGCACGCTGACGCTCGGCCGCCAGTACGATGCCGTGGTCGATTATCTCGGCCCGCTCGCGATGGCGAACAACGGCGACGGCAACAACCTCGCGTCGCATCCATTCGACAACGACAACCTCGACGATTCGTTCTATATCGACAACGCGGTGAAATACACGAGCCCGACGCTCGCCGGCTGGCAGTTCGGCGGCCTGTACGGGTTCGGCAACGCGGCCGGCGGCTTCGCGAACAATCGCGCATACAGTGCGGGCGTGTCGTATGCGAACGGGCCGGTCAGCGTCGGCGCCGCGTACCTGCAACTCAATCGCGGCGGCTTGACGACGGGCGGCGCACTGTCGGCGAACGACGCGCCGAACTTCCCGGCCGCGAGGCAGCGCGTGATGGGCGCCGGCGGCAGCTATGCGTTCGACCGGCTGACGATCGGCGCGTTGTGGACGCATGCGATGTTCGACGAAACGGCCGCGTCGTCGCTGCCCGGCGCACTGAATGCGCTGCGTTTCGACAACTACGAGGTCAATGCGCGCTATGCGCTGACGCCGGCGGTTTCGTTCACGGGCGCCTATACGTTCACCGACGGCCGCTACGACGACGCAACCGGCAGCCACCGGCCGAAGTGGCACCAGGCGACGCTGATGGCCGACTACGCGCTGAGCAAGCGCACCGACGTGTATGCGGAAACCGTGTACCAGCACGCGTTCGGCGTGCCGTCGGGCGCGACGCTCGGGTTCGCGAACGTCACGGGGCTCGCGGCTTCGTCGACGCGTACGCAGGTGGTCGCAACGGCCGGCATCCGGCATCGGTTCTGAGCGCAAGCGGGCCGCGGAAGGCCGGCCGCTCTGTGCAATCCCGCATGGACGCGCACCGGCCGAACGGGGATCATTCAGGGAATCCGGGCCGGCGCGCCCGCGAAACCGGTACACTCGGCGCCGGGCGCGCGCCGGATCGGCATTCGGCGGCGGCCCGCTGCCGACTCTGAATCGTGATCCCATGACCACACCGATCTATCAGGAAATCAAGGACTTCATCCTCGCGCGCATTCATGCCGGCGAGTGGGCGGAAGGCGACCAGGTGCCGTCGGAGAACGAGCTCGCGCGCGAATTCAACGTCGCGCGGATGACCGTCAATCGCGCGCTGCGCGAGTTGACGGCCGAACAGGTGCTCACGCGCACGCGCGGCTCCGGCACGTATGTCGCGTCGCCGAAATACGAATCGACGCTCGTCGCGATCCGCAGCATCTCCGATGAAGTCGCCGCGCGCGGCCACGGCTATCGCGCGCAGGTGCTGCAGGTCGGCGCGGCCGTCGCCGATGCGAAGCTCGCCGACGAACTGCAGCTCGACACCGGCAGCCCGATCTTCCATTCGCGCGTGCTGCATTTCGAGAACGACACGCCGGTGCAACTCGAGGAACGCTGGGTCAACCCGGCCTGCGCGCCCGAATATGCATTGCAGGACTTCACGACGACGACGCCGAACCAGTACCTGACGCGCGTCGCGCCGCTGCAGCGCGTCGAATACCGGATCGAGGCCGCGATGCCCGACACCGAAACGCGCCGTCACCTGACGATGGACGATCGCGAGCCGTGCCTGCTGCTGCATCGGCGCACGTGGTCGCAGGGGCTGGTCGCATCGGTCGCCAATCTGTGGCACCCGGGCAGCCGCTACCGGTTCACCGGGCATTTCTGATCCGATGCCGATGCGCGGGCTCACCTCGCGCGCGGTCGTACCCATCGTTCGATCGCACTGACGGCCCGCTTCAAGCCATCTTCCTGCGCGAGGCGCGCACCGAGTGCCGTCGCCCGCGCCTTCGTCTCGCCCCGTTCGGCAAACGCGATGGCCCGCGCCAGCGCGACGGCTTCCATACGCCGCCCCGCGACCGGCGCAGCCGCGACACCGAGCCGTTGCAGCCGGTTCGCCCAGAAGAACTGATCGCCCGCAAACGGCACGACCACCGACGCAATACCGGCCCGCGCGGCCGAATGCGTGGTGCCCGAGCCGCCGTGATGCACCGCCATCGCGACGCGCGGGAACAGCCAGTCGTGCGGCGTGTCGCCGATCACGCGAACGTGCGCGGGCAGCAGCGACGCGTCGATGCCGCTCCAGCCCGGATAGAACAACGCGCGCCGGCCAGCCAGCGCCTGCGTCAGCGCCGCGGCCATCGCCGCGCGATCGAAGCCGGCCATGCTGCCGAAACCGATGTACACGGGCGGCTCGCCCGCGTCGAGAAACGCCGCGAGTTCGGGCGACGGCGCCCACGCACGCGCATCGATCCGCCACTGGCCGCAAGCCTGCACGTTCGCCGGCCAGTCGGCCGGGCCGGACAGCAGCGCCGGCGACACGCCATACAGCATCGGATGATCGGTCCACACGTGCTGGCGCGGTGGCAATCCGCATACGCCGGCGCGCGCGGCATTCGTCGACTTCCTGAACGCCTGCCACAGCAGCGCATTCACTAGCCGATGGCTCGCGCGATTCAGCCAGCGCGGCAGCTTCCCCGGCGGCAGGAACGGCGACGCGAATTCGGCGGTCGGCGTGATCGGGATCATGCCCGTGCCGATTGCCGGGATGCCGCGATATTCTGCCACCGACAAGCCGACGAACGACACGAGCCCCGACACGAGCAGCGCGTCACAGCCGGCCGACGCGTCCGCCACTTCGCGCATCCACGCGGCCGTGTTCGCATTCGCGATTGCCGCGAGCGCCTTGGAGGTGTCGTTGAAGCCGCCGCGCCCGCGCACCGCATCGGCCAACGCGCCCTCCGGCGCAATCGCACGACGGATATCGCCGGACAGCGGCGCCGACGGCACGCCGAGCGCGGCGGCCGACCCAAGCGTCGCCGCATCGGCCAGCAGTCGGACCTCGTGCCCGGCATCCAGCAGCGCGCGGCCGAGCGCCGCGAGCGGACGCGTGTCGCCTTCGGTGCCGTAGGTGGCGATGACGAGTTTCATGCGGGGCTCCTGGTGCACGACGGAAAAGAATGGTTTCGTAAAAATGCACGTCGTATACTAATGCAATTCGTGCACTTTCCGTAAACCGCCCTGCCATGACGATTCCGACCGACGATCCGGGCCGCCGCGCGCGCAAACGCATCCAGATGCTCGCGCATCTCGCCGCGACCGGCGCCCGCCTGTTCGATGCGCACGGCTACGAGGCCGTCACGATGGAGCAGATCGCCGCCGAGGCCGATGTCGCGAAACGCACGCTGTACAACCACTTTCCGACGAAGGAAGCCGTGCTCGCGCACTGGCTCGAAGGCGAACTCGCGCGCGATCTCGCGCATCTGCAGCGCGACGTCGCGCGGCGCAAGACCTTTGCGTCGCGCGTCGGCTGCGTGCTCGACGCGTCGGCCGCCTGGTGCGAGCACCATCCCGCGTACCTGCTCGCGTACCTGCGGCATCGCTTCCTGAGCATCGGCGCAGCCGAACCGGAGCGTGCGGGAGAGAACGGCAGCGATATCGCGCTGGTGTGGGAGCAACTGATCTCCGCGGGTCAGCAGACCGGCGAACTGAACGCCGCGCTGCGGGCCGATCAGCTCGCAACGTGGTTCCATCACCTGTATCTTGCGGCGATGCTGCGCTGGCTGACCGTGCCGGGGCTATCGCTGAAACGGGAGTTTCAATCGGTCGCGAAGCTGTTCATCGAAGGCGCGCAAGCGAAGCGGTGACGCAGCCAACGCGTCGCGTAGCGCACACACATTGTTACAACGACCCCACACTTCGCATGCCAAATTTCCCGCGCAGCAGTATGCTGACGTCGTACGGCTGCGCACTGTGCATCGGGCAATCCCGTAGTTCGCACGCGACACGCGCCGCCGTCGCGACCGCAATCACGCGTTGCAAGGAGGGTTGTGATGGCTACCACGCATCAGCACTTCCACCTCGAACTACGGCACGCCACCGCGCCGACCTACTTCATCAGTTACCTGTTCCCCGCGTTGCTGTTCGTCTACGAACTGCTGCGCGTCGGCCAGTGGATTCGTGATCACGGGATGCAATTCGTCGCGTTCAAGCAGATGGGTTACGAGTATCTGCTGATGCTGCTGTTCGTCGGATTGCAGATCGTCGTCGAGGCAATCTTTCTGCTCGGCGCGGCGATGCGCAAGGATCATCGCGATTTCGAGCACCGGTTGCCGAACGTGATTCTCGGCATCGGTCTGTCGATCGTACTGCTGGCGATCGATCTCGCGATCCAGCTTTCGTTCTGACGGCCGGCGGGCGTCCGCCCGCTGGCGATGACGAACGCTCAGGCGCCCGCGTCGCGCAGCAGCGTCGCGACGGCGGCCAGCACGTCGTCCGTTCGCTCGCGGTGCGGCAGGTGTCCGCAGCGGGCGAGCAGCAGGAACGACGACGGCCCCGCGACACGCGCGGCGATCCGCTTCGGATGCACGTCGGACCCGTATTCGTCGTCTTCGCCGTGAATCGCGAGCGTCGCGCACTGCACGCGCGGCAAGTCGTCGTCGAGGCTCCAGTCGCGAAACGCCGGCGACAGCCACGTGTCGACCCACGCGCGCAGCACCCATTCGGCCTTGTCGCCGTGATAGCGCGCGAGCCGGTCGAGCTGCCCCGGTTCGTCGAACTGCCGCCCCGCGTCACGAATGCCGGCCAGCGTGCGGTCCTCGACGAACGCCTGCGCGGCGACCGTCACGAGGCCGCGGCAACGCGCCGGATGCGCGGCCGCACAGCCGACCGCCATCCCGCCGCCGACGCTGTGCCCGAACGCGACGAACGCATCGACGCCGAGCCGTTCCAGTACCGCGGCGAATGCATGATCGGCCTCGTCGCGCACGAACGTCGTGCCGAGCTTGCCCGGATGCCGATCGGAGCGACCGAAACCGAGACGGTCGTACGCGATCACGTCGCGTTGCGTCACACGGGCGAGCTGCGCGGGAAAGTCGCGCCACAGGTCGACGCAGCCGAGCGAATCGTGCAGCAGCACGATGGGCGCGGCCGCGTGCCGTGCCGGCCCCGCATGCCAGCGTTTCGCAAAGAGACGCCCTTGCGGCGTCTCGACGGTCGTCTCCTCGGTCACGATATCGGTCATGTGTCGGTCGTCTGCATGAAGGCGGCCGCCCGTCGGCAGCCGCATCGAATCCGGGCATGGTGGCCTGCCGGCGCGCGCAGCGTCAAGAAAAGCCCCTGCCGCCCGTGCGTTCATTCGGGCTGCGGCGGCAGATACTCCATCTGCGCTTCGTCGTACAGCCGGTAGATCAGCGCCTGCATCGCACGGATGTCCTCCGATTCGTCGAGCATGCGCATGCTCATGATGATCGGCGACACGAGGTTCGGATCGTCGAGCGGCTTGTAGCTGATGTCATCGCGCTTGAGCCCGTACACGCTCTGCGGCACGACCGACACGCCCTCGCCCATCGCGACGAGGCCGAGCGCGATCTGCAGCTCGCGCGTCTCGTAGATCCTGCGCGGCTGCAACGCGCGGTCGTGGAAGGCCGCGAGTACCTGATCCGCATAGCTCGGACGCGGCGCCTTCGGAAAGATGATCAGCGTGTCGTTGACGAGATCGTGCAGCGACAGCACGGGCTTCGCGCTGTCGAGCACGTGGCCGACCGGCAGCGCGACGATCATCCGCTCCTCGCGCAGCACGACGCGCCGCACGCTCGGGTCCTCGTGGCGGATGCGGCCGAACCCGACGTCGATGCGCCCTTCCTTCAGCGCCTTGATCTGGTCCATCGTCGACATCTCGTGCAGGCTCAGCTCGACAGCCGGATATTCGCTGCGAAAGCGCCGGATGATCTTCGGCAGCATCCCGTACAGCGTCGAGCCGACGAAACCGACCGACATGCTGCGCTCGATCTTGCCGACCCGCTTCGTCATCGATTCGAGTTCGGTGGTCTGCGCGAGCAGTTGCACCGCATGCGAATAGAAGAAGCGCCCGGCATCGGTCAGCTTCAGCGGCCGCGCGGTGCGCTCGAACAGCGGCACGCCGAGCGCTTCCTCGAGCTGCTGGATCTGCCGGCTCAGCGGCGGCTGCGCGATATGCAGCCGTTCCGCCGCCCGCGTGAAATTCCGCTCTTCGGCTACCGCGACGAAGTAGCGGAGGTGTCTCAACTCCATGTTCGAATCCTCCCGGGAAAGGCAACGGACGCTCATCCGGCGCCGCGCGGACCGCGTCCGCACCGGTCACCCTCGCCGGCTTCGTACCGGCCTCCTCGATCGCCTGCTTCCCGATCCCGTCACGATACCTCAGCCGGCGCCGATCCCGGCTCGAGCCGCGTCGTGCTCGCGGCGACGCCCGGGGTCGCGCAAAGCAAAACGGGAAGCCGCGAGGCTTCCCGTTCGTTCACCGACGCCGCGCCGCGGCATCGCGCCGACCGCATCACACCTCGGTCGCGTACAACGCGTCGCGCTGCTCGTGGCTCAGCGAGTCGAGCGGCACGTCCGGCAACTGATAGCAGATCATCGTGCCGTACAGCTCGGCCAGGCAGTTGCTGCCGGCGTCGAGCGCGTAGCCGTCCTCGCCGTCCGGCGCCGGCGGGTACACTTCGCGCCACGCATTGATCGCGGCTTCGATTCGCACGATGGAAACGGGTCCGGCCTTCCGCTCGGCGGGTGATGCGCTCATGAATTCCTCTGGATTGCGCGCTCCGCGGGCCATGTCGGCCCGGACGGAACGATGAAAACGCCGGGCATCTCGCCGGCCGCCGCGCGTCGCGCGCGCCGGATGCCGATCCGCGCCGCGCCTGTCGCGCCGGCCGGGCCGTGGCCCGGTAGGGTCGGGCAATATAACCGGCTTTGACCCCGTGCAGACAATAGCCGGGCAAAAAAAACGGGAAGCACGCAGCTTCCCGTTTCTCGTCGACCGTCGCGCGGCCGCCTGCCGCGCCGGCGTCAGCCCGTGGTTTCGCGGTTCGCCACCGGCGGCCGCTGCGCGCCGCGGCTCGCGGCGATCCACGGCGCGATCTCCATGTCCTCGTAGCGCACGAACCGGCTCTTCTTCAGGAACCGGAAGCCGAGCCACACGACGACGAACAGCGGAATGCCGACATAGGTCGCGGCCACGCCGGCCCAGTCGATCCGGTTCGCGAGAAACGCCTGGTAATCCTGGCCGAGCGCGATCACGAGGCACAGCACGAACGCGAACAGCGGGCCGAACGGGAACCACTTCGACTGATACGGCAACTGGTCGAGCGAGTAACCCTGCTTCACGTAGCCCTTGCGGAACCGGTAGTGGCTGACCGCGATGCCGAGCCACGCGATGAAGCCCGTCATCCCCGATGTATTCAGCAGCCACAGGTACACGGTCTTGTCGCCGTACAGCGACGTGAAGAAGCACAGCGCGCCGACGGCGGTGGTCGCGTACAGCGCGTTGCGCGGCACGCCGCCCGGCGACAGCTTCGCGAACACCTTCGGCGCGCGGCCCTCGGTCGCGAGGTTGTAGAGCATCCGCGTCGACGCGTACATGCCCGAGTTGCCGGCCGACAGCACGGCCGTGAGGATCACCGCGTTCATCACGCCGGCCGCGAACGCGAGGCCCGCGTGGCGGAACACCAGCGTGAACGGGCTCACACCGATGTCGGTCACGTCCGTCTTGAGCAGGTTCGGGTCGGTATACGGAATCAGCACGCCGATCACGAAGATCGCGAACACGTAGAACAGCAGGATGCGCCAGAACACCTGGCGCACCGCGCGCGGAATCGTCGTGCGCGGGTTTTCCGATTCGCCGGCCGCGACGCCGATCAGCTCGGTGCCCTGGAACGAGAAGCCCGCGATCATCGCGACGCCCATCAGCGCCGGCAGGCCGCCCGCGAACGGTGCGTCGCCGATCGTCAGGTTGCCCCAGCCGTTGGCCGGCGCGCCCTTCAGAATGCCGAAGATCATCAGCAGCCCGACGCCGATGAACGCGACCACGGTGACGACCTTGATCAGCGCGAACCAGTATTCGGCCTCGCCGAAGCCGCGCACGGTGAGCGCATTGAGCAGGAACATCACGGCGAGGAACGCCGCGCTCCACCACACGCCGGGCACGTCCGGAAACCAGTAGTGCATCACGAGCTGCGCGGCCACGAGCTCCACCGCGATCGTCACCGCCCAGTTGTACCAGTAGTTCCAGCCGAGCGCGAAGCCGAAGCCTTCGTCCACGTATTTGGCGCCGTAGGTCGCGAACGAGCCCGACACCGGCATGAACGCGGCCATCTCGCCGAGACTCGTCATCAGGAAGTAGACCATCAGGCCGATCAGCATGTACGCGACCATCGCACCGCCGGGGCCGGCCTGCGAGATCGACGCGCCGGACGCGACGAACAGGCCCGTGCCGATCGAGCCGCCGATGGCGATCATCGTCAGGTGGCGCGCCTTCAGCGCGCGATGAAGCTTGGGTGGGTTCGCGGACGAACCGGGTGGGTCGGAATTCGGAATGGCGGACATAAACGAGACGAACGTTGAGCAGGCCGGCATCCGTAGCCGGCGCATGCGGTATCGGAGCGCGGGGCGCGTCCTGCGATGCATTCGATGCGGCCCCGATACGCGTTGCGCGGCGGGCGCCTGCGGCGAAGCGCGGATTCTACCTGATTCGATAGGGGGACAGCTGCGCTCGCCCCGCCCGCCGCCACCGCCGCGGATTTTGCAGAATCAACGGGTTGGCCGTGTCGGCCGCGCCACTGCCGCCCGGCGTCGCGAAGACCTCGACGACGGCGGGTCATTCGATTTTCATTTCCCCCGCCGCGCGTAATCCTGTCTCGATCCGCCAAATACCGGATTCAATACGCAAAATCGACCGATCAGCGCGCTATTAATCAGACGAAAAGGCCGACACTGGCGATTGATTCAAATCAAATCGCCCGCGCGCACTGCGGTAATGATGCGTAACCGTTTCGAATCGCCGTCGCCGCATGCATGTTTTGCATGCGCGCGCGAATTTCAGGAATTCGCGGGATAATGACGCTTAATTCGAAATAATCAGCGCGTGGAACCGCCAGTGACGCGAGTAGCCGCCGCCCGCCACCCCGAGGATGAAGTCATTCCCGCTGCCCGCCGCGCTGCGCCGCCATACCGCGTCGATCGTGGCACGCATTCTGTCGCCCCGCGGCGTACTCGTGGCGGGCATCGTCCTGCTGATGTTCAGTTGGGGACTTTCCACGTCGCTATTAATCGAGGCGCGACGCGACGCGTATGGCCATGCGGTAGAAAATGCGCGCAACCTGATGCTGCTGATCGAACGCGATATCGCGCGCAATATCGAACTCTACGATTTGTCGCTGCAAAACGTCGTCGATGGCGTGGCCGATCCGGAACTGATGACATTGCCGCCGCGCCAGCGCCACCGGCTACTGTTCGATCGCGCGGCGACCGGTGCCTATCTCGGTTCCATTTTCGTAATGGATGCGCACGGCAATATCGCGATCGATTCGAGCGCGTCGCCCGCGCGACAAGGCAATTTCGCCGACCGCGACTATTTCACCGTGCACCGCGACCGGCTCGCACCCGGCCTCTACATCAGCCGGCCGTACGCGTCGCGGCTGCGCGGCGGCGCGCTGACGATCGCGCTGAGCCGCCGGATCAACCGGCCCGACGGCACCTTCGGCGGGATCGTCGTCGGCACGCTCAGCATCGACTACTTCCGCGCGCTGCTCGACGGCCTCGCGGTCGGCCGGCACGGCAGCGCGGCGATCGTCGAGGACAACGGCACGCTCGTATCGCGCCTGCCGTACGACACCCGGGTGGTCGGCCTCGACCTGCACGACTCGCCGCTGTTCATCGACGCGCAACGCAGCCGCACCGGCGAGCTGACCGGGGTCGGCGCCATCGACGGCGTGCGGCGCGTCTATGTTTACAAGCATCTCGCCGGGCTGCCGCTGATCGTCGACGTCGCGCCCGCCGAAATCGACATCTACGCGTCGTGGCACCACCGCGCGATCTGGACCGTCGTGCTGATGAGCCTGTTCACCGCGTTCATCGCGTGGGGCTCGCTCGCGCTGTCGCGCGAGCTGAAACGCCGGCAGGATGCCGAAGCGAAGCTGTACCGGCTCGCGCACACCGATTCGCTGACGGGCCTCGACAACCGCGGCACGTTCGACACGGTGCTCGCGAAGGAGACCCAGCGCGCGTCGCGCAGCGGCCGCCCGTTGTCCGTGCTGTTCGTCGACGTCGATCACTTCAAGGCGTTCAACGACTACTACGGCCACCCGGCCGGCGACGACGTGCTGCGCCAGGTCGCGCAATCGCTGTCGCGCTGCCTGCGCCGCGACAGCGATCACGTCGCGCGCTACGGCGGCGAGGAATTCGTCGTCACGCTGCCCGACACCGACGGGCCAGGCGCGGCCACCGTCGCCGAAGGCATCCGGCGCGCGATCTCGGAGCTCGGGATCGAGCACGTGAAGAGCCAGTACGGGCGCGTCACGGTCAGCATCGGCACGGCCACCGCCGACGACGGCCGAATGAACGCCGCGACACTGTTGCGGCGCGCCGACGAAGCGCTGTACCGCGCGAAGTCGGGCGGCCGCAACCGCGTGCTGGACGCGCAGTCGACCGCGGCCGACGCGTGACGCGCCGTGCCGTGGTCGGACACGGCTGCCCGGCGGCCCCGCCGTGGACAGCCCACCTATGTTCGGCTAGCGTTACGTCTGCTGCGCAGGCGGCGCGGCGCCGGCCCGCGCGGGCCGCCGTGCGCGTTCCGGCCACTTCCGCTTCGTCATGACTGCCCCGCTTCCGACCCGACTGCCGCCGCTCGTGCGCCACGCGCTTCGCCCGCTGCTCGACCCGTACCGCCGCTACCGGCACGCGAAGCTGATCCACGCGGCGCGCGTCGCGCTCGCGGTGCTCGTGTCGATCGCGCTGTCCACGGGGCTGAACGTGCCGCATGGCGAGTGGTCGACGATCACCGTGCTGATCGTCGTCGGCGGGCTGCAGCATCACGGCAACATCCGCAAGAAGGCGGCCGAGCGCGCGCTCGGGACATCGATCGGCGCGCTGGCGGGGCTCGGGCTGATCCTTCTCTACTCGTTCCTGCACGCGCCGTTCGCGATCTACCTGCTGATGGCGGTCGGGTGCGGCGTCTGCGCGTATCACGCGATCGGCAAGGCCGGCTACATCGCGCTGCTGTCGGCGATCACGATGGTGATCGTCGCCGGGCACGGCGACAACGAGATCGTCGACGGCCTGTGGCGCGCGGTGAACGTGCTGGCCGGCATCGCGATCGCGCTGGCGTTCTCGTTCGCGCTGCCGCTCTACGCGACCTATTCGTGGCGCTACAAGCTCGCCGACGCGCTGCGCGCGTGCGCGGCCGTGCATGCGCGGCTCGCGGACGACCGTCAGGTCACCGACGACGCGCACCTGAAGGAAATGGCCGCGCTGAGCACGCTGCTCGTGCAGTTGCGCTCGCTGATGCCGTCGGTGTCGAAGGAATGCGAGACGTCGATGACGCAGCTCGAGGCGATCCAGCGCAGCCTGCGCCTGTGCATCGGTTACCTGGAGATCCTGTCGAGCGCGCTGCCGGCCGCCGACGACGTGGCGGCCCGCGAATACATGCGCGTCGAGATGAAGACCTTGAACCGGCGCATCCGCGACACGCTGGTCGGCGCGAGCCGCGCGCTCAAGTTCGGCACGCCGAGCCGGCTTGCCCCGCGCCGGCGGCCGGTCGACCCGCTGCACGACGCGCCGCCGCCGCAGTTGTCCGGCTACGTGTCGATCACGGCCAAGCTGGCCGGCGAAGTCGATCAGTTGCGCGAGCGGCTGCTCGATACCGCGCGATCGTGGAATATCTGAGGGACGGGGTTCGCGCGCCATTCTTTCATATCCCTTTCGATGCGGCGAAGCGACGCGCTGACGACCGGGAGCGGGATCGCTGGCCGATCCGTCCCCGAAAATCCGGCGACGCCCCGGCGCGTCCACGCGTGTATCGGCGGCGACGCAACGCCGTCCGGCACGGTGTTCTCCAGCCGGCTCACCGCCCGTCAGGCCCGCCGCGACAGGCGCGACGCCGGTTCCGCACCAAAATCAACCCTTGCCCCAACTTCCCGGACAGCCGATACTCGCATATTCCGCGAAATACGATCCCACCGGCTTCAATCCACGGTAATTCCTATGAGCACGATTCTCGAAAGCCTCCCGACCGGCCAGAAGGTCGGTATCGCCTTCTCCGGCGGCCTGGACACCAGCGCCGCGCTGCACTGGATGAAACTGAAGGGCGCCGTCCCGTACGCATACACGGCGAACCTCGGCCAGCCCGACGAAGACGATTACGACGCGATCCCGAAACGCGCGATCGAATACGGCGCAGCCGGCGCCCGCCTGATCGACTGCCGCGCGCAGCTCGTCGCCGAAGGCATCGCGGCGCTGCAAAGCGGCGCGTTCCACATCACGACCGCCGGCGTCACGTACTTCAACACGACGCCGATCGGCCGCGCCGTGACCGGCACGATGCTCGTCGCCGCGATGAAGGAAGACGGCGTCAACATCTGGGGCGACGGCAGCACGTACAAGGGCAACGACATCGAGCGCTTCTACCGCTACGGCCTGCTCGTGAACCCGGATCTGAAGATCTACAAGCCGTGGCTCGACCAGACGTTCATCGACGAGCTCGGCGGCCGTGCCGAAATGTCCGAATTCATGAACCAGGCCGGCTTCGCATACAAGATGTCGGCCGAGAAGGCGTATTCGACCGACTCGAACCTGCTCGGCGCGACGCACGAAGCGAAGGATCTGGAAAGCCTCGAAAGCGGCATCAAGATCGTGAACCCGATCATGGGCGTCGCGTTCTGGCGCGACGACGTGAAGATCGCCGCCGAAGAAGTGACGGTGCGCTTCGAAGCCGGCCAGCCGGTCGCGCTGAACGGCGTCGAGTTCAAGGATCAGGTCGAGCTGCTGCTGGAAGCGAACCGCATCGGCGGCCGCCACGGCCTCGGCATGAGCGACCAGATCGAGAACCGGATCATCGAGGCGAAGAGCCGCGGCATCTACGAAGCCCCGGGCCTCGCGCTGCTGTACATCGCGTACGAGCGTCTCGTCACCGGCATCCACAACGAAGACACGATCGAGCAGTATCGCGAGAACGGCCGCCGCCTCGGCCGCCTGCTGTACCAGGGCCGCTGGTTCGACCCGCAGGCGATCATGCTGCGCGAGACCGCGCAACGCTGGGTCGCACGCGCGATCACCGGCGAAGTGAAGATCGAACTGCGCCGCGGCAACGACTACTCGATCCTGAGCACGAAGTCGCCGAACCTCACGTATCAGCCGGAACGCCTGTCGATGGAGAAGGTTGCATCGACGTTCTCGCCGCGCGACCGGATCGGCCAGCTGACGATGCGCAATCTCGACATCACCGATACGCGCGACAAGCTGCGCGTGTATTCGCAAGTCGGGCTGCTGACGCCGGGCGAAACGTCGGCGCTGCCGCAGATCAAGGGCGACGGCGACAAGTAAGTCGCGTCGTTCGACGCCGTGCCGCATCGTCGTATGCGGCACGGTCGGGCAGGCTGCCCGTGTGGTGCATCGTTCCGCGCGCAGCCTGCCGCTTCCCCTCTCCCCGCCTGTCCGCTTCCCGCCGTATTCGCATCCCGCCGCGTGACGCCTCAACGGCACTGCACCGCCGCGCCAGTCATGGCAAGCTGCGAATCGTCCGATTCCTGCGTCGACTCATGACCATCCTGACCGTCATCCACCTGAACGGCCCGATCAACAGCGGCAAGACGACGATCGGCCGCGCGCTCGCACGCGTGCTGCCCGATGCGCGCTTCATCGACGGCGACGATCACGATGCGCCCGAAAACGCGCCGTTCGACGTGCAATGGGCGATCGCGCTCGAACGCCTCGTCACGCAGATCACAACCGCACACGAACGCCATCTGGTCATCGCCTATCCGATCGGCGAAGCGGAATTCGAACGGCTGCGCGCGGCCTGCGACGCGCGTGACGCGCGCTTGTTCGTCGTCACGCTCGCGCCGCCCGAAGCGGTCGCGGCGTCGAATCGCGGCACGCGCATGTTGACGGACTGGGAGCGCAACCGGATCGCCGAGATGTATCGGGAAGGGTATGCTGCGCGGGCGTTCAGCGAGATGGTGCTGGATACGTCCGATGCGACACCCGATGCGTGTGCGGCGCGCATCGCGCGGCAGGTCGCGGCGACGGCGTCGTAGCGGCTCCCGCGCGCGAACATGGACTGACGCCACGCACCGCTGATCGCGCGCCGCCACGCATGAAGCCGGACGGATACGCCACGCGCCCGTCCGGCCGCCCCGCATCGCACATTGCCGCGCTCACGAGTGATGCCGCACGCCCGGCACGGCCGCTTCCCGCACCCCCTTGCGACTCAACATCAGCGTGACGACCGCCGACACCGCGAGCGTGCCGGCCACCACGTACAGCCCCGCCGCATACCCGCCCGTCGCGTGCTTGAGCCAACCGATCGCGAACGGCCCGACGAACCCGCCGAGATTGCCGATCGAATTGATCATCGCGATCCCCGCCGCCGCGCCGGCCCCCGACAGGAACGCACTCGGCATCGCCCACAGCGGCGCCTTCGCCGCACTGATCCCGATGTTGACGACGATCAGCGCGAGCAGGGTCAGCAGCGCCGTGCTCGCCTGCCCCGCGAACACGAAGCCGATACAGGCCAGCACGCACGGAATCACGACATGCCACGTGCGCTCGCCGGTGCGATCCGAATGCCGCGCCCACCCGATCATCGCGACCACGGCGGCGATGCTCGGAATGCCGGTCAGCAGGCCTGTCTGCAATGCGCTGAAGCCGAACTGCTTGACCATCAGCGGCGCCCACAGGCCGAGCGTATAGAGCCCCGCCGACGTGCCGAAGTAGATCAGCGCGAGCGCCAGCACGCGCGGATCGCGCAGCGCCTGCCACGCACCGGCCGTGTGCCCGGCGTGCGTGTGGCGCGCGTCCGCTTCCGCTTTCAGCTTCGCGATCAGCCAGTCGCGCTCGTCGGCGCGCAGCCACGCGGCCTGCGACGGCGCATCGGTCAGGCGCTTCAGCACGACGAAGCCGAGCACGACCGCCGGCAGCGCTTCGACGATGTACAGCATCTGCCAGTCGGCGAGCCCGAACATCGGCGGCATCTGCATGATCGCGCCCGACAGCGGCGAACCGATCGCGGTCGAGATCGGCGCGGCCGCCATGAACCACGCGGCGGCCACCGCGCGCTGCTTCGCGGGAAACCACAGGCTCAGGTACAGGATGATGCCGGGAAAGAAGCCGGCTTCCGCCATGCCGAGCAGAAAACGCAGCACGTAGAAGCTGGTCGGCCCGGCCGCGAACGCGGACACGGCCGACACGATGCCCCACGTGATCATCACGCGCGCAATCCAGATGCGCGCGCCGACACGATGGAGGATCAGGTTGCTCGGTACTTCAAACAGAAAATAGCCGATGAAGAACAGGCCGCCGCCGAATCCGAACGCAGTCGGCGACAGGCCGATCGCGTTGTTCATCGTCATCGCCGCGAAGCCGACGTTCACGCGATCGAGAAAGCTGACGAAGTAAAGCAGCATCACGAACGGAATGATGCGCCACATCAGTTTCCGCGCGACGCGGGTTTCCAGATCCGCCTGCATGTGTCTCCTCCTTCGAGGTCGGGCCGTGCGCCGTCGGTCGGTGGACCGCGAGCGCCGGCCGGCGCCCGGCTCGCGTCGGATGCGCGAGTCGCGGGCAGAAAAGATGCGTGAGCAAAACGAACGGTCGGCGCCCGGGTGGCTGCGCGCGCGGCCGCCCGCCTCGCGCCGCCGTCAGGCCGCCACCGCCGCGTTCGCGACGCGCTCGCAGACGGCCGCCGTCACCTGCGCGGTCGTCGCGCGGCCGCCGAGGTCGCGCGTATGCAGCGACGAGTCGGCCGTCACGGCCTCGATCGCATGCATCACGCGCGCGGCCGCTTCCGTCTCGCCGAGATGTTCGAGCAGCATCACGACCGACCAGAACGTGCCGACCGGATTCGCGAGCCCCTTGCCCATGATGTCGAACGCCGAGCCGTGGATCGGCTCGAACATCGACGGATAGCGGCGCTCGGGATCGATGTTGCCGGTCGGCGCGATGCCGAGGCTGCCCGCGAGCGCGGCGGCGAGATCGCTGAGGATGTCCGCGTGCAGGTTGGTCGCGACGATCGTGTCGAGCGACGCCGGGCGATTGACCATGCGCGCGGTCGCCGCGTCGACGAGTTCCTTGTCCCACGTCACGTCGGGAAACTCCTGCGCGATCTGCTTCGCGATCTCGTCCCACATCACCATCGCGTGCCGCTGCGCGTTGCTCTTCGTGATCACGGTCAGCAGCTTGCGCGGCCGCGACTGCGCGAGCCGGAACGCGAAGCGCATGATGCGTTCGACGCCGGCGCGCGTGAGGATCGACACGTCGGTCGCGGCCTCGATCGGATGGCCCTGGTGCACGCGGCCGCCGACGCCCGCGTATTCGCCTTCGGAGTTCTCGCGCACGATCACCCAGTTCAGGTCGTCCGGCCCGCAGCGCTTCAGCGGCGCGTCGATGCCCGGCAGGATGCGTGTCGGGCGCACGTTCGCGTACTGGTCGAAGCCCTGGCAGATCTTCAGGCGCAGGCCCCACAGCGTCACGTGGTCGGGCACGTCCGGGTCGCCCGCGGAGCCGAACAGGATCGCGTCCTTGCCGCGCAGTGCGTCGAGGCCGTCGGCCGGCATCATCGCGCCGTGCCGGCGGTAGTAATCGGCGCCCCAGTCGAAATTCTCGAACTCGAACGCGAAGCGGTCGCTGCCGCGGGCCAGCGCTTCCAGCAGTTGCTTGCCGGCCGGCACCACCTCCTTGCCGATGCCGTCGCCGGGAATCGTTGCGATACGGTAGGTCTTCATGCGGACATCCTCGATTGATCGTGAGCGTGAACGCACTTTACCGAACCGGGAGTGTGTAAACCGGGGCTATACTCAAAGCATCTTTAACTTCAATTCACAAATCCCGTCATGGCGGATACCGTCCAGCCGGCCGATCTCGGCTTCTTCTCGACGCTGGCCGCGTCGGGCAGCCTGAGCGCGGCCGCGCGCGAACTCGGGCTGACCGCGGCGGCCGTCAGCAAGCGGCTCACGCAGATGGAGCGGCGCGCGGGCGTGACGCTCGTCAATCGCACGACGCGGCGGATGATGCTGACGCCCGAAGGCGACGTGTACCTGGAATACGCGCGCCGGATTCTCGACCAGATGGACGAACTCGGCGAACTGCTCGGCAGCGCGAAGCAGCGGCCGAAGGGGCTGCTGCGCGTGAATGCGACGCTCGGGTTCGGGCGCAGCCACGTCGGCCCGGCGATCTCGCGCTTCGTCGCGCGCTATCCGGAAGTGTCGGTGCAGTTGCAGCTGTCGGTGATGCCGCCGCCGCTCACCGACGACGCGTTCGACGTGTGCATCCGCTTCGGCGAGCCGCCCGACGCGCGCGTCGTCGCGCGGCGGCTGGCGCCGAACCGCCGGCTGCTGTGCGCGGCGCCCGCGTATCTCGCGCGGCACGGGGTGCCCGGCACGCCGCACGACCTGACGCGGCACAACTGCATCGGCATCCGGCAAGGCGACGAAGGTTACGGCGTGTGGCGCCTGACGAGCGGGCGCGGCGCGGCCCGCCACACGGAAGCCGTGCGGATCAACGGCAACCTGACGACGAACGACGGCGAGATCGCGGTGAAGTGGGCGCTCGACGGGCACGGCATCCTGATGCGTGCGGAATGGGATCTGCGCGACTATCTCGCCGACGGCAGGCTGGTCGTCGTGCTGCCCGATCATGAAACGCCGAGCGCCGACATCTACGCGGTGTATGCGCAGCGTCACCAGATGTCCACGCGGATTCGCGCGTTCGTCGATTTCCTGGCGGAAGAATTGGGGCGGCTCAGGGCGGTGTAGCGCGCCCGTTCCATACGCCGTGTGTGTCGGCTGTCGATGCGTGACCCCGACTCGCCCTATACGGCTGCACGGCTGGCCGTTCGGCCTCCGATGAAAATATTCCGGCGAATTTCGTAACGAATCGCCAAAATATTTACATCGTTCGATACAGATCGGATGGATGGCCGGCGCGTTCCGCCTCGTGAGCGCTGCTCGAGGCCTTCCGTCAGTCTGCTGCCGTCACGCCACCGCTACCAGCCCGCTGTACCGATCGCCGGTAGCGGCTGCACCCGGCAGCGCCGGCCGCCACCCCACCGCCCCTGCCGCCGCCAACCCTGTCTGCTCATATCCGGCCTGCCCGAAACGCTCCGCAATCCAGTCGACAAACGCGCGCACGCCGGGCGACACGTGCGGCCGCTTCACGTAGACGGCCGACACGGCCAGCGCATCGGGTTGCCAGCCCGCCAACACTTCCCGCAGCCGTCCCGCATCGATCAGCGGCTGCGCGGCAACGCGCGTCGGCTGGATCAACCCGAGGCCGTGCACGCCGCAGGCGAGATACGCCTGTTCGTCGTCCACGCTGACGATGCCGTCGAGCCGCACCTTGCGTACCGCGTCGTCCACCACGAACTCGAGCTCCGCCGAACGCTGGCCGAACACGTGCGACCCGCCTACCGCGCGATGCGCGCCCAGATCGTCGGGCGTGCGCGGCACGCCGAAGCGGTCGAGATACGCGGGGCTCGCGCACGTCACGCGTTCGAGCGAGCCGAGCCGGCGCGCGACGAGCGACGAATCGGGCAGCGCACCGAGCCGGATGCTGCAGTCGATCGCGTCGCCGATGCGGTCGCCCGCGCGCCCGGCCACGGCAAGCGTCAGCTCGAGATCGGGATGCCGCGCATGAAATTCGCCGAGCGCCGGCAACACGATCGTGCTCGCCACCGACGCCGGCAGTTCGACGCGCAGCGGCCCGCTCGGATGTAGCGCGGCGCCGCGGATGCTGGCCTCGAGCTCGTCGACGTCCGCCGTGATGCTGACGCAGCGCCGGTAATACGCATCGCCTTCGGGCGTCGGCCGCAACGCGCGCGTCGTGCGCACCAGCAGCGGCATGCCGAGCGCCGCTTCGAGCTCCTGCACGGTGCGCGTGGCGGTGGCGCGCGAAATGCCGAGCGCCTGCGCCGCGCGCGTGAAGCTGTTCATTTCGACGATGCGCGTGAAGATGCGCATCGCGCGGATCGGATTGTCCACCGGACACCTCTGCGTGGTTGCGATAGGCCGCGGCGCGCGTGCGCGCACCGTGCGACGTGTCGATGTCGATGTCGAGGTCGATGTCGAGGTCGACGCAAGTCGCGCAAGCGGCGCGGCCTCGGATCAGGCGTTCGCCGCCGCGACGCCGGGCGCCGGTTCGGCGAGCAGCCGTTGCGCGAGCGCCAGCGCGTCGTCGCGGCTCGCCGCCGCGTTCAGCGGATAGCCCCAGACTTTCTCGAAGGCGCCCGAAAAGGCATTGAGCGCCACGCGCCGCGCCGCATTGGGCTCGATCGCGATCATCCCGGGAATCCATTCGCGCGACAGCGCGCGGTTGGCCTTGCTCCACTTCGCGAGCTGCTTGCGCATCTCGTGATCGTTGTCGGCGCGATCGTCGCCGGACGGCGCATCGTCGGTCAGAAGAACGAAGCGTTCGCGGCGCGCGAGCAACGCGTCGAGTTCGGCAATCAGCCGGGCGGGATCGGTGTGGGTCGAGCCGCTGTAACGCAGCCAGACAAACGGAAATTCGGTCGTGGTAATTTGCATGTCGGCCTCCAGATGAGAACGATTCTCATTTTATGGATCGAGCCCTCATGCGTCATTTCTCATCCCGGCCAACTGCTTTTTCAATCCGGCCAAACGGGCGCGGGCGCGCGGTGTGGCCGGTCAGCGTTGCCGGTCGGTCAGGAATTGCGTCGGCGGCTTGCCGGTCGCCTTGCGGAACATCGTGACGAAGCTGCTCGCGCTCTCGTAGCCAAGATCGATCGCGATCTGATGCACGCGGCGGCCGGTCGTCAGCATCCGCAGCGACAGCGCGACGTGCAGCCGCCGGCGCCAGTCGCCGAGGCTCATGCCGAGCTCCTTCGTCGCGAGGCGCGTCAGGCTGCGCTCGCTGATGCCCGCACGCCGCGCGAGTTCGGGCAGCGGCGACTTGTCGGCCGGGTTGTCGAGCAGATGGTCGATCAGCTTGCGCAGCCGGCGATCGGCCGGCATCGGCAGGTACAAGTCCTCGACCGGGGCCGCGACGAGCTCGTCGAGCAGCGTCGCCACCAGCCGCCCTTGCGGCCCATCGACGTCGTACAGGTTCGGGAAGCTGGCCGCCTTCAGCAGCAGCTCGCGCAACAGCGGCGACATGGCGAGCGTGCAGCAGCGCGTGGGCAGGTCGAGCGCCGCGTCGGGTTCGACCAGTACCGCATAGAAGGTGGCGCCGGCCGAGCCGCGCGCCGCATGCGGGACATCGCCGGGAATCCAGACCGTGCATTGCGGCGGTGCGGTCCACACGCCGCCGTCGATCTCGCAATAGACGACGCCGCTCAGCGTGTAGAGCAGCTGCGCCTGGCGATGGCTGTGCCGTTCCAGCCGCCACTCGGGCTCGACGACCGAGCCGCCGAACACGACGAGCGGACGCGGCACGTGATAGACGTCGGCGTCCGCGGCAGGATCGGTGATCGATGGAAGGTCGCGCATGGAACGACGGGCTGTGAAAAAAGGCCGGACGCCGGCGCGTCCTGTCGTGCTTATACCAGAAAGGCGCCGACGCAGCCGCGCCGTTCGAGGGCGCGTCTGCGGCCGCGCGCCGAACCGAATACAATGCGCCGATCCCCTGCCGCCGCGCCAACCTGCCGGAGCCGCCATGTTCGACCTGACCACGCTGACCACCTTCACGGCCGTCGTTCTGGGCCTGTTCCTGATTCCCGGCCCCGCCGTGCTGCTCGTGCTGAGTCGCACCGTGCAGGGTGGGCGCAAGACCGGCATCCTGACCGGCCTCGGCGTCGCGAGCGGCGACTTCGTGCATACGCTGTTCGCGGCCGTCGGGCTGTCGGCGCTGCTGATGACGTCGGCACTCGCGTTCAACGTCGTGAAGCTGGTCGGCGCCGCGTACCTGATCTATCTCGGCGTGCGGGCACTGCTCGAGAAACCGTCCGATCCGTCGCTGCCGCAGGTGTCGCCCGTCACGCCGCTCAAGGCGTACCTGCAGGCGATTCCCGCCGAAGTGCTGAATCCGAAGACCGCGCTGTTCTTTCTCGCGTTCATGCCGCAGTTCGTGCATCCGGAACGCGGCTCGACGTTCGTGCAGTTCGCGGTGCTCGGGCTGATCTTCGTCGTGCTCAGCTCGCTCTACACGACGCTGATCGCATGCTCGATCCGCCCGCTCGGCCGCATCGTGAAGCGGCTCACGTGGCTCACGCGCTGGCAGGGCAAGATCATCGGCTCGATCTTCATCGCGCTCGGGCTGCGGGTAGCCGTGCAGCAGCGCTGACGCAGGCGGACGCATGACGCGCGCCGACGCGGACCTGCTCTACACCGACCCGCGCCTCGTCGCGGTGTACGACCTGTTCAACGCCGGCGATCGGGACTTCGCGTTCTACGCCGCCGCGATCGGCGCCGCCCGGCGACGCATCCTCGATCTCGGCTGCGGCACCGGCACGTTCGCGCGACGGCTCGCGGCGGCCGGGCATGACGTCGTCGCGATCGATCCCGCGCCTGCGATGATCGATTACGCGCGACGACAGCCGGGTGCCGACGCCGTACGCTGGTTCGCGTGCGCGCTCGACGGCCTGCCGCCCGGTGCGCCGTTCGATGCAGTGGTGATGACCGGGCACGCGTTCCAGTGCCTGCTGACCGACGACGACATCGACGCGACACTGCGCGGCGTGCGACGCGTGCTCGCCGGCGGCGGCCGCTTTCTGTTCGACACCCGCAACCCGCGCGTCGAGCCGTGGCGAGCATGGACACCCGCGCAATCGGCACGCAGCGTCGAGTCGCACGAATTCGGCATCGTCGATCTCCATCACGCGGTGCGGGCGATCGACGGCGCGATCGTGGCGTTCGACACGCATTACCGCTTCCGCCGCGACGACACGGTGCTGACGAATACGAGCCGGCTGCGTTTCATCGCGCACGCCGAATTGCAGACGCGCGTGACGGCAGCCGGTTTCGTGTCGGCCGACTGGTACGGCGACTGGGAGCACGCGCCATTCGACGAGGCGACGAGCGCGGAGATCATTGCGATCTGTCGCGCTTGAGCGCGCATTCGCGGTTCGGTTCGCGTCAGCCCGCGACGGGCAACGTGTCCACCGCATACGCATGCCGGATCGTGCGGTCCAGCACCGGATCTTCCAGCTCGACCTCGAACCGCTCGGCCGGCCGGATACCGCCGATCGCCGCGAGTGTGCCGCACAGCATCGCGGTGCCGTCGTCGAAGCGGCCGCCATGGCGCGCGAACTGCGCGAGCAAATCGTCCGGCGCGCGCATCGCGGTCACCTTACCTTCCTGATACAGCACGCGCTCGCCGTCGATCGTCGCGTATGCACGCAACACCAGCCGATCCCAGTGACCGGTCACGTCGTCGAGCCTCCACAGCGTGTTCGCGCAAGGCTTGCCGCACATCTGCTTCGAGACCGTGATGCCGTATGTCTCGACCTCGCGGTCGGTGTGGTCGGACGCGATGCCGACGAACGTGTCGCCGCCGTCTCGCACCAGCACGAATTCCGCTTCGCCGCTGCTCTGCCCGCCCGAGACCTGGATCGCCGGCGACGGGTCGAGGCGATCGGCCGCGACGCGGTAGAACACCGGCGTCGTCGCCGGGCGCTTGACGCCGAGCGCTTCCAGCTCGCGGATATGCTTTTCCATGGCGACCGCGTCGCGGCCGGTCCAGCCCGCGATCACGAGCGTGTGGATCGCGATCGCACGCTCGGTGCGGCCGTCGCGACCGTCGATCGCGAACGTGATGGTTTTCATCGAATGCTCCTAGTCGCGGGCCGCGCGATGCAGCGGCCCGCCGTCTGTCATGGATCGGCCGAGCTCAGGCCGGATCGTAATAGTGGATTTCCAGCAGCACGCAGCCACCGTTCGACTTGAACGGGCCATGCCACGCGCCGGGCGGACGCACCGCGTACGTGTAGCCTTTGAACGGCGTGCCGCCGTCGCCGTGCTCGTCGTTGCCGACGGTCAGGTCGCCTTCGACCAGAAACACCTCTTCCCAGTAGTCGTGCACGAACGGCTGCTTCGTGTGCAGCCCGGCCGGCAGGCGCAGCAGGCGCGTGCGGCTGCCGCGCTTGCGCTCGGTGTCGAGCGCGCCGGACAGGATCAGTTCCTGCGCGCCGGACGCCGGGTCATAGCCTTCCGGCAGTCGCCAGTCGCGCTGCATGTCCAGCGTGTGGAATTCGTCGTGAAGCTTGCTGATGGCCATCTGTCTCTCCTGATTGCGATAGCGGGTAAAAGGGGTTGCGATGCGGCTAGTCAAGCGGCACGCGGCGTCGACAGTTCCTGGTTCAGCGAATAGCTGCCGAGCATCGAATCGACCAGATGCGACGCACGCTGCCAGTCGTACGTGCGATACGCATGGCCCTTCGTGACGAACGACGCGCCGGCGTAGAACAGCTCGTACTGGTTGTGGCGCGACGCGAATTCGGAGCCGACCGCGTCCCACGCGAGCTTGAAGAACTTCACGCGTTCCTCCGACGAGCACACCGGCGACTTCTGCGTCTTCTCGATAATGCGCAGCAAGTCGGGGTTCTCGAAATCGCGCACGCTGGACGGCAACATGATCATTCCGCCGCCGGCGAGCTCGCGCAGTGTGTTGAGCACCTTCGAATACAGCTGCTGCGTGACGACCTGCGAGCCGTACAGCATGTTGCGGTCGGGCACGTAGAAGCCGTTGACGACCGTGCCCTTCGCTTCCATCCCGTAGACCCACGCCTCGACCATCGACGCTTCGGCCGCGAGCTGGCCCAGCGTCTCGCGCACCTGCGGAAACGTATTGGTGCCGTTGACCTCGGAGATCTTCAGGCCGAGCCCGACGAGAAAGCGCAGCTTCGTCATCAGGCGCACCTGGCATTGATAGTTCTGGTACACGTGTGCGGGTGTCGCGTGGAACTGCTTCGCGCACATCGCCGTATTGCCGGCGACGAAGATCCGCTCCCACGGCACCTTCACGTCGTCGAAGTACAGCACCGCGTCGTTCTCGTCGAAGCGGCTCGACAGCGGGTTGTCGAACACCGACGTCGCGCTCTCCTCGTACGACTTGCGCGACATGATCTTCATGCCCTTCGCGTTCATCGGCACCGCGAACGACAGCGCATACATCTCATCGCCTTCGCGCAGCGGCTGGATGCAGCTGCAGAACACCTCGTTCGCCATGATCCCGCTCGTCGCGAGCATTTTCGCGCCGCGCACCGTGATGCCTTCGGCATCCTGATCGACGATGCCGACCGCGAGGTACTTGTCCTCCTGCTCGTGCGCGGCCTTCGACTGGTTCGCCTGCGGATTCACGATCACGTAGGTCAGGAACAAGTCGTTGTCGCGTGCATAACGGTAGTAGTCGCGCAGCGCGCCGGCGCGCGCCGGGTCGTATTGTTCGAACACGTCGGCGCCCATATACATGCCGGAGAGACACGACGCGACGTGGTCGGGCGAGCGGCCCATGAAGCCGTAATGCAGCTCCGACCACGCTTCCAGCGCGGCACGGCGCTCGACGAGTTCGTCATAGGACGTCGGCAGTTGCCAGATCCGGCTCACGCGGTTGCCCGAGTCGGGCGACACGAACGTCATCTTCTCGACGTTCTCGTCGCGCGCCTGGTAGTCGTACAGGCTCGCGTAGCTGCGGATCGAATTGCGGAATGCCGCGTGCGCGGTCACGTCGCCGACCGGCTGGCCGTTCAGGTAGACCTGCCGTCCGTCGCGCAGCGACGCGATGTGCTGAGTGCCGTTCTTGATCATGATGTGCTCCTGGGGGAATGAATCGTGGGTTGCATTCACATGGATGGCGCATGCGCGCCGTCGAGCGCGCGGTAACGACCGCCGAAGAAGATCAGCGGGCGCCCGTCCGAGCGCGCCCGGTGCCGCGTCACGCGGCCGACGAAAATCACGTGGTCGCCGCCGTCGTACTGCGCATACGGTTCGCATTCGAACGTCGCGAGTGCGTCAGGCAGCAGCACCATGCCGTCGTCGCCGGCCGCGCCGCCGCGCCAGCCCCACTTGTCGCCGTTCGCTTTCGCGAAGGAGTTCGACAGGTGCTGCTGCGTCTCGTCGAGCACGTTGACCGCGTAGCCACCCGCGCCGGCCAGGTCGCCGAGGCTCAGGCTGCGGCGGTCGACCGAGAACAGGATCAGCGGCGGGTCCAGCGACACCGAATTGAACGACGCGACCGTGATGCCGATCGGCATCCCCTCCTTGCGCGGGGCGGTAATCACCGCGACGCCCGTCGCGAACATCGACAGCGCGGCGCGGAAACGCCGCTGCTCGTCGGCATCCGCGCCGGTTCCTGCGTGGTTCTCGCTCATCTCGTTCTCCTTGGGTTGCATTTCCGGATTCCCCTGAGGAATCCGCATCAACAAAGCGCCATTAATTAGCTTTGTTATTTAGCTTTTATTAAATGTAAACACAAAAGCCGGTTCAAGATGTCGTAAACCCTGATCTTGAAAGCTTTGTTTGAAAGACAACCCTACTGGCGGGATGGATGTTGCGCGGCTCTCGCGAATGTCCACGTACACTGCGCCAACCGTATTCACCGGCGCTCGCGACCCGCGCGAACCGTCGCTTTCCGGAGTCCTTTTCGATGCAATCCCGTCCGATCTACATGGACTACAGCGCGACGACGCCCGTCGATCCGCGCGTGGTCGACAAGATGGTGCCGTTCCTGCACGAGCAGTTCGGCAACCCGGCTTCACGCAGTCACAGCTACGGCTGGGATGCCGAGCAGGCGGTCGAGGAAGCGCGCGCGCACGTCGCCGCGCTGCTCGGCGCCGATCCGCGCGAAATCGTCTGGACGTCCGGCGCGACCGAAGGCAACAACCTCGCGATCAAGGGCGCGGCGCACTTCTATCAGGGCCAAGGCAAGCACCTCGTGACGGTGAAGACCGAACACAAGGCCGTGCTCGATACGTGTCGCGAACTCGAGCGCCAGGGCTTCGATGTCACGTACCTCGACGTGCGGCAGGACGGCCTGCTCGACCTCGATGGGTTACAGCAGGCGCTGCGCGCCGACACGATCCTGGTGTCGGTAATGCTCGCGAACAACGAAACGGGGGTGATCCAGCCGGTGGCCGAGATCGGGGCGCTGTGCCGCGCACGCGGCATCGTGTTCCACTGCGATGCGGTGCAGGCGGCCGGCAAGATTCCGGTCGACGTGAATGCACTGAACGTCGACCTGCTGACGGTGACCGCGCACAAGGTGTACGGCCCGAAGGGGATCGGTGCGCTGTACGTGCGCCGCAAGCCGCGTGTGCGCATCGAAGCGCAGATGCACGGCGGCGGCCACGAGCGCGGGATGCGTTCCGGCACGCTGCCGACGCACCAGATCGTCGGGATGGGTGAAGCGTTCCGGCTGGCGAAGGAAGAAATGGCAGAGGAAAGCCGCCGCGTCGGCGCGTTGCGCGACCGGCTGCTGGCCGGCCTGTCGACGCTCGACGAGGTTTACGTGAACGGCGACCTCGCACGCCGGATTCCGCACAACCTCAACGTCAGCTTCAATTTCGTCGAAGGCGAATCGCTGATCATGGGAATCAAGGGCGTCGCGGTGTCGTCAGGCTCGGCGTGCACGTCGGCGTCGCTGGAGCCGTCTTACGTGCTGCGTGCGCTCGGTCGAAGCGACGAGCTCGCGCACAGCTCGATCCGCTTCACGCTCGGCCGCTTCACGACCGAAGCCGAGGTCGACAGCGTGATCGCGCAGGTGCGCGACACGGTCGGCAAGCTGCGCGAATTGAGCCCGCTGTGGGACATGCATCTCGAAGGGGTCGACCTGGATACGATCGAGTGGGCCGCGCACTGAGCGCGGTGGCCCGCCCGGGTCAGCCTTTTTCCTGGCGAGCGATCATGTGCGCAAGATCGAGCGTCGCGCGATCGCCGTTGGTAACGAGGCGGTCGATCACCGAGCAGAGCGCCTTGAATTCGGTTTTCGTCACGCCTTCGAACAGCACGTTGTTGATGCGCTGCTGCGTATCGACGAGCGCTTTCAGCAGCTTCGAGCCGGCCGGCGTGACCGTGAGCCGCATCTTGCGCTTGTCGTCGGGGTCCGAGCGTTTGTCGATCAGGCCGAGCTTCTTCAGCTTGCCGGTCTCGATCGTGACGAAAGCGCCGCTCAGGTGCAGATGATCGGCGAGGCGGTTGACGGTCACGACGTCGTCATGCGACAGATGGGCGACCGACACGAGCAGCGAATACTGGATGCCGGTGAGACCGATCAACGAGCCGAAACCGTCGCGCACCGACAGCAGGCGCGCCGCGAACGGCAGCAGCCCGTTGATCAGGTGGCGAAATTCCGTGTCCGTGCCGTCGATCAGGCAGGCCGGGTTGGTAATGGTCAGAACGGACTCCTCTTGCTGCTTGGCCATGACGTCGACGCTCCGTGCGGTCATGCGAATTTAGCTTTGGAACGAAATTATACGGCAAAGGCACCGGCGGCCTCGGCCAGCCTAGCGGCCTGCAGGCGGCCCGATTTCCCGATACTTTCCCGACACAGGAGGCTCGAACATGCCCTTCCCGCTTCATCCCGCCACGGTTCGCGCGCTGCTCGAATGCTATCTGCGCGCGAAGGACCTGAACCAGGCCGCGCTGATCGCGGACTGCTTCGCGGCCAATGCCGAACTGAGCTTTTCCCTCGCCAACGACGACATCGATTTTCCGCCGCGCGTGACGGGCGTGGCGGCCATTGCGCATACGCTGGTCGAGGCATTCGGCGAAAGGTTCGAGCAGTGCCGAACCTATTACGTCTGCACGACCCCGCCCGTCGATGAGCACGGCGTCAGCAGCATGCCGTGGCTCGTCGTGATGCGGCAAAAGGACAGCGGCGCGCTGCGGATCGGACACGGCACGTACCGCTGGCGGTTCGCCATCGATGGTGAAAACGACGACGTTGCGCGGGTTGCCGCGCTGCACATTCATATCGCGCGGATGGATACGATCGGCGATCCGCAGTCGTTGAAACTCGATCGGCTGCACGCGGCGTTCGGGTATCCGTGGCTGCCGGCACACGCGTTCGCGCGCGGGCTGGCGGACGTCGTGGCGGTGCAACCGGATTGGGCATTCCTGGCGCCGTTCGAGCAGGCGGCCGCGTCGGCCATCGGCTGAAGCTCCGCCGCATCACGGCGCCGCGCGCGATCCGTCATTGCCAGCCAGCAACTGCGCGGCCGTCATGACGCGCGGGTCGTCGCCCGTCAGATGCGCGCCGTAATAGGCGATCGACGCCTGCTTGTCGAGCAATAGCGGAATCGAGACCCGCCCGAGCAGCGTGCGTTCGATCGCGTCGCCGAACGTGAATCCCGCCAGATAGACGCCGTCCATCACGCAATTCGTCGTGAACACGCGGCCCTGCGTATCGACATAAAACTCGACGTAGCCGAGATCGTCCTCGGCGATTCCGATCATCGTCGTGTCGAGCGCCCGCTCCCACGCGGCAATCTGTTCATCCTGATGCTCCAGTGCGCGAAACGCGATTCCCATCGGCGCGCAGGTTTCCCCGCTGCGCCGGGCCGGCTCCGCACCCACGATCAACGTGCCGAATTCACGCAGGATCGCATCGCCCGGATGTTCGCCGTCGCGGGCCGACGGGCGGCCGTCTGCAGGGCCGCACCACCCGGCCGCGACAAACAACGGCCTGACCGTCAACGGAATCTCGATCACTAGAATGCTCCTGAAGTTACCGCATACGAGACGACACGCGCGAACGCTCTCCGCAGCGCGGACATCATGCGCCGCGCTCGCCCTCACGCACCGTCGAGCGCGCGCCGCACACCGTCCCAATCGAGCCCGAACCGCGCGAGATACTTGCGCAGCCGGTCCGCGTCGTTCGGCTGCTTCTTGCTCTGCCGCGACACCGCGAACAGCGTGCGCCCGGCTTCCGACAGGCTCGCCGACGTGCGGCACACGTCGAGCACACGTTCGAGCTGCGCACGGTCGAACAGGTCGAGTTCCGCCGCACGCGCACCGAACACCGCGTCGACGCACGCGTCCGCCATATTCGCGCCACCCGGCGACGACCACGTGCGCGTCAGCCGCTCGACTTCCTGCTCGGCGAGCGCCTCGGTAATGCGCCCCGCATCGGCCAGCGTCGCCATCCGTGTGACCGACGCCGACAGCTCGCGGAAGTTGCCGGCCCACGTCGCGCGCGGCGAGGCCGCGAACGCGAGATAGCGCCGCTTCGCCTCGACGTTGAACCGCACCTGCTCGCCCTGCTCGCGACCGAAACGGTCGAGCTCGAATTCGAGGTTCGGCTCGATGTCCTCACGGCGCTCGGCCAGTCCCGGTAATTCATAGGTCCAGAGGTTGATCCGCGCATAGAGGTCCTCGCGGAACGTGCCGGCCGCCACCATCTGCCGCAGATCGCGGTGCGTGCCCGCGATCAGTTCGAAATCACTGGTCGCCTCGACGTCCGCGCCGACCGGCAGGAAGCGCTTCTCCTCGATCGCCTTCAGCAGCATCGCCTGTTCGTCGAGCCCGAGTTCGCCGATCTCGTCGAGAAACAGCAGCCCGCCGTCCGCCGCGCGCAGCAGCCCCGCACGCGCCGACTGCGCCCCTGTGAACGCGCCCTTCACGTGACCGAACAGCGTCGACATCGCCGCGTCGCCGCGCAGCGTCGCGCAGTTGATCTCGATGAACGGCCCCGCGAGCCGATGCCGGCCGCGCTTCAGCTCGTACACGCGCTTCGCGAGAAACGACTTGCCGGCCCCCGTCGGCCCGACCAGCAGCATCGGCGCGCGCGAACGCACCGCCACGCGCTCAAGTTGCTCGATCAGCGCATTGAAGCGCGCGTTGCGCGTCGCGATGCCGGCCTTCAGGAACGACACCGTTTCGTCGCGCTCGCGCGTGAAGCGCTGCGCGATCCGGTTGTAGCGCGACAGGTCGAGATCGATCACCGAGATCGTGCCCGGCCCGCTCGGCCCTTCGTCGGTCCGCTGCGGCGGCCCGGTCTGCACGAGGCGCGCGGGCAGGTAGCGCGCTTCCGCCAGCAGGAACCAGCAGATCTGCGCGACGTGCGTGCCGGTCGTGATGTGGACCAGGTAATCCTCGTGTTCGAGGTCGAACGGGTACGCGCGTGCGTAATCGTGCAGCGTCGCATAAACCTCCTCGAAATCCCACGGATCGTGGATCGTGACCGGCGTGAGCCGCACGTCGGTTCGCGGCGACACGCGCGCGAGATCGTCCCGCACCTGGTTGGCGAGACGCGTGTAGTCCAGCGAATGCAGCAGTTCGAGCCGGTCGATCGGCAGGTCGGGCTGCTCGCACAGCGAAATCGTCGGCCGCCATTTGCGGTAACGGCGCGGCGCGCGGCCGCCCTGGTCGAGCACGGTGCCGAGAAAACCGATCGCAACGGTTCTGCGCATGTTTATCTCATGGGATAAGAAGCGATCCAATTGTATCGGATATTCATGACCGTGACGTGCCGACAGCGTCGATGCCAGACACTACAAAACAGGTAATTCCCTTTTAATTTCAATGTGTTGAGAGATTTCCAGAAACGCCAGCCGCTCACTGGCACGCTCCTCGCTAAATAAAAGGCGCCGGATGTCCCGCTGGCCCACGAGCCAGGGTTCAACAAGCCCTGCTGGTGCGCCGCCGCCGAACCTCGTTCGTCGCGGTAGCGCATGCCGCCATGGACAGACGAAGGCAAAGGGGCGCGCACCAGGATGCTTCGCCCGGGTTCGAATCCCGGGGCGCCCATTGTTCGAAAGCTCAGCCAGGTGGAGCAGCCGGCGAAAGCCGGCCGGTGGCGGGTTCGAATCCCGCTCGAACGCTGTCCGCAAGGACGGTCTCGTATGAAGGCAGTACCCGCCGGTGCGGGCCGACAGGCCCGCCGCGCGTCGGACCGGTTGCGGTTCCGCGCGATCGGCCGGGCGGCCGCACGGCCCGCGCGAAGGCGCACGACGACGCAATGCAGCAGGCGTCGCCATGCGCTTCGACGCCGGCCAGCGCGCCGCCCGCCCGATTGCGTCGCCCCGCGATCCGCACGATGCGCGTTACCCGGCGGCCATTGAATAAAAGGACAAAAATATGTGGAAGCGTCATGTGGTGAAAAAGAACGAACGCGCGCTGCTGATGAGCGAGGGCGATTTCGTGAAGGTGCTGGAACCGGGCGTGTTCAAGGCCTTCGATCCGTTCAAGCGCCTGTCGGTGCAGACCGCGCGTCTCGACGCGCCGCTCGCCGACGAAGCGCTGGCCGACTACCTGCGTCACGACGCACCGGACGTGCTCGCGCGGTATTTCGTCGCGATGGATCTCGCCGACGACGAAGCCGGCCTGCGCTACGAAGACGACGTGCTCGTCGAGATTCTGGCGCCGGGCACGCGCCGGCTGTACTGGCGCGGCCTGACCGCGCACCGGCTGGAGCGCATCGATCTCGCGCAGGACAGCATGCTGCCCGCCGCGCTCGTGAAGCGCATCGCGCAACCGTCTCTGCGTGCGCGCGGCGTGGCGGGGCTGACGGGCGTGCTGCTGGCGCAGGTGCCGGCGTACCACGTCGGCGTGCTGAAGGTCGACGGCAAGATCGAGCGGTTGCTGGACGCGGGCGCGTCGGCGTTCTGGCGCTTCAACCGCGACGTCGCGGTCGAGCTGGTCGATCTGCGCTTGCAGGCGATCGAGGTCGGCGGGCAGGAAATCCTGACGCGCGACAAGGTCGCGCTGCGGCTGAACCTGTCGGCGACGTGGCGTTATGCGGACGTGCTGCATGCATTCGACCAGTTGCAGAAGCCGGTCGAACACCTGTATCGCGAGTTGCAGTTCGCGCTGCGTTCGGCGGTCGGCACGCGCTCGCTCGACGAGTTGCTCGAGGACAAGCAGTCGCTCGACGAGGTCGTGATCGCGCAGGTGCGCGCCCGTCTCGACGGTTCGGGCGTGGACGTGCGCAGCGTCGGCGTGAAGGATATCGTGCTACCGGGCGACATGAAGACGATCCTCGCGCAGGTGGTCGAAGCGGAGAAATCCGCGCAGGCGAACGTGATTCGCCGCCGCGAGGAAACGGCGGCCACGCGTTCGCTGCTGAACACCGCGAAGGTGATGGAAGAAAACCCGACCGCACTGCGGCTCAAGGAGCTGGAAACGCTCGAGCGCGTCGCGGAACGGATCGACCGCATCTCGGTGTTCGGCGGTCTCGACCAGGTGCTGAACGGGCTCGTCAGCATCAAGGGCACGTAATGCAGGCTCCGGCGCGATGCAGATGTGTCGCACCGGTCCCGAAATGAATCAGGTGAAGCAAATGACCGACATGGATTATCAGGTGATGGAACTGGCGAACGGCAAGCCGGTGAAGATGTGGACGCAAGGCGTCGCCGTCGAGGACGAAGCGCGCGCGCAACTGCGCAACACCGCGCAGATGCCGTTCATCTTCGGCCACGTCGCGGTGATGCCGGACGTGCACCTCGGCAAGGGCTCGACGATCGGCAGCGTGATTCCGACGAAGGGCGCGATCATTCCGGCCGCGGTCGGCGTCGACATCGGCTGCGGAATGATGGCCGCGCGCACGACGCTGACGGCGGCCGACCTGCCGGATTCGCTTGGCGGGCTGCGCAGCGCGATCGAACGCGCGGTGCCGCACGGCCGCGCGCCGGGCCGCCGCGATCCGGGCGCATGGGGCGATCGCACGCCGGCCGCCGTGACCGACGCGTGGAAGTCGCTGCAGCCGGGCTTTCAGCGCATCGTCGACAAGTATCCGAAGCTGGCAAAGACGAACCACTACGCGCATCTCGGCACGCTCGGCACCGGCAACCACTTCATCGAAGTGTGCATCGACGAAGCGGACCGCGTGTGGTTCATGCTGCACAGCGGCTCGCGCGGCGTCGGCAATGCGATCGGCAGCCTGTTCATCGAACTCGCGCAGGCCGACATGCGGCAGCACATCGCGAACCTTCCGGACCGCAATCTCGCGTATTTCACCGAAGGCAGCCGGCACTTCGACGATTACGTCGAAGCGGTCGGCTGGGCGCAGGACTACGCGCGGCGCAACCGGCAGGCGATGATGGACGCGGTAATCGGCGCGGCGCACGGCGTGATCGGCACACCGTTCTCGGTCGACGAGCACGCGGTGAACTGTCACCACAACTACGTGCAGCGCGAGCGCCACTTCGGCGAAGACGTGCTCGTGACGCGCAAGGGCGCGGTGTCCGCGCAGAAGGGGCAGCTCGGGATCATTCCGGGCTCGATGGGCGCGAAGAGCTTCATCGTGCGCGGGCTCGGCAACCCGGAAAGCTTCTGCTCGTGCAGCCACGGCGCGGGCCGGACGATGAGCCGCACCGAAGCGAAGCGCCGCTTCACGGCCGACGATCAGGCGAAGGCGACACAGGGCGTCGAATGCCGGAAGGACGCGGGCGTCGTCGACGAAATCCCGATGGCGTACAAGGACATCGACGCGGTGATGGCGGCCCAGCGCAGCCTCGTCGAAGTGGTGCATACGCTGCGCCAGGTGGTGTGTGTGAAGGGATAGCGCGGTGTGCGGCCGAGGGCCAGCGGCCGCGCACAACGAAAGGAAAACGACAACGATGAAAACCGACAAGGCAATGACGACCGTGCGCAGCGCGCATCCGATCGACCCGGCGGTGCGGGCACGCGTGATGGCGGAGCTCGCGGAAGTCGAACGCCGCCATGATGTATGCGTGCTGTTCGCGTGCGAATCGGGCAGCCGCGGCTGGGGATTCGCTTCGCCGGACAGCGATTACGACGTACGCTTCGTGTACGCACACCGGCGCGACTGGTACCTGAGCGTCGAACCGCAACGCGACGTGATCGAGCGGCCGCTCGACGACGAGCTCGACGTCAGCGGCTGGGAATTGCGCAAGGCGCTGCAACTGCTGCGACGCTCGAATCCGACGCTGCTCGAATGGCTCGACTCGCCCGTCGTGTATCGCGAAGATGCGCGC
This sequence comes from Burkholderia cenocepacia, assembly GCF_014211915.1. Lineage (NCBI taxonomy): Bacteria > Pseudomonadati > Pseudomonadota > Betaproteobacteria > Burkholderiales > Burkholderiaceae > Burkholderia > Burkholderia cenocepacia. The sequence continues at coordinate 27,114 of NZ_CP060040.1, read as the reverse complement.
TGGGCGCCGCGGCTCAGGTCGCTGGCATCGGCGTTCTTCTCGCCGGTACGCGGGCGTCATCACTACCTCGCGATGGCGAAGAAAAATTTTCGCGGCTATCTGCAAGGCGACACGGTGCGTTACAAGAAGTACCTGTACGTACTGCGTCCGCTGCTTGCGGTCCGCTGGATCGACATGGGGCTCGGCATGCCGCCGATGCGCTTCGTCGATCTCGTCGACGGGACCGTGCACGAGCCGACGGTGCGCGCGGAGCTCGATGCGTTGCTCGCGCTTAAGATGAGCGCGAACGAAAGCGAATACGGGCCGCGCCGGCCGGCGATCCACGCGCTGGTCGAGACGATGCTCGCCGATGCCGAACACGATCGCGAATACAAGCGGCCGTGGGGCGACGTGGCGATGCTCGACGCGTTCCTGCGCGACGTGGTCGACGGCCGATGAAAGTGAACGGCGCGATGCCTCCGGGGATCGCGCCATTTTTGCATCCGCACTCGTCCGATCAATGCAGGCGAGCAACGATCGTGCCCGCGTACTACGTGTCGTCGTCACGATTCACAGCCCATCGCAGCGGTATACTCGATGCCGTTCGGCACAGCGCGCCGCCGCATGCGCCGCAGCCTTCGACCTGCCCCGCCTGCTGACGATGCGCTTGCAGTCCGACATCTTCCGCCCGTCCATCCACAGTCGATACGAACCGTCATGTCGCACCGCCTTTCGCTCGCCATCGCCGCCCTCCTCGCCGTTTCCCCGTTCGTTGCCGAGGCTCGCCCGCTCGCGCGGCCACCGGTCGAACGCGACTTCAAGAACTGGTCGATCGTTTGCGACAACGTCAACCGCTGCATTGCCGAAAGCCACGCGGACGATATCGATGACGCACGCACGAGCCTCATCCTGCGCGTGACGCGCGATGCCGGCCCGGATGCGCAAGCCTCGCTCGACATCTATGCGTCGGCGCCGCTGGACCTGCGCAGCGCACGCGTGGATGGTCGCCCGTTCGATGCAATGGCGGCCCGATGGCATGCGTTCCGCGGCAAACCGGACGATGACGACGCGCACCCGTTCCGGATCCGGACCAACGATCCGGCAACGGTTGCCGCATGGCTCACCGCGTCGCGCAATGCGCAACTGCTGAGCTTCGGCGATCCGGCGTCGGCACAAACCGCCCGCACACCGTTGACGGGATTGAGTGCCGCGCTGCTGTTGATCGACGACACGCAGGGCCGTGTCGGCACCGTCACGGCGTTGCTGCGCCCGGGCACCCGGCCGGCGTCGGCGGTGCCCGTCGCACCGGCACTGCCACCCGCCGTCACGCCGGCCCCGGCCGTCGCAAACCTGTCGGCCGCGGAGCAACGGCCGCTCGTCGATGCGGTGCTCGCGAAGTTCGGCGGCGACGTGAAGCAATGTGCGGCCGATGTCGAAGACGAAATGCCGGCGAGCGATCGCAGGAAGGCGTCGACTGCCGTGGCGGTCTCCGCCGACGAAGCGCTGGTCGCGATACCGTGCCAGACCAGCAGCATGTATAACCACACCGACCTGTGGTATCGCGTGCGGCGAACTGCGCCCTACTCGCCGACGGCGATGAATTTCGGCGAGAACGCGAACGCGGGACTCGATTCGGCGTCGTTCGCAAACGAACTGACCGACGCCGGCTACGATCCCGCCAGCGCGACGCTATCGAGCAAGGTCAGACTGCGCAGTGCCGGCGATTGCGGCTCGACCGCATCGTGGATCTTCGACGGCCGGCACTTCGTGCTCAGCGATATCGCCACGCACGGAAGTTGCAACGGCCTGTTCGACGATCAATGGCCACGCCTGTATCGACGGGCCGATGCGGCAGCCAACCCGCACTGACGCACCACGTCACGCACCGACGATCGAGATCGAGAACCCGTCCCAGCCCTTCTGCCCGACCGTCTGCACGGCTGTCGTCGCGAGCGCCGGCTCGGCCACGAGGCGCGCGAACCCCTCGCGCACGCCGACCACGTCCGGCTCGCGATTGTCCGGATCGGCCACGCGCCCGCCACGCACGACGTTGTCGACGACGATCACCGTGCCGGGCCGCGACAGCTTTCAGTGCCGCGTCGAGATAAACGGCGTTGTTGTCCTTGTCCGCATCGATGAAAACGAAGTCGAACGGCGCCTCCCCGGCGTCGATGAGCCGCGCAAGACTATCCTTCGCGCTGCCGACCACCACCGACACGACTTGCGCAAACCCGGCGCGCGCGATGTTCTCCGTCGCGACCTTCGCGTGTGCCGGGTTTAGCTCGAGCGTCACCAGCGAGCCGCCCGGCGGCAATGCGCGTGCCAGCCAGATCGTGCTGTAGCCGCCGAGCGTACCGACTTCGAGAATCCGTCGCGCGCCGCGGATCGTCGCGAGCAGTTGCAGCAGCTTGCCCTGGTTCGGCGCGACGTTGATCGCCGGCAGCCCGGCCGCGTCGCTCGCCGCGAGCGCGGCGTCGAGCACGGCGTCGGACGGCACGAGCGTCGCCGAGAAATACGCATCCACCTGGTTCCACCGATCCTGATTCATCGCGCACCTGTCGTTTGCGGACAAGGGCATTCTATGCGCCGCGCCCCCATAAGCAACCCACCATTCGTTCTAAGGGTAGCGGCACACGTGCTCCTATAATCGCCGGACGGCAGGCCCCCTCGACCTTCACAACAACAAACGGAGCACCCATGACCGATCAGGCCCATTCGAACTGGCGTCTCGAAACCATCGCCGTGCACGGCGGTTATCGTCCCGACCCGACCACGCGCGCGGTCGCCGTCCCGATCTACCAGACCGTTGCGTACGCATTCGACGACACGCAGCACGGCGCCGACCTGTTCGACCTGAAGGTCCAGGGCAACATCTACACGCGGATCATGAACCCGACGACGGACGTGCTCGAGCAGCGGATCGCCGCGCTCGAGGGCGGCATCGGCGCGCTCGCGCTGGCGTCGGGGCAAGCCGCCGTCACGTACGCGATCCAGACGATCGCCGAAGCCGGCGACAACATCGTGTCCGCGAGTTCGCTGTATGGCGGCACCTACAACCTGTTCGCGCACACGCTGCCGCAATACGGGATCACCACGCGCTTCGCCGACCCGCTCGACCCTTCCTCGTTCGAGCCGCTGATCGATGCGCGCACGAAGGCGATCTTCGCGGAATCGGTCGGCAACCCGCTCGGCAACGTCACCGACATCGCCGCGCTCGCGGCAGTCGCGCATCGCCACGGCATTCCGCTGATCGTCGACAACACGGTGCCGTCGCCATACCTGCTGCGCCCGTTCGAGCACGGCGCGGACATCGTCGTGCATTCGCTGACGAAGTATCTCGGCGGGCACGGCACGAGCCTCGGCGGCGCGATCGTCGATTCGGGCAAATTCCCGTGGGCCGAGCACGCGGACCGCTTCAAGCGGCTGAACGAGCCGGACGTCAGCTATCACGGCGTCGTCTATACCGAAGCGTTCGGGCCGGCCGCGTATATCGGCCGCGCCCGCGTGGTGCCGCTGCGCAACATGGGCGCGGCGATCTCGCCGTTCAACGCGTTCCAGATCCTGCAGGGGATCGAGACGCTCGCGCTGCGGGTCGAGCGGATCAGCGACAACGCGCTGAAGATCGCGCAGCATCTCGCGCGCCACGAGCACGTCGAATGGGTGAACTATGCGGGCCTGCCCGATCACCCCGATCATCCGCTCGTCGCCCGCTACCTGTCGGGCCGGGCGCCGGGCATCCTGACGTTCGGTGTGAAGGGCGGCCGCGACGGCGGCGCGAAGTTCCAGGATGCGCTGAAGCTGTTCACGCGGCTCGTCAACATCGGCGATACCAAGTCGCTCGCGACGCACCCGGCCTCGACCACGCACCGTCAGTTGTCGCCGGCCGAACTTGCGAAGGCCGGCGTGAAGGAGGAAACGGTGCGGCTGTCGATCGGCATCGAGCATATCGACGACCTGCTCGCCGATCTCGACCAGGCGCTCGCGCAGCTTTGACCGCAACGGGCACGCCGGCCGCTTGCCGGTGCGTCCGCATCAAACCGCTTGACTCTGGAGCGGCTTCAAGGTGTTCAATCCCCGGTTGATGCCGGGGCGATGCCCGGTGCGTACGATCGTGCGGCGCAGCGCCCGCTGCGCCACGCCACCCGCCGAGAGGACTCATGACACCGACCGCGAAGCTTGCGCTGCTCACGTTACCGCCCGTGCTGGCGGCCTGTTTTGGCGCCCTCGCGGCCGCGTGGCGCGCGCCCGGCCCGAAAACGTCGAGCGTGATCCAGCATTTCACCGGCGGCATCGTGTTCGCGGCGGCCGCGCTCGAACTGCTGCCGCAGGACCGCGCGCATGCGCTGTTTCCGGTCGTCGTCGGTTTCGTGCTCGGCATCGCGCTGATGCTGGCGATCCGCGCGCTGTCGGGCGCGATCGAGACGCGCTTCGAGGACGCGCGTTTGCCGGTGAGCCTGATCATCGTCACCGCGATCGACCTCGTGGTCGACGGCCTGGTGCTCGGCATCGCCTTTTCCGCGAGCGACGAAAGCGGCATCATCCTGACCGTTGCACTGACGCTCGAGGTGCTGTTCCTCGCGCTGTCGGTCAGCGCGGCGCTGGCTGCGGCCGGCGTCGGCCGCATGCTGGCGATCGTCGTGCCGGTCGCGCTGGCGGCGCTGCTGAGCGTCGCGGCCGTTGCCGGCAATGCGGCGTTCGCCGGACTGCCGGCGAATATCTATGCGGCGCTTCTGGGGCTGGGCACCGTCGCACTGTTGTACCTCGTCACCGAGGAATTGCTGGTCGAAGCGCACGAGGTGCCCGAAACGCCGTTCGCGACGGCCGCGTTCTTCATCGGCTTCATCGTGTTCTTCCTGATCGAAGGATCGGTGAAGGCCGGGTAAGCCGCGCACGACGGCGCGGCGCTTACCAGGTCGTCGCGCCGGTCGGATAGGTGTCGACGATGCGCGTGCCGTTGACCGGCGTGACACCTTCATTGCGCAGTGCGGTCCACAGGTCGATCGCATGTTCGCGTGATTTGCGGCTGCCATCGTCGGTCAGCACGTTCAGTGCGATCACTTCGTCGCGCATCGTCAGCTGCAGTTGTTCCTTCAGCTTGCGCGATTGATGCGACGCGGTACGGACGTCGCCGAGCACGATCCGTTTCTCGTCGCCCGCATCGGCCGGCACGAACGTCAACCGGCCGTTGTCGACTTCGCATTGCCCGCGCGCGAACGTCGCGGTCCACGCACCAGCCGGCACGGCAGCAAATTCGCAGTGCATCCGCTCGTTCGCGCGGCGGCCGACGTCGTGCGCCGGCGCGTGCGACAGCGCACGTTCCGGCCAGCCGGCCGCCATCGCGGCCGTCGACATCAGGCACGCCGCCAGTACGATTCCTTTCGCGACATGGCGCATCGCACTCTCCTTTCCGTAAAGGCAACCGGCGGGCGTCATCCCGGCCGCCGCAAGTGAACGATCAAAGCACCGCGAAGCGGTTGTCGTGTGTATCGACCATCGGCGTATTCTCGCCGCGATGAACGGTCGAGCGATGAATCTCCTGATTGCGCGCGACGGCGGCCGGGCTCGCCGGATAGTCGTGATTCGGGCTCGGGATCACGCCGTCGTGGCGCGCACGCACGAGTTCCTGAATCACTTCCTGGCGGCTCTTCGGCTGCGCGGCCACGGCCTGCGAGAAAGCGGCAATCGACAGCGCGACGGCGGCAATGGCGATCAGCGGACGCGGAATGTTCATGGGGTGGGCTCCTTACTGGAATTCCGTGACAGGAGCCTTCACTTTGATCCCGCGGCGGTGCGGATGCGTGACCGCTTCATGACGTTTTCGTCACCGTCTCCGCATCTTCTACATCGCAGTACGAATCGAAATCGCTGCATGATTCCGCACGCATGACACCGCGATGACATTTTTCTCATTTGTCCCTCACCTCCACGATCCGAACGCTTTCCAGAATCGCCAGCGCAATCGCGATATGCCGGCCCGTCGCTGCCACGCGCGGCGCCTGCATCGAACGATGCACGAAACGTTCATCTTGAACTTCAGGGACACACCATGAAAACTCCAGTTCGAATCGTCATGATGTCAGGGGCGCTGCTGACGACCGCGCACGCGGCTCATGCAACCGAAGTCACGCTGTACGGCCTGTTCGATACATCGCTGACGGTTGTGTGGAATGCCGATGCGCAAGGCAGGAACCTCGTCGGCCTCGGCAACGGCAACCTGCTCGGCAACCGCTTCGGCGTGAAAGGCGCGGAAGATCTCGGCGGCGGGCTGAAAGCGATCTTCACGCTGGAAAACGGCTTCAACCCGAACACCGGCGCGCTCGGGCAAGGCAACCGGATGTTCGGCCGGCAGGCGTTCGTCGGGCTGGAAAGCGCTCGCTGGGGAACACTCACGCTCGGCCGCCAGTACGACGCGCTCGCCGATGTCGCGTGGCCGATCACCGGCGATTTCTACTTCGGCAGCGTGTACGCGACGCCCGGCGACGTCGACAACTACGACACGTCGTCGCGCACCGACAACGCGGTGAAGTACACGTCACCCGTGGTCGGCGGCTTCCAGTTCGTCGGCATGTACGCGCTCGGCGGCGTGGCCGGCAAGAGCGGCGCCGGGCAAACCTGGTCAGCCGGCCTGTCGTACAACCATGGCCCGTTCGACGCAGCGGGCGGCTACTACTATGCGGCCAACCGCGCCTCGCTCGCCAACGGCGTCCGGACCGGCTGGAACGGCACGTCGGACGGCACGTTCGACGGGTCGCTGGTCAACGGCGGCTACCTCTCCGCGAAGTCGATCGGCATCGCACGCGGCGCGTTGCGCTACACCTTCGCGCCGTTCACGATCGGTATCGACTACAGCAATGCGCAGTACAAGGCCGATGCGATGTCGGCCTTTCGCAGCACGCAGAAATACGACACCGCGCGCGGGTTCTTCAACTATCAGGCCACCGCGAGCCTGCTCGTCGGCGTCGGCTACAGCTACACGAAGGCCCGCGGCGATACGAGCGCGACCTACCATCAGGTGTCCGCCGGCGCCGACTACGTGCTGTCCAAGCGCACCGATCTCTATGCGGTCGGCGCGTGGCAACGCGCGAACGGCGAACAGCGCACGCTCGACGGCGGCACGCAGGCGGCCCAGGCGTCGATCGGCTCGTACGGCTACGGCGGCACGCGCACGCAGGGCATCGTCAATCTCGGTTTGCGCCACCGCTTCTGAGCGAGGCAGCCGACCCTGCGCGCTGCGTGACGAAAATGTCATGTTCCGATCAGGTTCGCGATGCGTCGCGTCGCTACGATCGGTACGGTATCGGGCCCTGCCCGTTCCCGTCCACGCAGCGGGTCGCTGCCGCACGGCACGATCACGCATTAGGCCCGGGCTCGTCGAGTGCCGGGCCATTTTTTACGCGCGTCCGACGCTCACGGCGCGGAGTCGCGCGGCGGGTACACGCACGGATGCGTTTTCACGTACAGGTTCGGATTGCCGCAGCGATGCCCGGCATAGTCGACTTGCTCGCCCGGTGCCAGATCGGCCGGCACGGGCTTGCGCGCGGCACCGTAAGTGGCCGTGGTGTCGGAACGTGTCGATGCGCAACCCGCGAACAGCGGGACGATCAGGATTGCGATCAAGGCGAGGCGAATGGCGGGACGAGGCAAATTTCGGTCCGGAATGAAGGTCTGAACGGCGCCGCCCGCGATCGATGCGGCTGTCGCGATCGGCACGAATGCCGCCGGCGCATCGGCCAACGGCAGACTTCATGTTCCGCTTCCCGCTCATCGCACCCATGACGCGAACATGACGGTTGCGTCATGTCGATCGAGTCCACACGGCGCCTCCTCGCGCCCCGCAATCTGACGCATTTTTCATCTCGCGATCACGATCACGCACGGCTGCTTTCGCATACTGGGTCCACGGTTCGCCACCCGGCGGCCCTGATCAAGGAGAGCACTCGATGAAAACGGCAAAACTCGCAGCACTGGTCGTCACCGCCACGCTGTCGCTCGGCATGGCCACGCAGGCCGCGTTCGCCCAAACGCAAACGCAGGGCAAGTCCCGCACGCAGGTGGTCAACGAACTGAAGCAGGCGCAGCACGACGGCGTCGTGCCGATCAGCAAGACGCAGTACCCGCCGACCGGCGAGATCGTCGCGCGCAACAAGGAGCTTCACGGGATTTCGGTGCATGGCGGCGAGAAGAAGCCGCAGACCGACAACCACGACAACCTGACCGCGAAGCAATGATGGCGGGCCACATGGCCGCGGGCAGCGCGCCGTGCGCGGCTGCCTCGCGGCGAACGCGCGGGCGTTCCCGCCCGCGCTGTCAGGTGCCGATGGCGGCCGGCCGTTTCGGCTCGGCCGGCCGTCGCGGAAAGCGCAGCCAGAAAGTCGTGCGGCGGCCCGGCTCGCTATCGACGCCGCATTCGCCGCCGTGATTGTCCATGATCGACCGGACGATCGCGAGGCCGAGCCCCGTACCCGACGCCGAATTGTGCCGCGACGGATCGACGCGATAAAAGCGCTCGAAAATCCGCCCGACATGCTCGGCGTCAATGCCGGGCCCCGTATCGGACACGGCGATCGTCGTCGCACCGCCCTGCTCGACGCAATCGATCGTCACGACGCTGCCGCGCGGCGCATAGGTCAGCGCATTCGACAGCAGGTTGCTCAACGCGCGCTGATACAGCGTCAGGTCCGCATCGACCCATGCGTGGCCGTCGACCTTCACGGTCACGCCTTCATCTTCCGCCAGCGGCTCGTAGTAGCCGGCCACCCGCTCCGCCTCCTCCGCCGCATTCAGGCGCCGCACCCCGATCGACGTGCCGGCCTGTTCCGAACGCGCGAGAAACAGCATGTCCTCGATCATCCGCGACAGCCGCTGGTATTCGTCGATGCTCGACTCGATCACGCTCCGGTATTCGTCCGCACTGCGCGGTTGCGACAGCACGACCTGCGCGGCCGCCTGCAGGTTGGTCAGCGGCGTGCGCATGTCGTGCGCGAGATTCGACGAGAACTGGCTCAGCCGCGTGAACGATTCGTTCAGCCGCGCGAGCATGCCGTTGAACGCATGCTCGAGCTCCTTCAGCTCGCCGGACGTATCGAGTTCCGGCAGCGGATGCGCGAGCCGGCTCGACGACATCTGTTCGGCACGCGCCGCGAACCGGCGCAACGGGCTCAGCCCGAGCGCCGCGATGCCGTATGCGATCGCGGCCGCGAGCACCACGCCGAACACCTCGATCACGACGATCGTATAGGCATGCGTGCGCAACAGCAGCACGTCGGCGCTGCGGTCGTACTGCACGGCGACGCGCACCACGGGCGCACCCGCGCCGGCGAGCGGCACGGTCGTCAGCAGATACTGGTGTCTTGCGCCGGGCGGGGCGATGCCGACCGGCACGCGCCCGGCACTCGTCGACATCAGCGGCGCGTACGGACGGAAGCCGGGCGTGCCGACGAGGCGCGTACCGGCGGCATCGAAGATCGCGAGATCCATGTTCGGATGACCGTGCAACTGGTCGACCCAGATATCGGTGTTGCGCGCGACGTCGGTCGTCGTGCGCGCCTCGGCCAGGTGCGCGCCCAATGCGGCGGAAATACCGGCCATCTGCTCGGCTGCCGTCGTTTCGACACGGTTGCTCAGCGCTTCGTACAATGCGACGCCGCTCGACGCGAGGATCACCGACGTCGACAGGATGATCAGCGCGGTCAGCCGGCCGCGCAGCGTTCGCGGCAGCAGGCGCGCGATCATGCGGCCGCGCCGCCGCGCGCTTCGAGCACGTAGCCCATGCCGCGCACCGTGTGGATCAGCTTCGGTTCGTACGCGTCGTCGATCTTCGAGCGCAGCCGGCGGATCGCCGAATCGACGACGTTCGTGTCGCTGTTGAAGTTCATGTCCCATACCTGCGACGCGATCGTCGCGCGCGGCAGGATCTCCCCTTCGCGGCGCATCAGCAGCCACAGCAGCGCGAACTCCTTCGCGGTCAGCAGGATCGTGTCGCCCTGCCGCGTGGCCTTGCGGCGGGTCAGGTCGAGTTCGAGATCGGCCACGCGCAGCATGTTCGAATCGCGCGGCTGGCCGCGCCGCAGGATCGACTTGATGCGCGCGGTCAGCTCGACGAAGTCGAACGGCTTCGCGAGATAGTCGTCCGCGCCGAGCTCGAGCCCCTTCACGCGATCGCCGACGTCGTCGCGCGCGGTGAGGAACAGCACGGGCGTCGATTTGCTGCGCCGCAGGTTCTGCAGCAGTGTCCAGCCGTCCTGCCCGGGCAGCATCACGTCGAGCACGAGCAGGTCGTACTCCTCCGTTTCGGCCTGGTGCTGGCCCGTGATGCCGTCCTCGACCCAGTCGACGACGTAGCCGGCCTCGGTCAGGCCCTTGCGCAGATACGCGCCCGTCTTCGGTTCATCCTCGACAATCAGAATTCGCATCACGCATTACCCTTGAAAAAACCCAGCCGGCGCAGCACGCCCGCGCCGAAGCCGCCGCGCAACGCCGCGCGCCACGACACCGCATGGCTGACCCGGTACAGCACCGGCAGCACCAGCAGCGTCAGCGCCGTGGACGACAGGATACCGCCGATCACGACCGTCGCAAGCGGGCGCTGCACCTCGGCGCCGGTGCCGGTCGCGAACGCCATCGGCAGGAAGCCGAGTGACGCGACCAGCGCGGTCATCAGCACCGGGCGCAGCCGCGTGAGCGCGCCGTCGTGCACCGCGGCGTCGAGCGGCATGCCTTCGTCGCGCAGGTTGCGGATGAACGAGATCATCACCAGACCGTTGAGCACGGCGACGCCCGACAGCGCGATGAAGCCGACCGCCGCCGTGATCGACAGCGGAATCCCGCGCAGCCACAGCGACACGACACCGCCGCTCAGCGCGAACGGAATACCGGTAAACACCAGCAGCCCGTCCTTCACGTTGTTGAACATCACGAACAGCAGCACGAACACCATGAACAGCGCGAGCGGCACGACGAGCTTCAGGCGCTCGCTCGCGCTTTGCAACTGCTCGAACTGCCCGCCCCACGACACCCAGTACCCGGCCGGCACGCGCACGTCCTGCTGCAACTGCTCGCGCGCATCGGCGACGAACGAGCCGACGTCGCGGCCGCGCACGTTCGCGCTGACGACCACCCGCCGCTTGCCGTCCTCGCGGCTGATCTGGTTCGGGCCGGGCGCCACGTCGATCGTCGCGAGCTCCGCGAGCGGCACGTACGGCGCCGCCGCGAGCGGCGCGCTGGCGCCGGCGGCCGGCGCGGGAAGCGCGATCGGCAGCCGCTTGATCGCCTCGATGTCGGAGCGCAGTTCGTCGGGCAGCCGCACGACGATGTCGAAGCGGCGGTCGCCCTGGAACAGCGTGCCGGCCTTCTGCCCGCCGACGGCCGCGGCCACCGAGTCCTGCAGGTCGGCCACGCTCACGCCGTAGCGCGCGAGCTTGTCGCGATCGAGGTTGACGGTCAGCACCGGCAGGCCCGTGGTCTGCTCGACCTTCACCTCCGACGCGCCCGGCACCTTCTGCAACGCGGCCGCGATCTGCTCGCCGGTCTGGTTCAGCACGGCCATGTCGTCGCCGAAGATCTTCACGGCGACGTCGCTGCGCACGCCCGAAATCAGTTCGTTGAAGCGCAGCTGGATCGGCTGCGAGAACTCGTACGCGTTGCCCGGCAGCTCGGCGAGCGCTTCCTCGATCTCGCGCACGAGCTGGTCGCGCGGCTTCTTCGGGTTGGGCCACGTGTCGGCGGGCTTCAGCATGATGTAGCCGTCCGACAGGTTCGGCGGCATCGGGTCGGCCGCGATCTCGGCCGTGCCGGTGCGCGCGAACACGCGCTCGATCTCGGGAAAGCGCGCCTTCAGCGTCTTCTCGATCGACTTCTGCATCTCGACCGATTGCGACAGGCTCGTGCCGGGAATCCGCAGCGCGGACACGGCCAGATCGCCCTCGTTCAGGCTCGGAATGAACTCGCTGCCGAGCCGCGTCGCGAGCCCGAGCGTGACCAGCACGATCGCGCCCGCCCCGATCATCACGCGCGCCGGGCGCGTCATGAACGCGGCGAGCACCGGTTCGTACGCACGCCGCGCCCAGCCCATCAACCGGTTTTCCTTCTCCTCGACCCGCTCGCCGATGAACAACGCGACGGCCGCCGGAATGAACGTGACGGTCAGCACCATCGCGGCGGCGAGCGCCATCACGACGGTAATCGCCATCGGGTGGAACATCTTGCCTTCGACGCCGGTCAGCGCAAAGATCGGCAGATACACGACCATGATGATCAGTTGCCCGAAGATCAGCGCGCGGCGCGCCTCCTGCGATGCGCCGAACACTTCGGCAAAGCGCTCGTCGCGCGTGAGCGGCCGCCCGGCTGCGGCTTGCGCATGCGCAAGCCGCCGCACGCAGTTCTCGACGATCACCACCGCGCCGTCGACGATGATCCCGAAGTCGAGCGCGCCGAGGCTCATCAGGTTCGCGCTCACCTTCGCGTTGACCATCCCGGTGAAGGTCATCAGCATCGACAGCGGAATCACGAGCGCGGTGATCAGCGCCGCGCGGATGTTGCCAAGGAACAGGAACAGCACGGCGATCACGAGCACCGCGCCTTCGAGCAGGTTCTTCTTCACGGTGGCGACGGCCTTCTCGACCAGCACCGTGCGGTCGTACACCGGAATCGCCCTCACGCCGGCCGGCAGCGTGCGGTTCACGTCCTCCATCTTCGCGGCGACGGCCTTCGACACCGTCCGGCTGTTCTCGCCCATCAGCATGAAGACCGTGCCGAGCACGACTTCCTCGCCGTTCGACGTCGCGGCGCCGGTGCGCAGTTCGCGGCCGATGTCGACCACGCCGACGTCCTTCATCCGCACCGGCACGCCGCCGACGTTGGTCAGCACGATGTTCGCGATGTCGTCGACGGTGCGCGCCTGGCCCGGCACGCGCACCAGATACTGCTCGCCGCGCTTCTCGATGTAGCCGGCGCCGACGTTGTCGTTGTTGCGCTCGAGCGCGCGCACGACGTCGGCAAGCGTCAGCCCGTACGACATCAGCTTCGCCGGATTCGGCGCGACGCGGTATTCCTTCACGTAGCCGCCGATCGAGTTGACCTCGGTCACGCCGCGCACGTTGCGCAGTTGCGGCCGCACGACCCAGTCCTGCAGCTCGCGCAGATCGGCCGCCGTATAGCGCGTGCCGTCGGGTTTGCGCGCGTTGGCGTCGGCCTCGACGGTCCACAGGTAGATCTCGCCGAGGCCGGTCGACGTCGGCCCCATCGCGGGCGCGATGCCGGCTGGCAGCTTGTCCTTCGCTTCCTGGATGCGCTCGTTGACGAGCTGCCGCGCGAAGTAGATGTCGGTGCCGTCCTTGAAGATCACGGTGACCTGCGACAGCCCGTAGCGCGAGATCGAGCGCGTCTGCTCCAGCCCCGGCAGCCCGGCCATCACGGTCTCGACCGGATAGGTGATGCGCTGCTCGGCCTCCAGCGGCGAGTAGCCGGGCGCGGACGTGTTGATCTGCACCTGCACGTTCGTGATGTCGGGCACCGCGTCGATCGGCAGCCGCTGGTAGCTGAACACGCCGAGCGCGGCCACGGCCGCGATCGCCAGCATCACCAGCCAGCGATGCGCAATCGCAAAGCGGATCAGGCGCTCAAACATGTCGGGATTCCTTGAAACGGGGCATGGTCGGCCGCACCGGCCGGGCCGCGCGGCCGGTCACCCGGCGGATCGGGAAGCAGGCCGCATAGCGGGCCGCCAGTCGCGCCACGGCGCACGCGTATTGCTGCTCATTCATGTTCCGCGCTCCCCTTGCCGAGCTCCGCCTTCAGCACGAAGCTGTTCGACGCCGCGTATTCCTGGCCGGGCTCGAGCCCCTTGAGGACCTCGGTCGCGCGTTCGTCGCGCCGCCCCGTTTCGACGGCCTGCGCGACGAAGCCCTTCGGCGAGCGCACGAACACCGACGGCGCACCGTCGACGTCCTGCAGCGCGTCGCTCGCGACCGCGATCGGCACGCCCTGCCTGCCCGCGTCGACCGACACGTTCACGAACATTCCCGGGCGCCACACGCGATCCGGGTTCGGCAGCACGACACGCGCCGGCGCGGTGCGCGTCTGCTCGCCGAGCAGCGACCCCACGTAAGCGATCGGGCCGCTCGAACGCGATTCGAACGCGGTCGCGCTCACCGTGGCATCGCGACCGACGCGCACGTCGTTGAGCCGCTGCGCGGGCACCGCCATCTCGGCCCACACGGTCGACAGGTCGGAGATCACGAACATGCTCGCGTCGGCGGCAATCGCCTCGCCGGGCGTCGCATGCTTCTCGACGATCGTGCCCGCGAACGGCGCGCGCAGTTCATAACGGTTCAGCGCACCCGCGCCGACCGGCGCATTCAGCGCGGCGAGCTTCTGCCGTGCGTTCTGCACGGCGATCTCGGCCTCGCGCAACTGCACCTGCGCCTGCTGGTAATCCTGCTCGGCCGAAATGCGCTCCTTCCACAGCGTGCGTTCGCGTTCGTAGGTTGCGCGCGCACCCGACAGCCGGCGCTCGGCCGTCAGCAATTCGCTGCGCCGGTCGGCCAGATCGGTGCTCGCGATCACGGCGAGCACCTGCCCTTTCGCGACGTTCTGGCCGAGCGACACCGACACCTGCTCGACGATGCCGGCCACGCGCGGCACCACGTGCGCGGTGCGATCCTCGTTGAACTTGATTTCGCCGGGAAGCTGGAACGGCGTCGCGATCTGCGCGGGGCCGACTTTCGCGAGCGCGATCCTCGACGTCGCCAGTTGCGCGTCGGTCAGCGCGATCGCGCCGTCGGCGCGTGCGAACGGGAACGACGCGGCGTCGTTGCCGGCCTTTACGTCGATCGTCGCATCGAACACGTGCGGCTTCGCGATCGACTGCGCGGACACGAACTTCTGGCCGGCCGCGTCGAACCGCAACGGCTCGTGCGTGCGGTCGTACCGCACCAGCGTGCCGGACACGGTCACGCCCTTGTCCACCGGCTTGCCGTCGACGAACGGATAGACGACGAGCCGCGCGTCGCCAGGCTTTTCCGTCATCACGATCTCGACGGACAGCTTGCCGCGCTTCAGCACGACACCGCCGCGCGCACCTGCGCCCTCGGCCGGCTGCGCGGCATCGGCGACCGGCGGCGCCGATGCGCTGCTGCCGCCCCGCGTGACGGCGAGCTCGCCGATCACGATCCCTGCGCCGCCGAGCACGGCCGCCGCAATAACGAAGATTCTGCTGCGTGACATGATGATCCTTCAGGTAAGAGGGGCGCTCATTGCGCGACGGCCGCGAGCGGCGTGCCGACGAGCCGGCCGATATCGGCGCGGGCCGCATGGGCGCCGGCGAGCGCACGCACGTATTGCGACTGCCCCTGGAACAGCGTGCGCTGCGCGTCGAGCACATCGAGGAAGCTGAACTTCCCGAGTTCGTAGCCGCGCGACATCGCATCGAGCGCAAGGCGCGCGGCCGGCAGGATGTCGGACTTCAGCCGCTGCGCTTCCTGCTCCGCGGCCTCGAAATTCGCGTATGCCTGCGTCAGTTCCAGTCGCAGGCGCGTGCGTTCGCGATCGAGATCGGCGTTCGCGCGCTCGGCCTTGTGCGTCGCCTCGAGCAGCGCGCCCTTGTTCGTGTTGAACAGCGGAATCGGGATCGATACGCCGACCACGGCCTGGTTGTCGGGCACGCCGCCCGTGGTCACGCGCTTCACGCCCGCGCTGACCGTCACGTCCGGAATGCGCCGCGCGCGTTCGAGCGATATGGCCGCGTTCGAGCGCAGCATCTCGGCGCGCGCAACCCGCGCGAGCGGCGCATCGTCGAGTTGCGCGGTCAGCGCGGACAACGGCTCGACCGGCGGCACGGTTTCCAGGTCGCCGCGCACCGCGAGGCGGTCGTTGCGCGCCTCGCCCATCACCGCGTTCAGCTTTTCGCGCGCGACCTCGACACGGCCGCGCGCGGTCACGACTTCGATCTGCACGCCGGCCGCCGCCACCTGGGCCTTGGTCGCCTCGACCGGCGACACCTTGCCGGCCTGCGCGCGACGCCCCGCGAGATCCGCCGAGCGCGCGGCGATCGCGGCCGATTCCTCGGTCACCTGAAGCTGGCGCTGCGCGGCGAGCAGCCCGTAGAACGCGGCGATCACGTCGGCGCGCACGGCCGCGCCCTGCTCGTCGAGCGACGCGTTGGCCGCCTCGCGGCCGTACGACGCCACGTCGAGCCGCGCGCGGCGCTTGCCGCCCAGTTCGATGGTCTGGTTGATCAACGCGGTGGACGTGCGTTCGGCGCGGCTGAAGCCTTCCTGCAGGAACGACACTTCGGGGTTCGGCCGCGCGCCGGCCTGCATCAGCGCGCCGGCCGACGCATCGACGTCGGCGCGCGCGCCGCGCAGCGCCGGATTGTTCCGCGCCGCGACCGCGAGCGCATCGGAGAGCGTCAATGACGATGCGGGGAGCGTATCGGATGGAGGAGCGCCGATCGGCGTCGCGCTGCTGGCGGCAGCGGCGCCCGGCCCCGGCGTCAGCGATGGCTGAGCATGAGCCGTCGCGACCATCACGAAGACGATGGCCGCGACGAGATTGAGCTTGAGCATGTTCGGTTCTGCGGTAACGGTTCGCGACCGATGCTACGGACCGGCCGCAGTGCGAACATGAGGCGAAGATGATATTTCCGTCATGTTGGGTGCAGCGGCACGCAGCCGTGCGACGCCCCACGGGAACGGCATTCCGCGTCGAGGATCAAGAAGATGGGGTGAGCGTGCGGCGCGACGGCCGCACGGGAGAGGGCAACAGCTCGGGGCATCGGCACGCGTGCGCGGCACATCCCCACACGCGGATCAGCTCGTGCGTTGCTTCTCGCGCCGCCGCTGCACGAGCCAATCGAGCAACTGCCGCCCGTCGCGTTCGCCGAACCACCGCGCATGCCCGATCAGGTAGCCGTCGTACGCGATATCGACAATCGCCGGCGCATCGATGATGCAGCCGAAATACGCGACTTCCGACAGCGCGAACTCCGTATGCACGATCGGCAAAAGCGCGACCAGCGCCGCATACGCGTCGTCGCTCAACGGTTCGAGCGATTCGTAGCCGTCGAGCAGCGCGTCGATCTGGTCGTATTCCACGCGCCGTGCATCGGCCGGCGCCATCCAGTCGACCGTATTGCGCTCGATCGCGAGCGCGAGATCCATCACCGCGCAGGTGCGGTCCGACAAGCCGAAATCGAGCACGGTGCGCACCTGCGCACCAGGCCCCGCATCGGTCCACAGCAGGTTCGACGCGTGCCAGTCGCCGTGCGTCCACAGCGGCGGCAACGCAGGCAGCAGCGGCACGAGACGCGCGTGATACGGGCCGATCGCGTCGGCCACGTCGCCCCGCCAGTCGCGCGAGCCGAGTGCACGCACCAGTAGCGGCTGCGCGTCGACCCAGCGTTCGAGCGCGCCCCCCAGATCGGTGGACGACAGCACCCGAAAGCTCGACAGCAGCGTGCGCACGGGGCGCGCAGGCGCATCGTAGCCGGCCGACGCGCGATGCAGTTCGGCCAGCGCGCGGCCAGCCGCATACGCATGCGACGGATGCGTGAACGGCTGCCACGACATCACGCCGCGATACGAATCGACGCCGGGCGCGAGCACGTGCACCTCGTACGTCCACTCGCCGGACGCAAACGCGGTCGCACCGTTGCGATCGGCCAGCACGTCCACCACCGGCACGCCGCGCTCACGCAAATGCGCGATGAAGCGATGCTCTTCCTCGAGCCCCGCGACATCGCGCAGGCTCGCGTGATGACGCTTGACGAACAACCCGCGCCCGTCCGCCATCCGCACCAGCACCGCTGCCGCGAACTGCCGCGGGCTGTGCCACGTCAGCCGCACCGGCTCGCCCGCGCCGTCGATCCGCGCGAGTACGGCTGCCACCTCGTCGTGCGTGATCAGCGGCCAGTCGCGTTCGGCCTGCTCGCCGTCCACGCCGAATTGCGGCGGGGCGACGTCGCGCGACAGGGGGCCGTCCGGCTCGAGGGGAAATGACATGAACGACGTTGCTCCGTGGTTGAATCCGTGCGCGGATCAGCGCGCGCCGCCGCCCGATGCGAGCGGGCCGCCCGCGGCCGCGCGCAATGCGGCGGCCGTGCGGCTCCAGTCGCGCCAGCCGACGACGGCCAGCCCGATGAACAGCGCATAGAGCCCGGCCGTCAGATACAGTTCCTTGAACACGAACATCCCGACGTACACGACGTTCACGACGATCCACAGCCCCCACGACGCGATGTAGCGCCGCGCGGTCCAGTATTGGGCGACGAGGCTGAACGCGGTCAGCGACGCGTCGACGAACGGCAGCGCCGCATCGGTCCACCGCGCCATCATCCCGCCGAGCAGCGCACTGCCGATGACTGCCGCGATCAGGTCGGGCAGCATCCTGAGCGGCCGCACGCCGGTCACGGGCGCGACGTCGCCGGCTGGCGCAGCCCCGCCGTCGGCACTACCGTCGGCCTCGCTCGCGCGCTGCGCGAGCCAGCGCTGCCAGCCGTACACCTGGAGCACCGCGAACGCGCCCTGCAGCAGCATGTCCGAGTACAGCTTCGCGTCGAAGAAGATCCAGCCGTACAGCGCGACCGACGCGAGGCCGACCGGCCAGCACAGCATGCGCCGTTTCGCGGTCAACCAGATCGCGAGCGCGCTGACGATCACGCCGGCGATTTCGAGTGGGGACATCGTCTGTGCTCTCCTGATGAGCTGCCGCGGCCGCGCGTCACGCGGCCGAATCCGGTCGGTCAGAAATCATAGGTCAACGATACACGCGCGGTGCGCGGCGCACCGGGGAACAGGTATGCATCGCCCTGCTGCTCGCCTGCGTCGCGCCAGTAGAACTTGTTGAACAGATTGTCCACCGACACGCGCAACACCGTACGATGACCGCCGATCTTGGTCGTATAACGCGCGCCGAGATTGAACACGAACCACGACGGCACTCGCGCGGTGCCTTCCTCGTTCGCGTTGCGCGCCGCGCTGTACTCGACGCCGCCGAGCACGTTCAGGCCCGCGACGCCCGGCACCGCGTAGTCCGCGTACAGCGACGCGCGCAGCGCGGGCACGTTGATGATCTGGTGCCCTTCGTAGGCCGGCGACCCCGAATCATATGCACGGGCGCGAATCGCCGCGACGCTGGCCGTCAGGCCCAGCCGCTCGGTCACACGCCCGGCCGCGCCGAGTTCGATCCCCTGGTGCCGCTGCGTGCCGCGCTGCACGAACGTGTAGCTCGCGCCCGACGCGTCCGGATCGGCGAACTGGAACGGCTTGCTGATCGAGAACACGGCGGCCGTGAGGCTCAGCCGGTCGAGCCAGTCGTATTTCGCGCCGACCTCGATCTGGTGCGATTCGACGGGCGGCAGGAACGCATACGCGTTGGTCGCGCGCACGGGCGCCTGATCGCCGAGCGACAGCGCCTTGCTGTACGACGCATACAGCGACAGCACGTTCACCGGCTTGTAGACGAGCGCGACCTGCGGCAGGAACACCGAACGGTCGGTATGCGTCGTCTCGCCGTCGAGGCTGCTCCAGCTGCGCTGGCGCAGCAGCACTTCCTTGCCGCCCGCGAGCACTTGCCAGTGTTCGCCGATACTGATGCGGTCGAGCCCGAACACGCCGTACTGCCACGCGTCGAGGCGCGGATACGACGGCCCCGGTGAATTCGGCGACGGCGGAAAGGTCAGGTCGGGCCCGTAGATATTCTCGCTGCCGACGTAGTCGTACACGGCGTCAGCCATGTGCACGACGCGGCGCTGCACGCTCACACCGAGCGTCAGCTCGTGCCGCAGCGGCCCCGTCGCGAACTTGCCGGTCGTGACCGTGCGCAGATCGTCGTTGCGCCGGTATTCGCCGGGGCTGCGGAAGTCGTACACGTCGTAGTCGCCGTTCGCGCCGAAGAAGAACGGCGACGTCGCGCCGGCCGCGCAGCTCGCCGCATACGAGCAGCCGTACGCGAACGCGCTGTTGTCGTCGATCATCGTGCGGCTACGGCCCGCGGCGACGTACGCCTTCCAGTCGTCGTTGAACTGGTAGTCGAAACGCGCGTTCAGGTTCAGCGCATCGGTCGTCACGGGTTTCGCCCACGGCTGCGTGCCGAGCGCCTTCGACGTCGTCTTGACCGACGGCACGACCGTGCCGCCGAGCAACTGGTAGCCGGGCGCGGAACGCTGGATCCACTGCTGGAATTCGGCATTGAGCTGCAGGCTCGCGCGCGGGCTGATGTCCCAGTCGGCGGCGATCGAGCCGAACGTGCGCCGCCCGTTCGTGCCGTCGATATAGGAGTGCATGTTCTCCTTCGCCGCATTGATCCGGAACCCGAACTGATGATCGGGGCCGAAGCGGCGACCGAGATCGACGGCCGCCGACGTCGAGCCGCGGCTGTCGACGCCGCCCGTCACGCTCGCGACGTTCGCGGAACGCTTGGTCACGAAGTTGATCACGCCGCCCGGTGCGACGACGCCGCTGTCGATGCCCGCGAGCCCTTTCAGGATCTCGACGCGTTCCTTGTTCTCGAGCGGCACGTTCTGCTCGCCGGACACCGTCAGCCCGTCGATCCGGATCGCGCTCGCGAGATCGACCGGAAAGCCGCGGATCGCGAAGCCTTCAAAATAGCCGACCGGCGCATAGTCGTTGACGACCGACGCATCGTTGCGCACGACGTCGCTCAGCCGCTTCGCCTGCTGATCGTCGATCAGCGCACGCGTGATCACGTTCACCGATGCCGGCGTGTCGCGCAGCGGCGCGTCGTCGAGCCCCGCGACGGACGCTTCGCGCGCGCGCAGCGACTGGCCGCGCTCACCGCTCACCGTGATCGCGGGCAACGTCGCGTTGCCGGCCGCCTCGGTGCCCGGCGCGGGCGTGTCGCCCTGGGCCACGGCAGCCTGCGCCGCGAAAAGCGTGACGCCGAGACCGACACCGAGCCCGACCTTCGCGCGCCGCCGCCGTGCGGGCGCCGCTGTTGTTCTATTCACCGTCATTGTTCTGGATGGAAAACTCGCCACTCGACCTGTCGAAACCCGAAACCCCAAACCCCAAACCCGTTACGAAGCTGCGAAGCGTGCGCCCGCGAATGCCGCCGCGCCCGTCACCGGGGCACGTGCGTCGACACGATATTCATCAGACGAACCGGACCCTGCGGCGTGCAAGCGGCCGACCGGTCGGAACAACGCAGGATGGGACATCGGATTCGGATGACGCGCCGGAAACCGACGCAGCGGCCGACGGGTTCGTCAACGGCTCGTCGGCCTGCCGGCTGCCTCGCGCGGTCGTGTCATGCGGGGGACGCTTCGAACGCCCCGGTGCGGGCGGCGGGCACGCGCGCCGGCCGTTCATCGGAACGGCGGCTGCCCGGCGCACGACATCGCGGCGTGGCGCGCATTTTACCCCGGGCACGGCGAAGGGCCGCGGAATCGGGCGGAACGGGAGACGGGGAAAGCGGGAACGGGGACAGACGGCTTGGGCGGCGCGATAACGGTGGCGACGGCGGCGACGGCGGCGATTCGGTCGCGATGCGCGTCGTACGTGTCGGCCGCCGACACCAGCGTCATCCTCCGCCGGTCGGGCGACCTCGAACCGGAGCGGGAATGGCGACCCGCGACCGGTTCATCAGCCGTTCGCTCAGAACCCCTGCATCGTCACGGTTGGATCGACGACCAGATGCACGACGCCGTAAATGACCGCGCCGACCAGCAGCGCAAGCAGGATCGCGACGAACGGCAGCAGCGTGAAGTTGGCGTTCGCGAGATCGGTCGCGTGCGCCTTGCTGTTGCGCACGCCGAAGAAACTCCACAGGACCAGACGGACCATGCCGAGCAGTTTCATGATGGGCTCCTTTATCGAATCGGTTGACGCTATCGTCGATCCGGACGGCATTCGAAAAAAGAAGCAGTTGCGCGCGCTTTTCGCGCAGCAGGCCCTCTGCGGCGGCATGTCGCACGCGTGTCAGCGGTCGAGCACAAGCGGCTGCGTCGCACCTTGCGCGGGCCGCGCGACGCACAGCAGCGCGCAGCCGGGCTCGACCGGCGCATCGGGCGTTTGCTCGTATTCCACCGCGCCGGACAGCACGCGCGTCGCGCACGTGCCGCACGAACCGGCGCGGCATTCGGACGGCACGGCCACGCGCTGCCCTTCCGCGAATTCGAGCAGCGTGCCGTCGGCAGGCGTCCACGCGGCGTCGCACCCCGTGCGTCGGAACACGACCGGCACGCTTGCCGCCGCAGGCGCGGCAGCCTCGCGGGTCGCGCTGCGCGAGACGCTCGACGGCCCGAACGCCTCGAAACGGATGCGCTCGTCGGGCACGTTCAGCGCGCGCAGCCCGTCGTACAGGTCGCGCATGAAGGCCGACGGCCCGCACAGAT
The DNA here is from genome assembly GCF_014211915.1 of Burkholderia cenocepacia. Classification (NCBI taxonomy): domain Bacteria; kingdom Pseudomonadati; phylum Pseudomonadota; class Betaproteobacteria; order Burkholderiales; family Burkholderiaceae; genus Burkholderia; species Burkholderia cenocepacia. Next base: position 4,787 of record NZ_CP060040.1, on the reverse strand, counting down.
AGAAATCGTAGTCGTCGAATGAAAGGACCCGCTTCAGTTGCCCGATGTCGATGCGGCCTGCCCGCGCCACCGTGCTTTCTTGAGGACGACTGTCGAACCAGTGAAGCGACAGGCGTGCATCGGCGGCCGCGAGGCGCGCCAGTTCCGCCGCGAACGGCCGATCGGCAGCTTCGCGTGCGCCATGCACGAACACGATACGGCGCGACGGCGTGTCGTCGGCCAGTGCCCGCCGCAGCATCGCGATCATCGGCGTGATGCCGATGCCGGCCGACACGAGCACGGCCGGCCGCGGGCTCGCGAGATCGAACGTGAAGCGGCCGCGCGGCATCTGCGCATCGAGCGTCATGCCGGCCTGCGCATGATCGTGCAGCCACGCCGATACGCGCCCTTCACGCTTCACGGTGATCCGGTACTGCGTGCCGCCCGGTGCATCGGACAGCGTGTAGCTGCGAATCGCTGGCGCGTCGCTGCCCGGCAGCGCGATGCGCAGCGTCAGATGCTGACCGGCTTCGTAGGCGGGCAATGCGCCGCCATCCGCCGGTTCGAAATGAAACGACCGGATCGCGCGGGCTGCGTCGACGATCTTCGCGATCCGCAGCGACCGCCATGCGGGTGCCGATGCAGGCGCGACCGCGGACGGCGCGGGTCCGGCCGTTGCCGCCGCCCCGCCCGACGCCGTCGCCGTCGCCGCCGCCACCGCCATCGCCATCGCCGCGAACTGCGGCGCGCGCTCGACCGCCGACCACCGGAACGGCAGCACCGCCCGCACACGCCGCACTTCCCGCACATGAAACCGCACGACGCGCTGCGCGCCGTCGAACGACGCGACGACCGGCCCGTCCCACACGATTTCCGCGCGCGCGGCGACATACAGCACATCGCCGCTGTCGAAATCGATGAACAGCAGCCCCGCGCGCGGATCGTGCTGCAGGTTGCCGAGCGTATTGAAGAACCGGTTGCCGCTGAAATCGGGCGTCGTCAACGTATGCGCATCGTCGACACGCACGAAGCCCGGCATCCCGCCGCGATGCGACACGTCCGCGCCGCGCGCGGCGCCCGCCTCCGCCGACGTGTTCGCGCTCGCGACGAAGAACGTATCGGCCTGCGCGAGCAGCGCGCGATCCGCATCGCTCAGCGTGTCCGACACGTCCGGCGCGACGGCGGCCGCGACGTCCCGCGCGACGAAGGTCGGCTTGCGGCCCTGGATGTACTTCGCGCAATTGCCGAAGCTCTGCTCGACCGCGATCGTCAGCGCATCGCCGTCGACCGCGCGCACGACGCCGTTCACACGATTGCGCCGCCGCGTATCGAATTCGATTCCGAGGCCGCCCAGCGGCGCGCCCGCCTGCCACGCGCCTGCCAGCGGATCGCCCGGCCGCGCGGGCGCCGCGATGCACAGCGTGCGGGCGTCCGGCGACGTGACGAAACCCGGCGCCCCGGCCCGCAGCGTCGCCCACGGCTGGCCGTGCGCATCGACGCCGCCGAGCACGAAGAACGGCAGTTGCGCGAAAAACGTCCGGTGCTGGTCCGGCATGAAGCGCCGAATCCCGCGCCGGCCGGCCGCGCTCGCCGCGTCCGTCACGCCCGCGCGCTGCTGCACGGCAAGCTCGCCCGCATGAAACGGCGCGGTGTCGAGTTCCCAGCCCGGTACGACGGCGGTCGGCGCATTCATCACGTTCTCCTGAACAGGCGCGGTGGCAGTAAGCGTCAAGCGGCGAGCAGACCCGCGCGCGTCGTCGGCATCGCGACGAAGCCCGGCAACGCCTCGATACGCGCCAGCCATGCGCGCACGTGCGGATACGGTTCGAGCGACACGCCGCCTTCCGGTGCGTGCGCGATGTACGTGTACGCGGCGATGTCCGCGATCGTCGGCTGCGCGCCGGCCGCAAAGGGCTTGCCGGCCAGTTCGCGATCGATCACGTCGAGCACCTTCGCGGCCGTACGCTTGGCCGCTTCCGGGTCGAGCTGGGCGCCGAACACGGTCACGAGCCGCGCGGCGGCCGGACCCGACGCGATCGGGCCGGCCGCGTACGACAGCCAGCGCTGCACGACGGCCGCGCCGACCGGGTCGTCGGGCAGCCAGTGCGCGTCGCCGTAGCGCTTCGCGAGGTACACGAGGATCGCGTTCGAATCGGCGATCACGGTGCCGCCGTCGTCGATCACCGGCACCTGCCCGAGCGGATTCAACGCGAGAAACGCCGGTTCGCGCTGCGCACCGGCCGCGAGATCGACGTCGATGGTCTTCGACGGCAACCCGAGCAGCGACAGGAACAACCGGACACGGTGCGCGTGCCCGGACAGCAGGAACGAATAGACGCGGATCGGCGAGGCGGGCTTGCTGGCGGCAGACATGGAAACACTCCGGAATCTCGCGCCGCCGGGGATCGGCGACGAACGGCTCCAGCGTAACGCTCGCCGTTCGTCGCCAGAAGATGGATAATCGCTGAAACATTCTCCGCTTCCATAGGACAATCGACGATGGCCGATCTGCGCGACGTGAACCTGAACCGGCTGGCGATCTTCGTCGCGGTGGTCGACGCCGGCTCGCTCACGGCCGCCGCCGAGCGGCTCGGCCTCGCGAAGACGGTCGTCAGCACGCACATGCAGCGCCTCGAATCCGAGGTCGGCGCGAACCTGCTGGTGCGCACGACGCGGCGGCTGAGCGTGACCGACGCGGGACGCGTGTTCTACGACGCGTGCCGCGACATCGTGCGCGCGACCGAAGCCGCGCTCGACGCGGTGTCGTCCGACGCCGGGCCGCTGCGCGGCACGCTGCGCGTGAGCGTGCCGATCGACTATGGCGCGCTGGTCGTCGCGCCGGCCGTCGTCGCGCTGCGCGACCGGCATCCGGCGCTCGCCGTCGAACTCGTCGCGAACGACCGCGTGGTCGATCTCGTCGCCGACAACCTCGACGTCGCGATCCGCATCGGGCGGCTCGCCGATTCGAACTATCGCGCGGTGCAGCTCGGCACCTACGAGAAATGGCTGGTCGCGAGCCCGGCGTTCGTCGCGCGACACGGGCTGCCGCGCGACCCCGATGCGCTTGCCGCGCTGCCGTTCGTGATGCTGTCGTCGCTGCCGCGCCCGCATACGCTCGACCTCGACGATGCGCGCGGCGGCCGCGCGTCGGTGCGCTGCGTCGCGCCGGTCGTGTCGAACACCGCGACCGCGTGCCGCGCGATCGTGCTCGCGGGCGGCGGCTTCGGGCTGCTGACGGATTTCTCGACCGCGGACGACGTCGCCGCCGGGCGGCTCGTGCGGCTGTTGCCGGGCTGGCGCACGGCGCCGGCCGGGATTCACGCGGTGTATCCGTCGACGCGACTGCCTTCGCCGAAGGTGCGGGCGTTTGTCGAGGCGATGAAGGGGAAGCTGGGGGAAACGCCGATCGCGCCCACGAAGAGACGCTCACGTTCGAAGTAGCGGAAAAACGAAGCAACGCGGAGGTCGACGTTCAATACGCCTGCATGAGCCGTCTCATGAGCAACGACTTCGACACCGGCCACGATACCCGTTCAAGCGAAAGGTCATAGACGCCTGTTTGGAAGGGCCGACACCCTAACGTAACGGCTCGACCGACGGTGACGTGAAGCCGCTTTCCATTGTGCCGGTCAACGATGCGCTCCGACAGGTCCAACGCCAGCGCTCGAAGTTGTAGTTCGTCTGGATCCAGCGATTGCCCACGGCGTCGCCACCGGGCTTGCGAATCGACCAACCCAATTCAGCGTCGTAATGCGCTTCATCGCGTTCGTTGGTTACGACACCCCTGGTATCGACAACCGCCTCGCGCGTCGCGCCGCCCTCGATCTGTCGAGGACCCTGTTTCGCGCCGGCCAGGTCGTGCGCGTACAACCGACGAAGATGCTCCACGCATGCGTCGAAACTGGCGAACGATTGCGGCGGCATATCCACCGGCGGCAAATGACCGCTCGCGGAAACGGACGACGCAAACGACGTCGCAACGCTCAACAGGAGAAGGCGGGCGTTGAAGTGCTTCATGTTTGAGTTTTCCGTGTATGTTCGAGCGTCAACTCTGTGTCGGCAATGGCCATCTCAGCGTCGACCTCCTGCCAGGATGCGGTGCGAGACAGATCTGCGTGGCCTCGTCGCACATACCCTTACTTCAACGGCCTGGGTTGCCGGGCGCAACCCGCACAAGGCAACGTTACCGGGCTGCCCTTGGCAGACTGCAACCCGAATAGAAGACGCGGCAATTCTTGTCATTCGCGGTGCAGACTTTCATGGCCTTGGCGGTGGCGTCATCGATCGTCTGCCCCATATTCGAATTGTGGGTGTTGTCTCCAACGAGCATGACCGCGCAGCCATTCGCATAGGAGAGGTCGATCTCGCACTGCGTACCACCTTTCGCTTTGCATTGAGAAAGCGCGGCGCGCTCCGCCTGCTGCTGGCTGTCCAGATCGGTGGATGTGCCGAGAGCACCCGCCTTGCCGTCGGTGGAGATTGCGCCCCAGCGAGAGATCCAACTGATCTGGCGTTGAGGCGGCGATGCGGCCTGTCCTTGACCGTCCGGGTCCGGGCCACAGGAACTCGCACTATACGGAATCCAGCCTGGCGGACAGGCCACTTGGGCGTGTGCGGTGAAACTGATACCGACCAAGCAAACGATTGGAAGAATTTTGAATCGCATGTTCTCTGTAACGCGTCTAGCACTTTCCGTGTTATTCCAGTCGCTGGGGCAAACTGCATCCGGCGTAGTAAACCCAACATTTCGCCGACCCTTTTGAAGCGCAATTCTTCATGCCCATTCTGCCAGCCTCTTCCGACGTGCC